>NZ_JCANTY010000002.1:0-1015655 GCF_059568735.1 Dyadobacter ginsengisoli DSM 21015
ATTATGCGGTATTAATCCGGGTTTCCCCGGGCTATCCCCCAGTGATAGGTAGGTTGCATACGCGTTACGCACCCGTACGACGGTGACATTGCTGCCCCCTCGCCTTGCATGTATTAAGCCTGCCGCTAGCGTTCATCCTGAGCCAGGATCAAACTCTCCATTGTAAATTTTGTTGCGATGTAACCTCCGAAGAAGCTCATCAATGTTTCTAACGAACCTATCTTCTTGCTCTCTTCATCATGTCAAAGAACGTTGCTCTGAATCTTTCAGAACTCGTGGTTGCGCCGTCTGCGCTACCGTTATTCCTGATTGGGGGTGCAAAAGTGGGAGGTTTATTTTTAATATGCAAGTACCAGGCAAAAATTTATTTCAATTTATTTAAAAAGCATGGCTTCGAATCTTACATCATAAGAGAATATCAAAGCAAGTCGATGACTTTAATTCTCAGTAAACCATATTGAGTGGTCATTCCCAGTCCTCCAAAGAGATTCCCAGGATTGCTCCTCCCATCAAAAAAGGAACTCTGAATTTGTACAAAACTTCCCCGAGGACCTGCACCGGCAAGTGCGAATCAGTAAAATTTGTGCTAAATCGCACATTTTTAACATACAAAAACAAACATAATATATTGATAATCAACATAATAAATCCTGGCATAAAGCTTGCCATGCCGGAGTAAAACTTAATCACTCGACCTCCATGAGATCTTCATGCATCATCATTTCGCTTCTGTTAGTTCTTCATAAAAATGTTGTTTTCAGTCAGAATGCGCGCATCGACAGCATGCTTACATCGCTTCATAAGGAACACCTTCTCAATGGCAACGTTCTCATCGCTGAAAAAGGAAAGATATCCTATCAGAAATCTTTCGGGTATGCCAATGTTGAAAGCAAAGTCGAGAACAATCCGGATACGCGATTTCAACTGGCATCCATAGGCAAAACTTTCACTGCGGTCGCTATTCTCCAATTGAAGGAAAAAAACAAACTGAAATTGGACGACCCGGCCAGCAAATACCTCCCGGCATTTCCGTTTGAAAAAATCACCATCCGCCAGCTGCTTTCGCACACGTCGGGTCTGCCTGACCTTCAAATATTTGATCCATTGGTCAATGAGCAGCCCGACATAATTATCGACAACTCCAGGGTACTCGAAGCTTTAAAGAAATATGGCAAACTCGAATTCGACCCGGGCGAAAACTGGCGCTACTCCAATCCCGGCTATTGTGTTCTCGCTCTGATCGTCGAGAAGGTCGGTCAGCAAAAATTTATAGATTACCTCGATCAAAATATCTGGCGGAAAGCCGGGATGGCAAACACCTATCCTTTTTCTGCCACATCGCCCAGGCAGGATTCTCTGAGAGCCCAAAGTTACAGAATGCCCATCTATTCGTACCAGTTTCAGAAGGTCGATACCATGCAGCGGTATAAGCGTTTGCTGATCAGTTTTGGCGGTTTGCAGGGGCTTGGCTTTATCGCAAGCACAACTACGGACCTCTTTCGTTTTGATCGTGCGCTCTCCGACGGCACTTTACTAAAACCCGGAAGCTTAAAGGAAGCGTACGAACCCGTAAAGCTGAATTCCGGCCGGCAGGCCGTTGTAGAGCCGGGAAAGCTGACATTTGGATTAGGCTGGTTTATCGCAACAGACACGACCGGCGGCAAAATTGTGTCCCACTCCGGATTTCTACCCGGCGGTGCTACCATTTTTCTCCGAAACCTTTCAAAGCGGCAAACCGTCATCGTGCTGGATAATGCGGAGAGTGATGGTCTCCATCGAACAGGTGAAAACCTGATGAATGTCCTGGCCGGAAAGCGGTTTCTGCCGCAGAAGAAATCCATGATCAAAGTCTATGCTAACGATCTGCTCACTTTGGGAACCGATTACGCAGCAGCACATCTTCAAACGATGAGGACCGATACAGCCCAGTTTCGGTTTTCCGCGGGTGAAATGGACTACGCCGCCCGTGAATTGAGTTTTGCCGGCTATAAATCCCAAGCCCTTGAAACCCTGAAATTATTAACTTATATCGACGCCGCTGCATGGCAAACCTTCAACAGTTATGCGGAGGTGCTTATGATCAATGGCAAACGCGAGGAGGCAAAACTGATGTTTAAAAAATCTTTGAGCCTTAACCCGGACAATCACTTCGCCAGGAAAGCCCTCGCCAAATTAGAAACAAATTGAGCTTTTTTCCGCCATGTCCAACCAGTTCCCCCGCCTTTTTGCCGTAGTATGTATCCGTCCGACAGACCCATTTACTCACGCTTTCTGTAATTTTCCAGCCTTGTATCATGAAAACAGACACAGACAAATGCACCTTCTTTACGACAGACTGCGCTCCGAAGGGACTGACCAAGTGACACGCATCGAGATTGAGCTCCCCAGACAGCTGATTACTTCTTCATTTCAAATAGAATAGTAATGTGAATGACCGGGCGGCAACGAGCTTACTTTAATTGCTTTCCCTGCCTCGCCACGCGTCCGCGGATACGGCTGAACGACTCCGGCTTCATGCTTAGATAACTAACCAGCTGGTTCAGGGGGCACGCGTCGCACGAGGTCGGGACTAGATTCGAGTAGGTTCAGATAATGGCGCCCGGGCGATGCGTTTTTGAAATCGGCGAATGCCTTTTGTTTTTTTGCAAATAGTTGCTCGGGCAGAATGCGGCACAGCGTTTCAAAACGGGGAAATTTTTCAAAAATCAACTGCTCCAAATCCGGATCAGACGTGAGTAGGATACTGTCTTCCACGCAGGCAACACAATACCCGGAAGGCTGCCCGCTGACGACACACAAGGGCGTGACGGACTTCCCTTCGATATAAAGTCGGTAGTGCGTTCCTCCACGTCTATGACATGGTAAGAACGAACACAGCCTTTCATGACAAAATAGGATTATCGCGAAGTTTCGCCCTTTTAAAGCAACACAGCCCTTTTTTAAACTACGAAAAAGACCGAGGTCGCAATGGCTTTTCGCTCTTCGGCGGTCAGTATAAGATATTTGACAATAAAATCGAAAAGCTCCTGCTCCCTGTGGCTTCGGTTTGATGCTCCAAAATACGATGAAACTTACCTCTTCCACGCCACCGGGATAGTAGCCGATAGCCAGGCGAGCGATCACGTGATTGCCCGCCTATTCAAATATGCATTTTACAGGTACCTGCGGCATGAATGGGCCTGTTTATCATAACTGAAAATTACGGCTTGGGTTCGGTGGTACAGTTATTGGTTTCCTTTGCATTATCATCTAAAAAACACCCCGCGGGCAGGGCCAGCAAGGTGCTGTGACTGATACTTACAAAACATGATTGCTCACGCCACCTTCAATACTTCCTTTTCTACCCTCGACAAAAATTTGGATCGTGATTTCAACGTATCCATATCCTTGTGGGATGACAAATAAAACACCCCTTCCTTACTGGGATCGTCCAGCAGGTAGAACTTATAACCGTACTTCACTTCTCCGGGCAACAATTCGTTGCCTTTGACCGTTGGCACGAACTGGTAAAGCATGGCTCCATACTCCTTGAAAAAATCAGGAATGTAGGGCGTAGTAAGCTGATCCGGGTCTATCGCTTTTGCGACATAGTGCTCCTTAAGTTTTGTTTTCATGCTACACCTCTCCTTTCTCTCTAAGTTCCTGAAACAACTTCTGAGCGCTTTCAATGGCTTCACAGCCGGTCCATCCCCAGAATGTCCCGGCCAGGGCATGTAACTTCTCGTTCATGACCACTGGCTCCTCGATTGAAGGGATTCCGTCACTTGGTCCCCAGCTATCAAACACTTCACCTTTACTATTCAATATGATTTCATACGGCATCTTTCCGAAGCTAACCTGCTCTTTGTATTCGTCAACTCGGAGGTTCATCGCTTTAACCTCGCTTCGCTCCGATAGAACCGGATCGATCGCCCCCTGCATATAGCCAGCCAGAATCTCGGCATACTCCCGATTCTTGAATGCTGCCTGCGGCTGTTGGGTATCGTTGCCTGCATAGACCACCCATGCATGATTCGGATAAACTACCGGCTCCAGTTTCGCGGCTATCTCCTCCCTCCAGACCGTATATTGAGCCGCAAGGCGTTTTTTCATGCCATCGAAGCTGGATTCGTCAAACTCTTCCTCCTCCTTAGTTTTCGTAATTTCGAATTTCATAGTTGTTGATAGATTTAATGCGG
The DNA here is from genome assembly GCF_059568735.1 of Dyadobacter ginsengisoli DSM 21015. Taxonomy (NCBI): domain Bacteria; kingdom Pseudomonadati; phylum Bacteroidota; class Cytophagia; order Cytophagales; family Spirosomataceae; genus Dyadobacter; species Dyadobacter ginsengisoli. The sequence goes on from NZ_JCANTY010000002.1 coordinate 4,179, forward strand.
TTAATTTTTACTCTGTGTTTTCCAGTCAGCCATCAATAAGAAATAGCCTTATGAATCGAATGCTCAGCAGCCCCCGGCCAAGGCCCCCGATCTCTCAGCCTCAAAGGTTGGTTGGATAACCAAAGATAAAAAATGGTTTTGAAACAAGAGCAATATTTGATACTATTATCATCATTATTTTGATACAAATAAAATCAAAATAATTTAAATATATTTAAAATGAACGACTTAAATAGTCATCACACTTTGTTTTTGCGAAAAGGCGCGGTTGTCAGGTGCCGGGAAAGCCAAGGAGAGTTCCGAACCACTATTTCGCCCCTGCCGACGAACGGCAGGTTTAAGCTCGGGTGCGACTATCCTAGCCGGCAGAATGTCTTTGATCTGAATTTTCCTTTGATCCGTTGCCCTGTAAGCTTACGCCGCCGTCTGTATTCCGTGGGAAGAACTTGTTATGGACGGATATAGTGGAAGGACTCGCCCCAGGTCATAACCAACGTCCTGAACGACGAAGCTTTGAGCTCAGGGTAAGTCAATTGGAGAAATTCGGAATCGCCCCAGAACGGCACCCGGTCGTCCAAAGGGTGCCCCATTTCATTTTCATGCCCCGGTATTACCAATTCCGGTTTGAATCCTTTTACGATCCTGTACATCTCATTGGTCCAGCTCGGAAGGATCAGCATATCGACGTGGTGCTTCCCTGCCACATCATCAATCCAGTCATAATCGATCATAAACTTCCCTTCGTTGATCTGATCGCCCATATGGGAAAAAGAAAGACCTTCCGGTGTGTACACAAGCGGAACATTGTTTTCAGTTTCCCCCATCTGGTGCCCGGGGTACATCACGATCTTTAATTTCCGGCCACTTTTTAGCGTCAGTTCCTGCAAGGTGTCGGCTTGTCGTTTCAAATGGGTAACAAGCTGGTGAATCGGCTTCCCGGCCCAGATTTGTGGTGGGGCTATCACCGGTTTTCCATTGTCTATGAACTGTCTTGCGATTGCTTCATCAGCATGATCGCGGTGAAAATGGCTTACGAAAAGTATATCGCATTGGCGAATGAGCCGGACCATGGTGTTTTCCGAAAGAGCAAATGAGTCGGAACGGGAGCTTTTCCCATCAACAAGGTCGAAAGCTAGCGTCACCGTTTTAGTGCGGATAATGAAACCCATGTTATAAAGTTTCCATACGATGGCCCCCTTTTGCACTTTCGTATTTTCGATTTCCGCGAGGGTGTTCGCTATGCGTTCATGGAAAAAATCCTGAACAGGCTTTCTGTACGCGGCATACTTGTCATGTAATACGGCATCGAGCAGCAACAAGTGGGTTTCCCTGAGCGCTTGATGCGATAGTTTGGGAGGATATTTTTTGAGGGCTGCATTGATTTCTGCAAGAAACGCGTGGGCCTGTCGGTCCATATAGGCGTTGCCTTTGGCGTCAAGGCTCGGGTCGGTCAGCGTCGCCGTATCGGTGGATTTATGTTGCGCAATGGACAATGACGCAGAAAACAGGATTACAAGAAGAAAGCAAATGCGTATCATGAAACGGGTTTTGAAAATCACTGGTCTAAATACGCAGAAGCCACCATTTGATACCTCGCCAGGCTAAAAGTATTTACTCCTGATCAGTCCACCTCTAATCATAATTCACCTAACCTCGGTCAACTGCGCACCGAATCGCTGTCAAAGAAGGTGTTACCATGTTGATTCAGCAACTAGCCATTGATTACATGCACGATCAAGAATCAAACATTTGGCAATTCGAGGCCTAAATACCGGGAGACCCATTCCACCTTTCCCTAAGAACCATCATTGCACCCGTCAACGCCGCATTTCGGTGTATATGGCGAAGTAAAGGCTTGGTTGCCACAATGGCATGTACTCGCCGCCATCGCGTTACTATTCTAGCCGACAATTGAGATGCTCTCCCAATTCAGGTCCCAAAATTTTTGCCGTGTTTTTTTGCGGCAACACTAGGACTTTTACCGGGTAAAATTGTCTTTCAAATAAGGAGCAAATAGGCAATCCTTTACTTTATCAGGTTTTGAATCGGTAAAATGGAGAAAAAGGAGGTAACGTACGGGCACAAGAAGGCGACGGTTTTTTCACCAGAGCACCAATCTGATGAGAAAGATACCACGCTGGATTCGGAGATACTGATCCGCAAGGCGTTCGAGAGCGATTTCGGCGCAGGGATTGAGGCGCTCTTCCGGTGGTATTATGCGCCCCTGTGCAGCCATGCGATAAGGTATGTTTCCTCCAAAGAAATCGCCGAAGACATTGTTTCGGACGTTTTTTGCAAGCTCTACCTCGAAAAATCGGTAAGCCACATCCAGACTTCGTTCCGCGCCTACCTTTTCACCTGGGTAAGGAACCGCGCGTTCAATTATGTAAAAATGGAAATGGGCAGAAGCACCTCGATCGAAAATGCTTCGTTGATTTCAATCGACAACGGCGACCAGCCCGACGACATTACGCAGTTTGAAGACCTGTACCATGACGTCGAACACGTGGTGAATGCGATGCCGCAGCGGCGCAGGAAAATTTATGTCATGCACCGCATGGAAGGGAAAAAGTATGCGGAAATCTCCGGCGAGCTCGACATTTCGGTCAAAACGGTGAAAGAACATATGTACCAGGCAACCCAGCAGATCAGGGACTACCTCCGGAAGAAGTGGTTCCCGATGGTGTCCGCCTTTTTAGCCAGCATGGAAGTCCTATGGAATCAAATATAACAAAAGAGTTCATTTTCAACTACTTCGCAGGAGCCAGCACAGCCTTGCAGAAAAGTCTCATCGACGAGTGGGTGAAGGATCCCGCCAACCGGGAGCTATTTTTCGACTGGCTCTATGAGTGGGAAAAAAAGAATGCGCAATACAATGTCGACGTGAAAGCCGGCCTGGAACGCCATCGCACCTGGGTAATGTCGTTGGGCGAACAGGAAGCGGCTGTGGTTTTTGAGCCCCGGCCGGTTAAGCGGCTGTCGTCCCGGCGGACGGTGGCCGCGGCATGCGGATTGCTGATCGCGCTGCTGGCGGGCTGGTTCGCCCGGGATGTGATCGTGTATAAAACCTATGAAACCGCTTTTGGGGAAATCAAAAAAATCACGCTCTCCGACGGCAGCAAAGTGGTGCTCAATGCCAACTCGACGTTCCGCGTACCCCGGTTTGGCTTCGGTAAAAGCACGCGTGAGGTTCTGCTCACCGGTGAGGCCAGTTTCGACGTGGTGCACACGAAAAACCACACGCGCTTTGTCGTGCAAACGGACAAAAACATGAATATCGAAGTCCTCGGCACCGAATTCGACGTATACACAAGGTCGTCAGGCACACGGGTAGTGCTAAATACGGGACAGATTCAGCTGCATTACTCCGACGGACAGCAAAAACAACAGCTCACCTTGAAGCCGGGGGACCTGGTGAGCATGGACCCGAAAGGAAAGATGGTGAGAACGCATACAACTCAGCCCCAGAACTACTCGGCCTGGAAATACCATCGGTTTGTGTTCGAGGACCAGCCGTTCAGGGAAATCTGCAACCGCCTGGAAGAAACCTTTGGGACTAAAATCATCATTAAAGACGAAATCCTGGCCGGCAAGGTTATTTCAGGCTCTTTCACAGCCCTCGACGCCGAAGAACTGCTGGACCTGCTGAGTATGGCCGGCAATTTTAATTATTTGAACAAAGACGACCAGATCATCATTACCAGCGATACGTTGTCGGCCAAAGAGCCGCAACAGGAGTAGCAGGCCGTGTTCCGCCGCCGGCCCATCATACGCGACGAATAGAATTCGGGCAACGGACATTATTCTGACATTGGTTTCTAAACCCTTAACCCTTTCCTATGAAGACTACAATACGAATACTTGCCTTATCAGGTATGTGTTTTACCATTTCCGAGCCGGGTATCGGTCAGGTTGTGGCAAAGGCAACCACATACATCCAGGTTTCCTCGCAGGATGAAAACCTGTCGACGCGGGGCCTGAAAGATGTTTTGCAGGAATTTAAAACGCATTATAAGGTCGATATCCTGTATTTCAATTCCATGGTAGAGCATTACCAGGTTCCGGTCAGGAACGTGGTAATGAAGGGTAACTTTGAAAAAAACCTTCAAAATGTGCTCCGTCCGCTGGGACTGGGCTACCAAAAGGGAAAAAGCGGCGGCTATGTGATCGTCGAAAAGAAATCCGCCCGGGATAAAAGCAAAAATCCGTCGGAATTACCACCAAAAAAGACCAGCAGTAAGCCGGCCGACGCGCCTGACCTGCCGCAACGGGGATTGTATGCAGCACTTCAAACCGGACAGGAAAAGAAATCCCCGGACAACCTGATCAAAGGCAAGGTTGTCGACGATAAGGGCGATGGCCTGCCAGGCGTCAATGTGATCCTGAAAGGCACTCAGCGGGGCACGACTTCGGATGTGGAGGGTAACTTCGAGCTCGAAATCCCGGAATCCGGCGCAATACTGGTGTTATCGTTTGTAGGTTACCTGTCGCAGGAAGTGGCTGTTGATAGCAAGACATTCGTCAACGCGGTCCTGAAAGTCGATTCCCGCGCACTCGACGAGGTCGTGGTGGTCGGTTACGGCGAGCAATCCAAAAAGAAGCTCTCGACCGCCATCAGCAAAGTAGCGGCTAAGGATATCAACGGACTCCCCGTAACCAATGCGGGCGACGCCCTGGCCGGTCTGGCGGCGGGTGTGCAGGTACAATCCGCCTCGGGCGGAACGCCGGGTGCCGGGCCGGTGATCCGTATACGCGGTGTAGGTTCGCTGGGAGCCTCCAACGATCCGCTGTACGTCGTGGACGGCTATCCCCTGCCCAACGCCACGCAGTTTGCACGCATCAATGTGTCTGACATTCAATCGATCGAAATCCTGAAAGATGCTGCATCGGCTTCCATCTACGGCTCCCGGGCCGCGAATGGCGTGGTGATCGTAACCACCAAACGCGGCCGCGAGGAGAAGGTGAGCTTCAATGTGAATGCCTACACCGGTGTGCAAAACGTGTACAAGAAGATGAAGGTGATGAACAAAGACCAGTATCTTCAATACGCCAAAGACGCCCGCAATGCACAGAACCTGAAATATCCCGACGTGTATGACTCCCCGGCGGAACTCGCCAACACCGACTGGCAGGACGAGATATTCCGCAGCGCGCCGATGTCGGAAGTGCAACTGAGCGCCCGCGGCGGTTCGAAGAACATTCAGTTTTCGGTGTCGGGAAGCTACGTTTCCCAAAAAGGCACCATGGTTGGGACAGACTACCAACTGGGCACCCTGCGCGCCAACCTGGATGCGCAGCTTTCTCAATCGCTCAAAATCGGCGTCGATTTTGCGCCATCTTTCACCCGGCAATCCCAACAGCCCGCGCCCGGTATGAACGGCCCTGCGGCATACGTGCCTGTTTATGCCGCGATGCTGATGCCGCCGGTTGTGGCCGCGCGGCTCGCAAACGGCGATTATGGCCAGAACAACGTACTTCCGTTCACGCAGTACGGGTTTGCGGAAACGGGCATCCACAACCCGCGCGCCGTACTCGATCTGTACGAAAATAAAACGAATGCTTTCAATGTGCTCAACAATTTCTATCTGAAATGGGAGTTGCTGAAAGGACTGTCGTTCAGGACACAGGCCGGGATTTCCGTAGGGACCACGCAGGTGGACGAATACATCCCGTCAACGCTCGGCTACACAGGGTCGCCGTTCGCCAACATCTCTAACCCGCGACTGGAAGGCATCGCCAGCCAGATCAGCAATGGCCGCAACACCGATTGGGTTTGGGAAAACACGCTGAACTACGCGAAAACCTTCGGCACGTCCCACAATCTTTCGGCAATGCTGCTGTATTCGCTGCAGAAATACCGCCTGTCCACCACGTCCACACGCGGGCGCACCGGTACGTTCACCAACGACCTGATCCACAACCCTACCGCGGCAACCGACCAGATCGGCTCGCAAGCATTCGGGCTCAACAGCTTCATGTCCTATGCCGCTAGGGTTAATTATGATTACAAGGACAAATACCTGCTCTCGGCTTCCGTCCGAACCGACGCTTCCTCGCGGTTCGGCCCGGACAACCGGTTCGGGGTATTCCAGTCCTATTCGGCCGGCTGGCGCTTGTCACAGGAGCCATTCATGGCCAATCAGAATATTGTCAGCGAGCTGAAACTGCGGGCCAGCTACGGAGAAACCGGCAATGCGAACATTGGGGACTTCACCTGGATGAGCGGCGTAACTGCGGCCAATTACAGTCTCAACAACACACGGGTACCCGGCGTTTATCAAAACGGCTTCCTGAACCGTCACCTGACCTGGGAGAAGAACCGCCAGGTAGATATCGGCCTCGAAGCATCCTTCCTCAAGGACAGGCTTTATGTTTCGGTTGATTTTTACAACAAACTCACCCACGGGATGCTTTTCGCCAAAGAACTTCCCGCGATCGTCGGATATGCATCTACTTTCCAGACCAACATCGGTGAGCTGCGTAACCGCGGTGTAGAACTGGATGTCAATAGCCGCAACACGACCGGCGCTTTCCAATGGACGACCAACTTCAATATCAGCTACAATAAATCGAAAGTGCTGGACCTGGGCGGCAGGCAGTCGCTCAATGCCAACCCGGGCACAGGCGGCTGGCCCAATGTATACCGCATCGAGGTAGGCCAGCCTCTCGGTAATATGAATGGCTTTATCATCGACGGTGTGTTCAAAACCCAGAAAGAACTCGACGGGAGTGCCAAATGGCCCGGGTCAGGCCTGGGCGACTATAAGATCAGGGACGTCAATGGCGATGGCAATATCGACGAAAACGACCGCACGCTGCTCGGTAACGGCCTGCCCGACTTTGTTTACGGGATGACCAACACCGTTTCCTATAAAAACTTCGACCTGAGTGTGATCGTCCAGGGGGTGCTCGGCAGCAACATCATCAATGGCGCCAGCAGGCATACCGAACTCTGGGCGGGACGTTTCAACGCGATCGCCGATATGGCCGACAACTATTTTGATCCGGCCAATCCCGGTAAAGATGTCAAATATGCCCGGGTTGGCAACCGCTCCGGTTTCAGTACCGCGGGGCAACTGCATTCCTATGCCGTTTTCAATGGCTCTTTCCTGCGCGTCCGCAATCTCACGCTAGGCTACTCGCTTTCGCCGGAGGTTTCGAAGAAAGTGCTTTTACAGTCGGCCAGGATTTACCTGACGGCGCAGAACCTGTTCACTTTTTCCAAATATCCCGGCTTTAACCCCGAGCCAAGCCAGTACGGCTCCTCGGTTTACCAGCCCGGATCGGATCAGGGGACATATCCTGCCAACAGAGGCTTTATGCTCGGGATTAATATAGGTTTCTAAAACATCAAAATACGACCCATGAAAACTTGTTACAAAACGCTCCTCGCGGCATTAATAATCGTGAGCGCCGGATGCTCGGATTTCGTCGACCTGAAACCGCCAGCCATTGTACGTCAGGACCAGTATTTTAAAACACAGGCAGATTTTGCCGCGGCTGTCAATGGTCTATACTCCGGTTTGAGGGGGTATTATTCCAACTTCTATCTTTTTGCCGAAATCCCCTCGGACAATTCCGAGGCGAATGGCTATAACCTGGCCCATGCGGATCTCGACCAGCTCACCTGGCTTAGCAACACCACCACCATTCAAACGCTCTGGCTCAGCTCGTACAGCTCCATTGCCCGCGCCAATATCATCCTCGACCGCATCAATGCCGTCGCGATGGATGCGGCTGTTAAAGAGCAATTCAAAGGTGAAGCCAAATTTATCAGGGCGCTCATGTATTTCAACCTGGTTCAGCTTTTCGGCGACATCCCGCTTCCACTCAAAGAGATTACCACCGAAGAAGAGGCCTACACCTTTGGCCGTGAGAACGTAGAGAAGGTATACCAGCAAATACAGGCCGACCTGTTGGAGGCGATCAATACATTACCGGCCAGTTACGACCCACCCGCTAAAGGCAAGGTCACCAAAGGCGCCGCCATGGGACTCCTGGGGAAGGTTTATGTGACCAACAAACAGTTTGCCGAAGGAGCGGCGATACTCAAAACGCTGATTGAATCGAACAGCTACACGCTGCTGGAAAAATACGAGGATATATTCCGGGTAGACAACAGTTTCAACAATGAAATCCTCTTCAATGTACATTACCTGGGCAACGGAAACGGGGAAGGAAGCAACTTCTCGATCGCATTCGCGCCATTCGGCTCGGGTACTGAAATCACCAGCGGCGGAAACCCGGCCGGCTCGAACCAGGGCACACTCGACCTCTTCAATGCATTCGAAGCCGGCGACAACCGGAAAAGTGTAGCGATAGCGCGCTATCCTGCATCCGGTGACCTTTATACCCGCAAATTTCTGGACAAACCCATTGCCGCCAACGAAGGCAACAACGATTGGCCGGTGCTGCGCTATGCCGATGTGCTCCTGCTTCACGCCGAAGCGTTGAATGAAACAGGAAAGGCCGCCGATGCCATTCAGCCGCTGAACCAGGTAAGGAAACGTGCGGGGCTCGCTGCCATTCCGGCTACGGCGCAGGCGCAGCTGCGGGATCTGATCCAAAAAGAACGGCGTGTGGAATTATGTTTCGAAGGCCACCGCTGGCTCGACCTGCTCCGGACCCGGCAAATGCTGCCTGTCATGACGAAATACAAGGAAAACTACAAAGGAAAGGCATATCTGGTCGAATACTACGAAGTGGATGAAAGGAAGTACCGCTTGCCTATTCCATTCAGGGAACGCAGCCTCAACCCCGCGCTCACCCAGAATGAGGGTTACAATTAATCAATTGTTTGAAAAAAGAACTCGTTTCGCATGCGCATTAACCTAAAAGGACTGCTCACCTGGCTCATCGCGCATACCTGCGCGGTAGCGATCGCCGGGCAGGCCATCACACCGAATCTCTTTAAAAAAGGCTCGGACAGCGACCGCATCGATGCGGCAATCCGCGAAGCGCGAAAGACCTCCGGCGTGGTGGTCATCCCCGCGCTCAATGCGAATGGTTCGGGCATTTGGAAGATCGACAGGACCATTCTGCTTCCCAGCGATATTACGGTGATGCTGGATAATTGCACCATTCAGCTCTCCGACTCTTGCCGCGATAATATGTTCCGAAGCGACAATGTGGGCATTGGAATGACGTCCCCGGTCTGGAATAAGAACATCCACATCATCGGAATCGGGGAAGTATATCTCAAAGGGGCGGAAAACCCGCGTGCTACCGGCGACGGGGCGCGCCAACTCACGCTCGATCCTGAAACGGAAATCAAAAAGGGCAACTGGCGGGTAAGCTACGGCAGCGATGCAGCAAAGCCTTCCCAAAAACAAACAGGCGACTGGCGTAACATCATGATCCTGATCGCGAAAGTGGACAATTTCTCCCTCAAAAATGTACGAATACGGAATTCGCATGCGTGGGCAGTCAGTTTCGAACGGACGCACAACGTGGAATTATCGGATATCAACATCCACAATCCCGAGGAGATCACAATCGGCGGCCGGAAAGTGAAGGTGTTCAATAAAGACGGAATCGACCTGCGGCAGGGATGCAAGAATTTCAGGATCAATAACGCATCCGGTTTTACGGGCGACGATTTCATAGCCCTTTCAAGCCTGGACGTTCGCGGGGCCTTGCACAATTCCAATGGCAACATCAATTCCACGATGGTAACCACCAGTCGCTGGAACGGCCCGGAAGACGATACCGAACAGATTTTCATTACCAATATCAATTGCGAGTCGATTTGCAGAGGCATCGCCATACGCGCGAGCGACAGCGCGGGCATTCATCACGTGTACATACAGGGGCTGGTCTCACGCGAGGTGGCCGGACACGGCGGAAAGCACAATGCCGTGCTGATCGGCGGAAAGGGTTATGGCGCCATGTCGCAGCCCGGCAAGATCAACAACATACAGGTAATGAATGTCATATCAACCGGTTACTCCCCCTTCATGATCGAGGCGCCAGTTGCTGATTGCCATTTCATGAATGCCATTTACCAGGGCCGCGATAAGGATATGGTCCATTATGCGATGGACAAAAGTGCGATGAACAACGTGACGGAAACAAACCTGAAAAAGGTCGGAGATTAAACATTAGCCATGAACAAAGAAGCAAGGGCCGCTGCATTGGTCACGGGCGGTGCAGGCGGGATCGGCCTGGCCATTGCCGATGAGCTGGCCAGGCAGGGATTCCGGGTTTTCCTGCATGATCTGCCGCAATCCGAAGGCCATGCGAAAGCCCGCTTTCTAAATGCACAATACGGCGCTGGGGCGGTCACTTTTATCCCCGGCGACCTATCCGATCTGGCCGCATTGAAGGAAGAGTCAGGCACCTGGCAGGAAAAATTCGGCCCGTTTGCCGTTCTGGTCAACAATGCCGGCGTGGATACGATGGGCGCGTTGCCCGGCATATCACTGGAAACGTTTCTGTATACGCAGCGGGTCAATGCCGAAGCCGCTTTTGTCCTCTGCCAGGCATTGGCTCCCGGCATGCGGGCCCTGGGAAGCGGAGCGATCGTGAACGTCATGAGCATTATCCTGAGCGGCGGCTGGGACGCCCGTGTGCCGTATGCGATGTCCAAAGGCTCCCTGCTCGGGCTGACGCGATCCCTTGCCCGGGAACTCGGCCCCTACAATATCCGGGTGAATGCAGTGAGCCCCGGCGCGATCCCGACGGACGTCGAGCGGAGGTTCTGGCAAGACGACCGCTCGGAACTCGACACATTTATACTGGACCGCCAGGCACTCAAATTCCGGGCAACAGCGCAGGACGTGGCCGATGCGGTGTGGTTCCTGGTATCGGCCCAAAGCCGCTTTATCACCGGCCATGAGCTGCACGTAAACGGCGGATGGTACATGGGCTAAAATCAAGGTCAATATCTAAATCCCGATACATTGAAAATCACGAAAATTGAAACCGTGTGCCAGTCGCATTTGCTGATGCTGCGACTTCACACCGACGCAGGCATACTGGGCAACGGCGAAACCTACTATGCCCCGAAGGCGGTAAGCTCCATCCTGCACGACTGGATGAGCGACAAGCTACTGGGAGCCAACCCACTCGACATTGAAAAGCATTGGCGGTTCTTTTACGAACGCTTCATGAATTTCGGGGGCCGCGGCGCAGAACTTCGCGCGCTTTCAGCCCTCGACCTTTGCTTGTGGGATATCCTGGGACAATCCTGCGGAATGCCCGTTTGGCAGTTGCTCGGAGGGAAAACACGGGATGCTATCCCTGCCTACAACAGCGCCGGCGGCACCAGCTACGGCATCCCCACTTCCCCTCGCGAAGGCAACCTGGAAAGAGAAAAACTCTTCTGGCCGGGTCACGGCAGCGCCGGTTTTGAGGGAGCCCTGGAAGACAATTGGACGAGTATCAACCGCCCGGTGGATTATGCCCGAGAATTGATCAGAGAGGGTTACAAGGGCATGAAAATGTGGCCGCTCGACCCCCTCGCGCACAGACCCGGGGGCGGGCTTTATCTTTCCTGGAAAGAACTGAAAACGGCGTTACAACCCTTGTTCGATATCCGCAATGCGGTCGGGTACGATATCGAAATTATGCTGGACGGCCACGGCTTTTTTCAATGGGCGGCAGCCATGCGCATTGCGGAGGTTATGCGCGATATCAAACTCCTTTGGATGGAAGACGTGCTCCGGACCGACAATGTAGATCTTTTGAGAAAATTTCAGGAAAAAGCCGGTGTTCCCATTGCCGTCAGCGAGATGTTCACGACCCGGGAAGACTACCGCCACATCCTGGAAAAGCAGGCTGCCGATTACATCATGATCGACCCTACCTGGGTAGGCGGCATTTCCGAAACGAAACGGATCACGGAAATGGCCATTCCTTACAACATACCTGTCACAATGCACGACTGCACTGGCCCATTTACGCTGCTCGCCGGCGTGCACGTGGCCGTGGCCTGCCCGCATGTCGTGTTCCAGGAAAGTGTTCGCGCACATTTGCGGGTAGTTTACGAACAACTCATTGACCAACCCATTATCGTTGAAAACGGAATGCTCTCCGCACCCGAACGCCCGGGCCTGGGTGCGGCCTGGCTGCCGACCCTTTTCGCAACAGACAGTCCAAATTACCGGTGTACCAAATTATAACAGATGATGACCTTCGATCTGCAAACCAACGCCTCCCGGGAGCTGTACGACCAGGCATGCCTGGTAATTCCCGGCGGCGTATCGAGTTCCATGCGAAAAAACGTGAAACCGCTGCTATACTTCGAACGCGCGGACGGCCCCTATTTCTACGATGTCGACGGCAACCGGTACATTGACTACACCCTGGCCTGGGGCCCGCTGATCGTCGGGAGCAACCACGAGACGATCAACAGGGCAGTAACCGCACAGCTTCAAAAAAGCTACACATTGGGCGCGCAACACGAGCTGGAAATTAGTCTGGCGAGGCGACTGGTCGATATTCTGCCCGGTGTGGAACAAGTCCTGTTTTGCAACACGGGAAGCGAGGCCGTGCAGGGAGCGATCCGCATTGCCCGCACGCACACCGGCCGCAAGAAGATCGTCAAGTTTGAGGGGCATTACCATGGCTGGCTCAACAATGTGCTGGTCAGCTACAAGCCGCAGCGTGAGCAACTCGGCACCGCCTCGCCTGCCGTCGGCGGCCAGCCCGCAAACGAATACGCCGACACAATCGTGCTGCCATGGAACAATCTGGACGCATTGACAGCGGTTTTCGAGCAGCATCCGAACGAGATTGCCTGCGTGCTCACCGAACCTATTCTGGCCAATTCCGGCTGCTGCATGCCCGCCCACGGCTTTCTGAAAGGCCTGATCTCACTTTGCCGGAAACACGGTGCTGTTTCGATATTTGACGAAGTCATTACCGGATTTCGGATTGCGTTGGGCGGTGCGCGGGAATATTTCGACCTCCGCCCCGACCTATCCGTGTACGCCAAGGCCATCGCCGGTGGCTTTACAATGGCGGCCATCGGCGGCACGAAGGCGATTTTCAACGTCATTCGCGAAGGCGCTACCATTCATGCGGGTACTTACAATGGCTCTTCGATCAATCTGGCCGCTTCGCTCGCCACCATTGAAATCCTCTCGGCGGGAAATACTTACCAGGCATTGCATGCCTACGGACACGCCTTGCGTACGCACATCGAAGATATCGCCCGGCAATCCGGCTTTGCGCTCGTCACTGCCGGTGTGGGAAGCGTTTTCAGCATCCATTTCCATCTGGACAAAAAACCATTGAACTACACTTCGGTTCTGGATGCGGACATGGCCTTGTACGAGCGTTTCCGGGTAGCTATGCTCCACGAAGGCGTCCTGCTTCTGCCTGACGGCCGTTGGTATGTCGGTACCAGTCACGGAACGGAGGAACTTGTCCGGACCCAAGCGGCGATCACCCGCGCATTTACAGCATTGCATCAGCCCTCACTGCCATGACATCGAAGAAAATTTTCGTTTCGGGCTTTTTTCACGAAACCCACACTTTTTTAGCCGCGAAAACCGGCCTCGCCGAATTTGTCCTAGGAGGTTTGTATTACGGACAGGACGTCATCGAACGAAATCGCGGCAATGGCTCTCCGATGGATGGCTTTCTCGCATTTGCGGATGCACAGCATTGGGAAGTATTGCCGGGCATCCACATGACGGCAATGCCTTCGGGAACCGTTACCAATGAAGCGGTGCGCCATTTCAATGAACATTTTTTCAGTGCTTTGAAAAAAAACCTCCCTACCCTGGACGGCATTTACCTCGTGCTTCATGGGGCGACGGTGAGCGAAACCTCGCAGGATGTGGAAGGAGACCTTTTGCAGGAACTGAATGCATTCATGATCGCAGAGGGCAGGGTTGTGCCGGTAGTTGCTGTGCTGGACCTCCATGCCAACGTTTCGGGTCGTATGTGCGAGTTTAGTACCTGCTTGTACGGTTACCGCAAAAACCCGCATACCGATGCCCGCGATTCGGCCATTCGTGCGGCGGAGATTTTAAAACAGATTTTAGACTATCCGCACAAAAATGTGACGCAAATTTTCCGGAGCAGTCCCTTTATCATTCCCCCGTCGGGACTGAATACCGATAAGGAACCCATGAAAAGCCTGCTGGCCTATGCACGGGACATGGAAGCGCGGGACACCAATCTTATCTGTATCAATGTCTGGGCTGGTTTTGCGTACGCCGACATTCCGGACTGCGGATTTAGTCTGAGCTGCTGCACCTACGGCAACACCCATGCCGCAAACACATACCTCGATGAGTTGCTGCTTCTTTTAAAAACCAACATCCGCGAGGGCTATCCATCCGAATTTCAGCTCAGTGAAACCCTCGCAATCGTGGACCAGGAAGCGAATCAGGGGTGGCCGGTGCTGCTCGTCGAAGCGTCGGACAACATCGGCGGCGGCTCCCCCGGCGATGCTACGGGCGTGCTGGGCCCGTTGCTGCAATCGGGGTGCACGGGGATTGTGGCGATCATCAATGACCCGGAAGCCGTGAAAGCGTGTATAAATGCCGGTATAGGCGGCGAAACCGAACAGACGATCGGGGCCAAAACCGATGGGTTCCATGGAGAGCCCATTCAGTTCAAAGGGATTGTCGCCCGCCTGTCGAACGGCGAGTTTGAATTGGAAAATAAAAATTCACACCTGGCTTCCATGGGCGGCATTTTTATCAAAATGGGCCCCTGTGCGGTCATCCGGAATGACCAGGCGGAAATTCTTCTGACCAGCCACAAAACTCCGCCGATGGATCTTGGACAACTCCATTCGCAGGGTATCTATCCCGGGCACGCGCGGTATGTGATTGTAAAAGCGGCAGTGTCCCATATGCAGGCCTACGGTCCTATTGCCCGCCAAAGCTTCTACATCGACAGTCCGGGGCTGTGCACCAGTAACCTCGCCCGGTTGCCTTACCAGAACATCCAAAACAAGCTGATCGCACCGATTGAGCTTTAAACCACAACGCCAGTGCAAACTCCCGACACCGAGAAAAAGGATCGCCCGATCTATATTTACAAAATCGCGCTCGTCGCCTCTATCGGCGGCTTTTTGTTCGGCTATGACCTGGTCATCATTTCCGGGGCGATCCTGTTTATCGAAAAACATTTCGAGCTGACGGCCGCTATGAAAGGATTTGCCGTCAGCAGCGCCACGCTCGGCGCGTTGATCGGGCCACTGGCAGGGTTATGGTTCACCGACCGGATCGGCAGGCGGAAAACCATGATGGCTTCCGCTTTATTCTTCATGATTTCGACCATCGGATGCGCGTTCGCCGTTACCGCCTGGGACCTGTGTTTCTGGCGTTTTTTGGGCGGGATCGGCATTGGACTGGCCATGATGTCGTCGCCGATCTACATTGCCGAGCTCTCCCCGGCGCATCTGAGAGGCCGGCTGGTGAATGTGAACCAGCTGTCAAACGTCATTGGCATCAATCTGGCGGTGATCGTCAGCTATTTCTTTTCTTTTGAAGGTGAATGGAGATGGATGTTCGCTTCACAGGGAGTACCGGTTATTCTGCTGATTATGGGCCTCGTTTCCATCCCCGAAAGCCCGCGCTGGCTCGCCGAGCAAGGCAAACTGGCCGAGGCAATGAAAATCCTCGTCCGCATCAACGGCAAAGAAGCCGCCACGGAGGAGATGGAGGAGATAAAGTCCCAGCTTCGGCAGGAGCCCGGAAAATTCAGCGAGTTGTTTGCACCCGGCATTTTTCGCGCACTGGTCATCGCGGTGATCCTGATGATCCTGTCGCAGATCAACGGCGTGAACATGATCCTGCTCTATGCGCCCACCATTCTTGCCGAAGCCGGAATTTCCATCGGTTCGAATGCCATTCTGAGTTCGATACCGATCTATGTGTTCATTTTTATCTGCACGCTTGCCGCCTTTCCGCTCATCAAAATATTCAGTCGCAGAGCCCTCCTCATCACCAGTGTCCTGTTCATGGCGGTCGGCCATATCACAATGGCGATCGTCCTGCATTTCGGCCTGCCTCCATTGACCATGCTCATTCCAATGCTCATCGGGACAGGCGCTTTCACGCTGGGCCTGGCACCGCTGAGCTGGGTGATCGTCACTGAAATTTTTCCAAACCGAAACCGCGGAATGGCTATGGCGATTGTCTGCTTTTTTCTGTACACGTCCTCCTTCCTGATTACCCAGGCCTTTCCGATGCTAACCCACTGGTTCAGTGTCAATTTCCAAAGCACAATAGGCATTTACTGGCTTTTCGCGTTCGTATGCCTTTCCGGAGCGCTGTTTTGCTGGCGCATGGTCCCGGAGACAAAGGGGCTAAGCTTGGAAAAAATGGGCGCGTTTTGGAAACCAGAGAAGGATTGATATTGCCACCAGGGAGAAGAGATCACATCGACTTGCCGGGCAATAAACCGCTCAGATGCCACAAGAGGTGAAATCTCATCTTTGAAATACACCTATTCTCCTGCCATTTTCGATATTACGTCGTAGCGGCAAGCCCGGGAGCGCAACACCCTACCCTGTCACCGACAAACCCCGAACTGTAATTAAAACTTCTGCGATTCACTTACAGATTAAGGTTTAAGATTGTTTTCAAAATACATCCAATCAATATGAAAGAGCGCCCCACCGGCCTGTTCATTTCGGAAAACCAGATAGATATCGTGCACTCCGGCACTGTGTCCCACCGGTAGCAAAATTTCTTTCCAGCCGGCTTTCAGATCTGGGAGTTTCCCTCCGGGGATTTCCGTCTTACCGGCCAGCGGACCGTCACGCCGATCCAGCCTGAGTTCTACCGTCCCACCCGCACCATGCTCCTGAATGCGGAACCGGATATTTTTAATGTGGGTCAGGTCAATTTGGTTGAACCGGGTATACTTGCCATTGGTAATGTTGGCGATGTAGGAAACAAAGCCGGTGTTTTGTGTTGCTACCACCACACCCGCATTGCCTTCCTGGTAATCTTCCATCTGGATCAGCGGATTACGGAGCACAATGTGGCTGGCGGTTTTCTGCGGACCGATGCCGTTGGCACCCTTATCGGTATACGATGCCAGCAATACGTACGCGCCTTCATCACCTTTGCCGATGTGCTCCGCCAGCGCGAACTGCGCGGTCAATGGTGTCTGTGCAGCATTTTTACCCAGCGACAAAATATAACCGGCTATTTCCCGGGCATCTTTTTCAGGCAGATCGGCATGGGGTGGCATCGGGTACGAGCCCCAGTTTCTGCTGCCCCCGGTGATGATCTTGCGGGCAAGCATATCCGCGGCTCCGGCATCGTCCTTGTATTTTTTGGCAATCTCCTTCAAAGCCGGTCCGATCGACTTCGTTTCCAACGTGTGGCAAGCCTTACAATCGAGCGAAGCGTACAATTTGGCCGTTGCAGTATAACGGATATTCTCCCCTTCAGACCCCGATAATGCCCCGGCCAAGTCCTTACCAAACGCCAGGTAGCTGAACCCCGCGTGGATTTTGGAAGGGTCAATTTTGCCGTCCTCCTCGTCCGTCACCCTGATCTCGTAGTCAAACGCCGAATTATCCCAGTAGAAACTGCGATTGGCACTGGTTTCAATCTTCACGACCGGCGGGGTATTACCAATTTTAAATTCGGCCGTGGCCGTACCCGTGCCGCCATACTGATCCGTGACGGTCAGCACCACATTATAAACTCCCGGCTTTGTGAAGGTATGTTTCAACGCTTCCCCGGTAAATTTTCGGGAACCGATTTTCCATTCATAGGAAAGCTTGTCTCCGGCATCGTAATCTTTCGACCCTTTGGCGGAAAGTGTGGCCACAAATGGCGCTGCGCCAATCGTTTTGCCTGCATTTAGTACAGCTACGGGGTTCCGGTTGCCTTCCGCATATTCAACCCGGATAATACCCGAATCGGTGTTGCGGGCAAACCAGTTGGTACCGTAAGCCAACAGGTAAATAGCGCCGTCGGGTGCGATCTGCATATCGATGGGTGCTACCACTTTCAGCTGTGGCAGGAAAGGCTCCATTCCTGCATAGTTCCCGTTTTCATCCATGGTGACCGCCATGATCCACTTGCGTATCCATTCAAAAATGAAGAGCTTACCGTTATAGTAATCAGGCAATTTATAGGGCGCGTTAGGGTATCGGTCGCTGTAATACACCGGGCCGGCCATGGCACTGGCGCCACCTTTGCCTACCAGCGGGTACCTTTGGGAGGGCCTCTTCCCATACCAGATGAAAGCAGGCTGCGCGGGTGGCAGTTCACGGACACCCGTATTATTCGGCGAGTCGTTGACCGGCCGAAGAGGGTCCTTACCCGGGCCTTCTTTTTTCGTCATAAAATCGTAGTCAGGAAACACCTGATTGTCAGCCAGGAAATACGGATAACCAAAAAAACCGGGCTTGCGGGCTTGGTTGATTTCGTCGTAGCTCATTTTCCCCTCGCTTCCGGGCACCTCCGTATCAGGCCCCACATCGCCCCAGTAGAGGAAGCCTGTTTTAGGGTCGACGGATATACGGAAAGGGTTCCTTACTCCCATCACATAGATTTCGGGTTTACCCCGTGAGCCATCTCTGGGAAAAAGGTTACCATCCGGAACACTGTAAGTCCCGTCCGGTTCAGGCTTGATACGCAGGATCTTGCCCCTGAAATCGTTGCTGTTTGCCGTAGAAGCCTGATCGTCCGACAATTCGCGCCCGGGACGTTCATCGATGGGCGTGTGTCCCTCGATTTCCTCCGCATTGGTATTGTCGCCGATGGCCAGATATAACAGCCCGTTGGCAAAAGTTAAGTAACCGGCGGAGTGACAGCAGTATTTGCGCTGAGTCGGCACTTCCAGCAGCACTTTGGCGGATTCCTGTACCAATTGCCGCCCTTTGAGTTCAAAACGTGTGAGGTGACTGACGCTTTTATCACCTCCTGCACCATAATAGAGGTAAATCCAATTGTTATTCTTGAAGTCCGGATCTGGGGCCAAACCCAGCAAACCGTCTTCGATTCCACTGAAAACATTGAGTTGCGCGATAGTGGAGAGCTCTTTGGTCTCATTGTCAAAATATCTAACGGCACCCTTTCTTTCGGCCACAACAATGTCATAGTTAGGCAAAATAGCCATTTGCATGGGCTCGTCCAGGCCCGACACTAGCGTTGAATATGTAAAACGACTGGAGTCCGGACCATGCTGCGACACCGCTGTGGAAATGGGCTGCACGTCCGGCACTTCGAACAATCGCTTTTCCTGCTTTGTCATGGCGCCGACACCAAACAGGCCGGCCAGCACAATAAAAGATCTGACTTTTCTCACGGCAAAAAATTTAGGTGTTTATTTTTTGTTTGATCTACCTGAAAGCTTGCGATAAACAACGGCTTCCCGCGCAACAATTTCGTAGTCCGGGTCGGGTGACACCGCTTTAAGTGTAACTCGGTGCTGTCCTTCTGTGAGTTGGTAGCGCCAGCAAAGTTCAGTACGCCGGTGCGCCGCAATCACCGACAAATCAAACTCTTCCAACAACTTATCATCGATGAACAATGCAACGCGTACCGGCCTCGGGGGAGCGTGCTTGGAAAGTTTTTGGACAAATCCCCTTAACACGAAGCCCGTGCCTTCAAAACGAAAAGAAACCGAATCCTTCCGGGTGGTATGGACCTGTACCCTTCCTGACGGAAAATGCCCCGAAAAGCTTTCCTCAAACCGCACCGGCCTGACCGGCTCCTGGGGAATCTCGACGATGTCTCCGGAAATACGGCCACCATTAGCGACAACGTGCTGCAATGCATGTTTAACCCCAAGTTCATAAACATCCTGCAAGGCCAGGGTCGTATGACTGAACTGCAACCGTTCTGCTCTCTTCAACGGGTCCAGCCAATAGGCGGGAATCCGGGAGTAACCGAGCATGGTGCCCAGCACACCTCCCGCTGTCGAGGGGTTACAATCCGAGTCCTGTCCCGCCCGTGTTGAGATCTCCATGGTTTTTGTAAAATCGCCGTTCCCGTACAGCAAACCGAGCACTACATAAGCGGCATTCAGCTTCGCATCGATGTTCAGCGGATGAAACACTCCGTCGGGACAGCCGATTTCCTCGGTCCATTTTCGCTGGATTTCAAACCAGGTCCGTTTCCAATCGGCCGGGTAACGCCGATGCCACCGGATCACGTCGGCTATACATTGGTAAAATTTGCTTTGCGGCGGAATGGCTTGCAATGCCTGACGGACAATGGTTTGCACATCGTTGCTCTTGAATGCCTGGGCATACATGTTCGCGACAAAAACGCCTCCATACCAGCCATCGCCGTAGTTCATAATATGCCCGACCCGGTCGCACAGGACGGACGCCGCGCCAGGCATGGCCGGGCTCATCAAACCTGCAAAGTCAGCCTCGATCTGGAAATCGATATCATCGGCGTGCGGATTACGTTTCCAGTGCCCCGACTGTGACCCGGGGATTCCCTGCAGAATATTGTACCGCCCGGCTTGATTGGCATGCCAAAGCTCGTAGCCGGCAGTCGCATAGGCACGGGCGAATGAATCGGCGGGTGCGTGAAGGCCCAGCCGCTCGATGACCTCTACAAATGTCAGATCCATATAAATATCATCGAACAAGCCCGGAAAGACGCGCATTGCTTCGGAAACATAGTCCGCATGCCAGGGAATTGTCTGATAATCCTGGATAAAAGTACCCTGATAAACGAATTCCGTTGGCCAGCCGAAAGTAACGCCGATCGTCTGACCAGCCCAGCCGCCTTTGATCTTATCCTGCAAAGCTTCCCTGCTGATCCGGAAAAGGGCGGTTTTCTGCTGTGCCAATGCCGGCTGGCCCGACAGGAATAGCACGAGGATCAGGCTTATTTTAACAAAGTATTTCATAAAATGGCTTACTATTTAGGGTTCATATTCAACTCCATAACCAACGGAAGGTGATCGGACGCATAGCGCTCGACGACCGCTCCGTAGCTCACCCGCTCAAACGCCTTGATGCCGCGCTTGTTCATCATCAAATAGTCGAGTGTGCGGTCGGGCTGTTCGGCGGGGAATGTGAGCGGGCAATCGGTACAAGGTTTAACCAGTTTTAGTTTGGCAATGACGGCATTGGTCGGCACCGCATTGAGGTCCGCCCCTAAAATGACCGGCCATTTGCGGTAGCGATCGAGAATCCTGTTCAACCGGGCGATCTGATATGCCCGATCCATATCGCTCAGATGGTCCAGGTGAGCCGAGACAAACACGACCCGTCCCACCGGAGTTCGGACGGTAACCACAGCGGCTGCGCGCGTTTCCGCTTCCGGATGACCGGACACAGTGCCCAGTGAAAAGCTTTCTGCTTTTTCAATCGGATAGCGCGAAAGCACGGCCACGCCATAATCGCCGTTACTGCGGTCGATCGCTTTGGCAAAATGGAATTCCATTCTGGTAAGCCTGCCCAATTCACGCGCCTGGTGCGAATTCTTTCCCGAGCGGTCGGTGAATGCGTCCACTTCCTGCAAGGCCACCAGGTCGGCCTGTACGCGGTTGATTACCGTCGCAATAGCCGGCAAATCGGTATAACCCCAACCTTTCGAAGGCGGGCTGGCAATCCGGATGTTGTAGGTCATCACTTTGAGACGTCGCGCCGCCGCCCCACTATCCTGCGCAAAAGCAGTTGGATGGAGCAGCAGCGTCGTCAGCGTATACAGAACAAGGTTTAGGAATAATCGGTGTATTGAGGAGATCATGATGTGGGGTTATCAAATGCGTTTGATGGATCAATCCAGTGAAAACTCAAACTGATCGAAAGTTTCCGTACGCCACGCCAGATGCCGCGTGGAAGGGGACATTGCAAAAAAGGGTGAAAAGGTTCTTACTTTAACTGTCTTGCCGTCGGGCAGAAATTCGAGGATGCGCAGCCAGCCGTCTCCGCCATTGCCCTTCCAGTTGCCGCCTTCGTTCTGCGCATTGAAGAGCATCTGGTGTACCTTGCTCCCCCCTACATTCAGATCGGTGCGGAAACCGACGTGGCCTGCGTGGGAAGCAACATCGATGATATGCCCGCAAAAGACCATCCTGATATTGCTTGCCGGCTTTACGAGTTGCTGCCACAATGTTTCCCCGAGGGTATAATCACCAAAACCGGGCGGATAATCTTCGCTGACAATGCGTTGGTTGCCGCGCAATCCCGAGCGCATGTAGCTATGCGTGAGCACCACGCCCATATGTTTTCGGTATTGCGGCCTGGCGGCCAGCTCACGGACCCATTCCACCACTGCCTGCCTCGGCGCATATTCCAGCGAAAAGATCAGCATCGGAGCACCAAAAGGCGGCTTGAACTCGTAACAAGCATTTTCCAGCGTACGCACACCCTGGCCATTGGTTGCCATCTCGACGAGTATCTGCCGGTTCAACGGGTTTCTGTCGGGCGGGAAATAGCTGTTGAATTGCGAATACCGGTTTTCCGTCGCGCTGGTGCCGTAGTCATGGTTACCTGTGCAGAGCAGATAGGGCAACTTTCCATCCAGCCGCCCGAAAGCGCTGCTTACACATTGCCATTGCGCGGTGCTGAGCTGATCGCCGTTTTCCCTGGGAAGCTCTGTAATGTAGTTCTGCTCCACCAGATCGCCCGTACACAGCACGAGCCCGATGTTCAGGCGATCGCGGTTATCGTCGATCCAGTTGATCATCAGATCCAGCAATGGCTGGTTCCGCTTAAACTTGGTATAACCCTGCGGGTCGGGTACGACCACCATCGACCAAGATTTCGGGTATGACAATTGCAGTGCTCCGTCAGTCTGCGCCCTGGCCTGCTTCACAGCAAGCAAAGAAAGCACTACGATCGCCGTCAGGCAGCGAAGCAAGATTTTTAAAACAGAAGAAGACATGATTTGAACGGGATGCAGTCAGAAGCATCATTTTGCCCAAACAAAAGGCTAAACGACACTTCTGGTGCAACGCTATGTATTATTGCTTGTTATACTTCATTTTGTAAACCATAATACCCGAAGTATTGGCGGCATTAGTTGCCATCGTCGCGTAGAAGTAAACTTCGTTGTCACGTACGTCCGCCACGATATCGCCATAGCGATTGTAATTCGTACCACCGTAAGCCTCAGATTCAAAGAGCATAAAGTCCGAATAACCCGCCGCACCGGGAACCAGGCCAAATTTGCCGGCATCGCTCGTTTCGAAAACCTTCACGTGCGTAGCATCCCAGGCATAGTAACCTTGGGTAAGCATGGCCGTGTATTCGCTACCGTCCAACCGGAACACGTCAAATCCAAGGACTTTGTAATAATGGCTTTGTTTTGCGAAAGGTGTCACTTCCATATCGTTGGTAAAAGACACGAAACGGCTGCCCTGGGTCAGGTTGGGGTCAGATGCATTGTAATTACAGTAGGTGAGATAATGCCCCGACGACGCGTCCAGCGATTTGCGCTGCACATGCGCATAGGTCCACGGTTCAGCAGCGGCATAGCGAATTACATAGGGCTCGACCGCGACGGGAACGCCATCCTGCAATTCCCAGTAATAGATGCCGTTGTTTCCATTGGTGGTCGCATAGATGTAAGCTTTGCCCGATTTCAGATTTCCGATTACGCTTACCTTTCGCCCCAGATTGACGGGGCAACCCATTGCCGCGGTGTAGTTGAGTAATAATTTGGGCTCACTATTGATATCGTCGTAATAATACACCATGAAACCAGCCGAATAAATATTATAGCGGTTGATGATGAAATGGTTGGCATCATCAGCGGTCACCTGCATGCAAAAAGTGGCAGGCGGCGCGATAGACTTCACCAACTCCCCGGTTGTCTTATTAAATATGCGTACGCCATTGTCTTCACCAGTATTCCCGCCATTAAAATCAGCAACGAGCAGGTGTTCGCCAACAATGGCAAGGCCGGAAATGTTGGTCCTCTTGATGCCCAGCGCTTCCGAGGTTTTAAACCACGATTTTGAAAAAACCGTCCTGGGCAATGTTGGAACGACTTTGATCACATGCCTGCTCACGGTGCCTCCGCCGTCTGTCACCTCCACCTGAATGGGTTTACTGAAATCCGCTATGCTGCCCAAAGCCGGCCGGATGACCGCATTATGCCCCAGACTGGCAAAGGGCTTCAACCGCGTCAGATCCAGCGGAGCCTCGTCTGTGGAGGGCACGCGCACAAAAACCGTGTCGCCGCTGGCGTAGGGTCCTGCCTGTGTGGCCGGGTATTCGATGGTTTGACCGGGAATCGATACCGAGAAGTTCAGCAATCCCTGTCTGGAACTTACGCCTTTGTTCAAATCGACCTGCTCGCATCCCAGCAGGCCCAGCAGAGCCAGCAACCAGCATCCTGCTTTACAAATATATGTTCTTTTCATTTCGAGAGTCTTGGGTTTCATCTGGGACTATTTCCATTCGTCGAACTGCTCCATCTGCGCATTACGCTGGAGTTCCGCCGATGGTATCGGAAAACGGTTGTATTTGGCCTGGTACACGCGCTTCCTGCCGTTGTCGGCATCCACTTCCCGGTAACCGGCTACGGTGTCGGCGACGATCACCGGTACGCGACCTGTGCAATTTGTACCATTCAGGACCGTGCGGGCGAGGTCCCAGCGTCGCAGATCCCAGTAACGGTGACCCTCAAACGCAAGCTCGATCATGCGCTCGTGCCGCAGTAACCGGGTAAACTCGTCCTTGCTTCCCGCAGTCACTTCCGTTTTAAAACCGGCACGCTTCCGCACGCGATTCAACGCTGATAATGCCTCCGACAGATTGCCTTGCTCTGCCAGGGCCTCGGCTTTGATCAGCAACACTTCCGCGTAGCGCATGAAATAGAAGGTCAGTTCGCCGGGCTGAAAACCCGAATCCTGCGTTTTTACAGAACCATCGAAAAACTTGCGCATGTAATAGCCGGTACTGGTCGTTCCGCCGCCAACCGCGTAACCGTCCACACCGCCTTCCCGGGTGCTGATCGTCCGGCCTTTCCACGACGCGCCATGATAGAGGATCGAAGCATAAAACCGACCCTCTCTGCCTGTATAAGGATTGGCGGCCTGGGCAGGATTACTCCAACTGAAATTGGTCCCATCAGCCATTTGGTAAGCAGAAACAAGATTCTCCGTTGGACTGATCTGAGAATAACCTTTATCTCCCGGCGGACAGAAAAAGTAATCAAAAGAATAGCCAAAATTGGGCGAGGCGTAACCAAATTCCAGAATGCTCTCTTTGTTCTCCACGCGTTGCGCACGGCGCATCTGGAACAACTTTTCATAGTCGGGATAAAGGTCGTACAAACCCAGGGCATCCAATGCATCCACGGCATCGGAAGCTGCTTTCCAGCGCTGCGCATAAAGCATAGTCCGTGCTTTCAAGCCAAGGGCGGCTCCTTTGGTGAGCTTACCGGTGAGCGTAGCAGGTACCGTTGCCGGCAAATGCGCTGCTCCGAAGTCCAGGTCGGCAGCTATGAAATCCCACACTTCCGCGGGTGCGCTGCGGGCGCGTGAAGGGCCGTCGGGCAGCTGGTCGAACAGGATAATGCTGCCACCGTAACGTTTAGCCATTTCGAAATTGACATAGGCCCTGAAAAAGCGTACTTCCGCTTCCGCACGCAAACGCACTTCTTCCGGGAATTTTCCTCCATGTTGCCTCATTCCATCCAGAAACTCGTTGCAATTCCGTACCCAGCTATAACCCCAGTCCCAGTTACCGAGCGGGTTTTCTCCCGGTGTAATCATGGAAGATCCCAATGCAAACAGGTTGGAGCTCGCCGACGGCGTATTCATTTTCAGTATGTCCGAAAAAGCATCCTGATTGACGTGGGGCGTATAATACGTTTGCCCGATGAGCGGATAGAATTTATTAAGCGACAATTCCAGATTGGCCTCACTCGACCAGGCAACCTCCTCGCCATATACGTCGGTAAGTTCAGGGTCGATGTTGCAGCCCGACAGCAGGACGATACAACACGAGACTATCACGTTTATTTTTGAAAAGACTTTCATATTGTAAAGGTTAATGAGATAGACGAAGGTTGTCAGAACGAAAGACTCAGCCCTGCTTCAAACAACTTTTGTTGCGGATAATAACCCTGGTTCACATCCGGCATTTCGGGATCGAGGTAGTCGAGGCCGGTCCAGGTAAACAGATTACTTCCCGAAACATGGAGGCGCAGGTTCTCGATCTTCATCTTGCGTGTCAGCGAAGCCGGCAACGTGTAGCCGATCTGTGCGCTTTTTAATCTCAGGTAAGAGGCGTCACGGATCCACCACGAGGAAAATTTCCCCCCGCTTTGCGCCGGCAGTGTGCTCAGACGAGGGTATTTGGCGTTGGGGTTTTCGGGTGTCCAGGCGCCCTCAGCTAGGTATTTCGGAGAATTTCCGTCCTGGTAAAAGGCCATGGTGTAAAATGTATTGTCGTAAACACCCGAGCTGGCATAGAGCCCCGACAATGCCACATCAGCGATTGCGGCTCCCTGGAAAAACAGGTTGAAATCAAACGCCTTGTACCCTCCGCCGACATTCAGACCAAAAATCATCTCCGGTGTACTGCTGCGGCCAATGGCTGTCCAATCCTGGTCCCAGGTGATACGACCATCCCCATTCAGGTCTTTCAATTTTACCTCTCCTACTTTACTGGGGCCGAACAGCGCGCTATTGGCGATTTCCTCTTCGCTCCGGAAAAGACCGTCGGCGACAAAACCGTATTTCATCCCGATCTGGCGTCCGGTACGGCGTAGATAGTCGGGCACATTCACATTCTCCGTTGTTTCGATGACACGGTTTCTGGCCCAGCTCACATTTCCTCTGAGATTGTAATAAAAATCTCCCAGGCTCTTGCGATGCGTCAGGATCAATTCGAAGCCACGGTTATCCACCACACCGGAATTGACGGTAGCCGGGTAATAACCTCCCATCGAAGGCGGCATCAATCCGCTTTGCGGCTGCAAGATGTCTTTGGTCACATTATAAAACACATCCGCTTCGACACCCAGCAGGCCATTCCAGAGCGTACTTTCAAAACCCGCATTGTAAGTCGTGGTGGTTTCCCATTTGATGTCCCTGTTCGGCACATTGTTCACGCCCAGCGAGCGAACGATCTTGTCACCGATCAGCGCTACCGGATCGGCTCCCATTGCCATGGTTCGGATGTAAGCATAATCGCCGACAGCATCATTACCCAACCGGCCCGACGACACGCGCAATTTCAGGTCGTTTATAAAATGTACATTCTGTTTGAAAAAGTTTTCATCTGAAATCCGCCAGCCCAATGCGACAGCTGGGAAAAGCCCCCATCGGTTATGCGCAGGAAGCCGCGTCGAACCGTCGTAACGGCCTGTAAACTCAGCCAGGTATTTGCCCTTGTAATCGTAGGTAAGCCGCGAAACGTAGCCGGCTCGGTGAAACATGGAATGCCCGCCTTTTACCAGGTCGTTGATCACTTCTTCCCCGTAATTCAGATCCATAATGTCGGTGATCGGAAAGCCACGCCGACCGGCGGACATGGACGTCCCATTGCTCCGGATGTATTCGTACAGGAACATTCCGCCCACTTTGTGCGCGCCAAAAGTACGGTTGAAATTAATGGACGGCTGCACCGTCGTTTGCCACGAATCGGCAAACCATTGATTGATCGTCGCATTACCGGTTAGCGCGTGGCGTGCATAGGTTTCGGTAAATGTGCGGGTGGCGTTGTTGTATACCGAAAGCAGGTAGGGCAAAACCGCGGCTTTGCGCATGCTGTATCCCTTGTCGAATGCCCCGTTCACTTTCAGGTTCAGGCCTTCTACAAATGGCAGATCGTATTGCAGCGTAATGTTGCCCTGCATGTTGTTGGCCCGGGTATCCTGCTTTCCCGAAAGGTCGCGGGCTGCGAGCGGGTTCTGATTACCATTACCGGTATTGAAACTTCCGACCGGCATTCCTTCCGCGTTCGTGGGCCGCAGGAATGGGTAAGACATCATGGCCTGGCTAAAAATAGATGCATACGAATTCCCCAAACCGGCAGAAAGACCTGGCTGAGAGGTAGTTTCATCCCGTATAGCAATCCCGAAAGCAGCTTTAAAACGCTCGGATACCTGCGCGTCGATATTCGCGCGGAAGTTGTAGCGGTTGTTACTCGTACGCGCGATGGTACCTTGCTGGTTGTACGAACCGACCGATACAAAGTATTTAAACTTATCGGACCCGCCGTTCAGGGACAAATTGTTTGTATAGATTGGAGCCGACTTCCGGAAAAGCAGGTCAAACCAGTCTGTGTTACCGAAAACACCCTTTTCAGGATCGCCACTGTTGACACGCTCAATCTCC
The DNA here is from genome assembly GCF_059568735.1 of Dyadobacter ginsengisoli DSM 21015. NCBI lineage: Bacteria > Pseudomonadati > Bacteroidota > Cytophagia > Cytophagales > Spirosomataceae > Dyadobacter > Dyadobacter ginsengisoli. The sequence goes on from NZ_JCANTY010000002.1 coordinate 32,373, forward strand.
TCGGGCGTAAACCGGCGCGCAGCTTCGGCTACACCGTCCATTTCCTGTGCTTTGTTATACCAGCGGGCATATTCCGGCCCATTCAGGAATTTCGGAAAACGGGTATTGGAGCTGAGTGCGAGGGAAGAGTTAAAGGTGATCGTCGGTTTTTGCACCGTTCCTCTTTTGGTCGTAACCAGAATAACCCCGTTTGCCGCACGCGCACCATACACCGCTGCCGACGCCGCGTCTTTGAGCACGGTCACAGATTCCACCTCATCAGGGTTGATCTGCGGAAAACCCCGTTCGATGCCATCGACAATGATCAGCGGACTGGAACCGCTCAGGGTGTTCATACCCCGCACCAGCAGCGACGCACCATCTGAACCCGGCTGGCCGCTCGACTGGCGGGTGATCAATCCCGGCAGGCGTCCCTGCAACATGGAAGACAAGTTAGCCGTCGGCGCGGTCTTCAATTCTGCTGAACTTACCTGGACTACCGACGATACGATGCTTTGTTTCGTAGTAGCGCCGTACCCCAATACGATCACATCGCTCAGCGATTTGTTCTCCACTTCGAGCACCACCTTCATATCGCCGTCGCTTTTGACAGCCACTTCTTTGGAAATGTATCCGATGAAGGAAATGACGAGCACGTCACCCTTTTCCGCTTGTACTGAAAAAATCCCGCTGGCATCCGTGGTCGTCCCGATACCATTACTGTTCTTCACTACAACCGAAGCTCCTACCAATGGCGTGCCGTCGGTATCGAGTACCTTCCCCGTAACCGGCGCTTTCTGGATCTGACCTCTGGGCGCTTCGGCCTCAGGCTGCCGGGGGGGAACCGGTTTCCTTCGCACGAGCACGGTAGCGTTATCCACCGTGTAGTAAAGCGGTTGTCCTTCCATACAGGCGTCGAGAATCTTTACCAGCGACACATTGCTAGCGTTCATGGTCACGGGCCGGGTGTCTTTCAGATCGTCGGAAACGTAGAGAAAATCGACGCCCGTCTGCTTTTTCAGTTGCCTGAAAACTTCCCGGATCGGCGCATTTTTGACGCGGATGCTGGCATTTTGGCCATAAACCGTCGCGGCGGTCACTTCGAGCACGCCGCACAGCACCATGATAAGGCACAGTTTCATAATGAAAATTAATTTCCCGTAAGCCGAAATCCCGTTCCGGCGCCAGGGTACCACCCTTTCTTCGTACATTTGTATCCTAATAGGTTATCCTTGAGTTGAAAATGTTCACTGCATTTCGAATGAGGGCCTAGCACAGCTTTCCCAAGCTGTCGTGCCGGAGGTGTTCCACCACTTCCGGTTTTTTTTCGGCCGGTGTTAGCGTCTCCTATTGTTTTACCATAATTTTTTTCCCTTGTTGTTTGAAATGAATATTACTCAGCTGCCCGAGATAGCTCAACAGACCGCCAAGATCTTTGGACTTTGAAAACGTGCCGCCAAAACGACGTGGTGGAATATCTCCCTCATATACCACCTCGACGTCGTACCAACGCGCAATTATCTTCATCACAGACCTGAGCTCCAAATCGTCGAACACAAAATACCCTTCTTTCCACGCCAGCGCCCCCTCCACATCGGTGGCATGTACGGTTAGTTGCCCCGATGTTGCGCTCAATACCTGTTGCCCCGGTTTCAATACCACCCGCTCCGCTTCGTTACGCACCACCACCTGCCCCTCCGCGAGTGTTGTGGTTACGTCCTTCTCGTCATCATAGGCATTTACATTGAAATGTGTCCCGGTCACCGTGATTTCTGTTTGCCCCGAAAGCACCTTGAATGGTCGCTTTTTATCCGGACTTACCTCAAAATAGGCCTCTCCGTTCAGCTCCACCACACGCTCAGCTCCGGTATTACTCGCCGGATAAGTCATTTGGGTCCCCGAATTGATCCAGGCAATGGTACCATCCGGCAATGCCACTTTGAAAATTCCTCCACGGGGCACCGATATCCTGTTTCGCCCTTCAGTGGCTTGCCCACCGCCCATCTTCCTGTATTTCAAACTTCCCTCATCCGTTTTTACGATCTCCATATCACCATCCCGGGAAAGTACCCCCTCGGCTGTACCACCCACGAGTACCGACGAACCGTCGCTCAATGTGAGCATCGCCTGCTGTGTGCCGGGCCTGACGGCCGTATGACGGTAATCCGCTCCCCTATCCGCATCGCTGCCCGGATGGAAAAGCCAGAATGCCCCCGCCAGCAGCAACGCAGCCACGGAAGCGGCTACACTGAGGTAGGGCCACAGCCGTTTGGGCGAGCGCTTCGCTCCTTCGAGCCGCATTTGAACGCGCTGGAGCATTTGCTGTCGCGTGTACTCACGCGCCTGTTCATCCTCCCATTTCCAGTCCGACCGCGCCGAGTTCTGATCGAACCATAATTCGATCATTTCTTTTTCCTCGTCGGTGCAGGTTCCGTCCCGAAAACGGTCCAGCAGGTCTTTCAATTCTGATTCACTCATAGTCATCATTCGATCGCATGCAGCTGGCACGCTAACAGTAAGTGCATAAAAAAAAGGGCAGGTAGTATCCATGCCCGGAAAAATTTCGAAATATTTTTTTTTAGATCAGTGCGCGGACACTGCGCAGACCAGGATAGTGGCCCACATGTGTTGCTCGTCAAGCACGCAGCGGAGGTGTTTCAACGCATTGTGAATCTGCTTCTTGACAGTTTTATCAGAGATATGAAGCCGCTCTGCGATTTCGGCGTAGGAAAGATGTTCGTGGCGGCTCAGCAGAAAAACTTCCCGCATACGCTCCGGTAACCTGGCGATATGCTCATTTAGAACGCGTTCCATTTCCCCGGCCATCAGGTCCGTCTCCGGCGATCGCTGATGGTCGTTAAAAAAGTCAAGTAGCGAAGTGCGATAGCGCTCGTCCGAAAGGCTGAGTTTAATGCTGCGCAAAGCCTTATAACGGGCAATGCCCATCAGATAAGACTTAAGCGAATGGATTTCCGGTAGTTCGGCACGTCTTTGCCAGAATGCGATGAAAGTTTCCTGAACCACATCACGGGCCTCTTCTTCATCCCGCAGCACACGAACCACATACAGGAATACCGGCTCCCAGTAGCGTTCGTAGAGCCCGGTCAGTGCCGCCTCGTTATCATCGCGCATCCATGCGAGCAACTCGATGTCCGTTAAGTGGGAAAATGCATTTTTTTGACTGAGGAAACGGGTCACTACGAGGCGGGTAACGTGAGTAGGCACAAGATAGTGCAATGTAACACAAAATTTTCCAGGACCTCGGTTATGCAGATGTTAAATTTGGCGTTAGCCCATATCAGACCTATCATTCCTTGAACAACCTGACGCCTGCTGATGTCTATTTGTCCGGGATGAGATCCCGGAGCACGACCGCATTCAGATCTGCGTGCGTGATGTTAGCATGCATTGCGATCATGTTAAATTGCACTGAATAAAGACGCCAGCGCCAATCGCATGCAATCCCTTCTCTACTAACTCCAGTTAAGCGATCGTTGGAGCTCCCAAATACAAGTAAGCTGATCCTTGGTCAAAAAATAACATAAAGTAACAAGTAGCTGTACTTATGGTTACACTTGAATAGTTTAAATTGCCGTTATTGGACGGAAACTCAGCATCTGTTTCTGTCAAAATTTTTTAACGACTTCGATGCGATGATCAAGAGAGTGCCATTTACAAAAATCGGTTTATGTTCTCAGAAAGCATCTGCCCGCTCGCGATGGCCAAAAGCCAGAGTAACAGAAGATAACTCCGATAAAAATCACGCCAGAATGAAACTTTTGATGCCAGTTTCATGGTAAAAGGTCGATGGCAGGCGACTATGTGAGGTGCTATAATTTGAGATCTCCCCTGCCTACATCTGCTGGTATTTAGACCAGCGATTAATGCCTGAAAACGTGGAAAAATCTCGGCTCTGCTTAGATTGCATTTTTACTGCCTCTTTTACCTAAAATAACGTATTATGAAGTATAAGTTTGTACTGTACTTGCTCACTTGGTCTACATTGTCTTGTATCAATTCCTATCATAATTTTCAGCAAAGGGTGGTAGACGAAAGCAAGCAGGCGTTGTTACTAGCTGACCCGGATCTGTCACAACTTGGGAAGATGAAATTTGACAAAATTTCCGATGACACCACCCTGAATATTGATAGGACAACGAAACCCTTCAACTTTAGAACCGGCAAAAGCTTTTACCGCGCTATTGAAGTAGGTCAAAAAGCAGAAAGATATCTTCTCGTTGTTACCTCAAAGAGAACCGGCGGCAAAGGCACCCTCTATAAGCAGCCGACATTTTTCTTGCCTAAAGTCATATTGTTGGATAACCAAAACAACTTTGTGGCAGGCGATGAGCTTTTGAGGTCCGCACATACTTACGGCGAAAACAAATTATCGATATCGTATTTGATTGACGATGACCTGGCTCCGAAGGTTGAACGCATCGTTGTATTTACAGATCCAAATTTGGCAGGTAGATTGATGTCAGACTATTTTGCCCATAACGGGCCCTTCGGTACCGAAACTCCCATTGTGAGATCACATTTAGATGGAGAAGCAATGCTTAACGTTGAAGGTGTAATCTCAATAAATATCAAAGGGAGCAAGTAGTATCTCATTGGCCCGGATGTTGTGCTTTCTTCGGCCATCACTGCCAACAAAAGCTGCCAACACGATATTGACAGCCTTGTTGGCACATGCATGAAGGCATTATTCGATCTGGTTACCTGACAAACCGCGACATTAAAAACCTGCCTTGATCTTGAAAATGAAGCAGGTAAATTGCTGGTGCCAGCGCTGAGATATCTACAACGGTCTGCACATTACCCGGCCCGACTTGCGTCGTACGCAGCAACCGCCCGTCGGCGCCAATGATGCGAATCGACGCCCTGCTTCCGGCCGCCGGATGTGATATATTCAGTACGGATACGGATGGATTCGGATAGACTTTTAGCGAAATACCGGCCTGCTCACCCGGACCTGGCGCTGACCCGCCCACGTCAAAACCGGTTCGATTTCCGGATAGCTGAGTTTGATTGAAGGCACTGTCCATAGCGATCACAAAGGGTGAAAAGGCCGTATAAGGAACAGCGCTCTGCGTAGTAAATGGCCCGGCGCCGTTTATTACCGTGACTTGTTGCTGCCAGCTACCGCCGGTGAAATGGCCAATAATATGAGTTCCGCCGCTGAATGAAAACCCGGGCGCATCGGACGCATTCCACTGGAAAGTAAACTTTGCATTGCTCCCACCAGCCTGTTCCTCGGCCACTTCCCAAACCACCGGGATAACCTTGGCCGGATCATTGATCGAAAGCCCCGCGAGCGAATTCCGTACCCTGGCGGTAAAATAGTCCTCGGTACCGGTGTTGGCGATCGATAACGGCGTGTAGCTTCCGGTGGCAGGGCCAACCGGAAAAGCTTTCGTCGCGGCACCCACCGCCAGACGCAGCCCCGCCGAGTTTGGGGTGACAATAAATCTGCTGGCATCGGTACCGGCAATCGTCCCTCTTACCAACAAATCACCAGACGCCAGAATGAGTTTCCCCGCACTAAAAACCAGGTTACCACCCACCGTCAGCGGACCTTGTAAGGTAACGCCGCTTGCATTGGCAATATTCAGGCGCTGAACGTTATCGTTCAGAAAGATACCTGCGGGTATTTGCTGCGCACTGCTGCCACTCATATAAATGCCGTATGTAGTGCCACCACCGCCGATGCTGGTCGCGATCTTTCCGGAGCCTGGGGTAATCGAGCCATCAATGTACATAGAGAGGCCTGTTTTACCTTCGGCGGTAAATACGCCCTGTTGTAAATCCAGATTTTTAACTCGGAAAAAGTTGCCGCCGTCCTGCGTCGACTTAACACCTGCGGGGTTATTGATCACCAGGTTACCCCAGCTTCCGCCATTCAGCGACGATTGTCCCGGAATGGTCTGCGCCGCTGTGCCTGAAAACGTGATCACACCGTTATTGGTCAATTTATAAGTGGTACTGAAAGCGCCGAAAACAGACGTTTCCACCGTCATCGTCGCTCCACTGGCGACGCTTGTCGCAGCAATATTGTTTTGCCAGCTATCCCCGTCCCTGATCAGTACCGATTTTGCAAAACCATTGGGAGTCGCATTCCCTGGCCTCGGCAGTCGCCACTCGGTTCCGTCATACACCTGCCAATTGCTGATCGAAGCAAGATCGACGGGGCCTGCGCTTTGAAATACATTATAAAATGGCTCCAAAATAATGACGGGGCGCTGCGCAACACCCGCTGTCTCACGCGAGCTGAATTCGACATATGCATTCTGATTTTGAACCGTGGACACCAGTTTGAAGGAAATCGTACTATCGGAAGACATTCCCGTAAAGATGCTGCTGATATCGAACTCGGTATAACCGGTCCCGGTCGTACCCGCCACGCTGTCGATCAGTACGCCAGCGCCTGGCATATTGTCCCAGTTAAGAGCGCCTTCAGTCCAACTGTTATCACCCACCTTGTATAACTTCCAACCCGTCATACCGGCAGTAGGCCCGGCAGCTGCGCGGTAGAGCCTCAGCCTGGCCGTTGTTGTGGAAAAATGAGCAGGCAGACCATGCAAGTCGAATTTCAGGAACGACTCGCGCGCGTAGTCTGCCGCATCCTTTTTGACAACCAGCCTGGTGTTGTTTCCATAGTTGATGCCCGCGTATGTGCCGTTGCGCACGTAAGCGTCTGCCAGCGGAGTTCTGGTAAAAAGTGCCACGGTATCCGGCGCCTGTTCAACAGGATCGCTTACGTCGCCGATATCAACCGAAAAGGAAATCGAGGATCCTTTGAAATTGCCCGAAGGAAGCGTAACCCTCTTATTGACCGCCGCCCCGGCACCCGGGAGTGTAACAGCCAGATTGATCACCACCAGTTGGTGCGTCGGATCGGCGACGGTAACCTTTACCGTGTTTTGCCCCACATTTTGTACCATCGCGACAGTCGGCTTGTCAACCTGAACTTTCATTCCCGAAGAAGTATCTGCAATGCTGCCTCCTCTATAAAATACGGCCTGCAAAATATGAAGGCCAGCGTGTTTGACCGCCTGTACACTATCAGAATTAGCCAGTATTTCTATATCCGATGTATTATATACGCCCATAGCCGACGTGCTGGCAAGATTAGGCACTACTATATAAGCATACTTCGCATTGATCGGGCCTGCGCCGTGATTGAACCACAACTTGAAAACCTCCTGCGAAATTGTCACATTTGAAATATTGCTCATTGTGTTGATCCGCGGGCGCCAGTTGCCGGTCTGAGTCATGGTGCTGACCGACAGGTTGCCGCCGGAGGGAAAGAAATAACCGGTACTATCGTGCAGCACCCAAGTGGGTGTCGTGTTCGTAACTGAGCTTGTTGCCAGCGTGGTCTGGCTTCCGTTTTCGGAAAGTGTAACATTCCCTCTCAGCCACGACTGGTTCACAGTCGTAGTGATATTTTCAGCCTGGGTACTTCGGATGCCCGCCCCGAGGCAAACGATCTCGTTATCAAAATGGAACCAGGCCTTTTTACCGGTCACCCCGTCAAAGTTCAGGTCGAGAGCCGCCACGGCGTAGGTGCTGTCGGTGGCCCCGCCGACAAAACGCGTACTACCTGGCACCGGATTATACACACCTGCATTAGGCACGGCCGACCCCGCGTCTGTGGCATAGTCCCGGTTGGTCACGCCGGGGATCTTGTCCCACTCCCAAACCGGCGCAATAGCCTGGTACTCGTCGCCCCGGCGGCGAATATTGGTCGCCCCGTCCGATAGAAACTTGCCCAACAGGTTCTCGCCATTGATCGATTCGATCCGTCGCGTACGGGACGAAACGAGAAAAGTGCTGAACATATAGCCCGAACGAAGGTGCAGGTCATAGTCTGCCAGCCAGTAATGCTTGTGCCCGGACGGCGCCTGGTAACTCGCGAGCTGCGTGCCCTGAAACCTTGCCAGTGCCGCATTCCAGGTAGCGAGGTTGGCGGGATCGACCATTTTGGCATGGTTAATGACGCTGATCGGTGGCGTTGAGGCACCGGGCGACGCAATACCCCGCCCCAGAACGTTGAAATCAAAATACCTTCCACGGATCGTTTTCAGATAAGTGTCTTTGTAGAAGCCGGAAAGCAGGTTTCGCTTAGCTGCCGGCATTTGATAAGAAGTCCCCGAAAAGACCACCGCGCACGCGTACGAGGTGGCGGCAAATGCATTGCCGTAAGTGCCGATCATCTGCCCGGTTTCATGCTGCAAAAAGGAATTATCATATTGAAGTCCTTCTGTACCTACGGCCGATATCACAACCGCGTTATAAATTGCGTTAGTGGCCGCAGTAAGCTTGGCGCTATTGCCAAGCAGCGCGGCGCTGATCGCAAAATGATAGGCTACCACCTGAATATTGGAACCCGTGTAAGCTGATGGCGGATTGAAATAACTGCTTTCCATCCTGTTGTTGATCAGGCTATCTTCCAGTGACTGTGGCAGTCCCGTATTCGCCTGTCGCATAATGCTCAGGATTCGGCCCAGGGCCGTCGGGCAATTCACCTGGTTGTCATACCAGTTCGACGACTGAGGGTTTCGGGTATACCAAAACCGCAACGATTTTAAAATACCGGCGTACAAACCGCTGCTTTGGTAATACTGATTGACCGGATTGGTATAGGCCAGAGCAAAATTCATTACCCGTGAGGAAATGTGGGCCAGGCAGGGGAACGAGGCGCTGTTATCGGAATAATTCAGATCTGCCCACGAGCCGTCGCTCTGCAACGTGGGAAGAAAGGTGGTGACAAAATAATCCATTGTAGTGTTAGTCGTACCGGCCCTTTGCAGCGAATCGATACGCCGGACGATCTGACCAAACTCCTGCGCAGCACAAGGAGCAGTACATATTAGCGAAACCACAAAAAACACAGACATTGTCCAATTTTTAAAATGATGCGATAATTGTTTCATAGATACTGGATTTGAAATAAACGGACATGGGAATGGCTGTATCACCAGGAATGGTGACCATGAGCAGCCTTCAGGGAACAGCGGAAAGGTCCGTGCGCCGGCAATCATTTACAACAGCCGGCGCAAGGGGCTAAGGGGACTACCAGTTAGGATTTTGCGTGTAAATACCGCCGGAAAGACTTATTTCTCTCGTTGGAACCGGCCATAGATAGTCGCGTGCCGGGTCGAATTGGCGGCCTCGCTCGTAAATCGAAACGCTGTCGGCATTCAAAGGCGGGATTGCGGTTCCCTTTTGGAGTTCCGCCGGGAAGATCCGCGGGCCAAGGACATCTTTGGGGAGCTCGATCTCGGCTGTCTTCCAGCGGATCAGGTCCCAGTAGCGAAAGCCTTCCATTGCCAGCTCGACTTCCCTTTCACGGCGGATCTCGTCCCGAATGTTCAGCCCTTGCCTTTGTGCAAAACTGTTTGTGAGGACGGCCAGCTTCCGGGGGTCGTTTCCGGAGGCACGGCTACGGATGGCATTCACGGTCAAATCCAGCTCCGTATCGCTCACGCTACCATTGAGTTCAAACAACAGCTCGGCGTAATTAAGCAGCACCTCGGCATACCTGATCGCATAAAAATTGATAAACCCGCCATTGTTGGCATTATCCACGTAATGCAGCCATTTTCTGGGAATATAGAAAACGTTCAACAGCCATTTCCCGCCCCCGGAAGCCGCCGTAGGATTATAGGAGTTCTTATTGTTGATCATCATACCCAGGCGGGGATCACGATTCTGAAATTCGGTCAGGGTATTCAGCTCCCTGGGTTTGGCCAATGGCGATTTCGACTTTGGCAGGCCGTCGGAATACAGGTATTGATCGATCAAATGCCTGGTCGCCTTGTAGTTTCGGTTGGCCAGGCTGTTTGAGATAAACTGCGAAAGCACGTTGACGCCCCCTCCGCCAAAATACAGCTTTGGCAAAATACCTTCCTTGTTGACCGCATACGAGCCTACCGATGTCGGTATGCCTGCCGCCGGTCGCGATGTTCCCTGAGACTGGTACTGGAACAGGTAATAGTAGCTGCTGTCGCGGGAGGCCATATTGGTGTAAAGATTATGTTTCCCTCCATCGATGATGGCTTTTGCAGCATTGAGCGCAGCCGTCAGATGTTTCTCCGGACTGCCATAGCTATGATATTTCTGTCTGGTGCCCTCAAAAAGCCCTACCCTGCTCAAAAGCCCCAGCGCGGCGGTGTTGGTTATGCGTCCGTATTCGGCTGCCGACTGTCTTTCCGGCGAAGGGCATTTCGCGGCGGCATAGTTCAGGTCTGCGTAAATTTGTTCGTAAACCACCTGGCGGTCGGTGCGGGGTGTTAACAGCTCCGGATCTGATTCCGTGAGCGTTTTCAGGATCAAAGGCACATCGCCAAAACGCTTGACAAGTTCAAAATAGGCAAAACCCCGGAAAAAGCGGGCTTCCCCTACGTACTTGTTCACCGCCGCGCTGTCGCCCTGAACAAGCGGTGCTTTTTGGATGATATTGTTGGTCGCTGCTATCAGTTTATAATAACCCGTCCATTCAGGCGAACTGGCCGGAACCAGCTGCGTCCCGTTGCTGACGCTATTGCCTCCATTCCCGAAAAAGTCGTCGGCATAAAAGTCCTGGAAAGGGGCCGCCTGATAAAATACAACATTGGTAGAAGCCTGGTTGTGCCCCGGCAAATAGCTGTACAGGTAATTGCAAGCCAAAGCGAGGTCATTGGCGCTTTTCCAGAAATTAGCGTCGGTAATGCTGGTAGTCGGTTTCTGGTCCAGTTCCTCCGAGCAAGCCGCGCACATGAAGGCAAGCCAAAGTACCATGCAGCGGAAGCCTTTATATTTTTTTGTTGAAATCGATGTCATAATAGTCTTTAAAATTGGGCAGGCAATATGGGCTGCCGGTTACAGGGTGATGTTCAGGCCGAATGCATATGAACGGAAAAGCGGGTATGCCCACGCGGCCCTGGTGGGGTCAGAGGGAGTCTCCGGGTCAACATAGGGAAACCACATCTTGGTCGCCTCCCACAGATCCTGCCCCGTAAAATAGATCCGCAAGCGTTGCAACTTGATCCGGCTGGCCACCTTTACCGGAAATGTATAGCCCAGTTGGAGGTTTTTCAACCGGATGTAGGCAGCATCCTGTATCCAGTGCGAGGATGTGCGGCCGTTGAAAAAATCAGGATTGCCATACACATTGTCGGTATTGAAGTTGAACAGGCGCGGGTATTTGGCACCGGTATTGGTTGGTGTCCAGGTGTCGGTTTGTGCGCGGAAAGGTTGTATCCAGGCGGCAGCCTTCGGTACAACCAGGTTCGGTGCAAGAAACTGGTTGATCTTGCCCACCCCTTGCCACATCATCCCCAAATCAAAGCCCTTCCAGTCGGCACCCAGGTTCAATCCGAAACTGAAGCGCGGGCTGGTATTCCCCAGATAAATAAGGTCGCCATGGTTTTGCTCGGTACCCGACCCGATGTCGACCCGTCCGTCACCATTCATGTCTTGATACTTGATATCCCCTGCCGCGGTTTTGGCATGCTGAAAAGCGTGACCCTGTACATCGGCCTCATCGGTAAAGTAGCCTTCGCTGCGGAATCCGAATATCGAATTGATCGGATACCCCTCGATGGCGCGGTTTACCCCTTCGGCGTAGGTCGTCTGGCCTTTGTAAGCGGTAATCTTGTTGGTATTATCCCCCAGGTTGAAGTTGACAAAATAATTGGCCATACCAATTTTGTCGCGCCAGCCTAATGTCAGCTCCCAACCCTTCGTACGCATGGATGCCCCATTGGTTGTCCGGGGGTTCATGCCCAGCGTCGACGGATAATTGATGGTAATAAGCATGTCATTATTATCACGGATGAAGTATTCGAAACTACCTGTCAGCCTGTTTTTAAAAAACGCGAAATCCAGGCCCGCATTCACTGTCTGCACCGTCTCCCAGCCAAGCCCGGAAGAGGGCAAGTCGGCCTGATAGTAGGATTTGTTGATCAGGTTGTTGAAGGGGTACGCCGGGCCACCGTCCAGCTGCGCGATGTAATCGTAGTTTCGCGAATTGAGCGCCCCGAGCTGTGCATTACCGAGTTTGCCCCAGCTGGCTCGGAGTTTCAACATACTGACCACACGGGAGACTGGTTCAAAGAAATCCTCCTTATCTATCGCCCACCCCAGGGAGAATGCCGGGAAGGTCTGGCTGCGGTAACCGGGGGCCAGCCGCGACGAGGCGTCATTACGCAGGTTTCCTTCGAAAAGGTATTTGTCCTTGTAATTGTAGTTCAACCGGCCGAAATATGAAAGCCACACATTGGTCTGGATATTGTCCGAGGGTACGAAAGAAGAAGTCGGCGCATAGGCGTTCAGCGACGGAATGTCGTTGGAGATCAAACCTGTAACCGCCACGCCCATCTGGTCGAAATTGTAGCTTTTGTATTCATAACCACCCAATGCATGGAAATGATGGTTCTCGCCAAGTTTCCAGGTGTAGTCGGCCAGTGCCTGTATGTTATGCTGTACCTGCGTAAACCGGGTTTTGTTCAGGCTCGCCGCCGGAAAGGTATAGCTCGAAGGGCCCGCGGGGTTGTTGTAGTTCCACCGCGCCACGGGCCTGTTAAAACTCTCCCCATTGTTAAAAACCAGCCCCGGACCATACACTGCTTTCAAAACAAGCCCCCGGGCAACCTGTGCCGACAGGGTGAACACGCCGTTGAGGTTGTGGTTTGCAGACCGGTCATAGCCTCCCTCTTTCAGTCTGAGAAAATAATCGTATCCTGATCCCTGTGCGAACTTTGTATCATTTGAACCGGGGAGATAGACAGGAAACCTGCGGCGTTGGGTGTAAAAATTATACATATACCCGTATTGGCCGGAAATTTTATTTCCATTCGGATAGTTCGCATCGGTATATCCGTAACTGATCCGGGAATCGATGGTGAAAATACGGGAAAGCTTCTGGTTGAGATTAAAGCGGAAATTGTAACGCTTGAAATTGTCGGGGCCGAATTTGAAGATCCCGTTTTGCGAAAAATAACCCAGCCCGATCAGGTATTGCGTCTTATCATTACCACCGCTGAGCGCAAGGTTATGGTTCCGGCTGGAAGTCGTCTTTCGCATGACCATGCCCAGAATGTCGGTATTGAAATAATAGTCAAGATTGCCGTCGGGCCGTAAAACGGTGTCCTTCACTGTCCGCATCCATTCGATCTGCTGGTCGCTGAAACCCGGGGCCAGGCCGGCATTCAGATTGGCTGTCCGCTCCATTTCAGCCTGTTCCCACGAATTGAGGAGCTCCGGCATCCGGTAAGGCTTGTTGACCGTGTAGAGCATGCTGTATTCCAGCTTCGGACGACCTGCGAGGCCTTTCTTGGTGGTGACGATAATCACACCGCTCGCCGCCTTGGCACCATAGATCGCGGCGGCCGAGGCATCTTTGAGCACCGAAATATTCTCGATATCGTTGGGGTTAAGGATCGACATATCCCCTTCCACCCCGTCAACGATCACCAGCGGACTGTTCGTCCCGTTCAGCGAGGAAAAACCCCGGATGTTCAGGTTATAACCCTCATTGCCGGGCTGCCCGCTGCTACGGGTAACTACAAGCCCCGGCGCGGCTCCCTGCAAAGCAGCTACCGCATTGGTTACCGGCCGGTTTTCGATTACTTTCGAACTGATCGTGGAAACAGCACCTGTCAGATTTTCTTTCTTCTCGACCCCGTAGCCTACCACCACAATTTCCTCGAAGGCCTTTTCCTCGGGAGAAAGGCTCACCGAAAGGTTCGTCTGGCTGCCGACCGTGATTTCCTTTTTGATAAAACCGACAAAACTAAAAATCAGTACCGCATCCTGGTCTGCAATGTTGAGCTCAAAGTTGCCCGTAGCGCCCGTTGTTGTCCCCTGCTGCGTGCCGTTGACCAGGATGCTGACGCCGGGCAGTGCCTCTCCCTTCTCATCCGTAACCCTGCCAGTCAGGAGCCGGGCAGGCTTTTCAACCGGCAGAACAATCATTGCAGATGGCTTTTCGGCAACCTTTCTTTTGATAATAATGATCTTGTTCTCAATCGAAAAATCGAGCTGCTGACCGGCCAGGCATTGGCGGAGGGCCTCCTCGACCGTGCCATTACTGATATTCAGCGTGGCCGGCCTGGCGGTTTTCAGCAATTGCTGATTGAAAAAGAAATCATAGCCGGTTTGTCTACGGATCTGGCGGAATATCTTTTCCAGCGGCACGTTCTGCTGGCGGATATTGATGTTTTGCGCATAGCCGTCATCTGCCGTCGCGTGAAGCATCGTCAGTAGAGACAGAATGAAAATCAACTTCATCATAAGCAGCAATTTGTGGGCATAGCAATGACGTATACCGATGTGCTCGGTAGATTTTTTGTACATTTGAATGGATTGTTTTGATTGGTAAATGCTCGAAACACTTTATCAGGTCAGCTTCAATCTGTGGCCGGGCGTGTTAGCCGCACTCCCGGCTTTTTTGAAGCCTCCGGCGGAAGAGGTTTATCTGATCACTGTCACCCTCCTTCCTTCTACTTTGAATTTGACGTCCCCGGTCGCCTCAAGCATTTTGAGAATATCGGACAGGTTCTTCGACCTGGAAACTTCCCCACCATAGCGTAGATCTCCCGGTGGGCTTCCGTAAACAACTTCTATATTGTACCACCGGGCAACCATGCGCATGATCGTCTGCAAGTCTTCCCCGTTAAAGACAAATTCCCCGTTTTTCCAGGCGACTTCCGCCTCTGTATCGACCTGCCTGATCGACAGCCCTTTTTCGGTGAACAACGCCTGCTGACCGGGCAGGAGCCGCTGCGCATTGACCTGGACGGAGCCTTCCAGCAGCGTTGTTTTAACACCGGGCTCGTCCTCGTAGGCATTGACGTTGAAATGGGTTCCTAGCACCTTCACGGTCTGACCTTGGGATTTAACCCGGAAAGGCATTTTTTTATTCGGTGCAACCTCAAAATACGCCTCCCCAACCAGTTCGACAAGCCTGTCTGAACCTGTAAAAAAAGTGGGGTAACGAAGCGACGAGCCTGCATTTAACCACACCCTGCTTCCATCCGGCAGGACGAGCTGATACTGGCCGCCTACCGGCGTCGATATCGTATTAACAGCAGGCAATGCCTCATTGCTATTTCGCTGCCACTGAATGGAATAAGCGATCTGCCCGTCGATTGTCTTCCGGATACTGATTCCCGGCTGAGTAGCGATTTCGCCCTGCCTGGCACTGTTGAGCTCAATCTGTCTGCCATCTGCCAGCGTTAGCATTGCCTTTTCTCCGCCCGGCCCGATTCCCGTAGCATACGTAACCGCAGGCACAATCATTTCGGTGCCCGGTTGCCGGTAGTAGTGGTACAAGCCGATTGAAACGATGATCAGAACCGAAGCAGCCACCGAGAGCTTTTTCCAGAGCGGATAAATGCGATGCTCGTCTTCCACAGTGGCTGTATTTTCATCTCCGACAATGCCGGCTATCATCTGCGATGCCCTGTCCGCCGGTATCGATTCAAAAACCTGCTGGATCGAGAAGGCATCGCCCAAAAGCGATTTGAGCTCGTCGGTATTAGCGGGATCTTCTACCAGTGCAAAAAATTCCTGCATTTCACTATCCGACCCGGTCTGGTTCAGATACCTCGACAGTAATTCGGCTAAGCGGCTATTCATAGGCGGCAACAACGGTTATTCAGACTTCCGGACAAATGGAGCTGTTTTGGTGTATTGACACGCCAGGAAACGGGTACGGGTAGAAGAAAATGAAAAATTCTTATATTTTTTTTTGTTGTACCTGGAAATCAGCCACGATCAGCCTTAGGACAAAGGTGCGGCGATGGGAAGATGCCGGACCCGGGATTTATTTAAAAAGATAGAAAAGTAAAATCGGATACGCGCCCAGGTTGTTCTTAAAGTAGCTACGGATTGATTTGAGCGCTTGCTTCATGTGCGAATGCACGGTAAGTGGCGATATATGCAGTCGCGCCGCCACTTCTTCATATTTGAGGCCGTCTTCGCGGCAAAGCAGAAAAACCTGCCGCTGCTGGGGAGTAAGTGATTGTAACGCCTGGCGGAGGATCATTTCCGATTCCTTTAAATCCATGTACGCCTCGGTTTCCCGTATTTCCTGGGGTGTCACAATGCTCAACTCCTGCGACATCCTTGCCTGTTGGGCTATCTGTCGCAATACATTCAACGAGTGGTTGCGGACGGCACGGTTCAGGTAGGCTCCAAAATTATCGACCGCCCTCAAGGTTTCCCGGCCTAGCCATATTTTCAGGAAAATTTCCTGCACAACGTCTTCGGCCAAAGCTTCGGAGCGCGTCAGCCGTTTGGCAAAAGAATACACAAGTCCCTGATAACCTTCAAAAAGAATGGCAAATGCACGGGCGTCTCCGGACGAGATTTTCGCCAAAAGTTCCTTTTCATCTTTAAGAGGGCCTGCGTGCATCGGTAAACCCTGATTGTAAAATCTTACTTAAGAACAAGATATTGGCTTGTCCTGCATTTAGGTTTTCTAAGTTCCCACCGACCTCATTTTACTGTAAACTTTAAAAATTTACCAGGCAAAGTACTGTGCGCGCCCGATAAAGCTGATCAACGAACACTGGTAAAAAAGACAGCGCTATCGCCTAATTCTCACCAATTAATACACTTGCTATTTTCGCATGCAGGCGTTTTCTTCACGATTTAACCGCCTTACATCTAAATTCCATCCATAGTAACGGAGAAAAAATTGGCCTTATCGATAGCTAAATAATCGAGCCCTACTTCTTCGCTTGTCATTAAGATGACCAGGGATCTCCCGTCCGGGTTGAGACCCGTTGAAGGTTTCGCCGGTACGGCACCCGCTTGACTGAGAATTCCTGTCAAGCGGGTTATTATTCATTGGCTATCAACCAATAAAAAATATTTTCAAAAATTTCTTAGCCTCAACGTAGGGTGTCGACATCAAAACAATCTCTTATTAGTTAGGAGGGTTAACCGATATTCCTTACAGAAGCGCCATCGTTATGCAGGTATCAAAAAAGCTGGTTGTGAGCTATTTCAATGGACAAACAACTTCCATGGAAAATGAGGCGGTAGAGCAATGGCTTTCGGCGCATCCGGAAAATGCTTCTCTGGCGTTGGACTGGATGAAAGAAGAAAGCCAGCCAGGTAAGCAAAAGACACTGGGAGATCTGATAATGGCCAAAGAAGAGGTCTGGACGAACACACAGGAACAGATTTCGCATTCAAAAACCTTCCGGAAGACAACGCGATCTTCCCCTTTTCGTCAAAAACAGAATTTAAAAAAATATCTTGCGATAGCCGCAGGCCTCGTGCTTGTCACAGCATTTGCATGGACCTGGCTGAGAAAACAGGACTTTATTTATGTTGCGGCTACCTACGGCCAAACCCGTCAGGTCGTCCTGCCCGACCAATCCAGGGTAGTTCTGAACGGGAACAGCAAGATGCGCTACCAGGCTTCCTGGGCTGGGCGCCCCCGGGAAATCTGGCTGGAAGGAGAGGCGTTTTTTGACGTACGACATCTTCGGACGGATTCGTCCTTTACCGTGCATTTATCGAACGGCAAAAATATCCGGGTACTCGGTACGCAATTCAACGTCATCGACCGCCTGAAAAGAAGTTGTATTGTGCTCAAATCGGGAAGTATCAAACTAACCCTGCCCGGAAAACAAAAAGAGGTTTACCTCAGGCCTGGCGACATGGTCCGCATCACCGATCCGGGCGCGGGCATTATCCAGAAAGGGATTGTAAACCCGGAGACCTATTCTTCCTGGACCGAAGGCCGCTGGCGTCTGGAAGGTACTTCGCTGGCGGATATGCTGCAAAAAGTGGAAGAGAATTACGGCGTTACCGTGTCCGTCGAAAACCGCAACCTGTTAGCCAAAAAAGCTTCCGGCTCGATACCGCTCGGTTCCGGCAAGGCATTTACCCTCATCGAAGATATTGCCAGTTTGTTCGAATTACATTTCATCAAGAAAGATAATAAATTGATCCTGGCCGAGTAACCGGTTAGCTTCCGGGGAAAGACATCGTATTCCTGAGCCGCAAACAGGAAGCAGTCTTAGTATACATCCCCATTTACCTGACATTCATCGAAAAACCCCGCAGCACTGCCCGGCAGCCTCCGGAGCCGGGTCGGCAACGCGCGCAGGTATCATCCAGAGTTACGTATAACCTATTTCGTTATTTAACCTTATCGCGGACCACTATGAAAAACATTTCCAGGATTGCCTTCTGTCTATTCCTCTGGCTGACTGGCCATACCGGCCCGGCCCGGGCTCAAATGATGTCCTATCTCGGAGGAAAGCCATTGCCTGACAAGAGAAATCAACCGCAATATATTCAGCTCAGGGATGGGCTTAAAGCGCTGGAAGGGAAGTTCAACGTTTCAATCGCCTATCAGACCGGCCTGGTTGACGACATTCAGATCAACCGTAAATTACTCGTTCCGGCCAGCAAGGAGCTAACGATAGAAAGTATGCTTGAAATTGTCCTGAAAGACGCTAAAATCCATTTCAAAAAGTCACGCGAGGGCTTCTATTTGCTCTTTAAAGACGACAATTCTCAAAAAGCCGACACAAAAAACGCAGGTGCCCCGCAAAGCGTCCTGCTGAAAGCCGATGCCGACGCGGCCTATGACAGCAAGGCATTCGGCGTTACAGGCAAAGTAACCGACAAAGCCAACGGCAGTGGCATTCCGGGAGTCAATGTACTTCTGAAAGGGGCCAATATCGGTACGGTGACCGACGAACAGGGCGCATTCAAATTAGAAGTGCCTTCCACGGACGGCATTCTCGTGTTTTCCTACATCGGCTACGTCACCCAGGAAATTGCCATCGCTAACCAGTCTGTTTTCCACGTCGTACTGGCCGAAAATGTGCAGGCATTGTCGGAGGTAGTTGTTACCGCTTCGGGTTTCAAGGAAGCGGCCGACCGCCTGGGCTCTACCAGCAGCAAAGTAGCCGGCGAGGCGTTGACCCGATCGGGTGAAACGAGTGTGATCAATGGTCTAGCCGGAAAGGCCGCCGGGGTACAGATCTCGCGCGCCGCGGGCGACCCGGGCGCGGCCGCGTTCATCCAGATCCGCGGGCAAAATACCCTGACAGGCAACACACAGCCATTGATCGTCGTAGACGGTATTCCTATCAGCAACACCACGGAAGGCGGCACGTCAGGCGGTGTAGTGCCTCAATCGCGTCTGAACGATATCAATCCCAACGACATCGCATCCATGCAAATCCTGAAAGGCGCCTCGGCGGCTGCATTATGGGGCTCACGCG
Source organism: Dyadobacter ginsengisoli DSM 21015 (assembly GCF_059568735.1). Taxonomy (NCBI): domain Bacteria; kingdom Pseudomonadati; phylum Bacteroidota; class Cytophagia; order Cytophagales; family Spirosomataceae; genus Dyadobacter; species Dyadobacter ginsengisoli. Next base: position 51,596 of record NZ_JCANTY010000002.1, read on the forward strand.
CCGCAAACGGGGTAATCCTGATCACTACCAAGCGAGGGGCCGACAGCAATAAACTCAACATCGGTTTTAGCTCCACGTACTCCGTCGATCAGATCAACCGCTTTCATCCTTTCCAGGATAAATTCGGACAGGGAGCAGGCGGCGTTTACAATCCCAATGGCGCCAATGCGTGGGGCGACAAGATTGCAGATCGCTCCGGAGCATCCGACGAAGTAAATATGGCCGGAGCATTCTTCGAAGCCCTGGACGGAACCAAATATTATCCTATCGTCAAAAAGAATTCCAGGGATGTCTTCAACGATTCTAACTATGACAAGGTTTTCCGGAACGGCTATTTTATCGACAATGCACTAAGTCTCAGCGGCGGAGACCAGAAGACCACCTATTTTTTCAGCATTGGCGACATTCGCCAGAAAGGAGTACAACGCGGAAATAGCACTTACAACAGGACGACACTCAGGCTCAACGTCGAACGCAAGTTCAACGAGGTGGTACGTATGTCGGCCACCGCGGCCTATGTAAAGAGCTTTTCCGACAGGATCCAGCGCGGCAACAACCTTGCCGGAGCGACCGTTGGCCTGCTTCGTAACCCGGCCGACTTCGATATTTCTGATTACAAGGGCAGTTATTATAGCAGTCCGACAGCCTCACCCGCCACCGGCCGTCAAAGAGGTTACCGGAGCTACCTGGGGAGCGTGATCAACCCGGCCAACAACAACGCACTTTGGGCGCTGTACGAACAGCAGAACAGCACCGACGTCGACCGCGTCATGAATAGCGCGGAACTGGGGCTTAAACCGGCTTCCTGGCTGGACATTGTCGCGCGCGCAGGGCTGGATACTTACTCAGATGAGCAGATCAACTACTTCCCTGTCAACGACATCACAGGTGCAGGGACGGGGCAATACAGAGAACAGGTCACCAGGGAAACGCAGGTCAATGCCGACCTGCTGGCACGCGCCACCGGGGATTTAGGCCCGAATTTCAGTTCTACCTATGTACTCGGCGTCAACCTTAATAACCGCAAGTACAACAACATGGGTGTAACAATCACCAATTTCCTCGTCGCGGATGCGCCTGCCAACTTTGCCAATGCGACTGCGCTCAACCGGACGCCGGTGAACCTGAAAAACGAGGTCCGTACCGTCAGGACCTACGCCACCGCCAGCTTTTCGGCTTACGAGGCATTGTTCCTGAACTTGTCCGGTGCCGCAGAGTCAGCCTCTTCATTTGGGGCACTTTCTGACAAAACATTCTATTATCCGTCTGCGGACATAGCCTGGGTGCTTACAAAACTGAAATTCATGGAGCGCGCCCCGGCCGTCAGCTTCGCCAAGCTTCGGGCATCGTACGGGGTTGTGGGCGTACAACCGCTCCCCTACCGTTCCAACACGATCTTTTCCTCCACCATTTACAGCGCCAACCCATGGGGTGACAATCTGGTGGGCTCGCAGTTTGGAAACGGGGCCTACACCCAGGGCAGCTCGCTGGGCGACCAATATCTAAAACCCGAACGCAAAACCGAGTACGAGCTCGGTTTGGACATGCGCCTGCTCGACAACCGGATGAAATTGGGTTTAACCTACTATTACAACAAAGTGCGGGATGTGCTCGTCCCAGTAACGTTGGCCCCCAGTACCGGCTTCGCGACTAAATACACCAATGCGGCCATACTTCAAAACAAAGGTTTCGAAATGGACCTGGGCTATGACATCATCCGCAGGGGCGGCCTGAACTGGTCCGTTCGCGGAAATTTCACGCGCAACCGCAGCAAAGTGCTGGATCTGGCCGGTACGCAGTCGCTGTATCTGGTGGGCGGCATCGAGAACTTTCTGGACGCCAGAGCTGTTGTCGGCCAGCCTACCGGGGTATTCTGGGGCAGCCGATACCTTTTAAAGGAAGACGGATCAATTACCCTGGATGCCAACGGCTTTCCCGTAGCGGATCCGGTAACGGGTGTGGTCGGCGATCCGAATCCGGACTGGATCGGCGGATTCGGAACTACGCTATCCTATAAAAAGTTCAGCCTGGACGTGCTCTTCGAAACCTCGCAGGGCGGCGACTATTTCAGCGGAACACGGGGGATTATGTACAATTTTGGCACACATCGCGACACCGGCAATGAAGTAACCCTGACGACCGACGCCAAAAACTACGCAGGCAAAACATTCCCGGCCGGATCGACCGTCCGCGGCAATCTCAAAGACTTTGGCGCAGGGCCCGTACTGCTCGACGAGAGCTGGTATACCACGCTGGGGAGCGGATTCGGCTCATTGAAACAGCAGTTTGTGGAAGACGGGAGCTGGACGCGCCTGCGTCAACTTTCGCTGTCGTACCGGCTGGACACCGAGGCATTCAAAAAGGCAACCAAACTGCAGTCCGTGGAATTCTCGGTAACCGGACGTAACCTGCTGCTATGGACAAAGGTAGTGGGTATCGACCCTGACACCAACCTGTCCGGCGGCCCCGCCGGACGTAATATGGATTATTTCAACACGCCAGGGACACGCTCCTTTCTGTTTACCCTCAAAGTAAATTACTAGTGCTTAACTAACCCGAGCATCCATTCAGAGTATCTGATTCAGAAACAATATGAAAACGACAAGAAGGAAACTGATAAAAATAGCGGGCCTTGCCCTGATGGCTGGTTTAACGTCCTGTGAATCGCTGGTGGACAATATGAACACAGACCTGAACAACCCGACCGACGCGTCGGCTTCGCTGATCCTGACCGGGGCCCAACTAGGAAATGTATCCGTACAGGAAGGACATCTGGCCCGCGTCGCCGCGATGTGGTCGGGTTACTTTACCGGCACCGACCGCCAGTACAAGGACATTTACAGCTACAATGTAACGGGCGCGTCGTTCAACGACGTCTGGCAGTTTGTATACCAGGGGGTGGTTGAACAGACCAAGCTGGTGATCACCAAATCCCAGACAACCAACAACCGGCTGGTACAAGGCATAGCAAAAATCACCCGTGCGAATGCCCTGGGTACTGCCGCCGCCTGCTGGGGGGATATACCTTACTCGCAGGCCGCCGACATTACCCAGTTCCCCAACCCCGTTTTTGAATCGCAAACAGAAGTTTATAAAAAACTGCAAACCCTGCTCGACGAAGCAATTGCCGATCTTGAATCGGGTATCGGCACCTCACCAGGGACGGCCGACATCTTCTATCAGGGCGATGCAGGCAAATGGAAAGAGGCTGCCTACACGCTCAAATCCAGGTTCTATATGGAGACCAGGGAATACGACCTGGCATATGCGGCGGCGGAAAAGGGCATAGCTTCGGCGGCCCGCTCGCTTGTCGTAACCCACGGCAGCACGCTGAATGTCAACGAAAACCTGATGTACGCCTTCATAGCCAGGAGCCGTGTCGGGGATATCAACGCTTCGCTCGCGCTGGCTCCCAAATTGCTTAACCCGGCCAGCACGACCTATCGGGGTAATGCTAAAACCGATGAAACAGCACGTTACAACCATCATTTTATCACGATCAACGCCACGGGAACTGCCATTCCCGTTTCTCCCAATACCAACAGCACCACAAATTCGCGCGGGCTGTTCGCCCAAACGGCACCTTATCCCCTCGTTACCTATTCGGAAAATATGCTTACGTTGGCCGAAGCAGGGTTAAGAAGCAGCGGGGTAATGATCGGACTGGAAAAACTCAATCTCTTCCGGGCTTACCTGAATGCGGGCGGAGACCTGGATGCGACTTACAAAACAGGTACCTACACGTACAGGTACGAGCCCTACAACACTTCGGACATTGCACCGGGCGGAATGCTCAACAAAGATGGCGTTACGGCTGAACAGGCTCTGCTGCGCGAAATTTTGTTGGAAAGATACCTTACCTTCAATGGACAGATACTCGGGTTCAACGACCTGAGGCGTACCCGTAAGGAAGCTGCGGGCGTACAACTACCGCCGAGTGCCGGCAGCGTCTTACCGGAACGTATGATTTACAGCGAGGCGGAGGTCAACTCTAATACCAGCGCCCCCAAACCAGTCCCCGGTGTGTTTGTAAAAACACCTGTAAACCTCTGACAACCCATTTGATCACACCAAACCAACCGATAACCGGATGACTTTTTTTCAAACCCACAAATTGCCGGCCCTATTTTTCTTCTGTGTGGCCACGACCATCATCGGGAATCCCGTCCGGGCGGATTTGTGTCCTGCCGATTCGGTGAAAGTAACGCTCACGGAAGGCACCAACATGGCCATTGCGCTGTCCCCCGACAAGAAAACCATTGCAATGGATTTGCAAGGGACAATATTTACCATACCGGCCAACGGTGGTCCGGCCCGGCAGCTGACCGACGAACTTGGCGACTGCCGCCAGCCGGTGTGGTCGCCGGATGGCTCCAAAATTACATTTCAGGCATTTTGGGATGGGAATTTTCACATCTACTCGATCGTATCGAATGGCGGAGTCCCCATGCAACATACTTCCGGTAGTTTTGACGACCGCGAACCCTGCTGGTCACCCGACGGGACCAAGCTGCTTTTTTCTTCCGACAGAAGCGGTAACTACGATATCTGGCAACTGGAACCGGAAAGCGGCAAACTCACGCAACTTACCACCGACCCCGGCAACGATTACTTCCCCGCATTTTCGCCCGACGGTTCCCAGATATGCTATGTTTCCGAACGCAACTCGGCTCCGGGGATTTATATCAGGCATATTAGTTCGGGAGAAGAAAAGCTGTTCCTGACCACCACAGGCAAACTCGGCGCGCCGACCTGGCACCCGAGCCAGCCCCGGATCATTTTCAACAACTTTATCGAGGGTAAAATGGTCCTGGATATGGCGCTGGTAGGCGGCGGCGAATGGGAAACACTTTCGCAAGCCGGAGAAGATGTATTTCCATTCAAGGCTAGCTGGTATTCGGACACCGAATATCTGTACACTTCAAACGGCAGGATCATTCGCAGGGAGCTGGGTGAGACCCAGGCCTCCGTAGTCCCGTTCCAGGCATTGATGACGCTGGGAAGAGATCGGTATCAAACCAAAAAATACGATTTCAACACTAAAAACAGCCTGCCCGTCAAGGGGATCAGGGGACCGGTCGTATCGCCGGACGGAAACAGCGTCGCCTTTACTGCATTGGGCGATATGTACTTGCTCCAAAAGGGCAGCGACATTCCCACGCCGCTCACCAACGACGAGTTTATTGAAATTGACGCCGCCTGGTCGGCCGATGGAAAAAAGCTTGCATACCTCAGCGACCGGAAGGGGAACATGGACTTATACATACGTGATATGGCTACCGGCCAGGAAACCCTGGTACTGGACGCTGCCGAACCGATTACGCTTCCTGCCTGGTCGGCGGATGGCAGCAAGATCGCCTACTACCAGAAAGATCCGTCGGTATTCGGACGTACCGCGCTCAAAACGATCGACATTTCGTCCGGGAAATCCGCTACTGTTTTCGAGCCGGTCTTCGACGGCTCGCAGCCCAGCTGGTCACCCGATGGCAAGTACATGGTCATTTCATCCCTTGTCCCCTACTCCACCCGGTACCGCGAGGGTGTCAGCAAATTCCTGATCATCTCGACTGCCGACAAAAGCTACCGTTATGTGACGCCGATCAACGAGCGGACGCTCTCTACCCGCGGCAAGAATGGTCCCTACTGGTCGCCGGACGGCAGCAAGTTCGCATTTTCCATGGATGGTGTGCTCTGGACGGTGACCGTGAGCGGAAGCGGCGACCTGTTGGCAGCGCCCCGCAGGCTGACCAATGAGCTGGCGGAAACCCCGAGCTGGACCGGCGATTCGAAAAGCATCGTGTACATGGCCACCGATGTATTGAAGCGGGTTTGGGTAACCACCGGCGCCGTGGAAACGATCCCTCTCAGGCTCAGCTATCGATTAAAACAACCAGCCGGCCAGTATGTAATCCATGCAGGAAAACTCTTCGACGGCAAGACCGATGGCTATCAGCACAATGTGGATGTGATCGTGAGCAGCAACCGGATCGTAAAAATAGAGCCTCATAAGCCGGGCAGGGCCGGCAAGGTCATCGACGCTTCTTCCAGGACGATCATTCCGGGCCTGATCGAAATGCATACGCATCAGTCGGCCACTGCGGGCGAGCCCCTGGGCAGGTTGTGGCTTGGCTACGGCATTACCACCATCCGTGAACCGGGAGGTGACCCCTACGATGTGATCGAACGTAAGGAATCCTGGGCCAGCGGCCGCCGGCTAGGACCACGCAACTTCTACACCGGTGGCATTCTGGATGGCAGCCGCATTTACTATGGCATGAATGTGGGCAATGTCCCGGGCGCACAACTCGAACTGGAATTGGAAAAAGCAAAGCGGCTCGATTTCGACATGATCAAAACCTATGTACGCATGCCCGATGCGATGCAGCGCCGCATTACCGCATTTGCCCATTCGATGGGTGTGCCGGTATCTTCCCATGAGATCTACCCGGCCACGCGCTACGGCGTGGATGCGGTCGAGCATATGGGAGCGACAAGCCGACGCGGCTATTCGCCCAAACTGACCGCGCTGAACAATTCCTACCAGGACGTTACCGAGCTCCTGATCAAGTCGGGCATGAACATTACGCCGACAGCTTCCTTACAGGGCGGAATGCCAATGCTGATCGAAAAAGATCCCGACTTTTTCCGGCACAAACAGTTCCTCGCATTTTACACACCTGCAGTTATCGAGCAAATGAAGGCACAAACAGCGCTTCGGGCGGCCAACAATCCCGCTTTTTTAACCTCATTTTCCAATATCCAGAAAACGGTCAAAACCATGGTAGAACGCGGAGGGCACGTCACGCCCGGCACTGATTCCCCGATTATTCATCCGGGGATCAGCTACCATGCCGAATTGCAGAGCTGGGTGGACGGTGGTATTTCGCCCTATCAGACGCTTCGCTCCGCTACGCTTTATTCCGCTGAGGCATTAGGGGTTGCCCGCGATCTGGGTACGCTGGAAAGCGGCAAGCTCGCCGACATGGTAATTGTCGAGGGAGACCCTCTCAAAAATATCAAGGATGTCCTGAATGTGCACACAGTAATTCGAAACGGCGAAGTATTCCCAATCGAAGATATATTAAAAAAGAAAAACTAAAGATCCGGGTATGAATTTCAAAACTGCGTCGCTCGCATTCTTTTCCCTGTTGATCAGTTGGCAAACCATTGCGCAAAAAACAGACCAGCTCGTAAACAGGCATATACTGCCGGCCATCGAGGAACTGAAAGACTTTGTGCTGCTCCCCAATGATGCATTGATCGCCGCAGATATCGATAAGAACCTGGAATGGTCCCAAAAGGCATTTACCAAAAGAGGATTCAAAACTTCGGTGCTCAAAACCGGCAAAATGCCGCTTTTTCTCGCAGAGAAAAACTTTCCGGACAACAGCCGGACCGTGCTCTTTTACTTCCACCTCGACGGACAGGCTGTCCGGCAGCCGGAATGGTTTCAGGAAAATGCCTATCATACTGTACTGAAAGAAAAAGATCGGCAAGGCTCGTTCCGGCAGATCGAATGGTCCGCTTTGCAGAAAGGAGAAATCGATGACGAATGGAGGCTGTTCGGGCGGTCCACGTCCGATGACAAGGGCCCCATCATTATGTTTTTACAGGCCATGGATATGCTCTCTTCGGAAGGCCGGAAGCCTCCCTTCAACCTGAAAGTGGTTCTGGATTGCGAGGAGGAAAAAGGCTCTCCCGGCCTGAAAGGAGCACTTGCCACCTACAAATCCGATTTTGCGGCCGATTATATGATCGTTATGGATGGCCCGATGCATTCCTCTAATCTGCCCACCCTTACCTTTGGCTGCCGGGGCGGAACGGGGTTTTCACTGACTACCTATGGCGCCATTACCCAACAGCACAGCGGGCATTTCGGCAACTATTCCCCGGACCCCACATTCAGTCTATCCAAAATCATCGCATCGATGAAAGACGACCAAGGCAGGGTCCTGATAAGCGGTTTCTATGATGGCATTGCCTTCGATGAAAAAGCGATCAAAGTTATGGCCGCCGTACCCGATGTGACGGCCGACATCAACGATAGGCTGCAAATCGCTGCGGAGGAAAAAGTAGGTAAAAACTACCAGGAATCGATGCAGTTCCCTTCCCTGAACATACGCGGGCTGAAAGCAGCGGTCGTCGGAAAAGGCGGTGGTTCGATCATACCCGAAGAAGCCATCGCTGAATTCGGCATCAGGTTAGTGCCCGAAACCGATGGAAAAAGAATGACGGACCTGGTCAAAACGCATATTCAGGGACTAGGCTACCAGGTCCTCGACCACGTGCCTGCCAAAGAGGAACGGCTCAGATACCCCAAACTGGTTTTTATGAGCGGCGGCGGCGGTTCGCCGGCTTTCCGGACGGAAATCGATTCGCCCATTGGCAAATGGCTCACAAAATCCCTGAAATCTGCCTTTCAAACCGACCCGGTCATCATCAGGATCATGGGCGGATCGGTGCCGGTCGTCCCGTTTATCCAGACACTGGGCGTGCCGGCGGTGATCGTACCGCTTGTGAATATGGACAACAACCAGCACAGCCCCAATGAAAACCTTAGGCTGGGCAATCTCAGGTCCGGTATCAAAACTTGTTTTTCAATTTTAACAACTCCTGTGGATTAATGACTTGCTATCCGGAAACTGCTTCCACAATATCTAAACTAATGTCTGTCTGCGCACCAATGATGCTGGCGGGCATTTTGCATTTAACGTTGACTGCGTCGGCAGCGCCCGACAGCGATTCCCTTAAAATCACCGTCGCCGAAGGTACCAACATGGCCATCGCGCTCTCCCCAGACAAACAAACGATCGCGATGGACCTTCAGGGGACTATCTGGACATTGCCGGCGACCGGTGGCAAAGCGAAAACCATCACCGACCCACTCGGCGATTGCCGGCAGCCGACCTGGTCGCCGGATGGGACTCAGATCGCATTTCAGTCGTACCACGACGGTAATTTTCATATTTGGAAGGTCAATAGAGACGGGAGCAGTCTTGAACAGGTCACTTTTGGCGAATATCACGACCGCGAACCGCACTGGTCGCCGGACGGGGCTTCCATCACATTCTCGTCGGACCGTTCGGGGAACTACGACATATGGAAGATCTTTTTGAAAAACGACAGCCTGGTGCAATTGACGGATCATCCGGGAAGTGACTACTTCCCGGCTTTCGGCGCGGACGGGCAAAGCGTTGCGTACGTATCCGAGCGTAGCGCGGCTGCGGGCATCTATATACGGGACGCGGGCGGGAAACACCGGCTGTTGGTCCACAGCAAGGAGAAACTGGCCTCACCGGTATGGCATCCCGACGGGCAGCACATCATTTTCAATAGCCTGACGCCCCAGGCGAGCCAGCTTGAAATGGTCGGAATGGGTGGCGGCGACTGGCAAACCCTTTCAGCCGGGACCGAAGATGTATTTCCTTTCAAAACAGCATGGCTTTCACCAACCGATTATCTCTATACGGCCGACGGGCAGATCAAACATGGAAGAACTGGGGAAAGCAAAGCAAAAACGATCGCATTTACCGCCGAATTCACTCTGCCCCGCAACCATTACACGCCCAGGAAGCGCGACTTCGATGCAACCGCGCCCAGACCCGTACAGGGTATCCGTGGACCGGTAGTCTCCAACAACGGTAAATTCGTCGCTTTTGCCGCCCTGGGCGACATCTGGATCCTGGAAATCGGAAAGGCCAGGCCGGTACAGGTCACCAACGACGTCTTCATCGACATAGATCCTGTCTGGTCGGCCGACGACAAATGGTTGGCATTCACCAGTGATCGCAACGGCAATATGGATCTTTGGATCAGGGAAATAAACACTGGCAAGGAGAACTGTCTATTGGACGTCGCCGATAATCTGAAATTCCCCAGCTGGTCGACAGACGGGAGTAAGATCGCATTCTATCAGGCCGACCCCAAGGCGTACAGCCGCCATACCCTCAGCGTGATCGACATCCGGTCAAAAGAAACGGCAGTCTTGTACGATGGGCTTTTCGAAGCCTCTCAGCCCAGCTGGTCCAGGGACGGCCGACATCTGATCGTGTCCTCGCTTGAACCTTATTCTGCCCGGTTCAGGGAAGGACTCAGCAAATTCCTGATTGTTCCCACCGACGGTTCAGAGGCCCGTTTTGTGTCTCCGCAACCCGGGCGCTCGCTGGCTACCCGTGGAAAAAACGGCCCGGTAATCTCACCCGACGGCAAGACAGTCGCCTATATTCTCGACAACGTGCTATGGACCGTCCCAGTCGATCCTCGTCTGAACACGACCGGCCCGCCCCGCCAGCTGACCCGCGAGCTGGCAGAAAACCCGAGCTGGACGGCCGACTCACATTGCATCATATACCTGGCTACCGATAAACTCAAAAAACTGACGGTCGCCGACGGGACTATTGAACCACTTGATATGGATCTGAACTGGAAACCCTCCCGACCCGAGGGTAATCTGGTCATCCACGCCGGGCGGGTTTTTACCGGCACTTCGGAAGCATACCTGCGAAACGTAGATGTCATCATCGAGCGAAACCGTATCAAAGCAATCGTCCCCCATCAGAAGGGGCGGAAAGGGAAGGTGATCGACGCCTCGAGGCAAACATTGGTACCCGGACTTTTCGAAATGCACACGCATCAGAACGCGCAGCTAGGAGAAAAAGGGGGTAGATTATGGCTAGCGTATGGCATCACCTCCATCCGAGAGCCCGGAACAGACCCTTACGACGCATTGGAAAGAAAGGAAGCCTGGGAAAGCGGCAAAAGGCTGGGGCCGCGAACGTTTTTTACCGGCGGGCATATGGAGGGCAACCGCATTTACTACAACCGCAACACGAGCAATATAGCGGGAGCGCAACTGGAACTGGAACTGAACCGGGCGGTAACTTTGGGATACGATATGCTCAAAACTTATGTCGGCCTGCCGGACATACTTCAAAAGCGGGTAACCGAATTTGCGCACAGGCACGGTTTGCCGGTTGCGTCGCATGAAATCTATCCGGCTGCCGCCCTCGGGGTTGACGGCGTCGAACATATCGGTGCAACCAGCCGACGGGGTTATTCTCCCAAGCTGACCGCACTGAACAAGACTTATCAGGACGTTATTGAACTGGCGGCACGATCGGGCATGTACATGACACCGACCATTTCGCTTCACGGCGGACTGAATGCATTGATCCGGAACGACAGTTCCTTTTTTGATCACTGGCAGTTCCGGGCATTTTACACGGAAAAGCAAAAAGAGGAACTCAGATCGGCCACCGCAAGGGCCGCAGGTTCAAATAAAAACTATCACTACATCGAAGAATCGATGGTTAGACTGATGCGGAACGGGACAAAGCTTACGCCGGGAACCGACTCCCCGATCATTCCGTCCGGGCTTAGCTATCACGGCGAGCTCCAAAGCTGGGTAGCGGCCGGCCTGTCCCCCTTTGAAACCTTGCAGGCAGCTACCCTGCGGGCTGCTCAGGAAGCCGGCACCGGCAACGACCTGGGTACTATCGAAGCAGGTAAACTCGCGGACATCGTTATCGTGGAAGGCGATCCGTTGAAGCGGATCAAGGACCTGCTCAATGTCAAGGCTGTCGTCAAAAACGGGCAATACCTGGATATAAAAGCAATTTCAAGTCAGAAATAAAACATTATATTGTCAAATATTTGAATCGCAATTTATTATATTTATCACTACCAAAATATCAAAATAATATTTTGAATATATTTTATTTCAACGATAAAAAATATGAATAAATCAACATTTTCTGATGATCAGCTCTCAGGACTGATCGCCGCGGACGATACAGAGGCATTCAAAATATTATTTGACAAATACTATGGAACGCTGGTCCGGATCCTGGTGCGCTATTCGGATGATACGGAGCTGGTCAGGGACTGGATCCAGGAGATTTTCCTGATGCTCTGGGAAAACAGGCAGCAATTGCAAAACAGTGAAATCGTCAATTTCCGGGCATATTTTATCGTCATGGCGCGAAACTACGCGATCCGTGTGCTTGCGAAAAAGCGAAAAACGATTTTGATCTTTACCGAAGAAATGGAGGATTGTGAGGTGCCCGACAACAACCTGAATGAAAGCATGGACGAAACCGAGCTCCGGGGCCTGTATAATTCCGCACTTGCCAAATTACCCCCGAAAACACAGGAAGTGTATTACCTGAATCGCGAAAGAGGCATGACTTATAGTAAAATAGCAGATAGAATGGGGGTTTCAATTAAAACGGTCGAGGCACATATTTCCAAGACCATCGCCTTCCTTCGTCAGGAACTAATCGTTTATCTCCGATAACAGGATAGGCGCTTACCGAAACCACATTCCGGCGCCGCTGCATCACCGGACAAATCTTCCTGAAACCCGACACGTAAATCAATAGCTGATTATACAGCCCTTTACCGGCAGCCGGTGTGAGGTCGATTGGAAGTGCTGTCGAGCCGGATCTTTTTTCCTACTGGCAAGTTGGTGGGCTACGATATCACGTAAATGATCCTTGATCTGTCATAATTTCAACCCACCGATATGGTCGCGTTGTATAAGTAGCAATATATAAAGCTAAACTGCATTCGGGCGTTTGTAGTCCTTAATAAATACTTCAAGGTCATCAATTGTATACTCGGCTTTCTCCTTTACCCACTCATCAGAGTCCGAAAACCATTTTTATTCTTTTGCAACTTTCCGTCATCAGGGTCCTATGTCCCTGACCGGGCAGGCGCTGGTAACGGCGCCTGCCGTAAAAAGTGCCACAAAAAAAGTCGATAGCAAAACAGCCCAGATCGCCTGCAAACCCCGCCGGAGTATTCTAGGCCAATGATTTGCAACGACGTACCTACGGCATTCTGCATCGGCTTGCCGAGTACCGGCACGAGAGTCCGGATCATCGAAACCCGACATCCGCCCATACAGGTAGGTTGGAGGGGCCAATCTTAACGGTGCTGAGCACCAATATGGCAATGTTTTGTTAGAAATCGCATTCGTAGCAGCCTGGCATTGCGTGCCTGCCACGAATCATGCCCACCGGAGCTGCAAGCATCGAGATCACGAACAAATCCATCAGCATTAACTACCCATTGACTTAGGAGTCGACGATTTGGAAAAGGTATTCGGTATCGTGGGTAACAGTATTCCTGTAGCCGGAATACTGGCATAGTAGAAGGTAGTCTGAAAAGCAAAGTGGTTTTTGTTTTAATAAAGGCACGCTGGTAGTTTCCGACAGAGCAGTAATCACATCGGTCCGGTTTAAAAACAGATTTGCCTGATCGCTTTCTTGTGATTTTCAACGGAACGCAGAAAAGCAGCACTAGGCTTTTTTCAATAAAAAATATTAGTATATACAGTGTAGTAAAATACTTTGTACTTCATATTTATCCGCTCTCACAGTACCGGGCCTGAATGAAATACGCCAGCAATCCGGCGAGTTTCATCTTGCTATGACCTGAACCAGGTCAGGATTACCACTTTTCAAGTTTTCTTTCAACTACACCTAACGATTAGTTTATGAAGAAAAAACAACTTAACCCATCGTTCAAATCTGCGCAAAAACGACTTGTTTCCCTGGCGTGCGCCTTAGTGGCCACAATGGTTTTTTGCGCATCCGTCGTAGGACAGGCCGTTTCCGGGACGGTGCTGGATGAATCCGGTTCCGGCCTGCCGGGCGTGAGTGTCGTTGTCAAGGGCACAACAAACGGCACCACAACCGACACAAAAGGGAAATTTCAACTTGAGGTTCCCGGAGAAAACCCGATACTGGTTTTAAGCTTTGTCGGATATGCTACCCAGGAAATGGCTGTCGCCAAACGTACGAACATCACCGTTAACATGGTCGTCGAAGACCGCTTAATGACCGAGGTGGTGGTGGTAGGCTACGGGACCCAGCAAAAGGTGAACGTCACCGGAGCTGTTGGCGTTGCGGACGCCAAGCGTATCGAAAACCGCCCCATTGCCAACACCGGCGAGGGACTTCAGGGGGTTATACCCAATTTGAACATTACTGTCCGCAATGGCGACCCCGCCCAGTCGCCGGCATTTAATATCAGAGGTTATGAGTCAATCAACGGAGGGGCTCCCCTGATCCTGGTAGACAATGTCCCGATGGATATCAACCGGATCAACCCCAACGACATCGAGAGCATCAGCGTGCTGAAAGATGCTTCGGCCGCGGCTATATATGGGGCGCGCGCAGCATTCGGCGTAGTGCTTGTCACCACCAAAAGTGGTAAGCCAGGGAAAGTGCAGGTGAACTTTGGCACCCAGTTTTCGATGGCTAAACCCATTTTCAATATGGACGTGGTCACCGACCCCTATCAGTTCGTTCTGGCACGCAATGCAGCCAATATCAGAACCCTGGGTGCTCCAAGCTACAACGACCAGTTCGTAACGGCCGTCAAAAAATACTCGGAAAACCCCATTCCGGCCAACGAATGGGGGGTGGTAGACGGAGCGCTGCAGTACTACGGCTACAACCGCTACCAGGAAAAGATCATGACCGACTACGCTCCCGCGAACCAGCAGGATCTGTCGATTTCGGGAGGTGGTGACAAGTCCAAATTTTTCGTTTCGTTCGGCCGGTACAGCAAGGATGGTTACCTGCGCTATAACAACGAGAAGTTCAAGCGCTACAATGTCCTGATGAAAGCCGATTTCCAGGTCAATAAATGGCTCAACTTGTCAGAAAAGGTTGTTTTCAATTCACAGAACAGCGATAAACCTCACTTTTACAACTGGGACGTTAACATTAATTCCCTAGCGAGGGTGAGTCCATTACAAGCCATACAGTTTCCTGACCTCCCCTATTATATGACACCCGGCGACCACGACAAATACGCCCCTTTGATCGGCAAGTATTTCGGGGGGACGAACTTTTTTCCTTACCTGCTCGACGGCGGACGGGAAACCTTTACCAAAAACGATTTATGGCTAACCCAGGGAGCAGAACTCACCCCACTGCCCGGTTTGAAGATTACAGGAAACTTCTCCTACAATATCTACAACAACATTTACCAGGATGTCCAGAGCAAGGTGGAAATCGTCTCACAGGACTTGAAAGAAGCCAATCCGATCAGTTACGGTTTTAGCGGCGACGACTGGATCAAGAATGTCAACGATTACAACCGGTATTATGTACTCAATACTTTTGCGGAATATACTTTTCAAAACCTGGGCAAACATCAGTTGATGGCGCTGATAGGTTATAATCAGGAAATGGGTAACTATCAGTCTTCCACGGCACAGGCACGATCGCTCATTACACCGCAGGTCCCTGATCTGAGTACCACCACGGGCACGCAGCAGACGCTCGGCGGCCGGTCACAGGTGGCACTCCGTGGTGTGTTCTACCGGGTAGCCTATAATTATGGCGACCGTTACCTGCTCGAATTCAACGGCCGCTACGACGGCACCTCCCGCTTTCCCAAGCAAAGCCGGTTCGGCTTTTTCCCCTCTTTCTCGGCGGGATGGAGGCTTAGCAACGAAAAATTCATGACCGGGACCAATGGCTGGCTCGACAATCTCAAATTGAGAGGCTCTTTCGGTACGCTCGGAAACCAGATCATTCAGAACCGGAGCACCGGTGCCCAGATCTATTATCCTTCCGTATCGACGATGGGCTCCGGACAGGCTCCTTACATCTTTACAGGCTCCCTGATCCCCTATGTTTCAGCAGCCGGGCTGGTGACCCCGACACTGACATGGGAGTCGGTCACCTCCAAAAACATCGGCCTGGATTTGACGATTCTGAGAAGCAGGCTCGACATGTCACTCGACATCTACACCCGCGATACAAAGAAAATGCTGATGAACGTGGCCTATCCGGACATCCTGGGCACAACCGCTCCCCAGGAAAACGCAGCTGACCTTCGTACCAAAGGCTGGGAATTGTCTTTGACGTGGCGGGATAAAATAAAAACCGACTGGAACTACGACATCACGCTTGCCCTATCCGATGCCAGCGCGACTATCACAAAGTTCCGGAACCCGTCGGGCGCACTGCCCAATGAAGGCAACGGGATTTACTACGAAGGCCAAAAGCTGGGCGAAATATGGGGGTATCAAACGGTCGGGATATTTCAAACGGCCGACGCGGTTGCAGCTGCGCCCAATCAGTCGAGACTGGGCAACAACTGGCGTGCGGGGGATATTCAATACGCCGATTTGAATGGTGATGGCATTATCAGTCCAGGCAATAATACCCTCGAAAACCCGGGCGATTCCAGGATCATAGGCAACTCTTCCCCGCGTTACACCTATGGGATCAATGCAAGCATCGGTTACAAAGGATTACGCTTTACGGCATTTTTCCAGGGTATCGGAAAAGCAGATTACCTGCCCAATAACGGAAACTGGAACTGGTTTTACCCATTCAACGCGGGACACGTCGAAAAATATTACATTACCGACACCTGGTCCGAGACGAACCGGGACGCCTATTTCGCCGCACCGCACATCTCCACGAGCGATAAAAAGAACATTTTGCCGCAATCGAGATATGTTCAGAATGCTTCCTACCTGCGTGCGAAGAATATCATGCTTAGTTACACATTGCCTTATAACCTGACGGAAAAGATCGGAATTTCCCGGGCGCAGGTATTCGTGTCGGGAATGAATCTTTTCGAATTCACGAAGATCCGCAAACCCCTCGATCCTGAAACCATCCGGACCCCGACGATCGAATATCCCATGCAGCGTATCGGGACACTCGGCATTAATGTATCCTTTTAACCAGATCCGCAGGCTCACACAATCATTCTGATCGAAAAATCAAAATCGTATGAAAAACATATTCTTAAAATCCATAATGGCTATCGTCCTGCTGCTGGCGGCGTGTAACGATGAATTTCTTGACCGGAATCCGATCGATAAAATTACCAATGCCACCTACTGGAATACCGAGAACGATCTGGCCGTATACAATAACAGTTTGTACAATATTGCACGCAACGACTGGAAGATTCCCATCATGATGGGGCATACCGAGGGTTTCGACAGCCATTTCGGCAACATATGGTCGCTCGACGAACTGTCAGACAATATGGCCCCCCGCGAACCGAGACATAATTTTTTCCAGCAGATACGGGCCGGGAAATACAATGTGCCTTCGAGCCCCGATTGGTTCGGCTATCAGGGGTGGGACTTTGTAAGGGCTATCAATGTAGGTTTGGCTAATTATGATCGCGCGAAAGTCAGCCAGGCGGTCAAAGACAAATACATCGCAGAGGCCCGCCTTTTCAGAGGATGGTTCTATGCCGATAAAGCGCAGAAGTTCGGCGATGTTCCTTACGTGGAGAAGGAGCTTACGGTGGATTCGGAAGAACTTTATGCCGCCCGCACTCCGCGCGCAGAAGCCATGCAAAAAGTGCTCGAAGACCTTAACTTCGCGAGTGAGAAGCTTCCCAACAGTTGGGGAGATGGCAATGCACCCGGCAGGATCAACCGCTGGGGCGCACTCCTTGTGAAAGCGCGTGTATGCCTCTACGAAGGCACCTTCAACAAGTACCATGGAGCTGGCAACTCTAAAATGTGGCTCGAAGAAGCTGCCAAGGCAGCAGCGGAACTGATGGACGCCGGCCCTTACCGCATTTACAGCACCGGTAAGCCGCAGAGCGACTACAACGCTTATCACCGGATACTTGACCTTAGTGGAAATTCGGAGGTGATATATTGGAGGAAGTACAAAACAGGGGTCATTAACAACCACGTCCAATCCTATTTTAGCTATACCGGTGGCGCAACCAAAAGTCTGGTGGAGGACTATTTATGCACCGACGGGCTGCCGATCACATTATCGCCTCTTTACAAAGGTGACGAAACGATTGAAAGCACCTTCGAAAATCGGGATCCGCGTCTGCGGCAAACCATACTCCACCCGGAGGACACAGGCCTGTACAAATACCACCTGGCCGATGGCCGTGCGTACCCCATGCTGGAAGGAATGCCGGGCGGAGGCTTCAAAACGACGACCGGTTACCATATTATCAAACACTATAATGCTGATGATATGATTGGCAAGGCCTATAATACGGGCGAGTCACCCGCTATTACCCTTCGCCTGGGGGAAGCACTGCTTATTTACGCAGAAGCAAAGGCAGAACTGGGAGCGATCAGCCAGGGAGACATCGATAAGACTATCAACAAACTCCGCGACCGCGTAGGCATGCCGCACCTGTTGCTGTCCAAGGTCCCGGTTGACCCGCGTTACAGCAAAGATGGTGTCTCACCGATCATTGCGGAAATCAGACGCGAACGGCGAATCGAGTTATTCATGGAAGGGCAACGGTATGCCGATCTGATCCGGTGGAAGCAGGGCAAAAAATTGGAAATACCCGCCATGGGTGTCCGCTGGAACGACGCAGCGAAAAAACGCTTTGCCGGCACCACTATGAAATCGGCAACGGATCCCGTTTCAGGCAGGGAATATATCGCTGTTTATAAAGGTACCGACTATGAGATACCCGTTTTCGATGAAAAGAAACACTATCTGTGGCCCATTCCCCTGAACACGCTTGCACAGAATCCCAAAATCAAGCAGAATCCTGGTTGGGAGTAAGAATACTGGCATCAGTATCATCCGACCGGTCCAAATTCTGGTCGGATGATCATCAAATTAATACATGGATATGAAAAAAGCACTGTTAGTACTGATTACCCTGCAACTATTCATTTCGGATTGGGTTTCCGCCCAACCCGCCCCGGGCAGCGGGCAGGTCGTTCAAGGCCCCATGCAAGACCATCCCCGGCTTTTGCTTTTGAAAGGCGAGGAAGATGCCCTACTGGCACAAATCCGCAAATACCCGCAATGGCAGGCCCTGCACAAGCTGATCATCGACGAATGCGACCAAATACTGGAGACCGCTCCGGTCGAAAGCATCAAGATCGGGAAACGCCTACTGGACAAATCCCGGGAATGCCTTCGGCGGGTTTTTATGCTTTCCTACGCCTACCGCACGACCGACGAGCAAAAGTACCTCGTCAGGGCGGAAAAGGAGTTGCTCGCAGTGGCAGCGTTTGAGGACTGGAATCCGTCACATTTCCTGGATGTGGCCGAAATGACAATGGCCGTGGCCATCGGTTACGACTGGCTATTTGATAGCCTGAGCGAGCAAACACGCGGCCGTCTCCGGCAGGCTATACTCACAAAGGGCATTGGACCGTCACAGGATAAGCAATACAATTGGTTCCTGTCGGCAGAGCACAACTGGAATCAGGTGTGCAATGCAGGGATAACCTTCGGTGCGCTGGCGATCGCCGAGCACGAGCCCGCACTCGCAGAACTCATCATAAAACGGGCCGTAGAAACAGTACCCAAAGCCATGTTGCCCTCCTACAAACCCGACGGCGCCTATCCCGAAGGTTTCAGCTACTGGGGATACGGAACCAGCTTCAACGTATTACTGATCAGTGCATTGCAAAAGGCACTGGGTACTGACTTCGGGCTTTCCGGATCTGAGGGATTTTTAAAAACCGGTTCATTCATGCAGCATCTGGTGGGGCCTACCGGCCTGGCACACAACTGGGGCGACAGCGGCCTGAGGGAAGGCCTTACCCCTGCCCTGTTCTGGTTCGCGCAAAAAACACAGGACCCATCGTTGCTATGGGGACAGAAAGCGTTGTTGTCTGCACCAGGCACAGGCGAGGTCAAAAACCGCATTCTGCCTGCGATGCTAATCTGGGGGGCGCAAACAGAACTTTCCGCCGTGCAGGCGCCGTCCCGAAAGTTCTGGGTCGGTCAGGGGCCATCACCGGTTGCGCTCATGCGGAGCTCCTGGGAAAAGCCCGATGCGATCTTTCTGGGTGTTAAAGCAGGTTCGCCGGCGGTTAACCACGCGCATATGGACGTAGGGTCTTTTGTGGTGGACGCACTGGGAGAGCGCTGGGCCATGGATTTCGGCATGCAGGACTACAACTCGCTCGAATCCAAGGGGGTTGACTTATGGAACCGGTCACAGGACTCCCAGCGGTGGCAGGTTTTCCGGCTAAACAATCTGGCGCATAACGTCATCACTTTTGACGGTCAGTTAACCAATGCAAAAGGTTTTGCCAGGATCGACGGCGGCATCGGAGAAGGGCCAAACATGATGGTAACAACCAATTTATCCGAACTATACGAAGGCCAGGTAAAGAGCATAAAACGCGGACTGGCCATCATCGACCAGCGGTATGTGGTGGTCCGGGACGAGATCGATTGCGGTCCGGCCGACCATATCATGCGCTGGAACATGCTGACCGCCGCCGAGGTCCGGATTATTGACGGAAAAACGGTGGAGCTTTCGCAGAATGGCAAAAAAATGCTCCTGATTTTTAATACACAAACGCCGATCACTATCAGGACATGGCCTACCACACCCCAGCATGATTACGACGCGCCTAATCCCGGAACGGTTTTCGTAGGTTTTGAAGCTGTGTTAACTGCGGGCAGCCAACACAGCTTTAACACCTACTTATCCGAGTCAGCTAACGTTGCCGGGGGAAAACCGCTGGCAGAATGGCCTGTAAAGCCTTTAAAATAGGACGTTTAAGCGGAAAAACCGAATAGAAGCATTTGTTATCCTCGCGAGGCTTTGGCAAATGGGTTAAATTCCAGACAGAGTTTGACCCATTGCTTAAAGCCATGATTAGTCGTCATTCCTTGGCTATCAACAAAGACATATCCCTTCATGGGCGTGCCAGTGAAGTCCATGGAATAGCAGCCTGGCATTTGATGCGCAGATTTCTGCTCGTCTTCACCGATCCGGCGCATCGTTTTATCCCCGGCGACACCAATACACGCATGAAAGAGATTTTTGAGGTAGGAATGGCAAGGTCCGGCTGGATGGATTTATTGACCCAGAAGCGGCATACTCGAACGAAAACACAAAAATAGGTACGTAAAAAACCAATATTAACGAAGGATGTCTCGGATGGGTAAATGGCAATTGTCCAAATAACGCTCACGTCAGTTCCGGCACACGAAACATGACAATCACTGTCGCAACAGCTGAAAATGTTACTGTGCCGAAACCTGCATTGCCAACGCTTAACATCGTTACTTTTCCGCCGACTTTTCCATTTGCAATATCTGGATCGCTGCGCCTGCGCTATTGCCCGACATCTGAATAAAGATATGATCGCCGTCCTTTCTCCGGATCGCATACACTTGCACGGGATTATTGGGGTAGTCGATGGACCCCTCCTCACCAAAATAGGTCGCCTGGTCCTTGATCCGGTCCAGTTCCGCGCCAGATACTTTACCGTTAAACAAGAGCACTCCGCCTGCGGCAGTGATCTGATCGCGATAGCTTTTTTCGAAGTACGGCAGCGACCATTCCTTTCCTGAAACACTGGTAAGAAATGTCTTATAAACCTTACCTTCGAGGGAAACCAGCCCTTCCTTTGTGGGAAAGAACAATCTGTCGAAATCTCGGGAAATGGGTTTGTTCAACGCGATAATATTGGCTGGCGGATTGAACAAAGGAAATGCCGGCAGCTCTTTCGTGCTTACCGGAAGTTTAGTGAGGTTGATCGTGTCTCCCCAAAAACCGGTTCCGGGACTTTGCGGCGAACCCGCCAAAATTGCGTTGCCAGCAACTATGGCAACCCCCTGATAGGGCCAGTTTGCTTTGCCCGAAACGCTACACACGACGACTAAACAGGCACCCAATAGAAAAACCGATCCGTTCTTTACGTTCATTTCTACAACATGATTTTTCTAACTGATTGCCGACAATATACATAAATAATGTTTCGGGCAATTGTATAGCGGCCGCTTTTAACAAATTGTGGGTAGCGCTTTTGTAAGCCCCCCCATTTTCCTGATAATACTTGCCCGGAAATTTTGATCGGCAGTTTTCTACGCCTAGCTTTGTTAATTATAATTAGTCTAATTATTAATACATTTTAACAATTTTCCACTCCACATCTTAACAATGAGCAGATTATACCTGATATTTTTCCTTATGATCCTGCCCGCAGCTCACTCACTGGCACAAAACGGAAGTTTGAAGGGCAAGATCCTGACTTCCGATGGACAGCCGGCAGAGTTTGTAACAGTAGGCATTAAAGATTTACAGATCGGCACGATCACCGATAGCAAGGGTAATTTTCGTTTCAAAAAAGTGCCGTCGGGCACTTATACTTTGTACATTCAGCTGATTGGTTATAGTGCGACCGAGCAACGTATAGAAGTAAGCGGCGAGACGACCGTTCCGGCCATTTCACTGAAGGAAAATGCCGAGTTGCTGCAAGAGGTGCTCATCAAAGGGAACACCAACCGTTTTGCACAAAAAGAGTCGGAGCATATCGCCCGGCTGCCCCTGAAAAACATTGAAAACCCGCAGGTGTACAATGTGGTTTCCAAAGAGATCATGCAGGAGCAGATCGTGACGGATTACAAAAGCGCCTTCAAGAATATTCCCGGTGCCAACGCAGGCGTGGCGCACTCCAGTAACGGGCGTTACATGAATGTTACCCGTGGCTTTAACCTAGGCAATGCAGCCAGGAATGGCGTAGGTACCTCTTCGGTTGCAGAAATCGACCCCGCCAACCTGGAAAGGATCGAAGCTATCAAAGGCCCGTCGGGGACCCTTTACGGCGCAAGCTTGTCTACTTTCGGAGGACTTTTCAACCGGGTGACCAAAAAGCCACTTGATGTTTTCAAAGGTCAGGTGTCTTTTACAACCGGATCGTGGGATCTCAACCGCCTCACGGCAGACATTAACACGCCACTGAACGATGAAAAAACCGTTTTATTAAGGCTGAACACGGCCCTTCACGGTGAAAAGAGCTTCCAGGATGCCGGATTTTCCAAAACCTATCTGGTAGCGCCCAGCCTATCCATCCAAGTGAACGACCGATTGTCGATACTTTTTGATGCTGAACTTTACGGCAGAAAAGGCACCAACATTTATGGCAATACCATCGCCTCCACCCATGTAAAAGCGTCCAGCATCGACCAGCTGAAAATCGGGTACAAGCAGTCATTCACCAACAATTCGATCATCGCCTCAACCCGGACACAGAATCTGTATTCGCAGATCAATTATAAAATAAGCAGCCAGTGGACGTCTCAGACCAATATCGGCACCAGCCTGGTGGAATTTGAATTTCCCGCGATGACGCTGAATACGATCACGGATTCCACAGTGACCCGCAATATCTGGGACCAGTTTACCCGCCAGGTCGCCACACAGGTTCAACAGAATTTTATCGGTGATTTCAAAATTGCCAACCACCGCAACCGCATCGTGGCCGGTTTGGATTACAGCTCGGTGAATTTCGATTTTCCCAACACGCGCGGTGCTGTTTACGACACGGTCAATTTTGTCAATCCCGACAAACGGTACGCGGCGATCAGCATCAACGAGATCAAAAACAAAGTCGCTGCGGTAAGCCTTAACAGTGGAAGTGCATCAAAATACAACTACCTCGGCGCTTATGTTTCGGATGTTTTCAATCTGGCCGAAAACCTGCTGGTGATGCTCAGCCTTCGGGTCGACCGGTTTGACAACAAAGGTTCTTACAGCTATTCCTCCAATGCCACCACCGGACTATACAAGCAAACCGCATTGTCTCCGAAATTCGGTGTGGTATATCAGCCTGTCAAAGAGAAGATTGCCGTTTTTGCCAACTATATGAACGGGTACCAGTTCGTGGCACCCGTAAACCAGCCTGATGGAAGCGTTTCCAATTTCGAGCCTCAGTTTGCCAATCAGACGGAAGCAGGTGTGAAGCTGGATGTGCTGGATAACAAAATCAGCGCCACCATTAGTTACTACGATATCAGGGTGGTGAACCAGGTGCGCAGTGACATGGAACGTGAGCCCGTTAATGGAAACCGCTTTCAGATCCAGGACGGCAACCAGACGAGCAAGGGCGTTGATTTTGAACTAATTATCAATCCCGTTAACGGATTGAACATTCTGGCCGGTTACGCATACAATGCGAGCAAACTGGTGAAAGCCAACGAAAATGTAAATGGACGCCGCCCGACCAACTCGGGCGCTGAAAATACAGCCAATGCCTGGGCAAGTTACCGCGTCATTTCGGGCGCAGCCAAGGGCCTGGGATTAGGCGTCGGATTCAATTACAGCGGTGAACAGTTTGTGATCAACAATACGTCCCGCGAATTCACAATTCCGGCTTACACCGTGCTGGATGCGACTGTATTCTTCGACCAGCCGGGCTATCGCATCGGGCTCAAAGTGGACAATCTCAACAATGAAAGATACTGGAACACTTCTCTGCAGCCGCAGACTCCGAGACGTATCTCAGCCAGTGTAACCGTTAAATTTTAAACATTCCCCATATGAAATACTTGCTCTCCCTACTCGTATTATTACTTTGTATCAATAATCTGACGGCACAGCAAACAGCCAAATCGCATATCAAAGGTCATATTATCACCAGCGACGGTCAGCCCGGCGCATTTGTGACGGTACAGATCAAAAACACCAAATTCGGGACAGTAACCGATGAAAACGGCGACTACCAGCTCCGCAACGTACCTGCCGGAAGGCACATTGTGGTAGTGAGCATCGTGGGATTTGAACCCGCCGAGCTGGACATTGAAACCAATGACGAAAAAACCCTGACCGTCGAAACTATCCGGTTGAAGGAGAATGCAAAAACATTGTCGGAGGTGACCGTTACCGGCAACATCAATAAGTTCGGGCAAAAAGAAACTCCGTATGTAGCCCGGCTCCCTTTGAAAAACCTTGAAAATCCGCAGGTGTACAATGTGGTAACCAAAGAGCTTGCGGTCGAACAGATCGCGGTCGATTACAAAAACCTGCTCAGGAACGTACCCGGCGCGACGGTTTCTTTCGGTGGTGTGAATAATGGAATTACTTATATGGTGATGCGCGGTTCCTGGGTCACCAGCCAGATCAGAAATGGCATGGCAGCGCAGCTCAGCGCGGGAATTGATCCGGTAAACGTGGAGCGCGTGGAGGCGATCAAAGGACCGTCGGGAACATTGTTCGGATCGAGCCTGATCTCTTTCGGCGGTTTTACCAATCTGGTTACCAAAAAACCTTTTGAAAAGGCGGCGGGCGAGATTGGTTACTCTACCGGCAGCTGGGGATTGAACAGGGTCACGGTGGACGTAAACACTCCGGTTAATGACGATAAGACATTGCTTTTCCGCGTCAATGCGGCCGGGCACCGCGAAAATTCATTTCAGGCATTCGGAATGGCGCGGGCTGTAACTGTGGCGCCAAGCCTGAGCTACAAAGCGAGCGATCGGCTTACCCTGCTTTTTGAAACTGAGTTTTACCGGACGCAGCGCAGCACGATGCCGGCAAACTCATTTGCCAACGTGACCTTCAAAAATATCAAAGACATGCCGCTCGGCTACCGCCAGTCGATCAACAGCAATGATCCGCTGTTGCAAATGGGAACGTCCAACGCGTACATCCAGGCACAATACAAAATTTCAAAAAACTGGACTTCCACAACCCAGTATGCGATTGGCAACGTGCGCTATGATAACGTAAATTACTTTTATCCGGCAGTCTGGACAAGCGACTCTACGGTTGTCCGCAGGCTTTCCTCCGGTCGTAACAGTTTCAGTACGTCCACCCAATTTCAACAATACTTCACAGGCGATTTTACAGTCGGCAATCTCAGAAATCGCATTGTCGCCGGCGTGGATGTGTACGGCCTGATCAACAAAAACCAGGCGTACGGCACGATCACCTACGATACGGTCAACGTAAGGCGGTCCATTAAACCGATGTCGCTTGCCCGGATCGACGAACTGGTAGCACGTATCGGTTCGGTCAACATTACAGAATCAAAACAACAGACACTCAGCGCCTATTTCTCTGACGTGATCAACATTACCGACAAACTGATGGCTATGGTCAGCTTGCGCGTGGACCATTTCAACAATAAAGGAACTGCCACAAACGGCGGCGAAAGTACCGGGAGCTATGAGCAGACTGCAGTTTCTCCGAAATTCGGTCTGGTGTACCAGCCTGTGAAGGACAAGGTTGCGATTTTCGCCAACTACATGAACGGCTTCCAGAACATCGCGCCGATCACTCAGCCGGACCAATCCATTTTCACGCCCAAACCGCAGTTCGGAAACCAGTGGGAAGTAGGGACGAAACTGAATTCATGGAACAACCGGATCGTCGGTTCTGTGAGTTATTATAACATCGATATCACCAATGTAATCCGCCCCAACCCTACCAATACTGCGTTTTCCGTTCAGGATGGTTCGAGTGTGAGCAGGGGTATTGAGGCTGATATTACGCTCAGCCCGGTCAATGGATTGAACGTGGTATTAGGTTATGGCTACAATGAACTGGAATACAAAAAATCAACTGCCGCCAACGAGGGGCTGAAATACGGATTTCCGAAACATGCGGCCAACTGGTGGGTCAGCTACCGGCTGCTATCCTCGCAGCTGAAAGGTCTGGGGATTGGATTGGGAGGAAACCGCCTGAGCGCGATTTACGAAAACAATGAATTGGGTGCGCTGACTATACCTTCGTACACTCGCTGGGATGCCACGCTTTTCTACGATCAGCCGCGTTACCGTTTCGGTCTTAAAATGAACAACCTGACCAATCGGAAATACTGGGGAATGAACTTCGACCCACAGTCGCCAAGGCAGTTGTTAGCGAATATTTCATTTAAATTCTAAAATCCTTCGAGTGCCAAAAAGATCATTGGCTTCATATATCTCAGACTCGGACTTTTGTCCGGGCCTGTGGTGTTTATATTGAGCCTCACCGGATGCATCTATATTTTTGAGCAGGATATCAAAGACATAGTCTACCACAAGCCGCTATGGAGAAGTTCCTCGATAGCCGCAGATTTGAGGAAAAAGGCCGGGACGAGAAGCTGCGGAATATGAACTCGCGTTGGAAGCATACCTGGGTTGCCCGGAAAAATTCTCGCATTTCTGGCAAGCCTTACTGCCCCAGTCTGCCTGTAACAGGTGTCGTAATATCATGGAGAAGGCGTTAAAAGCGTCCGCCCCTCACCCGCGTAAGCGGCGGCAATCAATCCAGCATGAAACTTAGGATTAAGAGGCGGTTTCTTGCCTTGCCGATGAGTATCCTGCGTTCGTGGCACGAACAACTCATCAAAAAGCCAATTAACATATGGGCCTTTACCTGGTAGACGGCCAATGGATGGTACGAGGCAAGTGAGAATTATAGAACGACGGGTCGATCAGAGGTATAGAAAAATCAAAAGCTTAATCTATCATATCAACCTTTGTTCTAAAACGAACAAAAAATGTTCAGTTGCGTACACATGAAACTGACTATCGAATCACAACAACTTGAAATACAAATATTTATATCTTTCATTTGGCAATGGCAAGATATTTGTCCAGCAAATGTGGGATTAATAAAAAGACCGATGAACCGAACCTACCTGGGAGAGTTTGAAGAGATAGTTTTATTGGCCGTCGCTGTAACTCGTGGACAGGCATATGGTGTGGTTCTGATGCACGACATTGCCGGGCAAACCGGACGCACTGTTCAATTGAATCAGGTGTATTCTGCTTTGCAGCGCCTGGAAGAAAAAGGGATGGTAAAATCTGAGATCGGCGGAGCCACAGCCGAACGCGGGGGAAGGAGAAAACGGCTTTACACGATAACGGTATACGGGGAGCGCACTTTGCAGCAGATCCAGGAAGTAAGAAGCGGTTTTTGGTCGAAGCTAACAAACCTGGTCAAACTGACTGCGAGTTAATGAAAGAGCCCGGAAAATATCCTGTAAAACCGCCCAGGCTGGCTGATAAGGTGCTCGAATGGTTCCTCGCCCCGCATTTGCTGGAAATCATCCAGGGCGACCTGCATGAAGAATTCTCTTATCAGGTTCGACAAGTTGGAGAAAGAAATGCCCGGCGCCTGTACTGGCGGCAAGTGCTTGGGTTTATTAAACCAAGTTATATGAGAAGAAAAAGCGAGTATCCTCACATTTTATTTAGCCATGATATGATTACTAACTATTTCAAAATCGCGTGGAGAAACCTAATCAGTCACAAAGTTTACTCTGCTATTAATATTTTCGGCCTCACTTCGGGCCTGGTGGTTGGGATCCTTGTCCTTCTTTGGGTTCAAAATGAGCTGGGATTTGATAAATTTCACCGGAACGAGCAGAACATTTACAGGGTCCTGTCCAATATGGGTAAGGGAGAAGATCGAAAAATCTGGATCAATTCCCATGCGCCCATTGCCATTTTTGCCAAAAATGAAATCCCCGAAATACAAAATGCGGTCCGTATAAAAAACAACACGGATTTCTCCATATTCCGATACAAAGACAAGCAATTCAAGGAAGATAAGATCGGGTACGTAGACCCTACCTTTTTTGCTATGTTTGACTTTGCATTGTTAGAAGGGAATTCCGCCAATCCATTCCCCAGCGATAACTCGGTTGTCCTTACTGCGTCTTCTGCTCAACGTTATTTCAACGATCAGGATCCGATTGGCAAGGTAATAGTTGCTGACGGCAATGGCAGTTTTATTGTCTCTGGTGTGGTAAATGACTTTCCCGATAATTCGAGCATTCGGTATGACATGCTTTTTTCTATGGCGCTGTACGCAAAAAACTTTTCCCTTGCGCATGATGGAAAATCAATTAATGCAGATTGGGGAAATTTTAGCTATACTACTTTTTTACAGCTGGACCCGCGTGCATCCAGGGATACAGTGAGTAATAAGCTAGCGCAAACACTGGTCAAAAATTTTCGAAACATTGGCATTACTGACCCATACAGTTTGCAACCCCTTTCAGAAATGCATCTTTATCAAACCGATGGAAGTGATGGTCTGATAAAGACTGTACGGATATTTCTAGGCATCGGTATTCTTATATTGTTTATCGCTTGCATCAATTATGTCAACCTTTCTACCGCGCGTGCGATGATCCGGGCCAAGGAGGTCAGTGTTCGTAAGATGATTGGAGCAGGCAAAATACAGCTATTTGTCCAATTCATTTTAGAAACCCTGCTGGTTTTTGTTTTCGCTACCATTGCTGCCATGCTACTTACCCGGCTATTGATGCCGGCTTATAATAATTTCACTGGCAAAAACATGGTATTCAGCATGGTGGATACCAACATCTGGGTTGTAATTTCAGTGGTAGTCGTTTCCACATTGCTATTATGCAGCATTTATCCCGCATTGCTGTTATCCTCTTTTGAACCATTGAAAGCGCTGAAAGGGAAAGTGTCGCCAGGAGTTACCAATTCCGCTTTCCGTAAAATACTTGTAACAGTCCAATTCACGTTTTCGGTAGCGCTGATCTGCGGCACAATCATCATTGACCGGCAACTGGCATACATCAATAATAAGCAGCTGGGATATGATAAGGAACATATTTTCAGATTCGAATTGAGAAACATGGTATCTGACATCCAATCCGTTAAAGCCACGCTTTCGGGCAGCTCCGGGATTCAGGGTGCCACAAGCGCGAGTGATCTGATCCTGGATATGGCCACGACAACTACCGAAACGGATTGGGACGGAAAAGACCCGGATCAAAAGTTCTTTATTCATCCGCTGACAGTGGACAAGGATTTCCTTTCCGTTTTCAACCTACAACTTACTTATGGACAAGGCTTTAAAGGAATCACATCCGATTCTGTACATTATATTTTAAACGAAACTGCTGTAAAAGAGGCGGGAATTAAAAGTCCCATTGGAAAACGTTTCGAACTATTCGGCACTTCGGGGACGATTATTGGAGTAGTGAAGGATTTTCATTTTGCGTCCCTAAAGCAAAGAATAGAACCGGCTATTTTGCGGTACCGACCTGGCAATTACGAAATGTATGTCAAGACCAATGGCAAAGATGCCAAACAGGTAATTGCTTACATTGAAAAAATATGGAGGCAGTACAACGCGGATGCACCTTTTGAGTATACGTTTCTGGATCAGACTTACGATAATCTTTACAAGTCTGAGCAGCGTATCGGGACACTTTTCAAATTCTTTACGCTAGTCGCTATTCTAATTTCCTGCCTTGGCTTGTTTGGATTGGCCACATACATGGCCCAGGTTAAGACCAAGGAAGTGGGCATACGAAAAGTTATGGGTGCAAGTACACTGAGTATTGTACAGCTATTGATAAAGGATTTTATGGGTTCCGTGATGATTGCCATTGCTATCGCAACGCCTCTAGCCTGGTACGGCTTGAACAGGTGGTTGCAGGGCTACGCTTATCGGATTGACACAGAATCCTGGATGTTTGTGCTTGCAGGCTTGCTTTCAATCGTGATCGCATTATTTACGGTTAGCATTCAAAGCATTAAAGCTGCTTTCATGAACCCGGTAAAAAGTCTGCAGTCGGAATGAGTCGCGATAAAAGGTATTGATATACCCAAATAATCGCAGAATAGATAAAAAGCGAGTAATATGTATGAGTGTACAGAAAAACGACCTGCTTATTTAAAGAACAGACCAAGCTCCGAGAAAGAGAACGAAGAGATTTAGTTGAAGAACCTGACAAAAAGAGGATGTCCGACACAGTTCTGGCTGACACGCGATTTATTTAAAACTGAAAACGATCTGAACACCCGGAATAAGACCAGCGGATGTGAACTTCGGCGGACCTGGAGAAATATAAACGGAGATATCATCTGACACGTCAAATGTTTTAAGGTGAGCAGCGACGTTGGCTTCAATAATGCTGAGACCATAAATGATTCCAATTGCCAAAACTGAAAGGTTTTTGTACCTATTCCACACATTTTTTTTCTTGGCGATTTGATCTACCGTGAGCAAGGATTCTGTGTTTTTTGTATTGAACATATTTCGTACAATGACAGGCTTCACTGTATTATGATTAATACCTTGACCAAGATTTCCAGTGCTCAGATCATAAAATGACAGATACGCTTTTAAAAAATCTTGATGTTTTATCGAATTGAGGTGGTAAGCAAAAATACTTCCCCCCAGCGACGCATAAACGATTGGAGCTTTCCAGAGCTCCCTATTGTAGATCTGCCCAAGTCCAGGTATGACTGCGAGGATGGCTGCCTTTTTTGGACTTGCTAAGTTCCTGTTTTTTGCCAATTTACTGGCGGAGTCCTTAATGACGACTCCCTGACTGTCAAAAACAGAAGCAGATATTACCGAGGTCGACGCCAATACTATATAAACCGCGAAGAAGGCCGTTAATTTTCGAATGGTTTTCATGGCATGCGTGACAGTTTCAGGCCGCAAGCAACTAACGGAAACTTATTTCTACAACATAAAAAATGTTAATTGAAGGTCTGGCTTAATCGGGATTTTAATTAAGAAGTTATTTAGGTTAACGCAGTCTTTTCAACCACTCGTTTCGTGAGATACAAGACCAGGAAACTGGTGGCACTCGTTACTTGAGTCGAATCATTTGATAATCCGAGAATCGCAGTAGCAACACCATGAGCCTGACTTTCGACCTCAATGGAACGTTACGAGCCTTATTCTGCTACTTTCTGGCAACTTCCCGGTTTTCTGCATAATCATGCCTGTGTGCATGTCGCCCATCTTCCCGCCCCGTTTCGCTCGAAACAGCTCTAAGGCATGCTCGTGACAGCCACCGTCGGCACCTCCGATTGCCACAAATCGGAGCTTTGATGCCAGAAGTTCCCCCAGTCGATATCATATACAGCCGGTACCTCCGCCCGAATCTGCATTTATAATTTTTTATTCTTTTTACAGAACTGTTAAAAATTGGGTTTTAGTCTTCACCATACATTTGTGATATAAATGAAACTGCTATCCATACTCAAATCCAATTAACGATGAAACAACACTTTTTTAAATCAATCGGCCTGGGCATTTTCGCAGCTGCCGCACTGTTTACTACGTCTTGCAAAGAAGACCTCATTCCAACAGAGGATTTATCAGCACAAACAGAAGGGAAAAATCACAACGCGAAACTGGGAATCCCGACCAAATTTGACGCCAATGAGTTTGCAATCAAAATAGAAAACCTCCTGGAAGGCGAGGTTGGTTTTGGTTATGCGGTCTACAATAACGGGGAGGAATTTTACCGGGCCAATGGCGGCGATGGCTTTGCCAGAAAGCACTTCGAAGGAAGCTTTCAGCTGCACGGTGCTATCATAAAACAGGAGGTATTGACCACAACACAATACGTAACCGCCATTGCTGCTATAAAAATTCTCAAAAAATACAATTTACCTCTTACTACAAAAGTATGGAACTATATTCCCAAAAACTGGGCACCCAGTTCTCAATTTAAAGAGCTGGATTTTGAGCGAATTTTAGCACATAAAACAGGCCTTATTTATTATCCAAATAATTGGGATAAAGTTAAGTTGACTGTTGAAGGACCGGTCAATGAAAGTATATTTAATTCTAAAACAAAGCAAAATAACAATATCAACTATTTGCTTCTGGGAATCATACTTCCTTATGTGGAAGCAACTGAATTAAAAAAACAGGGTAATGCTGCTAAATGGAACGAATTGAATGCGACAGCCGAAAACTTCGCGTTATATGGCGAGCATTATCGCAACATTGTACGCACCAATGTGTTTGTTCCTGCCGGGCTTGAACATGCAACAGTAATCGATTGGCAAGCCTGGGGGCAAAATCCCTGGGGACAAATGGGCCCGATCAGCGCGAGCCTGTCTACACAGGGCTACCCGGCCAGAAATGGTGATGAGCCAGGAATCGACAAGGCAATCATTCGTTGGGACTGTGGTGCTACCGGCTTATATCTGAGTGCTTCCCAATTTGGGAAACTTGCCTCAAAAGTTGCTAAAAACGAACTACTTACCGTTACGGAGCTCAACCAGATGAAATCCAAGATGCTCGGCTTCGATGGTAAACTTACCGGAACGAAGGGCAGCTATTTTTATAAAAGCGGGGTCGGCTATAATTGCGAAACGATCTTTATCGACTTCGGCCCTGTACAGGTAGCAGTATTTGCCAATTCGCCTCAGAGTGATATTTCAGATCCGACTGTCATCGCGCAGATGTACGAAAATTCGTTTGTGCCGCTTTAAATAGAATTTTAAATAACGTAAATAACCGCCCATTAAAAATCTGCAGCAAATGAATTGCGGCAGCTTTTTAATGGGCTTGGATGAAAGCCGGGGACGAAATTCAATGAATGTCCTGATGGCTGGAACCAGGCTTTTCACTGCTCAGCGGACTGATATGCCAGGGTAAACTCCTTTGCAAATTCGGCAAGGGTCGTGCCGCCAACCAACTTGCCGTTTACCTTGTGATAGTCCTCGGTGAAACTACCTTGTCGTAATGCAATTCCGATCTCAACCATATACACCGTCGCCATTTGTTCCGAAAAGCCGCCTTGTACCAAAGTGTTTAACAGTTGCTCATCTGAAAATTCGACCCAATTCAAACCAGGCTCCCCTATTGCCTGACCCAGTGCCGCTGCAACTTCACTGCCATTCTTTTCGTCGCTGATCACATACTGAACAATTTTTCCCGATGTAGAGAACTGGTCGATCGCATTGAAGGCCAATTCCGCAACGTCTTTTGGATGAGTGAGTGGCAGGCTGACAGAGCTATCAAAATTATTGCCCAGCATTCTCTGATGCTTGATCATGTGTATTGCCCCGTAGAAATTCGTCAGGAACATTCCAGGCCGAAGGTGCAGGACATTTACGCCAGGCAATTCGTTCAGCTTTTGTTCAACAGAAAAGTTTGGGCCCGTTGGACCAAGACCAGCTTCAAGATGTGAACCGATACTACTCAGATTGACTACCAGCTTTACACCTGTTTCTTTAATGGCCCTAGCATAATATTCGCCGACTGTCTTAATATACTGCTTCAAATCGGCTGTACCGAAATTGGGTGGGATCATCAAATAGGCTGCATCTGCACCCTCAAAAGCGCGTGTTAGAAACCCGCAATCTTCTACCGAGCCAGTCAAAGGAATCGCTCCCAGCACCTCAATTTCATGACTACGCTCCGGATTAGAGCTTACCACTGTTACGATATGCCCGTTCGCTACTAATTTTTCTGTGAGGATACGGCTGATGTTACCCAAAGATCCTGTTACTGTTACTTTCATTTTTTCTTTGTTTGGAATGTTTGGGCAAAACTAGAATTGAACTTACTTTTGTACAAGTACTTACCCAATGGTATGTTCAACATGGCAGAGATTAAAGAAACATCGGTAATTCAGGAAAATAAGAGCAACGCCTTTGCGGCCTGTCCCGTGACATTCGTTATGGAGCAGATCGGAGGATACTGGAAGCCCATCATCCTTTTCAACCTGCTTGCCGGCACTAAGCGTTATCATGAACTGCGAAAATCCATTCCTGCTATAACCGAGAAGGTATTAATACAACAGCTCAAGCAACTGGAAGCGGACAGGCTGATCACCAGGGAATCCAAGCCCGTTGTCCCGCCTTATGTAACCTACCAGCTTTCCACCCAAGGAAAAGCACTACGCCCTGTACTACTAGCAATGGCAGAATGGGCCGTGGAGCATGGCGAAAATCAATCCAATCAATTCAAGAAGCAGATCGCCGACTTCCCTGGCGAATAATAGGAGAGCTTAACCTGAATCGCAGAAACACCGGCCTGGATGAAAGCTGAGTTAATCACTTTAGTCCACTAGGCCTCTTGCCCCAAATCCATTGGTACGCCCAAAATGGAGCTAAATGTAAACTTCCAGGCGCGATCGCCCCCGGATTAATCAGACAACCGCCTCAAAACAAAATACCCGTAAACCTGATCCATTCCCAATTCCGCGACCCGGCCTTCTTTTTGTTTAAACAGATAATTGTTACTTCCGTCCGTCCACAAATTTTCCTTGATGTAGTTGAGCGGCTGAGGTTTCTCATTCCCAAGTGTTGCCACGAGGGTAAGTCCGTTTTTGCCGATTCTAACATTTATATCCTCGCCACGTCCCCGGCCTTTGTAGCTGCCCGTAAATTTTGTCAGATCACCTGGGAAATGGGCAGGCTTATTGGCTTGCAAATCATTAAAAACGAGGTCTGCCACTTTATCGGCGACCTGCCTGGGACCAACGCTGGTGGTGTTGATCAAAACGATGATGCTCACATCCTCATCCGGAAAATAGCTGTTCTGGGAGAGGAAGCCGTTAATGCCCCCGCCATGTTCTACAAGGCGTTTTCCTTTCCAGTCTGTGATGGTAATGCCCTTTGCGTACCGGGTGACAGTCCCGTCATTCAGACTTACAGGTGTTAAAAATTCCTTGTAGCTTTTCTCATCGAGGATCTTCCCGTGATGCAGCGCATTGTTCCATTTCTCCAGATCCCCGACAGTCGAGCATAACGAACCGGCCGAATATGGCCAGGTGTGATCG
The DNA here is from genome assembly GCF_059568735.1 of Dyadobacter ginsengisoli DSM 21015. Lineage (NCBI taxonomy): Bacteria > Pseudomonadati > Bacteroidota > Cytophagia > Cytophagales > Spirosomataceae > Dyadobacter > Dyadobacter ginsengisoli. Next base: position 86,847 of record NZ_JCANTY010000002.1, read on the forward strand.
AGATAGGCGGCTCTCACCAGTCCTTTTTCGGCCCTGTCATAACCATGCGCCCTATTTTTCGTGATTTTGTTTTCGCTGCAATAATAGGAATTAGTCATCCCGGCTTTATCGAACAGATTCTTTTTGACATATTCTTCATAGGACATTCCACTCACTTTTTCGATGATAAGACCGAGCATAAAAAATGCGGTGTTAGTGTAGATCAATGCTTCGCCCGGTTCGAAATCGAATTTTTCTTTTTCTACGATGCGCAATAGGGTATCTCTGCTGTGCTTTACAATCGACAACATTTCAAAACTCGGTAGTTCCGTATAACCTTTAATGCCCGAGGTGTGACTCAGTAACTGCCGTATCGTGACCTTCCGGTTCCGCGTATCAAACCTTAAATACTTCCCGAGGTCATCTTCCAATGTCAGTTTTCCCTGCCCGGCGAGCTGCAAAATGGCAGCTGCGGTGAATTGTTTCGTGACCGAGCCAATCTCAAATGACGCAGTAACCGGAAGTTTCACATCCCATTCCAGATCGGCGTATCCATAAGCCTTCTGAAATAGTGGTTTATGATTTCTAAATACGCCAACGGCTATGCCCGCGGCCTCGGTTTTGTCGATGTACGGTTTGACAATACCATCTATTTTGGCTTCCAGGTTGGGATCGGATGGAGACTTGTCTTCCTTTTTAGCGCAGGAAAGCAACAAAACGATCGGGAGCAGGTAAATTAAGTGTTTCATAGGGGATAGGAAATGTCTATAATGTAGGAAGTTTATTGGTATTTTCGGGAAAGAGACAGCGAAAGGTTAAGATTGTATGTACTCCTGAGAGACGCTTTCGACCAGCCTCAATAGTATTCCTATGGGTAAGCAGAAAACAGCAATTCCTTATTATACAGACATTAATGCCTTCCTGGCTTCGATCCCATCACCCGGGAGAACAACGAACCCGCTTTTCTATTGTCTCAGGCTAAGAAAGTTGGAACACCCGGTAGAGATCTACAAGCCTCCCTTTAAGAGGTCATTTTATTTTTTTGCGCTATTTCTCAACTCAGGCAACGCACAAGTCGATTATGGCGACAAAACAGTTACGAATCCGGAATCGTACCTGGTTTTCCACTCTCCCGATTTAGTATATAGCTTCTCTCACGATGAGACATTGGAAGGATACGTAATCTATTTTAAATCTGAGTGTTTTTCGTTTTTAAGGCCTGATTTTCATGAAGAATTCCCATTCTTCAACCGATTATACACAAACCTTTTCAAACTGGACCATGCGACCTTTCAGAAGCTGTCACCTCATTTCGAAGATGTACTTACGGCCTATGACAGATCAGGCGATAAATCGCATATGGAAGCCAGGGCAAGACTGCTTGCACTATTTTACTACATGAAGGCGTTCGTCGCAGAAAGAAAGAAAATGACGCGGTTTGCAACGCCCCAACAACTGTTATTGAGTAAATACCTTCAATTGGTGAACAACCACTACATCGACAAAAGAACCGTAAAAGAATATGCCGACCTTCTCTCGGTGACCCCTAATCATCTTTCTCAATCGGTCAAGGCCGTTTCGGGCAAAAATGCGCTTTCATACATCGCTGCCCGTTTATTGACTGAAGCAAAATCACTACTGTTGTACACGCACGTCGATATAGCCGAGATAGCTTACCAACTTGGCTTTTCCGACCCTGCTAATTTTGGCGGTTTCTTTAAGAAGCATGTCGGAATGTCTCCTTTGGCTTTCAGGAAACGCAAGGACAAATAGAATTCACCATTATGCCCAAGCTTTTAACCAGCCAGACAGAGCAGGGCGCTTTTTATTTGCAGCGATGTTTATTCAATCACCTTTAAAAAAAAGCAAATGGCCACTAAAATTTTTGTCAATCTTCCAGTAACTGACCTTAACAGATCAAAAGCATTCTTTGAAGGTCTTGGCTTTGGGTTTAATCCTCAGTTCACGGATGAAAATGCCGCCTGCATGGTGATCAGCGACGCTATCTATGCGATGCTGTTGACCGAACCGTATTTTGGGACCTTTACTCAAAAACAGATTTGCAATGCCCATGAAAACACTGAGGTGTTAATCGCCCTTGATGCTGGCTCCAGGGATGAAGTTCAACAGATAATAGCCAAGGCAAAAGAATTGGGCGCTACTATTTACAAAGAGCCTGCGGATCATGGCTGGATGTATCAGCACAGCTTTGCCGATTTGGATGGTCATCAGTGGGAGTTTGCTTACATGGATGAGAGCCAGTTTCCGGCATCCTAATAAAAGTTGGATAATCAAAAAAGTGATCGACAAATTCGTGTCGGTCACTTTTTTTGAACGTATTCGTATGTCAGCATCTGAATTTCATCATCAAAGTTGGTTTGAGGAATCGTTCGAAACATTGAAGGAAGGAATTGTCGGACGACGACTTTCAAGCGTGGTGTGACAATTGTGAGGCTATCAGAGTTGCAGAGGGTGGCTGGAACGACAGCACAGTGGAATTTGCAAAATAAAAGTGGTCTTTGAGGGAGAATCAGGAGACAAATCAGAAAAGCATGGATAGCATTACGCGGTTCGTCCGGATTACCAATACGTTCCCACACCTGCGCTGCACAACAATTTCCTTGCGGCCTCGCTGCCTGCAATGAAATACAGTGTATTGAAAGATCGTCTAAGAGCGCTGATCCCTACAATATTGAAGCTGGTCGGCGAGACGGACCAGAAATTGTAGTATAACCGCTCCCTTAAATCAAACTAATCACGAAAGTGTAGTCCGGCGACGACTTCATTTTCAATCAGATTTTGCAGTTTTCCGACCGCTTCGTATACAGCCATCACTTGTTCCGGATTAGTTAAAACTGCTTGTTCCAAAGGTGTTTTGATGAGGTCGAGTTTCTGGAAGGCATCTATAAATTGTGCCTCAATAGCTGCACTGAGTGCCATATCAGCCGACCTGGCACCTGCCTGGTCCAGAAGCCAGTATATTGCTTTTGCCCCGACACCATTTGTCCTCTTTGCTAAAAATAACTGTTGCACACTTTTTAGTTCGGCGATAAGCAAGGCTGCGGACTGGCCGCTATATTTGGATTCGACTAAGGCCGGGCGCACTGTCCCCTGATTCACTCCCAGGGGGGCACCCAGCCTTTCGTCTTTTATTTTGGAAATGGTACTGATCATATTGTCGGTAAGCAGGCCGATCGACGAACTTCGCTCAGGACCGCTTAACGCCATAAACTGATTGAGATAACCGTTGCCCCCGATACTCCATTGATACAACAACTGATCGCTCCGTTGTTTTAAATCCAGACAAAGCCCGCGTAGAAAAGCCCCGCGACGGGAACCTCTAAACGCAGATATTACCGACTCTGGATTTCCCCGGTTAGTACCGTATATCAGGTATTCGATCGCTGCCAGGCCCGTGGACGTTTCTGCAAGCGATTGCATGTAAGTCTGGTCAAATCCTGGGACATTAGACGAAATAATATCCTCTATGTCCGCTGCATTAGCCTGAGTGTAAAGATTGGACGAAGAGACATCAGTGCTGAATTTACCCTGCAAAAATATCGCCGACACCTTCCAGGCCACGGCCGAATTGACCCATTCTTTCCTGAGCGCAAGCAGCTTTTGAGTGTTTGTAGAATCGTATTGATATGAAATCGCAAATTCGTTTAGCGCATTTACTGAATTCTGAAGATCAAGAAAACTGCGGATGATGGCGGCATTGCCAATGCCCTGTAATGCAAATTCGCGGTCGGAAACCGAAATAGGCTCAGGCTGTTTTTCCTTCGAACATGCCAGCAAAAGCACTACGAAGAGACATACAAAATATTTCATAGCGGTCTTAAATAGACTTACTTTTTCAACCCGGCTTTTCGTTGTAACGTTAAATAAATCAACGGTCACATGAAAAACAACAACCTGGCGATTAAAATTGTCCGCCTCATCGCGTTTTTTATTTTCGTGCTATTTGTATCGGATTGTAAAAAGAAAAATCCCGAACCCGAGGGTAACAAGCCCGGAGCAGGACAATTCGGGCCGACCGGGGACCGTTCGGGACCGGGTTATTCCTGGCGGCTAACGATTGCCAATCAGACAGACCCAGACGGACATATTGATATTGCTGACAACCGGCTGTTTTATTTGAATGAATCCGGTGAGTTTGCCCGGGAAGTGACGTTGACCATCACTAAATGGGAAGAATCGTCCGTAAACCCGTCTTTCAGAATTTACGGGCGATTTCAACAATGCCTATTGATGTCCGCCCCCACGTTGTCATCGGGCGACGTCACATCATCCGGTATCTTCGAACGGGTCGAAAATATGGGCAGCGCCCAGTATTCAGGAATAATCTGGACTCCGGCATTGGCGAAAAGCCCCGTTAACAGTAAGGCCACCTTCAGGTTTAAAGTGTATATCGATAGTAAGGATTTACTTTGCACCGAAGGTTTTGTGCAGACAGACATGACTCACCCGGTTGTGATCACCAGTGCAGGAAGCTACTTCGACGGAGATTATCTTTATTTCTTAAAAAAGAAACCAAAGTAACTGACGTAGCAGTAATATCGGGCGCACGCCGTTCGGACATGCTTCACGCATGTTTTTCGAACTACCAAGACGTTTTGGGCAAGATTGTTTTTTTAAGTTTTTGATCCGTCCAGCTTTAATGTGTGCCGCTCACTACATCATTGCTTATTGTATAACATCGAATTTTGCTTGTTAAAATATTGACATTAAAGCATCCGGGAAAGTATTTTCAATCTATAACTTCTGGTTATGTTAATGGGCTGCTAAGCCTTAGATATGTACCACGACTTACGACCCTCAGCTTATTGCTTGATAAACTGCGGGTTGACGCCGTCACAGTGCCAGCCTGGGTGGTCTATTTGTTACCTCGTGAAAGTTTTTCGTCCACTTTACTCTGCGTCAAAAATGCCCTGTAATCCCTGATGTTGAGCATGTCGTGAAGAGCCTTGTTCTTGTCGGTTGCCTGATCAAAATAAGCCTTGCAAATTTGATACCCTACCCAGTAACCTAAGTCGGCAGGGCGGTCGGCTGTCTCCTGACTGCTATTAGCAATCCAGTTTGAATAACGATCCAGATACATTTCCTTTTTGAACTCTTCCCAAACCTTCCGTTCATTTCCAACAGCCCAGACATGGAGGCGTTGATTGGCCGTTCTACCGCTGATCAATTCCCCGATGAAATCGGCCATACCTTCCACGATCGCATAGCGCAGCAAGATGGTGTCAGCGGCCATGTTATTTTGTTGTACATGCACCAGCTCGTGCGCTACCACATGTTTCAATTCGTTAAATGGCAGCATGTTTTTTTTCTGCCACAAATTCAATTCATGAGTGGGCGTACCATTGCTCGCCGCCTGCATATCGACCCCCATGATGGAGCCGTAACCCGTAACGGTTCCACCTGAGCTCCATCCTCCGATAACAAAAGTCACGTCAGGAAAAGTGGCCGGCGCATACCAGTGTTTCAGATTCCGGAATATCACACGGAGGGAATCCTCCAATGTGCTAACCTGTTCTGTTTTGGTCCGGATATTGGCGTAATATTCAGGCATAATTTCAAGGTTGTGAACAAAACCTCTGATACCGCCAATGTTTGGAGTTTTAATTCTATAATATTCCTGCAAATTGGGACTGCCTTTCTCGAAATATTCGGTGAGAAACAACTTCTGAGCATTGGAAGAGTCTTTCTTATACCGGTCATAAACTTTCCAGAACAGAGCTATGTCGCTCGTGATCACCGCAGCGCGATCCGGATCGCGCTGCGCGTATTCTTTGTCGGACATGTACCGAAGTAGGTCTGAATATGCCTGATACTTCCGGACCGCCGCCAAGCCAGGCTCAGATTCTATCCACTTCCTATTGCTAAACCCATACAATTTCACGGCTTTTTCCAGGCTGGCCAACGCACTATCCGGCATTTGGGCCATCGCATAGAAATAGGTGGCATTTACAGCGGGCTGTCTTTTGTATGCCAGCATTCTGCGGGCTTCCCCCTCGGCATGATAGCTTCTGGCAGCTGCTTTATATTGCTTTGCTTCGCCCAAACTGTCTGCCAGCTTTTGATATTTGTCTGCTCCCGGATTAAAATCCTGTGAAAAAATCTTAGTAGTTAAAAGAAGCGACATTGCTAGTACGCATACTTGAATACACTTCAATAAAGCTGGATTACTCATTTTAAAGATTGTGAGGTAAATTTCGAATAGACTTTAACTTACATTTAGTTGATAGCAAATGGTAAAAGTAAGTTACAATTATGTGGAATAACCAGCAAACTGGTCTGGTTCTGCCCAAACCCGGGAAGCACACCTGACACCTACCCGTCAGGTTTACAAGGATCTAGGCCCGTAGATTTACATGTAAGAGCGTAACCCTTTTCAAACCGCCTTCAAGCCCCAATTTCACCATCTTGCTGTACCCGTCATCATTGAGATGCTCGCTGAATGTTAAGCCTTGTTCATAGTGCTCTATGGCCATTTTGAAATCGGACATGTCTTCATAGCATTTACCGAGATTCAAATACAAAGACGGATAGGCTTCCTTAACATATTCTTTGCCAATGCTCAAGGCCTCATTCAAGGCAATTTGATCCCACCGGAGCTTTTCCAAAGCTGTGGCCTGTATCCGGGCAACGTAATGAGCCGCAATGAATCGTTCTTCATTATTGACGGCCGCATCCCAAGCCTTTCGATAATATAAACCCGCCTTTTCGGGTTCACCTTCCAACGCGATTCCTTCAGCGCATAGTTTTACAACATGGTTTTCCGGGTCAAAAAACATATAGATTACAAATAGACGGTTTTGGATGAAAGCAGCCCTTCTGAAACAGATAGGGTTTTCCAAGTTAAATATTTTGCAAACGTCCGCCTGAGTTTTTCCGATGTCGTGGCCGACAAATCATTTGAAATCTTTTTAAGAATATAGATTAACGACAGAATTTGCGTACTCAAAGAATTATAAGGCAAAAAGAACGGGACAGATCCATTCAATTCGGACTTGTCCCGTAGGGTGAACCCATAGGACATGGGTCGAACCTTTTGCTGGAAGACTTAAGGAGGTTGGCGGCGCTTTTGATCACTATCTTGCAAACTTCTTCAAGCAATAATGATCGTTTACTTCACTACCTGGCACGTTCGATCGCACCAGCCGTAACAGGCGTGAAGAAGTTAACCAAATTACCATCCGGATCGCGGAAGAGTAGTGAACGATTTCCCCACGGTAAAGTAGTCGGCGTTTGCACCAGCGCCTCGCCGAGGTAGTCAGCAAGCCTTTGATATTGTGTATCCACGTCGTCAACCCGGAATTCCAGGATCACTGAGCGATTTGTAGCCGGTGCGGCTGCGCCTTCTACGCCCATCAGTTGCAAAGTACGCATGCTACCGATGGCAAGCACAGCCACCGGCGTTCGGAGCTCTGCGAAATCTTCGGTGTAACGTGTAGCAGGAAAGCCAGTAATGTGCTGATAAAAATCGATTAGCCGGTTGATATTGGCGGTAATGATTCGGGCCGAGATAAATGTCATAAATTGGTTTGATTAGTGTCTGATTTCCCAAAGAAACAATCGCGTTTGACAACAGTATGTCAGCAGCCGATAACCATTCCAAAATGATGTTAAGAAATGAGCGTAAGCCCGCCTCAGTAGTCCATGACGGGTTTGTTAAGCGGCCCAAGATCATATCAGAACGTTGGCTGCGCAGGATTCAGATCAGAATCCCGCAAATCGGTAGTCATGGGAATGAGCCGGTTGGCTATACGACGGTCATTACAGAAGTGTTTTGGAACAGTACAACTAGCCATAGTTCGTTCACGCGGTTAACGACCAGGCTGATACGTCCGTTCACCTCGGCTGTTTTTCCATCTCTTGAAAACTCCATATGGCCCCGGAGCCTTACCAGGGAAACATTGGGTGTAAGAAAACGGATGGATTCAATTTCATAACCGGATCTAGTCCCTTCTTTATAGATGGTGGAAAAGATCCTGGTATGGGTTTCCAGGATTGCCTTTTTACCGCTCAAATGTTCTCCGTCGCGAATGATACAATCCGCATCAACTGCGAAAACCGATGCAAATGCCTCGGCATCCTGTCGGGCAAAGCCATCCATCATAAGTTTAACTATTTTTGTTATCTGCCCTTTTGCACTGTTTTCTATTGGGAGGCTGTTTTTTTCTGTCATATGTTTCTTTTTTCGACTCAAAAATAGATGCCTTAATTGCCAGGGGCAATAACTTACCAAATTGTATGTGATCTATGCGGAAGGAAAATTCAACTAATTACATCAACGAAAAACAAATGGTCGAATCCTGCGATATGGCGGCCGCACTTTCACAAATCGATGGGCGTTGGAAATTGACTATCCTCGGGCAACTCCTGCTTTATGGCCCGTTGCGCTTTTCAGAGCTAAAAGCGCATATCCCGCTGATCTCGGAGAAAATGCTCAGCCAGCAATTAAATGAAATGGCAAAAGACGACTTGGTGGTCAAAATAGTAATATCGCAAAAACCCCTGAAAGTTCAGTACAGTCTCACAACCAAAGGCCTTTTGCTGGAACCGGTACTAATGAGTTTATATCGTTGGGGAATAATGTTTAAAAAGACCTAACCAGTAGGTTGGGTTGGAGTCGAACAGTCGACCCTTTTAGTTTTCACGCCGGTCGCCTGTTGCAACTGAACTTATGGTGTCGCGTTGTGCTACATGCGCCGGAAATGCATCCAGGATTTTTGCTACGGCTGACCGGATGACAACATCCGGACTCTTTCCATCATCAAATACTACTTCGATGGCTGCCACTGCCCAGCCACGCCAGATTAGCTTGCTGGTCTGTGAATGCCAGACATCGACGATCAATGTCGCTTCCCGGTATCGAAACAGGTGATCACGCGGCATCATCCAGTAGTCGCCGTACAGATAACCATATGGGTCGGGAAGCAGCATAGACTGTTCGTCGATACGGATATCGTAGCGTAGCGTCAGATCGGATGTACCCTGATCAAGCAAATAACCCTTTGCGATCAACAAATCATTAACTGCCTGCTTAATGAGGAAGTCATTTAACTGATTGAAATAAAGCGGATTATCACCCCAGGTCACGCTGTCTGTTTTTGCCCACTGGAAGGTATGGTATTGGTTAACAGGGGCGTTCTTGTCAACATCGTGATAAACCCGAATCTCGGGACTGCATCCGATGAAGAACATCCCGAGTATAGCCAACGTTGTCCTCATAGCTCAATACAAAAATTGATATGAACATAAAATTATGGACGGCAAGCTGGCCTGAACATGAGCAAAGTCAGTCCGCAAGACCTTATCGGTCATCTTTTATAAACTTGTATATCAACAACTTGCAGAACCTTCAACTGCCCACATCATTTTAGCGACCTGCATATGAAAAAGATCCTTGTCCCTTTTGACTTCTCTGCACTTTCCATATCCGCACTCCGGTTTGCCATCGAGCTGGCCGAGGCTGCCCAAGGCGAGGTAACGGCCCTTCATGTAGTGAATCTGACGCCGGCTTATCTGGAAAGTCTGGACCCGAATGGATATCCTATCGGCTCGGCTTCGATACTATCAGAATTGGGCCGCCAGGCAACCGCGGATTTTGCCCGGGTCAGAGGCGAGCTGAAAACGCAGCTTGAACCTGGCTTTCGCGTAGAGCAGGGATTGCTGCATCAGATAGTGATTAAAACCATTCACGAGACGGAAGCTGATCTGATCGTTATGGGAACAAACGGAAGCAGCGGAATTACTGAGGTGATGTTGGGTTCGAATACCGAAAAAGTCGTCAGAACCGCCCCTATACCTGTCATTTCAATACATAAGGGCCAAAAGATCAATCAGATCCGCAACATCGTTTTCCCGACAACGATCGATCTGGACCAGCACCGGTTCATGTGGCAGGTCAGGGCATTACAAACATTTTTTAAAGCGCGGCTGCACCTGCTTTACGTAAAGACGCCCGACTGTAAAGACACTGATAACACGCTGACAGCCATGCTCAGCGACTTGGCAGCATTTTATGGTCTTTCCAACTTTGGTATACATGTTACCCATGCTGCCACCGAAGAAAAAGGAGTGCTCAAATTTGCTTCCCGCATGCCGGGTTCAATGATTGCGATGGCAACCCACGGGTATACCGGGCTGACGCACCTGATGCTGGGAAGCGTTGCGGAAAACGTCATCAACCATACCCATGAGCCTGTATGGACCTACAAGCTTTCCGAGCATATTTAAAATCAAAAAACCAAATGCATAACTAACCTAAACTAAACCAAAATCTGCACACTGGTTTGCGCGCCCCCCCACAAAGCCGTACTAATCCAAGCGGTCTAAAACCTGATAGAGATCATATTCCCAGGTAAGCCCTGTCAAGTTTTCTAACGATACATAATGCTTATTTTGAGATAGTTAATCTGGTATCTCAACTTCAACAGGCAGCACTATGGATTCGCTCAAATTCCTTGACATGGTCTCCTGGGCCTTTTACCTGACCTGTAACGGGCTGGCGATATTTCTGATCTGGATCAGCAAAACACGTCCGCCACTGGCCCGCATTATTTTGTTCCTGCTATTCCTTTTCGCCGCGGGCGTCAATGCGTATATCGCGCTGGACACTCCCTGGAGCTATCAGGACTTTGCGGACAGCGCCATGCCCCTTTACAAACGGTTTATAGTGGGTGCTTTCATTCCAATCATTACACCGATGGTACTGACGATAGCCGCCGGCCAACTACTGATCGCCCTGGCCATGACCGCCAGAGGTCGGCTATTTCAAACAGGCTGTTGGGCAGGAATCATATTCTGCGTCGCTATTGCCCCGCTCGGGCTTTACGCCGCCTTCCCGATGCCTTTACTGCTTGCATGGGCTATGTTTCGCCTGCTGAGAACTGACAGCGGGCAGGCCAGCCTTTCACCCGTTACGAAATCCTTCAAAATAAAACACAAACGCAATGTTCGACACGTCCAGAATTAAACGTATAGCACTAAATCCCAAGATAATGTCCGCCACACAGGCTGCGTCGCTCATTGTGGATGGAATGGTGGTAGGCGCCAGTGGATTTACCCGGTCCGGTGACAGCAAGGCGGTATTAGCCGCGTTTGCCGAAAAGGCGGAAAACAACCACACCCGCATTACCCTGATGACCGGGGCTTCCTTGGGGCATGGAACCGATGGCGCGCTGGCCACAGCAGGCGCGATCACGACGCGTCTCCCATTCCAATCCGATCCAGTTATGCGGACGATCATTAACGAGGGTGGCCTGTCGTACATCGACGAGAACCTGAGCGAAACAGCCATCCATATCCGCAACGGCTTTTTGCCTCCCATCGACATTGCCATCATAGAAGCTGCGGCAATCGACCTCGATGGCAGTATTGTTCCAACGACTTCGGTAGGTAATTCCGCAATTTTCGTTCAGCAGGCCAGGCAGATAATTATCGAAATTAACGAGGCAGTCCCGATCGAAATCCGTGGAATCCATGATGTATTTTTGCCTGAAGACCCTACCGGCCGAGCCATACTGCCGATTACGGAGGTATGGCAGCGTATAGGACAGGATGTGATTGTCTGCGACCCTGAAAAAATCGCTGCGATCGTATTCACCCACCAAAAGGATAGCCCGGCCGAAACCGCCGCAGGCAATGCCGCCGCTGGCGCCATTGCAGCACATTTGTTACATTTCTTTGAAGCTGAAATCGCTGCCGGGCGGCTGACCCGTTCACTCAGGCCCATTCAGGCGGGGATCGGCAAAATTGCCGATGCTGTCCTGGGCGCGCTCGCAGAAGGCGACTTCGAGCACCTCACCATGTATTCGGAGGTATTGCAAGACAGTGCATTTAAATTAATTGAAAGTGGCAAAATGGATTTTGCCTCAGGAAGCTCAATGACGCTATCGGAAGACTGGTACCAAAAAGTATTTGCCGATTTAGAGCGCTACCGCCATAAGATCCTGCTCCGCCCGCAGGACATTACCAATGCTGCCGAGGTGATCCGACGGCTGGGTGTTATCGCGATCAATACTGCCCTGGAATGTGACATCTATGGCAATGTAAATTCCTCACACATCTCGGGCAGTCACATTGTCAATGGCATCGGCGGCTCTGCCGACTTTGCCCAGAACAGCTATCTGAGCATTTTCGTAACAGAGTCGGTTACCAAGGGAGGTAACATTTCGCGTATAGTTCCCATGGTTACCCACGTGGACCACTCCGAGCACGACGTGGATGTGATTGTCACCGAACAAGGCCTTGCCGACCTGCGAGGGCTGGCGCCAAGACAAAAGGCTCAGGCAATCCTCAGCCATTGTGTACACCCTGACTACTATGATGAACTTTCAAATTATTTCCAACGCGCCTGTCAGCGTGGCGGCCACACCCCTCACCTTTTGGAAGAAGCCTTCCGGCTGCACACCAACCTGGCTGAAACCGGCTCTATGAAAGGCCATATTCTGCAATCCATTTAAACATTAAGTCATAATGAAAAACATTCGTGTTGTGATCGATGCCGATCACCTCAATACCCATCACGCCCAGTTCGCCTGCTATGTAGCCAGGCTGACCCAGTCCCGATTAACGGGAATCTTTATGCTGGACACACCTTACCGGGAAGTCCCAGAGATGAAGATTGCTTTTGGCACACCTTTTGCCGAGACACTTACAGTGAGTGATCTCCCCGATTTCAAGGAAAAACAGGAATTGCTCCGCGAAAACGAAAGTACTTTCCGTGCGATTTGCGAGCGGCAGGGAGTACACGTGAGCGTGCATGAAAACCCGCACGAGCCGCTTGAACAAATCCTGGCTGAGAGCCGCTATGCGGATCTTATGATCATAGGTAACAATCTGGCTTTCGAGCCTTCGGATGAGAAAAAACCCAGCGCTTTCCTAAAAGAAGTATTGTGTGCCATCGAATGCCCTGTAATGATCGCGCCCGCCTACTTCGAGGGAGTAGATGAGATCGTCTTCGCCTACGATGGGAATGCGGCAGCCGCCCATGCCATCAAGCAGTTTTCCTATCTTTTGCCCGAACTGGAAGACTGTCGGCTGACAATCGTGCAGGTGGTTAATGAAGGCGAACAAGACGACCCCAACATCGCCAAACTAGTCCCGTTGGTCAGCTCGCACTACTCTAACGCACACTTCAAGAAACTTCACGGCCATCCCAGCTCGGAACTTTTTACCTTTTTGACGCATAAGAAAAAGGCGCTGGTCGTTTTGGGATCATATGGTCGTAGCGCCTTTTCTAATATGCTTACACCCAGCACTGCTGATCCGCTGATCCGAAATCTCAATTTACCGATCTTTATAGCGCATCCGTAATATAACTCGCGGATTTATAAACAAGAAGGGGCTGCCGGCGCAGCCCCTTCTTGTTTATTCTTGATCTGTTCAGGCGATCTCAAACCAGCCCTCGCTGCAAAATCGCTCACGTCCGGCAGACCAGGTCAGTTGGGCCAGCCAGAAGCCTTTTGCAAATTGGTGCGTTGAAATGCTCACCCGGGGGCCATTTTCTCGTGCAAGCGGTATGGTAAGCCCATCGTCTGTCGATTGCCGGGTAAATGTCACTTCCGCTTTAATAAAATACAAGGGAAGCACGAATGTAACTTTTTCCTGATCTGCTTGGTAGGTCATAGTAGTAAGGTTTAATTTGATTCAAGTATCTGCTGATGGCCAAGCGGGCGCGTACAAACTGGTATTTTTAAAGGGATGACATGGCGACCACGACGCTTGGGTTGAACATGTACGTAGGTCGGCAATGATGACACAGCCCTCTCTCTGTTACAAAAGTCAATAGCTTGCCGAGCGCGGGTACGTCAGATTATTGGTTATCCGGCAAACACCGGTAACATTCTCAATCCGCGACTGGACCAGATCCCGGTCGACCTCGAAGTCGACGTGGCCATCCAGAAATACCCAGCCGTCATGAACGCTTACATGAATATCATCATCGTTGATGCGGACATCACGCGCAAGAATGCTGCTGATCTGTTCAGCAATAGCAAGATCGGGGATACAGGTTGTCATAATAAATCGGGCTGTTGGTTCATACTTACTTATTGCATTACATAAGTCCAGACAGGTTCCGTCAGATGGTTAACCACATCTTCGGCAACACTACCTTCTGTGATACGGGCCAGGCCTTTGTGGCCGTGCGTACCCATAGCGATGATTGAACCGGGAATGCGGCGCGCATATTTCAAAATACCCTGTTGGACGTTCAGTCCGCGGCTCACGTGAACGGTGTAATCTTTTAAATCATAAAAAAGGGCATACTCTTCCAGTTTTCGCTCGGCCTCTTCATCGGACTCGAGACTAAAAGGGAAACCGTTGATATACAGCAAATGGATGACTGCACCAAACAAGGCCTGAAGTGTTTTGATCTGCTCTACGAGTGGCTTCTGGTTTAGCTCCATGCTCGTCGGAAAAATGATATTTTTAACCTGATTCATATGGAACGGGCCATGCACGGCCATAACAGGTACGGCAGAAGCACGAACGATTTTTTCGGTATGTGAACCAATAAAGAACTTTTTCAAGCCGGAGGCGCCTTCGGTGCCCATGACCACCAGGTCTATCTTCTCCCGTGATATTACGTCGCGGATGACATCGTTTACATACCCGGTTTCCAGCAGCAACTCTGCGCGATCAGAACCTCGGGCAGCTTTGTTTTTCATTCTACCGAACTCCTTTTCGCTGTATGCCATCCATTCGTCGATCATCGATATGGGGTCGACCGCTGAATAAGGCTGTCCGGGCATGCCGTTTCCGAAAATGGTTGGCACCTGCATTACCCTTAATACAAGAACATGACCGTCACATGCAGCGGCCATTTCAACAGCAAACTGAAAAGCATGTTTTGCCGCTGCCGAAAAATCACAAGGAACAAGTATTCGTCTCATAAGCTTGGTGTTAAAGAAGTGACTGCGCTACCCTGGATGGTTATACGCCAGCACTAAATTAGTTTCTTACCAATGCCGTTGCGATGACAGCCCGCACCACAAAAGATGACATTGCTCAGTGTTGAGCGGCCTTTTTGACGCGACGGAAGAACCAGACTTTCAGCAGATCCGCGGTAACGATGTAAGCAACCAGGATAAAACCTATCCAGCTCAGTTCCTTCACAGACATCACGAGAAAACCCATCGTTTTTGCCAAAGGGGATATGGGAAGCAGCAGGGTAACACTCAGCGCACCGACCGTCAGCCAAACCAAAACTTTTGATGGTTTACTGCTCAGAAATGGCCCTTGCGTCCTGACGATAAGCAGAATGAGAAGCTCTGTGATAACCGACTCTAAAAACCAGCCCGTGCGGAAAGCCGCTCCGGTCAGGTGCAGTTTATAATACAGCACATAGAAAGTTACAAAATCAAAGAAGGAGCTATGAAGCCCGAAAACTACCATAAAGCGCCTGATAAGGCTCATGCTCCATTTCCCGGGCCTGCTTGTTTGCTGTGGATCGACCGCATCAGAGGCGATGGCCAGGGCGGGGAGGTCTGTGATGAAATTCGTTAACAAGATCTGCTTGGGAAGCATTGGAAGAAATGGCAGCAGCAGCGACGCGCCGGCAACGCTGAACATATTCCCAAACGTAGCGCCGGTACTGATGAAAATATACTTCATCGAGTTAGCAAAAGACTTTCTACCTTCCACGATCCCGTCCGCCAACACGGAAAGGTCCTTTTCCATTAACACAAAGTCGGCCGCCTGTTTGGCTACGTCAACCGCATTGTGGGTGGAGATGCCTGCATCTGCCGCATTGATCGCGGCCACATCGTTGATCCCATCCCCGATATAGGCCGTCACTGCGCCCGCCTCACGAAGCGCTTTAACAATGCGGACTTTCTGATGCGGCTCGATCTCGGCATAAACGGCGGTGCCCATAACGCGCTGCAAAAATGCCTCAGGCGAGAGCTCATCGAGTTGAGGGCCTGTCAGCACGCGGTCGGATGCAATGCCCAGCTTTTGGGCAATGTGCATGGCCGCAAAACGATTATCCCCGGTAATAATTTTTACTGTGACACCCAGGTCCATCAGTCTGTGAACCGAGGTAAGACTGGAAGCCTTCAAAGGATCTTCGAGCAGCAGATAACCGGCAAAAGACATTTCGCGCTCGTCGTTCCGTGTAATATGGTCGAGTTCGGTCGGTTTTATTGCAATGCCCAATACCCGGTAACCTTGCTCAGCATAAGCTTGATACCGCTGAAAAAGTTGTCTTCGGTACGCCTGGTCTAACGGAATGTCGACTCCCTGCCCGGTCCGCACCTTCGAACATGCTTCGAGAATGTTTTCAAACGCACCTTTGCTAATCATCAGATTTCCATCCTGGTGACCGGTAAGCACCGTGAGGCGCTTTCTGATAAAATCATAGGGAACTTCATTCAGCCGCCGGAAGCCCCGCGTATCCAGGCCCAGCTCAACCAGCGCTTCGTCAATGGGGTTGGCAAAGCCCTGCTGCATGAGCGCATTCAGGTAAGCATATAAATGCAGTTGCTTTTGAGAATTCCCTTCGGCGTCCACCGCATCGCAAACCCGGACAGCTCCCTCAGTAACCGTTCCGGTTTTGTCGGTGCAAAGCACGGTTACCTCTCCCAGGTTAAAGATCGAAGAAAGCTTTTTGACGATCACCTTGCGCTCCATCATGCGCGCAGCGGCCGAGGACATGGACACGGTCATGATAGCCGGCAGCAGCTCGGGCGCCATACCTACTGCCAGCGCCAGCGAGAAAAGCACCGAATCGATCAGCGGCTTCCCAAAGTAAATGTTGACAGCCAGGATCACCAGGGTCAGCACAGTGGTAATCTGCAAGAGAAAATAGCCAAAACCACGTATTCCGTGCTCAAATGCTGTTTCAGAGGTTTCCGACAGACTTTCGCGCAACTTACCGAATACGGTATCCAGGCCCGTGCGGACAACCAGCGCCCTGCCAGTCCCGCTGATCACGCTTGTACCCTGCCAAAGGCAATTAAAGCTGCCTGAAAGCGCTGTTTGCCCGTTGAGCTGACCCGGCATTTTTTCTGCCGGAAAGCTTTCCCCGGTCAGGCTGCTTTCATTCACATGCAGCTCATTGCTATCGATGATGCGGCAATCTGCGGGAATGATATCACCTGCCCGAAGCAGGACAAGATCGCCCGCCACGACATCTGCCGCATCTATGGTCAGCTCGGCGCTATCGCGAAATACCCTGCTTTTTTGCGATATCAGCTTTTGCAATTTTTCAACTGCTTTACCTGCCTTGAACTCCTGCCAGAAGCTCAGCAGCCCGCTGGCCAGGATGATACAACCGATAATCAACGTATCGGAAACCTCACCCAAAAAGGCCGACAAAACAACTGCGACCAGTAACAGTAATACCAGCGGACTTCGGAACTGATTGACCAGAATGGCCAATATCTTTCGCAGACGGCCAGCCGGGTGGTGCTCATTTCTGCGAACGCTTTGCAGCCTTCGGGCGGCCTCTTGCTTATCCAAACCAGTACCATCCGTTGCTAATGCTTCGTAAAGCTGCGACAGGGGCAATTCACCATGCCAGGTTTGTGAAGTAGGGTTGGCCAACTGCATGCTGTTACATGTATTGCGCATAATTTCAGGCAAAATGTGTCCGTAAAATTGGCCATTAAAAATCCGGGCGGTCATGACCGCAGTCAGTTTTAAAAGTGAGGATCGCAACTATGACAACGCACCATACTTTCGGACATTAATCACGCCGGGGCATGACGTTAATCATAAAAGTATCCAGTGCAGCGCTGGAAATTTGAGGGTGTAGAACCAAGACGGTCTGCTAAAAAAAGCTATATTCCATGAAAAAAATCCTCGTACCAATCGATTTCTCGGAGAATGCCGAAAAGGCGCTCTCATTCGCCATTCGCATCGCTGATAAGACCAACGCGCGACTGCTTATCCTTTATGTATATCATCCCTACATCGATAACATCGCATTGCCGGAGTATACCGGCTCACTGGAAATATACAAGGAACTGGAAGACTCCTACCGCGAGAAGCTTGCCGAAGCTGTCGCGCTCGCACGGCACAAGGGGCTCCATGCGGAGGGTATTTGGCAGACCGGCGGAACGCAGCCGGCGATCCTTAATCAGGCTCAAAAGAATCAGGTGGATCTGATCGTGATGGGTAGAACCGGGCAAGGCGGTTTTCTGGATAAATTACTTGGCTCAAATAGCGCAGCCATTGCCGCAGATGCTGATTGTGCAGTGCTGGTCATTCCGCCAGCAGCGGTCGATGCCGATTTCAAAAATATCGTATACGCCACCCAGCTCGAATTCGATGAAAAGCCGGTGCTCGCACAGGCAATCGGGCTTGCCCGTCAGTTGAAAGCACATATTACTTTTTTAAAGATTAGCTCCGACCAGCAGCTTAACATTCAGCCTGACACCCAGTACATTCATGAGATAAAGTCATACTTTGGCATTCCATCAGAAGACATCATTATCCGCAGCGCGGATAGCGTCGCTGATGGTCTTCAAGACTATTGCCACCAGGCACACGCTGATATGCTGGTCATGTGTAAACGTGACAGAAATTTGCTCCAACTTCTTCTGAATGGCCCGGGCCTTACCCTCAAGCTGGCACTTGTCACCGATACACCGCTACTGGTTTGTCATTTGAAAAAAGAACTCAGCCAGTAAAATAGTCAAAGGATCCTTCCATCCTGCATCCGGATGATCCGGCCCGTCTTGCGGGCGAATTCCTGGTCATGGGTCACTATCAGTAGTGTCTGGCCCTCCGCCTGCGCCAATTGCAGGAAAATATCAAAAACAATGTCGCTATTGCGCTTATCAAGGTTGCCAGTGGGCTCGTCGCCCATGATGATCAACGGGTCGTTGATCATCGCTCTGGCTATGGCCACCCTCTGCTTTTGCCCTCCGGAAAGCTGATTGGGTTTCTTCAATGCATGCTGCTGCATATCCAACGCTACAAGTTTGTCATATGCCCGCTGCTGAATCTCGTCCGCACCCCGGCGCCCCAGCCGAAGCGCAGGCAGCATGATATTTTGCAAGACAGAAAATTCATTGAGCAAATAGTGGAATTGAAATACAAATCCAATCTTTTCATTGCGGACCCTGGCTAGCTCGGCTTCGCTTTTGCCATTCATGCAGGTGCCGTCAATATAGAGCTCTCCCTCAAAATCTGTATCCATCGTCGACACGATGTATAGTAACGTTGACTTGCCGCAACCTGACTTTCCGGTCACCGAAACAAACTCTCCTTTTGATACACTTAAGTTGATATCGGCCAACACCGTCACAGGCGAGGGGTCGTAGAACGACTTGGTAATATGGCTGGTCTGTAAAACAATCTCATTCATTTTCCGCGAATGATAACAACCGGGTCGACGCGGCTGGCTTTACGCGCCGGAAAATAGCCGGCTAAGAACGTGGTAACCAGAGAAAACATCGCCCCGATCAGGTAAAAAACCGGGTTGTAGCTGACAGGGTATGTCTTAATCGTCGGAAGCGAGGATGTTTCAAAGGGAACCTGGTCAATGAGCACAGAAACGCCAAAACCAAGCAACAGCCCCAGCAGTCCTCCAAAAAATCCAATGCCAGCAGCGATGCCGGTAAAGATCATTTTCACGTCCATGCCCGAGAAGCCCGTCGCCTTCAAAATGGCTATCGAATCCATCTTTTCATAGATCATCATATTCAGGATATTATAAATTCCAAAACCGGCCACAACCAGCAGCGTGATTCCGACCGAATACGAAATCAGGCTTCGGATAGAGCTGCCGGTTTCGTACTGGGCATTCTCGGTTTGAATGTCAATGGCATCCACTTCAAACCGTCTGCCGAACTCACCAGCCAGCGAGGGTGCATTTTTAACCTCACGCAATTTGATCTGGATGTCGGTGATGTAACTTGCTGGCTTTCCCAGCAGCTTTTGCGCGGTCGCAACCGAGACGTAACTGTTGACCTGGTCGATTTCTCTGAGGCCTGACTGGAAATAGCCGACCACTTTCAAAGGTACCATTGTGCCGGCAGTGGTCGTCACATATACAATATCACCTACCGCAGCCATCATCTTGTCTGCAATGTCTTTTCCCAGGATAATACCGCCGGAGACCCGGTCCAAATCGTCGGCGTTGCCCGAAGTGACATAGTCCTGAAAAAGAAAAAGCTTCTTCTCCTGCGATGGCTGGATGCCATTGACGATTCCATTTATTCTGACAGCTCCGATGTTGTAAAAGACCTGTGTGACCAGCTTGGGCGCCACGCCGGCAACCCTGGGATCTTTCCGAAGCGCAACCATAATGGCCTGACTGTTGCGAATTTCAGGCCTTTCTGCTTTGGGCTTGACTGACCGGATAAAATGGTAGGTTGTGCCACGGAAACGCTCAGACAATGCGACCGGCTGGGTTAATGATGGCTTGATTTCATTATAAAGCCTTACATGCGGCGTCCGGTTAAGGATCAGCCCGTCCAGAAGCTGGTTCAATCCCGACATAAAGCTCAGCAAAGCGATAAACATGGTGATACTGAATGTGACCCCGATCGCGGCAACAAGGGTCTGTTTCCAGCGTGCAAGCAGCAGGGAACGGGATATGTCGATGAGCAATGCGTATCTCACTGTTCTGGCTGAATGACTTCTTCTGCTGCTGACAGCCCGGACAATATTTCCACTTTTTCCAAATCCCTGATCCCGATTTTGACCCGGATATACTTACCGGTCTTACCCAGCACGGTCGAATCATCGAGCATGCATTGGCGGGGGATCAGCAGGGTATTTTCTTTAAATGCACAGACAATGTTTGCTTCTAATGTCTGGTTAGGATAAAGCGCAGGGCCGTGTTTGAGCAGTGCTTGCACGGTAAATGTTCTGGTTTGGCTGTTCATAATCGGATGAATCTCAGTTACCGTTCCTTCAAAAACCTGGCCCGCATAACTGTCCGTTGTCACAAAAACGAGTGAGCCGACATGAATCCTGGCGATATCGTATTCGTCCACCTGCAATTCCAGGTTGTATTTTTGTGCACTACCCAGCACCGCAAGGACAGTCTGAGGCCCGACACTTTCGCCTTTCTCGCGTATGATATCGAAAACTGCACCGTCAACTTCACTTACGATCCTGTATTGCTCTTGCTGGGCGCGAGCCGCCGACCAGGACAGCCGTGATTGTTTGGCGTTCAATGCAAGCTCCCGCCTGAGGTCTGTAAGCTGTCTTCGCCAGGCCTGCAAAGCGACAGCGGACTCGTTGTACTGTAACTGACGCTGCTCAAGTTGCACCAGCGTTCCGATCTTTTGCTGCCAGAGCCTTTTCTGACGCGCAAGCAGCAAGGAATCATTTTGCAACTTCTCTCCGGCCAGCTCCACACTTCGCTGCATTTGACGCACGTGCCCGAGATTGGCCGGAAGGGACGCATATTCAGCCTCAAGCAGCGCTCGCTCGCTGGCCAACTTCTGCTGATCGCTGGTGATGGTCAATAACGTCTGCCCTTTCCTGACCAGCTGGCCTTCTTTTACATAGACGCTGTCGATAATGCCAGATACTGCGGCAAAGGCCTGATACTGCCCTTCACTTTTAACAATGCCGGAAGCATAGACAGATTCGGTGATTGAACCTTGGAGTGGCCTGACTGTTTTTTGTTCCGGCCGGCAGCCGAAAGCAAATAGAGTGCAAAGCACGACCCGCCCGCAAGTTTGAAACCTGCCCAGTAAGCTCATGTGAAAAACCTTGGACATGGATTCTTCCATTTTACTGAGCCAGATATCCGCCGTCGACCGGGTAGTATGAACCGGTAACAAATGAAGCTTTCGGGCTGCTTAGCCAAAGGACCAGTTCGGCTACTTCTTCAGGCTCGCCCATTCGCCCAATCGGATGCCGCCCTACCAGCCAGTTCATCGTGTCTTCATCCAGGTCTTTCAGCAGAGGCGTCTTGATAAATCCGGGACCGACCGCGTTAGCCCGAATTCCTTTGTCACTGTATTCAAGTGCGATGTTTTTAGTGAGCCCGATCATTCCGTGTTTAGCAGCTACATAAGCCGGACTATTGGCAAACCCAACGCTGCCGAGAATGGAAGCCATATTGATAATCACTCCCCCACCCGAGTTCAGCATGGCCGGGATCTGGTAACGGGCTCCGTAGAATGCTCCGGAAAGGTTTACCGCGATCACTTTGTCCCATGCCTCGACCGGGTACATGCCGGTCGGGGCCATTGCGCCGCCAATTCCCGCATTATTGCATGCTATGTGTAGTGCGCCATATTTGCCGATGGTGCTCCAAACAAGCGCCTCGTTATCTTCCGGCGAAGAGACATCACATTTGACGAAAAAACCATCTCCTCCCTCGTTGGTAATTAGCCTGACTGTCTGATTTGCTGACTCCTCGTCCATATCCGATACGACCACCTTAGCGCCCTCACGCGCATAAGCAATTGCAATGCTGCGCCCGATACCCGAGCCTGCCCCGGTAACAATGGCAACCTTATCCTGTAACAATTTCATAGTTTTTCAGATTGAATTTTAGTCTAAATAATTCCGGCACCATCAAAGGGCTTGATTGTATTCTATCTCCGAGATGACAAAGCGCGCATAAGGGAAATAGCCCTCGGGTAAATCCCAGGCCGCTTCCAGCACAGTAGGCATCCGGACACCATCGCGAAGCTGGTAATTGCTCAGGCGGGTAACCCATTTTTGCCGCGGCCCCTCCCCCATGTTTCTCATGGCAATCATCTGCTCGATTTCATGGTCAGCATTAAAGGTTACCATGAAGCTGATCAGCATATTCCGGAAGCTGTATTCGAGCCTGGCCGACTTCGCATCGATAGGATACCATTTCAGGGATTGCGAGGGCAACAGATTCGTCGGAAAACAAACGCTTTCGCCAAGCCATCGCATCAACTCACCACGGTTGAACTGGGGACCGTTACCATCCTGAACTTTAAATAGTGAAAAAAGAGTCACAACCAACCGCCCCTGACCCTCGATAAACATGTCCCGGGCCGTGAATGTGGCCGTCTTACCTTTCCAGACGAACCCGGGCCGGTGCGAGGTAAAATATTCTTCGCCCGATATAGCCACCCAGCCTTTTTTCAGATCGGTTTTAAAAAGTCCGCCGTGCGTAAGGTGTACCCTTGAAATATACGGCTGCCCTGCTTTGAGCACATGCCTGAAATACTGTTGCACCGGTTGAGGTAGGCCGTCCAATTGGCGATAGGTAAATTTGCTCCCGGAAACGTCCGTAGAATTTGCCAGCAGCCTGGCCACATCCGCGCTGAACTGCAGGTATTGGTTCAACCGTCCGCAAAAGAAAATAAGGATCAGTATCGGTATGACACGCAATGCCCATTTTGTTGCAGCGGAAACTTTACCCGCTTGCTTACCTGTGGGGCCCTTCTTTGAAAGTGATCTGACAGTGTCCATGAAGCTAGCGCTTAAATCTGTCCGCATTCGATTTAACCTTCGCGATAAAGGCTTGAAAATCCTCTGGGATATGGGATGCCGGCAAATGGCGCTCCGAATGGTGCGGCCGAAGCATCGAGGCGACTGCCTTGATCAGGGAATGGTAGATGGCGCTCATCATTCAATCGTGTTTAGGATAAAAATTACAAATCATTGTTACCGCTTATCTATATACGGCCAGTAAATCTCGTATTCAAACATTAGCGTTTCTGAAAGCGCAGTAGGTACATCCAACATGGGTTTTACCAGCGTTTTCCTGCTTTCAGGCATTATTAACTTTCATTTCATGTGCAATCACCGACTGCGAGGGCGCATATTTGAGAATCACAGCGATCTGACCTCCATGATGTGCAGTATGCGAAATGATCCTGCCTAGTGATTCCGCCAGCGTTTTGCACCCGAATTCCTTTGTAACAATCTCACGGTCCCAGTCCTGCGGATCCTGACTGCCAATCACCTCCTCTAAGGCCTCTGCCGACTGCTGCACAAAAGACAGCAATTCGTCAAGATCTGTCCATTCTCCGGTATCCCGCTGGGCAATAAGGGTTTTGGCCTTCACTTGAATGGATCCTCCGAAAACATTCTTGGCAAAAAGCATTTCTACCTCGCCGATATGCCTGATTAGGAAACCCACGCTATTTTGCGTCCCTGGCAGTCTTTTTATCAAGTCGGTTTGAGTAAGTCCTGACAACTGATCGGAAAACCGTGTCCGGGCCTCGCGCCATAATGCCAAAAGTGTCTGTGTAGTTGTTAAGGAAGTCATCGGATTTTGGATTAAGAAGTTTGATATAAATTTCAAGGTCAGTCACGAAACAGTACGGGTGCCTCTCTGACAAACAACATCACGAGCAGCGCCGCTATTACAATAACATTCAATATCGTCCCGAAACGGGCCTGCTCCCAGGCCGATGCAATAAGTAGCTGCGAGCAGGCAACAGCCACGAGCACTACCCAGGCCCAATGTTTTTGATGAAGGATCATTAGCATCGATGTCAGCCAGAACAATACCGAACAAGCGGCCCAATAAATTCCTGGTGGTTTGTCAATGGTCAACACGCGGCCTAAGACCGGCGTGAAAAGTCCCATCAGGTGGACAGCTCCGTGTAGCACCAAAAGTGCGAAAAACAAGTATCGGGCCATGCTTTCTCATTGTTGTAACGACACAAAGGTGACCGTTATCACAATGGCAAGTTATGACCTTAGTCATACGCAAACCAATTGGTTATCAACCCTGTGAACTCAATATACTCTTAGCACAGCAGCACCTTGAATTCTTCCTTCCCGCAATGCTTGCAACGCCTGATTGGCCTGTGATAACTCGAAGAATTGGACAGAAGTTGTAATCGGGTGCAAGGTTGCCTGCTCAAAAAAGTTCGCTGCGTCGCTGGTTGTCAGATTTGCCACAGACTTCACCGTTCTTTCACCCCATAGCAGTTTGTACGGGAAGGACGGTATATCGCTCATATGAATGCCCCCACAAACCACTGTGGCGCCCGGCTCGCTATCGGAAAGCGCCTTAGGAACCAGTTCGCCTGCCGGGGCGAAAAGGACAGCCCCGTCCATTCTGCAGGGCGGGACCTGTGATGAGTCGCCCGCCCATATGGCGCCTAGTCGCAAGGCTAGCTGTTGTGCAGCAAGGTCCCCTTTCTTGCTGAATGCGTAGATTTGCTTGCCTTGCGCAACGGCCAGCTGAATCAAAATGTGGGCGGCGGCTCCAAAACCATAAATACCGATTTTTTCGCAGTCCGAGTCTAGCATGCTGTACGAGCGAAAACCAATAAGCCCCGCGCACAGTAGCGGTGTCGCGGCAGCATTTCGGTATATATCCGGCATCTGAAAAACATATCTCTGATATGCAAGCATGTATTCTGCGTACCCGCCATCAACGGTATAGCCTGTAAAAAGCGCTTTTTCACACAGGTTTTCCTTGCCCAGCAGACAGTACCTGCATTTTCCACAAGTATAGGCAAGCCAGGGCACGCCCACGACCTGGCCTAAATATGCCGGATCCGTAGCTTCACCTATCGCAACAACCTTGCCGATCACTTCATGACCTAAAATCAAAGGGTATTTGGCCTCTTTCAGCTCCTGGTCTACAATATGCAGATCCGTCCGGCATACACCACAGGCGATGACTTTGACTAAAACCTGGCCCGGACAGGGCCTGGGCACTGGAACACGCGTTTCGGTCAGTTCCCTCCCCGGACCGGGGAGTACCATTACCCGCATCGTCACCGGAATTGTTTCTTGTTTTTCCATAGTTTTTATCTTAACAAAGCTCAGCGGCCACCAGCCATACTAGAATACGGTTAGCTGGCCGACATAGCGGTTTAAAAGGTGGAGATATTTCTTACAGGAACCCAGCGCATTTCCCCTCGTATTGCTATCGGGTGTTGCCATGGCAGTAACTGCTAAAACCTTAGCCCGAATACTGGCCCTGAGGCTCTTGTAGTAAATAAAAATCATGTTGTCGGTCGGCGCCTGAAAACATGGAAAGTTCTCACAATAAAGCGAGAGCAACATCTCAGAAAGTGAATATTGCCCAAAGGATTCCAGGTCCATGCATAGGAACGCGATTTCGTCGATAACATCAATTTGCCGGAAACGGTCATTGTATTCGATACAGTCAAAGAGAACCGGTCTTTTGTACAGGAAAATGTTTCCGGTATGGAGATCGCCGTGGACATCCCTGCGAAATCCAAGTCGTACCCTTTCGTTCATGCGCGGTAAGTAGCTCATCAAAAACTGCCTGCTGACAGCAAGGGCATCCTCGATTATTTTGCTGTATTCACTGCCCAGATTCCGCTGAACGAAATCTGAAACGGTGCTAATGTCAGCGAAAGTAGCCACCATCTCATCTAGTCTGAATGGTGACGAGATGATCCGAGCCCCGCGATGAAATGATGCGATCAATTTCGCCACGGTTACAATATGCGCACTTTCAACATTTCCGGCTTCAAGCATCGCGTCCATTTTACGCGCAGAAGTTAGCCGTCGCATCATTACAGCATAATCCGCAACCTCGCCTTTGGTGCAGCCGATACAAAAGGTCTCATCTTCTTTTGTGACCGGAACGACCCCCTGGTAAATGGGCGAAAAACGTCGATTCAGTTCAAGCTCTTTTTCACAAGCCAGTTTTCGCGCCTGAATCGTCGAAAAATCCAAAAAGGAAAGCTTTACCGGCTTTTTGATCTTGAAGGCATGCTTACCGCTGAGCAGAATCCAGGAGATGTGCGTCTGCTGTAAGGAAGCGCCGAGCGGCCTCCCATGGAAGGTACCGTAATCGGCAAGGGCAAGGATATCAGCATTTTCCATTGCTTTCGCTTAAATATTCAATTGCCTCGGCCAGCATTTGTTCGATATTATTGGCTTTCGATTGCAACCGAAGATGGGGTTGAATATAGCTCTCAAACTGCGCTTTCATACTTTGATATACGCCCAGGTCAGCCTCACTGTCCTGTCTTGGCTGTGACAGACGCTCTTTGACAAGCTCCTCGGCTGCCCCAATCACAATAAAGTAGATCCGGCATCGGCTTTGCGCGGCAGCATTTATAAATAGCGTCCGCATACTGTGGTGATAAAATGTCGCGTCAACTACAACAGTATTTTCCCGCTTGACCAACGCTGTCGCTTTTTCAGCCATATAGCGGTAAACACGAAACTTATCTTCGAAAGCATATTTGCCGGTCACCCGCAGGATTTTGCGAACAAGATCACTGTTGATGTAATCCGCATTCAGTCTTTTGGCAAGACGAGAGGCGAAAAAGCTTTTGCCTGATCCAGGCAATCCAGAGACTAGAATCATCATACGTTTTCGGGTGTTGTAGACCTGGTTGCAATTGCATTCTAACTTTCCGGTTCACTAGCCTGCCCTGTTGCTTAAAACGACAAATTGGGCCGGTTCGAGCCGTAGCTTGATAAAATGACGGTTACCTTCCTCATTGGCTAGCACATGCACCGAGCCCGTCCGCCCATAGATGAAAACGAAGATGCTTCCGGCGGGGTTAAGTAACGGGTCGACCAGGATGTATTCTTCGTCCGGCTCAGTCAACGAACTATTGTAAGCAATTACCATTTCATGATCATAGAGCACCCGTGAAAACGC
The DNA here is from genome assembly GCF_059568735.1 of Dyadobacter ginsengisoli DSM 21015. NCBI lineage: Bacteria > Pseudomonadati > Bacteroidota > Cytophagia > Cytophagales > Spirosomataceae > Dyadobacter > Dyadobacter ginsengisoli. The sequence continues at coordinate 114,349 of NZ_JCANTY010000002.1, forward strand.
CAGCAGGCATTTCTCAAACGTAGGCAGCGAAAATGTGCTTCCGTCCACACTGAGCTTACGCATGTACATCCGACCAAATTTCAGGACTGCACTCGCCTTCCGGATTCCGGCAAGGATGGCAATTTCATGATAGATGCGGCATGATTTGTTGAGTGCATTCTTAGTCGTATTATCCAGATCAAACATAGCTTCCCTCAGATTAAAATCTTCGGGTCCCGCCCCGTCAAACCCTTGCTCCGTTCCATAATAGATGCAGGGCGTCCCCAGCGCGCATAGCAAAAAACCAATGCCAGCAATGATCTGGTTCTCGGATGCCTGGCTACCAAACCGCCTTTTAATGACCTGGCCGACCTGATCGTGGTTATCAATAAAAGTGACGAGGAACTCACCAAATTCACCCCTTCTCATGGCATTCTTTCGAAGGGATTCGTAACGTTCTATGAGCCGGTCGGGCCGTGACACACCACGGATGACGTCTGCAAGAATGTGATAAAGGGGAAAATCCAATACGGAATTCAGTCCAAAATAGATGGCCCGGTCATCGATCTGGACCGAGGTTTTCGGGCCGATGTATTTGTTGTACATTTCTTCGGGCCCGACAAACTCCCCGAAAAGGAAAAAATTCCGCTTTCCCAGCAAATATGCGTACTCCCGTACGTGCGAACAAAATTGGCTGACAGTCTCTTCGCCCATATGCTTGACAGCATCAATCCTGAATCCATCAATATCTGTTTCCCGTATCCAGTAGCAATGAACTTTTGTCATGATCTGTTGAACCAGCCAGGCTTCCGGTGAATTATCGTTCTTAAAACTTTTCAAACGCGCAAAATCCCCTTCGCGGGTTTCAGGGAATGAGTCAAAGTTTCTTATCTGCCCCTTGCGCCAATAAAGATCGGGGTTCCGAAGCTCTATCGGTAGTGGAGACTGGGTTGATCGCCAGGCCGAAAAAGGAAAAACTGCGCCCTCGTAATAGTAGTAATCCAGGTCTCCGGGGTAAGACCAGTTATCACCCGAATGATGCAAGACCACATCCAGAAAGACTCTGATATCAAGTTCATGGGCCCTTTCCACCAACCGGGCTAGATCTTCTTTGGTCCCAAACCGCGGATCAATACTCAGGTAATTCTCAATCGCATATCCATGATAAGCATTCTTATTGTTTTCGAATACCGGACTCAGCCAGATCGCCGTACAACCCAGATCATGGACATAGTCCAAATGCATAGTGATGCCGTTTATCGTGCCACCACAGAAGTTTTGCAGCTGCTCGGCATTGCCAAACCCTTTTTGCCGGCCCTCGTGGTCTGCGCAGCTTCGGCTATGCTCGTCATGAAAGCGGTCAACGAGCAGAAAATAAATAAATTCTTCCCGCCACTCCCGGTTCGTGCCGGTCCAGTACTTTTTCCCGGGAACCGGACTTAAATCAATTTCTTGAATAGAATTCATACGTTCTTCTTTCTGCATTTAGTCCTTTCCCGGCTAATTATTGTTGATCCTTAATTTGCCGCTTTTTGGATTTGATTCTCCCGATAAAAAACAAATGGCAATCAATACAACCAAAGCCGCGAACATTAGGTGTCTCCAGGCTTTTAAATGAAAGGAGAACAACTCGAGTTGTTTGTTAAAAAACATTCCGGCAGTGATATAAAAAGTCACATAAGCTGCTGTAATAACACCGTTGACCGATATAAAGCGTATCCATGAAATCCCGCTGGAAGCCGCAACAATGGGGCTCAGAAACCGGATCTTTGGCAAAAGTGCTGAGATAATAATGGTCCGGGTGGCATGTGACACAAAATCAGACTCTAATTTTTGTATCAACTTTGAATTTTTCTTCGAAAAAAGGCGGCTCGTCCATATTGCTCCTTTACGCGAGATAAAGAAAAGTATCGAATCAGCAATCAGTAAACCAGTCAGCGAAAAGGCGCCCGCCACAAAGACATTCAATTTTCCATGGGTGCAAATATAACCAAGGCTCAGGAGGGCCGCTTCCTCAGGTACAGGCGTAAACTGTTCCAGGACGGAGAACCACAGCAGAATACCAAAATTAAGAAAGGTGGGCCATACTTGTTACTTAGGAAAAGTGATTCGAGCCAGAACTTATATGATGGTATTGGCTCACATTTTTTTTATAAATCTCCTTTATCTGCACGCGAAAGACGCTGACTAGGATCATCTTTTCCGCCAATTTTCATCAGTCTAACACTACTGCCGAATTCCAACCTTTACCTGCCGATATTACTTTCGAAAAACTTCGGGACAGCCAGGCTTAAACGGTAAAAAAGATGAACTGCAATCGCATTTCTGAAAGAAAACTATTCAAATCGCTTTTTGTTCTGAGCGTATGTTTGCTGCTATCGGCTTGTAATGGCCAAGGTCAGCAAATAGAAAAGCCGAAAGGCGTCTTGCCGGTTACATCTTTTGCCTCAAAACAATTATCTGTACAACCCACGATGAACGTTCGGGCAGATAAGCGCTCGACGAGTATCTTGAATTTTCGATTTGCAGCCCTACGCGCAACACTATCAACTGTCCTGATTAAAACCAGCTACCCTAAAGAGACTCCCAAAGCAGTTCCGGATTTCTATTATGATTTCTTTGATAAAGACGTTGTCGGTCCGTATAACCGCTCCACAGGAGACCATTATAAGAACAGGAGCGGGACTGCATCCGGGGTGCTGATCAGTGATGACGGATTTATTGTCACCAATTACCACGTCATTCAGGCAGCCGACCTAGTCGAAGTCACACTCAGCGACAAAAGGTCGTATTCCGCCCGGATCATCGGTACTGACAGGGCAACAGATCTCGCTTTGCTTAAAATTGAGGAAAAAAAATTACCGTTCCTTTCATTCGGCAATTCAGATTCGCTCATGGTAGGTGACATAGCACTTATTGTTGGGAACCCATTGAACTTTACCTCCACTGTAACAGAAGGGATCATCAGTTTCAAAGCACGAAACATTGCCCAAAGCAATCAACGGTGGGTATTGCAATCCTATATCCAGACAGATGGCGTGGTCAATATTGGTAACAGCGGTGGGGCGCTCGTGGATCTCGAAGGGAAATTAACCGGCATCATCACGGCGATCGCCTCACCGAATGGCGTATACGCGGGCTATTCTTTTGCAATTCCTGTGGAGGTCGTTAAAAAAACTGCCGACGATCTGCTTAATTATGGTATGGCAAAGCGAGGGAGCTTTGGTATGAGCACTTGCGAAATGGATGCGGACAAAGCAGCGTCGCTGAATACATCCGTTGTAACAGGTCTGCTGATTGAAGATGTCGAGCAAACCGGTGCCGCTCAGTCTGGTGGACTAGCTAACGGGGATATCATCACCATGCTAGACCATGTCGAGTTGGAGTCCACCGCGCAGCTTAGTGAACTGATTGCACGGTCACACCCTGGTCAGAAAATGACGGTAACTTTTGTAAGAAACGGCCGCAGGCATCGTACCGAGGTTCACCTGGGTAACCAAGTCGACTAATTGAGCTGACTCCCAACTAGTTTCGCATGCGGGCCAGCTTTTCATAATTGAGAATCGTAATCGTGCTCCCTTTCAGTTCGAGCAAGCGCTCATCCTTGAAATCTGACAGCATCCGGATCACCGTTTCGGTGGCCGTACCAGCCATCGATGCGATGTCTTCCCTGGAAATGGCCATAGCAAAGGGTTTAGATTTATCCTCATGATATCGATTGACCAGTGAAACGAGCGACTCGGCAACTCTTTTTCTGACCGAATCATAGGCCAGATGCAAAAGCTTCTCTTCCCTCTCACGGACATTATCTGAAAGCATCCGAATGAATTTCGATGCCACAATGCGGCTTCCCTGAATCAAATTCAAAAAGTCCTCTTTGGGGATGAGGGCGACCTCACAAGCTTCCAGACACACCGCTGATTGTTGATATGGCTCTGATTGCAATAAATCCAGATACCCTAAAAAGTCGCCTTCCTTATATAAACTTGTGATGTATTCCTTACCCTGATCATTAGAACGGCATTCCTTGATTTTCCCCTTTTGCAGAAAAAAAAGATTGCCAGGAAAACTGCCTTCCGAATACAGCATATCTTTCTTTTTCAAAACCTTGACCCGTTTATTCGCGCACAGGTTTCCCAAACCATTCGCCGTCCCTGCTTCTGTCAAAAACTCGTTGATCCCTTCTCCCGACCTTTCAAAAGAACGTTTGAGCCGATCATTCTTACTGAGTCGTGTCTCAACTGCATTGAGCAGCTCAACGTCATCGTAGGGTTTTGTCAGATAGTCGTCAGCCCCCAGCATCATCCCTTTACGGTAGTCCTGCCTTTCGGCCCGGGCGGTCAAAAAAATGAAGGGGATGTTGGCAGTCCTCTCGTCTTTGCCCAGAAGATGCAGCACTCCGTACCCGTCCAGCTCAGGCATCATGATATCGCAAATAATCAGGTCGGGCTTGGCCTGAGAAGCAATCTGGAAGCCTTCCTTCCCATTCTGAGCGGTCAAAACCTTATAATTGGCCAGTTCGAGAATCTCAGCGGTGTTTTCACGCATCATGGGGTTATCCTCTATCAATAGAATAATTTTTGCTTCCAAGGGTTGGTCTAAAATTTCGCCAGTAGTCCTGCCAAGTTAACATCTTGACAGGCAAGAATCAAGCCTATTAATTTCAATCATCATAAAGCTCGAACTATAAAATCTGATGTATTTGCTATCTAACCAGGAAATCGTAATCAGCGACTTGCGGTCTGCTTTCCTGGCCCCGGGAAGGACATAAATGTACCCTCAAGCGGAAAAACATACTGATCCTAATCATATTAAACATTGACCTTGATCCTTCCCCCAGCAAAATCAGGCTGTTATTTTAGTGAAGATTATTGTTTCACGTAAAGTTATCCGACAATGAAAAAGATCATCGCCGCTATTGACGGTTTGAAATACTCAGAAAGCACAGCCGAGTATGCCGCCCAGCTGACCAGAGAAACCCATGCGCATTTGGTCGGCGTCTTTAACGAAGATAAAAACTACCACAGTTACTCCATTTATGACCTTTCACTTGAGGACGCTCTGGAGCAGAACATCACCCAGGCATTGGATGAACACGACAAAATCATCCAGGAAAATGCCGTATCGCAGTTCACACAGACTTGCGGGTCCGCCCAGATTAATTTCAGCGTTCACCATGGCAAAAATGCGGCCATGCCCCAACTTTTACACGAAAGTCTGTACGCGGATTTGATGGTCATCGGTAAAAAAGAAACCTTCTCGCGCTTTGATCAGGACATTCCGACGAGCTTTGTCAGGAACCTGCTTGAAAACGCGGAGTGCCCGGTATTGGTCGTACCCCAGCAATTCGAAAATATCGAAAAGATTATCCTGCTATATGACGGAGGTCCTGCGTCGGTACACGCGATCAAAATGTTCAGCTATTTACTTCCTACCCTGGGTAAAATGCCCGTTGAAGTGCTGACGGTTAAACCATTGCAACTGGACTTACATTTACCCGATAACCGCTTGATGAAGGAGTTTATGAAGCGACATTTCCCCAAGGCAACTTACAAGGTAATACAGGGTGAGCCGGCCGTCGAAATTGTCAAATACTTAAAAAACAAACATCAGAATGAACTTGTTGTCCTTGGCGCCTTTCAACGGTCAATGGTTTCCAGATGGCTTCGCGTCGATATGGCAGACCATTTGATGGCCCAACTCAAAACGCCCCTTTTCATTGCTCACCGCTGAGCGGGCGTCACCCGATCGATACAAACAAACCTACCAATTTGTAAAATTATGAACATAACTACCCCCACCCCCGAAATTGCCGGTCAACCGGCAAAGCCCGAATTTATCCCGGGCTCGCCGGTTCAGCCGCAAATTCCCTATGAGCCTGAAATTATTCCCGAGCCAGGTGTTAAGCCACCAGAACAGCCACAGGAGCTGCCTCCAATCAGAGAAGCGAGATGGACCAGCCTCAGTGTGCTTCTGATGTTAGCGATGGCATTGCTTTCCGGGTGCACAAAAGATCATCAGATCCCTATTTTTGAAATCGAAATAAGAACCCTTCCTTTTAGCCTGGCAACACAGTCAACCGTTTTCAGGATGGAAGCAGTCCAATTGGGAGATAAGCCCATTGTGGAGCATGGTGTGGTATACACAGCTTATTTCCGCGGTGTGGGCAATCATAATCAACTGCCCACGACCAGGGACAACAAGGTTGCGTTTGACACGAAGCTGTCCCTGGGTGCTAACGAGTATAGTTACGCAAAAGACATCATTGCAGGACGAACGTATTTTTATTATAGAGCTTATGCAATTCTGGATGATCATTCGGTCGTATATGCAAACAAGTTGAGTTATGTGATCGAGTGATCTCGGCGAAGTTGACATTTGTTCCTACCGTTTTGCTGGTGTACGACACCATTTAGCCCCGAATTCATCGGCGTTTCCGACATGCGACTACACGAATTTGGAGTAATGAAAATAGGGTTCTTTACGGCATCAAGATCCTCACACAACTATTGAGCGGCCCAGCCAGAGCAATCGAGATTGCCCAATGAAATGACCTCAATCGATACGCGCAATCTCTTTTTCGATGTGTCGGCGTTGCTTTTCATCCATGTATCTGACTCGTCCAATTCGCGTTATCTTTAGGGGTTTGATACCGCAAAACTCCAGAGTAGCCTCTTTAACTGCTTTAATATCACTGTTGGAGTATTGCCACCAAAGCCAGATCGCCGGGGCATCAGATGTCGTAATGATATGAGCTGACTTTCCTGACAGGTATTTGTCCCAAAAAGGATCTTTCTGATGATATTTAAAAGCGAACCCTGGCAGCAAAGTCCTATCAAGAAAGCCCTTGAAGAGAGCCGGCACCGAACCCCACCAGACCGGGTAGATAATCACCCATTTATTGCACCATAATATATTCTCCTGGGCCTTACGCAAGTCCGGCTCCAATTGCTGAATATCGGAATAACCCCTCCACAAAATCGGATCGAAGTGCATTTCGCCAGGGTTTTGTCGGCGGACATGATGTCCGGCGGCGAGCATTGCGCCTTCATAAACGTCGGCAAGTTTTCCGTTAAAGCTGCTTTTGTTCGGATGCGCCAGTAGTAAGTAAATGTTCATTTTAGTTTATTGACTGATGAGACCGATACCCGCCGGTAATAAGATTTTATTGTACGCAACGGAACGGTTTGCTCCGACTCGCTGATGAAAAGCTATTGGATTGAGGCGACGTACATCGCTTTTCAAGGATGAACTGCAAGGTGAAACTTTCCTCGGAGAACGACAATGCTAACATTCAGTCTAAAGGATGACCTAGGTCATCAATTTAAAGGGTCTTCCGATGGGAATTACTCCAACCGGCTGCGAAATCACCGATCTCCACATATGTTAAATCAGCCATATCTTCATATCGTCAAATTAATGCAGAGTAAACCCTGCACGCACTGGCCAGTAATCCACACGGACTGTCTGTTGCCGAGGTAGCCCGTCGCCAGGCCAAATTCGGTGACGACCATTGCCGGACTATTCACGAATGTTCCCTTGCTGCTGACCATCCTTGTGTCGACCGCTTTGCAGATGCTGCTATTGTATGTACCCACAGTTGAGGATACTTTTTAAGACCAAACCTTGGTCAGCAGAGAGTTTGTTGCTGACAGCCGCCGTATCGCTGGGCTGCATTATAGCAATCGAGCTCTCAAAATTTATCCGGGTAAAACGTTAGCCATGGCTGACACTGATCGTTCAGGCCTCAACAAAATTATCCTCGAAGGAGCCGTCCCGATAAGCATCGAAAACCATGTCACGATGAATACAGCATATACTTTGGACGTTTTGCGTTGCTGTGTGACCCTGGTCACAGACCGACGGTAGTCATTTTGTAAATTTGCATGATTTCCAATCCTGTCAGAAAATGAACATGCACGCAGAGCAAGCCGCAATAAGCCAATATCTGGAAACCTATTTCAGCCAATTCGCGCCGGAACTGGTCAGAAAACTGGCCCAAAACGGCATCCTGCGGGACTTTGGGATTGTGATGAGCAACTGATGCGACCGGGGCAGTATTTTAAATCTACTATGCTGATTGTGGAAGGTGGCGTGAAGCTATACCGGGAAGGCCAGGATAGCAACGAGTTTTTTATTTACCAGCTAGGTCCGGGCAATGCGTGCGCGTTGTCGATGATCTGCGCAACAAAAAAGAGCAGAGCCAGATTTCAGCCAGGGCGGTAGAGCCTACAAGGGCCATACTCGTACCCATAGCATTGATGGATGAACTGATGACAAGCCACAAAAGCTGGTACTATTTCGTGTTGGAAACTTACCGGTCCCGGTTTGAAGAGCTTTTGCAGGTCGTCGACGGCATTGCTTTCAGGAGTATGGACGAGCGGCTGGAATTTTATCTAAAAAACCAGCGAAAACTCCTGCAAAGTGATGAAATATCAATCACTCACCAGCAAATTGCCAGTGATCTGAATTCATCCAGGGAGGTTATCTCACGGCTGTTAAAAAAGATGGAACAAAGAGGCCTGGTCCGCTTAGGCAGAAATACGATCACATTACGCCCCGATTCCGGTTATAAACCTTGACTATTTCATACCAGACTGTAAACAAAAATCCGGTACCTATGCTGATCAGCAGCTGGCTAAAACTCAGCTTCTCAAGGCTAAAAAAACGGGTAACGACCGGTATGAGAAAGATCAGGACCGAGAGAAGTACCGTAATGCCAATGATCATCGGAACCAGGTTGTTTTTATATCGGATCGTTTTCCAGATCGGGTGGCGGAATGACCGGTTCACTAATGTCAAACAAACATTTGCAGCCAGCAGACCTACAAAAACCATAGAGCGGGTGAGATTTTCACGATACGACTGCGTCAATGCATACTGGTACAAAAGCAGCATGCCAGCCGCGATAACAAGTCCTTGCAGAATACTCACCGAGAGCTCTTTCAAGCTAAAAAAGGTGGAGGTGAAAGGTCTGGGCTTTTGCAACAGTAGGTCCTTTTCCAGGGGCTCGTTTTCGTAAATGATCGAACAGGTAGGCCCCATGATCATTTCAAAAAAGATGACGTGGACCGGTGTGAAAATATTGGGATAGGTCCAGTTCAATGCCAGGGGTATAAAAACGGTCAGGATGATCGGAATATGGATGGAAATAATGTAACGGATAGCGTTTTTAAGCGATACATATATTTTGCGTCCCATCGCCACAGCATCTACCATCCGGGCCAGGTCATCATCGACCAGGACCAGCGACGATGCCTGCTTGGCGATTTCAGTTCCCTTTTTCCCCATCGCAATCCCGATGTGGGCAGCCTTCAATGCCGGACCGTCATTGACACCGTCGCCGGTCATGGCCACAATCTGCTCCTGTGCTTTCAGGGCGTTAACCACTCTCAGTTTTGCCTCCGGAAACATTCTGGCAAAAATCCCCGTCTGCATTACTTTCTCCTCCAAAGCTCTGTCATCCAGGGCAACCAACTCTTCACCCAGCATAACCTGTTCGGCTCGGTCAAAACCAATCTGCCTTGCAATGTTCTGCGTGGTAGCCGCATTATCACCGGTAATGATTTTCACCTGGATTCCCGCGCGGCCAAACGCCTGAAAAACTGATTTGATATTGGCCTTGGGAGGATCATAAAAGGCCACCAAGCCCAAAAAATGAAACGTCAGTTGCTGCTGCTTTTCGGGAAATACTTTTTCAGAATAGCTGCTTTGTCCTACTCCCAATACCCGGTACCCTTTGGCGGCAAGCGCATTGACAGCCTCCCATACCGTGCTCATCTGATCGTCGGACAGGCCGGAAAGTGCCATAAGTGCTTCGGGTGCTCCTTTGGCTGCAACAATGCGTTCCGAATCTTTATTTTCAAATACATGAGTCATCATAGGCGGCTTCCCTTCCAGTGGATATTCGTGCACCAGCTTAAACTCGGCCCGCCTGTCGATCGCTGCCGAACTTGCATACGCCTCATGCAAGGCCACTTCCATCGGATCGAAGGGCACCGGCTCACTTGACCACATCGCCATGGCCAGCAGATCTTTGCCCTGTTCACTTAATGCGCTGTCAGGGGCATGGATCAGGTTTTGGGCATGGATATATAAACTGGCCAACTGCATTTTGTTCTCGGTGATCGTTCCGGTTTTGTCCGTGCAAATAACCGTTGCGCTGCCCAGTGTCTCTATGGTCTGGGTCCGCTTGACTATGATGCCCATTTTCATCAGCCGCCAGGCTCCCAGCGCCATAAAAGTTGTAAACGCCACCGGAATTTCCTCCGGCAAGATGCTCATTGCTAATGTCAATGCTTTTAAGAGGCTATCTAAGAGGTTTTGTGTGCGTATATAGTTGATCGCCCAGACGAGCAGAAAAACAGCGCCGCCGATAATGGCCATCTTCTTTACGAAGTTGGAGATCTGTACCTGAAGTGGTGTAGGCTCCTGCTCTATGGATTGCAGGCTTGTTCCTATCTCAGCCAGTTTTGTTTGACTACCTATTGCAGCAATCTGGACGACAGCCCGCCCGCTGGCCACCAATGTTCCCTGAAACACCTGGGCGCCGGGTTCATTTTTTGCAACAGCTAAGGATTCACCGGTAAGAATAGACTCGTTGACAGAAAAATCGTGTGCTTCCAGAACTACTCCGTCTGCCGGGATTCTATTTCCTTCTTCTATGATTAGCCAGTCGCCGATCACAATATCCTCTCTCGGGATTTCGATTTCGAGACCATTCCGAATTACCCTGCATTTGGGCTCTGTGAGTGATTTAAGCTCACGCAACGCATTACGACTTTTGGAGTCCTGATAAAGCGAGATGACAGAAATAGCCAGAATCGCACCGAGCATGAAAAAGCCTTCTCCCCGGGAGCCGGTGACAAAATAAATCGCTGATGCAGCGATCAATAAAATCAGCATCGGCTCTTTTACAAGCCCTAAAACAGCACCCCAAAATCCGCTTTCCCTTTCGTCCTCCACCCTATTCTCACCATATCTGTTGCGTGACTCCAGTACCTGGCTGGCCGAAAGGCCCCGAGCAGTGTTCATTGTGGGGATAGACATATAGGGTCGATTAATGCATACTGAAGGTCAATGATGATTACGGAAAGAGGTGCGGAATTCCGGTGCAATCATCGGTATTAAAACCCAGTCAATACCCATTTCTACTCCAACGAATGCAATCAGGCACTTCCGGATGGCGCCCTTTAAATAGAACAAATCCAAATTTCAGTGATCTGCTCATTATCACGACCAATTCCGAAGAACTTAATGCAAGGCTTTGTAAATTTGACAACTGCCGCGGCGTCAGCTGCAATTTTGCATATCATCAGCACTGATCTGGTTGAAAAAAATTGTTTCCATATTGCTCCTTTCGGTATACATGATCTCGACAACCGAGCTGGTCGAGTTCTCGAAATTACCTGTGCTTTTCAAGCATTACCAAGAGCATAAAGCCTGGAACAAAAAAATTACATTTTTTGAATTCATCGTTGAGCATTATGCGGAGTCCATCGCAGATAACCCCGATTACGATCTTGATAAAAAGCTGCCCTTTAAATCGCATGTAGATCATTCGTTCGCGTTCAGCCTGGCAGCTCCTCCGGCTCCGCCTTTTCATTACAGCTTCAATCCCCGGTTGGTGCCGGTCGCGAAAAAGCTATCCTTTGCATTTTCCCAGCACGAAACATTCTCCACTTTTCTTGCCACCATCTGGCAACCGCCGAAGCTCTGTTAATCCAATTTAGTTTTTCAATGCGCACGCAAGACCAAGGCTTCGCGGGCTGTACGCATTTACGCTAATCTATTCCGGATTAACCATAACATTCATGCTAAATAAAATTATTGGCTTCGCTGTGGCCAACAAGCTCATCGTGGGCCTGTTTGTCCTGGCGTTGATAGCCTACGGCAGCTACGAACTGACCCGGCTCCCCATCGACGCGGTGCCTGATATTACCGATAATCAGGTTCAGGTCATTACCATCGCCCCATCGTTTGGCGCTACGGATATCGAACGGCTTGTCACTTTCCCTATCGAACAGGCCAACAATAACATCTCTGGCCTCAAAGAGATCCGAAGCTTTTCCCGCTTCGGGTTGTCGCTGGTCACGATTGTCTTCGACGATGCCACAGATATTTACTGGGCCAGACAACAGGTTTCAGAGCGGCTTTTAAAAGTGCAGTCACAAATCCCCCAAGGCATCGGCACACCGGAACTCGGCCCGATCAGTACCGGCCTTGGTGAGATTTATCAATATGTGGTCAGGCCCAAAGCGGGCTACGAACACCGTTATAACGAAACCGAGCTGCGCACGATCCAGGACTGGATCGTCAGACGGCAGCTGCTGGGTGTCAAAGGAGTGGCGGAAGTGAGCAGCTTCGGCGGAAAGCTTAAACAATACTCTGTTGAAGTAAATCCCGAAAAACTGCTGTCATACGGAATTACGATCAACGAAATATTTGCCGCTTTGGAGGCAAACAATCAGAACACCGGCGGTGCCTACATTGAAAAAGGACCAACGGTACTCTACATACGCAGTGAAGGCCTGGTCGAAACCCTGGACGATATCAACAACGTCTCCGTCAAAAACCTCAGCGACGGGCAACCATTATTCATCCGGGATATTGCCGAGATCAAAACAGGTTTTGCGACGCGCTATGGCGCCATGTGTTACAACGACCAGGGGGAAGTTTCCGGGGCGGTGGTGATGATGCTCAAAGGCGCCAATAGCAGTGAGGTCATTAAAAATGTAAAAGAACGTGTGGCGCAGATCCAGCAAACCCTGCCGGAGGGCGTAGTGATAGAACCCTTCCTGGACCGCACTAAAATGGTCAACAATGCCATCGGCACCGTTGAGAAAAACCTTCTGGAAGGCGCCCTGATCGTCATTTTTGTTCTGGTGTTGTTCCTGGGAAACCTGAGGGCCGGCTTGCTGGTAGCCTCGGTGATCCCGCTGTCGATGCTTTTCGCCGTGATCATGATGAACACCTTTGGCGTAAGTGGGAACCTGATGAGCCTGGGCGCGCTGGACTTTGGTCTGATCGTCGATGGTGCGGTCATCATTGTCGAAGCGGTCATGCACCAGATCACGCATAGCAAGAAGTTCAGCGGTCTGATGGCCATCAGCCGGGCGCAGATGGATGAGGAGGTAAACGAGTCGGCTGACCGGATGATGAACAGCGCAGTATTCGGCCAAATCATTATCCTGATCGTGTACCTGCCCATCTTTACGCTGGAAGGGATTGAGGGTAAAATGTTCAGGCCGATGGCGCAAACAGTCGCTTTTGCACTACTGGGCGCATTCCTGCTCTCGGTTACCTATGTCCCCATGATGAGCGCATTGGTTTTGAGTAGGAAAGTGAAGCATAAACCCAACGTGTCGGACCGCCTAATGGCAACGCTGGAACGCGGTTACCAAAGCGCACTTGCACGGGTGATCAGCCACCCGAAGACCGTTCTGGCGTTCGTACTACTGCTTTTCGGATCAGCAATTTTCACATTGACCACCCTGGGCGGCGAGTTTATCCCGGCCCTGGAAGAAGGGGATTTTGCCGTCGATACCCGCGTGCTCACGGGAAGCAACCTGACTACGACTATCCAAAACACCCAAAAAGCAGCGCATATCCTAAAAACCCGGTTTCCGGAAGTCGAAAAGGTAGTGACCAAAATAGGTAGCGGCGAGGTCCCTACCGACCCCATGCCCATGGAAGCGAGCGACATGATGGTGATTTTGAAAGATAAAAGCCAGTGGACCTCTGCGAAAACCTTCCCCGAACTGTCTGAAAAAATGAGTAACGCATTAAAGGCGGTTCCCGGCATTACAGCCGGCTTTCAGTACCCTGTGCAGATGCGGTTCAATGAGCTCATGACCGGTGCAAGGCAGGATGTGGTTTGTAAAATCTTCGGCGAGGACCTGGATACCCTTGCACATTATGCGCAAAAGCTGGGGACACTGGTAAATCAGGTCGATGGAGCCCGCAACTTATATGTGGAAGCGGTCTCCGGCCTGCCCCAGATCACGATCCGCTACAACCGGAGCAACATCGCACAATACGGGCTAACGGTCGGCGCAATCAATAAAACTGTCAATACAGCCCTGGCGGGGCAAAGTACCGGGATGATTTTTGAAGGTGAAAAGCGTTTCGACCTCGTAATCAGGATCGGTGGCGGGCAGAAGAAAAATGTAGAGGACATCCGTAATCTGCTTGTACCGACCCTAAACGGAGCACAAATCCCCCTGCACCAGCTTGCAGATGTAAAAATCCAGAATGGCCCCAACCAGATCCAGCGCGAAGATGCCAAAAGACGCATTGTGGTGGGTTTTAATATAGCCGGAAGAGACGTTCAAACCATCGTGGAAGAGCTCCAAATCAAAGTCGGTCAAAACCTCAAACTTCCGGCTGGTTACTACGTGACGTACGGCGGCTCGTTTGAAAATCTGAATGCGGCCAGGCAAAGGCTTATGGTTGCAGTACCTATCTCGCTCGTCCTGATCTTTATCCTGCTCTTTTTTGCCTTTCATTCCGCGAAAGACGCATTGCTGATCTACTCGGCCATTCCGCTTTCCGCCATTGGGGGAATTCTCTCCCTGGCCCTGCGTAACATGCCATTCAGTATCAGCGCCGGGGTTGGGTTCATAGCGCTGTTCGGAGTAGCTGTCTTGAACGGGATCGTGCTGGTTGCAGAGTTCAAAAGAATCAGAAAAGAGGGAGAAACCGATATCCGCAAGGCCATTATGGAAGGTACCATGCACCGGTTGCGGCCTGTTTTAATGACGGCGTTTGTGGCCTCGCTGGGCTTTCTGCCCATGGCGTTCAGTAACGGAGCGGGCGCGGAGGTGCAAAGGCCACTGGCCACGGTGGTGATCGGCGGGTTACTGGTCGCTACCCTGCTGACCCTTTTTGTATTGCCGGTCCTGTATTTGTTTTTTGAAAGCGGCACAGATTCCAGGCTTAACAAACCGGGTGTCGCCATGATACTGGGACTTACGTTGCTCTCTACTTCCGTTTTGGGACAGGAGAAAATCAGTCTGAAAAGCGCGATAGAACTGGCGATTGCCCACAACCTGACGCTGAAAAGTGAGCAATTGCGCACAGATTATCAGAAAGCAATGATGAAAACCGCCACCGCGCTCCCACAAACCAGTTTTGCGGTCGAGGCGGGCCAAATCAACAGTTTTTACACCGATACCCGCCTGAATGTTTCTCAGTCGTTCAGCCTTCCGCTTGTATATTCCAGACAAAAAAACCAGCTTCGGCAGGAACTTACAGCCAGCGTGCTTACCGTGGCCGTCAGGGAAAACGAGCTGAAACGCAGCGTCGCTAAGCTCTATTATACTTTTCTATACCAGCAGGAAAAGCTGAAACTGCTGCGGTCACTCGACAGCCTTTATACTGATTTTTCACAAAAAGCACAGCAGCGGTTAAAAAGCGGGGAAACCGGAATCCTCGAAAAAACTGCCGCTGAAACACAGCTGGGCCAAATTCAAATGCAGTTGCAGCAGCTGGAAGCAGATCTGGAAGTATCGCGGCTGCAATTTCAGTTATTGCTCAATGCGGGAACTCCGGTAGAACCCTCGCCAGTTGACCTGAAATTCAATTTGGTTGTCATGCCGGATTCGGCAGCAATCACACGCCATCCGCAAGCCAGGCTACTCCAACAGCAGCAGCAAATCGCGGCAGCTTCGGTTGAAGTTGAAAAAAGCAAGCTTCTGCCTGGGCTAACGCTTGGATACAACAATATGAGCATACGGGGAACAGGTGCCGACGACAAGCGCTACAATGCCTCGCAAAGGTTCCACGCCGCGCAGCTTGGCCTGGGCATACCTTTGTTTGCCGGATTCCAAAAGGCCCGCATCAGCAGCGCCAGAATAAGCCGCCAGATTGCCGACCAAACCTACAATGCCGGCTTGCAAACTTTACAAATCCAATATCAAACCGCGTTAACCGAGTATCACAAATTTGGAGTAACCGTGGATTACTACGAAAAAACAGCGCTTGCCAATGCAAATGTGATTACCCGCGCCGCCACCGGGCAGCTTACTAACGGAAGTATCAACTATCTGGAATGGGCGCAGCTGATCAGCCAGGCTGTCAGCATCCGCAGCCAATACCTGGACGCTGTTCTGAACCTGAACTCCCAAGCCATCGAACTCAATTATCTCCTGGAAAACTAATGCGAAACAAACTGAAATACGTAATCTGTATCGGCATGCTCGGCCTCACACTGAGCTGTACGAGCAAGAAAGAATCCCAGGCGCCGGCTATTTCCGGGCCGGAGGCGGAAAGCACTGTCACGCTGAGCGACGAGCAGCTTGCCAATGCGGGGGTAACGTTGGGGACTTTTCAAACCCGCACCGTTTCGTCGACCCTCAAACTCAACGGCAAGATCGATGTCCCGCCGCAAAATGTCGTTTCCATCAGCGTACCATTGGGTGGCTATCTGAAAACAACCCGTCTGCTTCCAGGTACTCCCGTTAGAAAAGGAGAGGTTTTGGCGGTAATGCAGGATCAGCAGTACATTCAGCTGCAACAGGACTATCTGACTGGCAAGGCACGGCTCAGTTATCTGAAAAGCGACTTCGAGCGACAAAAAGAACTGAATTTGAGCAAGTCCAGCAGCGACAAGATCTTGCAGCAGGCCGAATCCGACTACCACAGCCAGCAGGTGATGATCCGCTCCCTTGAAGAAAAACTAAGCCTGATCGGGATTAATGCCGAAAGGCTCTCCGGCGAGAAAATTTCCGGGAGCATCAACATTTACTCTCCCATCAGCGGGTATGTCTCGGCGGTGAACGTGAACATCGGAAAGTACGTATCCCCTACCGAGGTGCTTTTTGATCTCATTGACCCGACCGACATTCACCTTGCGCTGAAAGTGTTTGAGAAAGACCTGTCCAAAATCAGGATCGGGCAGCAGCTTACCGCCTACACCAATAGCGACCCGGACAAAAAGTACTTTTGTAAAATCATCCTGATCAGCAAGAACCTTTCGCCGGAGCGCACCGCGGAAATTCATTGCCATTTTCAGCGTCATGAGCCCACGCTAGTTCCGGGAACTTTCATGAATGCGGATATCGACCTGGAAAGCAAGCGTGTACTCGCTTTGCCCGAGGAGGCGATTGTTTCTTTTCAAAGCAAAGAGTACATTTTTTTGCCTGAACAAAAAGGAAAATACGTGATGACCCCGGTTCAAACCGGAACAACCGAAAATGGATTTACGGAAATCCTGGGCGGCGAAAATCTGGCAGGCAGGCAGGTGGTCGTACAGGGAGCTTACTCCCTGTTGATGTCGCTCAAAAATAAATCCGAGGATTAATTACTGTTTTTAATTCCATCCGGCAAACATTTCAGTAACTAACTGATTACCAAATCAATAAACGTTTCCCCTTAAAGTGTAAACAACTAGGAACCATGTTAAAGAAAACCCTTTTTGCCCTGCTGACCATCTTGGTCATAATGCAGTTCGTCCGTCCGGAGAAAAACCTTTCCGACGACCAGACCCACGCCTTGTCCACAAAATATGTTGTACCTGCGGAGGTAGGCGAAATCCTGGCGGTCGCCTGCAAAGACTGTCACAGTAACAAAACCAGCTACCCCTGGTACGCCAACATCCAACCCACGGCGTGGTGGCTGGATCATCACGTCCAGGAAGGGAAGCGCGAACTGAACTTTTCGACATTTGCCAGACTGCCGGTCGCCGTCCAGAACCACAAATTCGACGAGATCATCGACGAGGTGAAAGAAAAGAAAATGCCGCTCCCCTCCTACACTTACCTCGGGCTTCACGCCGGGGCGAATTTGACTGACGAGCAACGGGAAGTGCTTATTAGCTGGGCGCAAAGCCAGATGGCACTATTGAAAAATCAGTATCCAGCCGACAGCCTCAAAATGAAGCGGCCCCTTGTTCCGAAAGCTGAATAGCGGCCCGATTAAATTTCGATTAAAGTGTAAGTTTTAGGAAACAAAAAAATATAATTCATCCGTTACAATAAAATAAAAAAATGACTTTAATCAGTTTCCATATGTTAAATTATATCAATGTATTTAACTGACAATCATAGACTTACCAATTATATACAAATTAACACAGAACCTGGGAACCTTATTTAGCTATTGCACAAAAGGAGTATTTAGAATAAATAAAAATTCAAGCGAACCAACACCGTTACAAGTTGCTTCCGGACGACAAAATCAACGCAACAATAGGGTATGCCTATTCGTATTCTATACCAGAAATTCAACGTCCTGCTAATTTATGATGACACGTCTTGATTTTTTAAAATCCCTCGGGTTTAAAGGTCCGGCCCTGATGGCGTTATTGACTTCGTGCGTGCACGAGGAAGATACCTTTGTAGAAGCTTTGAGCATTCAGGACCAAATTTCCGACTCCCCGGTTGCCGCCACTCCTTCCCTTGACGGCACTATCGGTAATGTCAAATTGAAATCCCCGACTGCGATTACAACGGAAGCACTCAATGCCATTAGGGGTGTCAGGCTTAGAATCGACCTCACGCAATCCGCTAATGCCGGGTTACTCACCGTCAGAGGCTACCTGATCAGGAACGGAATTGTAATCGCCCAGTCGTCATCGGGTGTCATAGTAGCGGCCACGCAGACTTGCAGCCATGAGGCAAAGAATAAAGTTATTTTCAACAAAACGGAATTTTATTGCACCGAGCACGGTGCCAGATTTAGTCTATCCGGAGCAGGCCTAAACACTTTCGGAAATGCGGGCCTAAACATTTACAAAACGGCAACCGACGGAAACACGGTTGTTGTGTACTAATCAAAAGACAATATGAAAACGATTATCACTTCCCTGCTTGCCATTCTTACAGCATTGCCATTACACTGGAAATTGAACTTTGCGGACGCCCGGGCGGAAGCCGAAGCTTCACACAAAATGATCCTACTCAGCTTTTCGGGCTCCGATTGGTGCGGGCCCTGTATCAAGCTTACCAAAGGTGTTTTCGGGTCTGCAGAGTTTACGGAGTATGCCCAGGAAAACCTGGTACTTGTCAGGGCTGATTTCCCCAGGCAAAAGAAAAATCAGCTGGATCAAAACCAGGTAGCACTCAATGAGAAACTCGCCGATCAATACAACAAAAAGGGCGTCTTTCCCCTGACCGTCCTGCTCGACCCGAAGGGAAAAGTATTGAAAGAATGGGAAGGTTACCAGCCCTCGGTGAATGCATTTATCGCAGATATCCGCTCCCATTCGGGAAAGTAATATGAAAGAAATCCTGGTAAAACGCTCGCTCCGTCTGATGGGGAACCGGTTCGACATAAGTGCTGTGGCAGACAACGCCGCCCGGGCTGATCAGTATATAGACCTCGGAATAGCCGAAATTCAGCGTATCGAAAAACTGCTCACTACTTTCAGCGACGACAGCCAGACCAACCGGATTAATCGCCAAGCCGGACTGGGCCCGGTTGTCGTGGACAGGGAAGTTTTTGATCTGATTGCCCGGTCGATCAGGATCTCCGAGCTCACCCAGGGCGCATTCGACATCACCTATGGCTCGATTGACAAATCACTCTGGAATTTCGATCTGACGATGACATCCCTGCCGCCCGCCGCAGTCGCGAAACGGATGGTCAGGCTGATCAATTACAAAAACATTGTCTTAAATGCGTCGGACTGTTCCGTACTACTGAAAGAAAAGGGTATGCGGATTGGCTTTGGCGGCATTGGCAAGGGCTATGCTGCCGAAATGGCAAAAAAAGTAATGCGGGAAGCGGGAGCCGTCTCCGGCGTAGTGAACGCATCGGGCGACCTGACCACCTGGGGAAAACAACCCGGGAACGCCGACTGGACTATTGGGATTGCCGACCCGGACGCGAAGAACTCGCCGTTTTCGTATCTGAAAATCAGCGACATGGCCATAGCAACCTCCGGAAGCTACGAGAAGTTTGTCACGATTGACGGACGCCGTTATTCGCACACGATCAACCCCAGAACCGGGTTGCCTGTTACAGGGATAAAGAGTGTTACCATCTTCTCCCCCAATGCAGAATTATCCGACGCGCTGGCCACACCGGTGACCGTGCTGGGGGTAAGAACCGGACTGGATTTAATCAACCAAATGAAGGATATAGCATGCGTGATCATTGACGATCACAACAAACTGTTCACCTCCTCAAACATTCATATCCATTAAAACGTATGGACATTATCGTCACCAGAAAACTCGTATTAATTAGTGCCCTCGCGGCCGGCCTGTCATCATGCGTGTCTGTGAAGGAGTACCAGAAAAATCGCATCAATGACTCGGAAATGGAACTTTCGGCCCGCAAATCCGAGAAGTTCGAACAGAGTTTTTACCTGTACCGGGAAGGCGCTTCCGGGGCAAACGGAGGAAAAAGTGGCGGTGGCTGCGGCTGCAACTAACCCTACTATCAGAACCTTATGAAGAGAATAACCTATACCGTCGCGGCACTATTGAGCTTTTTCGGATCAGTGCGGGCACAATCACCAGATAGCACCGAAAATGGGTACAAGCCCAAAAAGCTGAAAATCGAAGAAGTCAATTTCGTTTCAGGCTACTACCATCAGAATGGCAACAACTCCGCGATTACAGGTGGAATCGGCACGGAAAAGCTCTATGATTTTGCGAACTCGCTGGAAATACGCCTGAGCAAGACCGACCGGAGAAACCGCGTCCACACGATCTCAGCAGAAGCGAACATCGATTACTATTCGTCTGCTTCTCAGGACAAGATTGACCCTTTGACGATTTCTTCGGCTTCCAGAAGCGATACGCATATCTATCCGAGTCTATCCTGGAACATGAAAAATGATGCCAACCGCACGACCAAGGGGGCTATGTTCTCCTATTCTACCGAGTATGACTACAAATCCTATGGTTTCGGGATCAATTTCACGAAATCTTCCAAAGACAATAACCGGGAGATAACCCTGAAAGCGGGGACATTTCAAGACACCTACATCGCGATTCTACCTTCCGAATTGCGGCCAAGCGGTTATAGTTCCGGCGCCGAGGGGGACAAATCCAATCTCTATCATAAACCCAGGAACACTTATAACGGCTCGATCGCCCTCTCGCAGATCGTCAACAAGCGCTTGCAATTGATGTTTATCGTAGAACCAACCTATCAGGAAGGTTTGCTCGGTACTCCTTTCCACCGCACGTATTTTACCGACGGAAGCGAAAAGGTAGAGCATTTACCCGGCAGCCGGTTCAAACTGCCCGTTGGCCTGCGCGGAAGTTACTTTGTCGGCGACCGTATTGTATTGCGGGGGTTTTATCGCTTTTATGCCGACAACTGGGGAATGAGCGCCCATACTGTTTCACTGGAAGCCCCTGTCAAAATTACGCCGTTTTTGTCGTTAAGCCCCTATTACAGGTTCAATACGCAGAGTGGCGTCAGATATTTTGCCCCCTACAAGCAGCATAACCCTGACGCTACCTATTATACGAGCGATTATGATTTATCATCCTTCCAAAGCCATTTTGGCGGCATGGGTATAAGGCTTGCACCTCCGGGCGGTGTGATGGGCATCCGTCATCTTGCGTCATTGGAGATTCGTTACGGCCACTTTTACCGCAATGCCGGGACAGGAATGCAATCTGATATCGTCACGCTGGCCGTCAAGTTTAAGTAAACGGCCCGACAGACTGATTGAATGCAATGCTCGATTCACCGCAGGTGAAAAGGGAAGCTCCGCGTAAGCAATTTTTGCCGGGGCTCCCCTACCCTTTTTTAATCGCGGCCCGCGCCTGAAAGGATGTATCTGATCTGCTCCAGGTGATTTATATCATGGCCGGCATAATACAATGCGATGTCCCGGATACTTTCCATTCCCCGCTCCTGGTGGATACCATAAAAATCCCATTGCGCTGGCTCAAGCTGGTGATACAAGTTAAGATTGCTCTGCCTCAATTGCCTGAACAATGCAATGGAATCCCGCACCGGCACTTCTGCATACTTGCCTCTAATGGCCCACTCAGCCTGATCGAATGCCTGGATCCCAGTTCCCGGCATGCTAAGAATTGTACGTATCCGGTAAGCCCCGACAAGTTCATCGTCGGCCAGGTGCGCCAGAATTTCAGTAATTAACCACTTTCCTGGTAAAGGCCTGAGCAGCAATATCTCCGGTGGAACATTGGATACCAGGTATTCGAGAATGTCAGCCGTCTGCGCCTGCATTTGTAACGGCTCCCGTCCCTGGACATAGCTTATAATACGTTCCTTATATGCCTCGAAAGATTCAGTCATAAAAATGTATTTTCATTGAAGTGCTTAAGTTCAATGGAATTTACGGAACAGCGCAAATCTCATCGACAGAAAGATATGTATTGTAGACCAAAACCTGACAACGGCAAACAGTCACCTTCACGCCCGGTACCAGCTCAGTGAGGCAACAAACTTCGGCGCAAAATTCCACTTCGTGGAAACACCGGTGCCGATGGATTTTTAAACCAAAATCGTTGAAAGTCGATAAAATCACTTATATTTGAATATTCTAATATAAGAATTAAGCATGAATAGCCCACTACACCTTTATAAAGCCGAGTTCTTCAAGACGCTGGGGCATTCTGTCCGTCTGGCAATCCTGGACGCGCTCAGAGAGGGCCCGCTTTCTGTGAGTGAATTGCAGGCTATTATACAAACCGAACAATCCATTCTCTCGCAGCATCTGGCCAAACTACGTGCAATGAAGTTTGTAAGCAGCCGCAGAAAAAAAACCACGATCTACTATCATGTCCATGACCGGGAAGTCTATCAGTTCCTCGATCTGGCGAAAAATATATACGCGCGCCAACTCCAACAGTCGCAGGAAATGCTCAAAGAGCTTATTCCCTCAGATATAGGCTAATGGTTTATGCAGGAATGCGCGGAACCGATGAAGAAGATCGGGATATCCCACGGATATGTTAGCGGTAGACAGCAGCAAAAGTAAATGAATGCCTCAATTAACGATAGTCGGGCCAAAAATGGCTTATACAACGAGCAGGACACGCTTGCACTGCTGAGGCATTTTTTGCCTTCACAACCCCCGCTGAAAGATTTCATACACCACAACCCGCTACATGGCTTTCAAGGGTTAAAATTCGAAGACGGACTTGCCCGCGCCTCGAAGATTTTTGGTTACCAGCTTTACCTTCTATTGGAGGAGTACAGGTCGCTTTACAGCTCGGGACGTATCAGTCGCTCCGCGTTGGAACGGGTGATGATGGAAGAACATCCCGGCAAAGATTTCGAAAGCTGGCAGGACAGGCTTTTTTCCAAACAATACAGCAGCCACAAGCACGCTCGTATCGGATCACTGCGATCCAACTGGAAGAGATTATATAAAATTGACCTTGACTCGCAAACACATCCGGCTCTGTTTCGTATCCTGTCCGGTTACCTGGACCAAGGGATCGCTACCTGGCGTTTTCCGGTAGACCCGGCAGGGTTTATCAGCTCCCTTCGCAAAATGGAGCAGAACGGCCTGGTGAGTTTCTTTCGCAATAAACGTGCTTCGCGCCTCCTACTAGATACTTCCTGCGAGACAAAAGACCTTTTGGATACCCTTGTTGGCCGGCCCGCTTTATACCGGCAATATATCTTTGACCAGCAATTTGCCCACCCCGGATGGTCAGGCATGGCTTCCTGGGTCGAAAACACCCCCGGAAGCCTTCCACTGGAAAGAAGAATTTCCGTCCGGGAGCTGATTCAGCTTGAATTGCTGCTGGAAATCGACGCGCTGGATTCCCGTTTCGGGAACACCTGGCTACCATTGGGCAAGCAGGTCGGGACGGTGTCCGGGGATATTTTCGCTCCTGTGGAAAAGACCGAACTGGAGCAGGTACTGGCAATCTGGCAAAATGCTTTTGAATGGACCTACTACGATCAGGTACTGGCCATGCTTTCCCGCCGGAAGGGCAACCATGAACAGCATAACAACCGATCCTCTCAAAGTTTGTTTTGTTTGGACGACCGCTCCGGCTCACTCCGTCGGCATCTCGAGCAGGCTGATCCTGCATGCGAAACCTTCGGGACACCCGGCTTTTTTGGTGTATCGTTCTTTTTCCAGACTGAACCCGGCGGAAGTTATACCAAACAAGCCCCGGCCCAAAGCAAACCTACGCACCTGATCAAGCTGGTTGGCGCAACACAAACCCGCAAGACCAGCCTTGATCTTCCCATAGGCTCCAATTCTCTTTTCCGGGGCTGGCTTATTTCGCAGACATTTGGCTTTTGGGCTACATTCAAGCTACTGCTGAACATTTTCAGGCCCCAGTCAGGCCTGGTCACACCCGAGCCTGTCAAAGAACAGGACAACGCCCCCTGGCTCAGCATCGAAAACAGCGCCTCATTCGAGTTGGAGAATGGCTTGCAAATTGGCTACACAGTACCCGAAATGGCCGACTGCGTCGAAAGCGTGCTGCGAAGCATCGATCTGACAGTTGATTTTGCCCGGGTTGTATATGTGATCGGCCATGGAGCGAGCAGTGTCAACAACCCCCATTATGCCGCATACGATTGCGGAGCCTGCTCGGGCAATCCGGGCGCGATCAATGCCAGGGTTTTGGCCTGGATGGCCAATCATCAAAAAGTACGCGAGCTGCTTAATAAAAAGGGAATCCATATCCCCGACCGCACCCAGTTCGTGGGGGCCCTTCACGATACCACCCGGGATGATCTCACTTTTTACGACACCCAAACGCTTTCCAAAGAAAACGGTCGGCGGCATGACATCAACCGTAAAGCTTTTGTCAGTGCCCTGGACCTGAATGCGAAAGAAAGAGCCGGAAGGTTCGCTTCCGTAGACCCCAAACTGACGCCTGAAAGGGCTCATCAGGCGGTAAGGTCCAGATCCGTCTCCCTGTTTGAACCTCGTCCCGAGCTCAACCATGCTACGAATGCGGTTTGCATCGTCGGGCACCGGAACTTGTCCAGAGGACTCTTTTGGAACAGGCGCCTTTTTATGAATTCGTACAATTATGCCAGCGATCCCGATGGCGAGACCCTGTACGATATTTTAAGCACAGCAACGCCGGTTTGCGCCGGCATTAACCTAGAATACTTCTTCTCGCGGACAGATAATCACCGGCTCGGGGCGGGTAGTAAACTTCCTCATAACGTCATGGGACTTTTAGGGGTCGCAAATGGCATGGAAGGAGACTTACGGACCGGACTACCCAGCCAGATGACTGAACTCCATGACCCTGTCCGTCTCTTGATGATTGTTGAACATTTCCCCAGTGTCGTCTCAACGATCATCGGCGGATCCGATAAGCTTCGTGAATGGTTTGCAAACGAGTGGGTCCATTTGGTGGTGATTGAGCCCGGAAGCGGCGCTTTACTCAGGTTTAAGGATGATCGTTTTGTGGCTTACCGCCCATCTGCTTATCATGAAAATGCTGTGGAGCCATGACGTGTATGATCATACTGTTGCTACTGATTCCGTTGGCCGGATTTTTGATAAGCCTTATTGCCCCTTCCCAAAACGAGGGGCTGATCTCCCGCATCGTATTCATTACGACAGGCCTGCAACTGCTTACTTCCCTGGCATTTACAGCCTTCTGGATACTGACCTGCCGCCAGTCCCTCGCCGCAGGGAGCATGGTGATTTTCAAGTCTGGCAGCTACGAATATACCCTGAGTTTGTTCTTTGACAAAATCACTTTTGTCTTCCTTCTCACGGGATCCGTACTAACTTTCCTTGTCACTACTTACAGCAGAAGATACCTGCACCGGGAGGAAGGTTACAAGCGCTTTTTCTACACCATTCTCCTTTTTTATTCAGGATACAACATCACCATTTTCTCAGGGAATTTCGAGACGCTTTTTATCGGCTGGGAAATCCTGGGCATCACTTCATTCCTGCTGATCTCGTTTTACAGGGACCGCTATTTACCTGTCAAAAATGCGGTCAAGGTATTTTCGGTTTACCGCCTCGCGGATGTGGGCATATTGCTGGCTGTCTGGGCGAGCCATCACTTATGGAGCACCTACATTACTTTTGAAAAAATATCCGACTACCAGCTGGTACACCGTCAGTTACAGGCACACGGTCTGATTGGCATCGCCGTTTCCATTATGATTGTCCTTGCTGCGGCAGCCAAATCCGCTCAATTGCCATTTTCGTCCTGGCTTCCCCGGGCGATGGAAGGGCCTACCCCTTCGACAGCGATCTTTTATGGCGCCCTTTCTGCGCATATGGGTGTGTTCCTGCTGCTGAGAACATGGCCGTTCTGGCAGCACCAACCTGGGATCCGTCTGTTGATCGGCACGATTGGGTTATCAACAGGCATCGTCGCAACAGGCATTGCACGGGTGCAATCGTCGGTGAAGAGTCAGATTGCCTATGCATCCATTTCGCAAATCGGATTAATTTTTGTGGAGATTGCGGCAGGTCTGGAAAACCTTGCGTTGCTGCATTTTGCCGGAAATGCCTTTTTGAGGGCTACCCAACTTTTAATATCCCCTTCCATAGTGAGCCAGAGGATCGGTGGCTATCGGCGAGCCGAAGAATCCCATTCTGCCAGCTTGGAAAGATGGATTCCGGATCGCCTTCGAACCGGGTTATATATGCTCAGCCTAAAAGAATGGGGACTGGATCTTTTCATGTACCGTTATCTGTGGAACCCATTTAAAAAGGTTGGAGGGGTGCTCGGTTTTCTTACTGCCCGCCGAGTAGGCCTGTTCTTTATTCCCGCCTACCTGGCGGGCGCGTTTCTTAGTTTTAACCAACACTATCTCCCCCAGGACTTACGGAGCTGGTTGCCTGCTGTGTTTTCTTTCCTTGGGCTGATAATGGCCATCAAATCCTTTTCCGAAAGGAAAAATGTCTGGCTGAGCTGGATACTGGTTATTACAAACCATCTTTGGGTTGCTCTAGCCGTATCGTACAACGAAGCGGTCCCCGCAGATCAGCTCCTGCTGTATTTAAGCGGGGTCATCGTTACCGGTCTGGCCGGTTACTGGTGCCTGTCACGCCTTCGAAAGTTGGAACGCCACATCGGACTAGGCCAGTTTCACGGGCATATTCAACGGCATAAACGAATTGGGATCGTATTCTTTCTTTCATGCCTGGGATTGTCAGGATTTCCCATCACGCCAACGTTTATCGGCGAGGATCTTGTGTTCTCCCACATTCATCAAAATCAGGTCTTTTTTGCATTTTGTGTGTCGCTGGGGTGCATTATTAACGGTTTATCCCTGATCCGCATTTATGCAAGGGTCTTCCTGGGGCCGGGCATGCGCTCACAATATGAATTGACCTACCGCTCGTCCTGACTAAACCGGCTATGTCCAGAAAACAGGCCTGTCAGATAGAGATAAACATAAAAACAACATAGAAAACATTGAACTCAGCTAATGAATGATGGCAAGCAAGAGAATAGCAAAGTGGAACAGCCTTCAAAGACCAGCCCTATCCTTTTGGTAAATAGTATTCTAGGAATGAAATGCCCACGCTGCCGTAAAGGCCATCTTTTTGTGAAGAAAAATCCATATGTGCTCAGGGATAGCCTGAAGATGCCTGACTCATGCCCGGTCTGCGGACAGGACTTCAAGATCGAGCCTGGATTTTACATTGGCGCCCTATGGACCAGTTTCCCGATCGTGATACTGATTATGACCGTGCTTTCCGTACTCCTGCTCGTCGTGCTCGGCATAGCACTGGAATGGTTCTTCGTTGCGATCACCATCACGCTATTGGCGTTGCAACCGCTGATCATCCGGCTCGGCAGATCTATCTGGATTCACATATTTGTGGGTTTCAAGCTGCAGAGCGATAGGTAAAGATGGTTACAATGACTATGGAACTCCCGATCGCCAGGTCTAAAATATCTCTATCTAAAAACGACCTTATCATTCACCCCGACCACCACCACATGCAACTCACTGAAAAACAAATTATTAACATCTTATACGACCGCTTCACGCCAATGGATTTGGTCATTACCCGTTCGATGAATTTACAGGCGGACCTTGGACTTGATTCACTGGATATAATGGAACTGGTTGTCGTCCTGGAAACCGAGTTTAACATAATCATTTCAGATCAGGAGTCCGATGAGATCCGGACCGTCGACGGAATTATCAGATTAATCTACGAGAAAATACAGCGATGAACCTGCATATCACTCGGACAATAACGTGCAATTGAGGAAAACAATTTTTGACCATATATGAATTTGAAACTTGAAAAAAGAAGCGGCAACGCATGTGAACTATGTAAGTCCGATCAGCAGATCTCCGTTTATCAGATCCCTCCGGTCGGTTACACCGACAGTGAGATCATCATATGCAAGAATTGCCGGGCACAGATAGAAAGAGAGCAGGAAATGAATAGCGATTACTGGAGTTTTCTATCCGAGGCTATGTGGAGCGAGGTTCCAGCCGTCCAGATCGTAGCCTGGCGTATGCTTAGTCGACTGAAAAATGAAAGTTGGGCTGCCGACAATCTGGATATGATGTATCTGGACCAGGATTTACTGGCATGGGCCCAGGCAAGTTCGGATCACCAGGGAGCCGCTGATTTGGCCGTTCACCGTGACAGCAATGGCAATATTCTAAAAAACGGGGACTCGGTTGTGCTCACCCGGTCACTGGATGTCAAAGGGAGCTCCCTGAACGCCAGAATGGGCACTGTAATAAAGAACATACGGGTTGTGGAAGAGAATACAGAGCAAATTGAAGGCAAGATCGACGGTCAAGTGATCGTCATATTGACCAAGTACCTTCGCAAGCAAGTTTAAAGGCCTATTAACCTCTCCCTGATAAAAAAATGATCCAGAAATTAAATCAGCTTTTCAAACAACTTGACCGTCAAAAGTACCCCTTTGTCGACGGGCTGTACTATTTGTTTATCATTATTTTTCTGCTGCTGCTCTTTTTATTTTTCGCCTGATGCCTTTCAAATGAGCAAACGACTGGCAAGACCAACCTTAAGATCCTATTATTTATCAAAGGGAATTACCAGCAGTATTGAAAGGAAAATTATCAGATGCCCCATTGGAGCTTCTCTGACCGCTGGCCATTAATCGAAAAAACGTTCCAGCTGCAATAAATGAACGTGAACAGACTGGTAATGGCCTGTACCTGGTTGAGCTTTACCGGCAAACCACTTGTTCAAATATTAAGGGGACACTTTCCAGTAGACCAAAACAAGTACCGCGGAAGAATATCGAGGAAAAACCGCTCTTAGGATAGTTCGAAATATTATGGCCGGGTCCCGTGGACCTGGTTATAATTGTAAAGAGGAGCGAACTGGCCGGCTATATTTAACACCTATCTCTGTCAATGAAAAATATCCTCCATAGGGAGCATCGAGCCGTAGTCAGGCGCGCCAACCCAGACATTGTTGCAAAAACACTTTCCGTCCTTCCACTATTATGCTGCTATATCTGCCGAGCACGTATTGGAGCTACTCTCGCTCAGACAGTACGACACTGTAATCCTTGTAGACTTCGTCCGGCAAAGCGAACTACTACCAGCCATTAAAAGAATCCGCCTTGTTCCGCCAAACACCCCTATTCTGATTTTTTCCGATGTACCGGGAGAATCTATGCTAAAAGCATTTCCTACTAATTGAGAATGCCCGCACTGGGCACGGTAGCTTCGATATATCTAGAAATTGATAAAGAACCCATCATTCAAACAAATCATTCATCAGCAGTTGACTATGGTTTTGATTATTGAAACGGTATAGGTACGGCGCCTTGTTGGCGGCCCCGGTATACTTCTTCTCCAGACGCTCCAAGACATTCAGGCGTAGAATGCGTTTGGGAAAGTTGTTCTGTGCAAAACGTTTGTCAAAAATTGCCTCGTAAAGCTCCTGGATTTCCTGCATCGTGAAGGTTTCCGAGAGCAGATTGAATGCATTTAATTTTTGGTCAACTGTGAGCCTGAGCGTCGTGAGCGCATTTTCCACGATCTGGTTGTGATCCATGATCATCGGAGGCAATTCTTTGATCGGATACCAGTCGATCGATACGTCAAGGTCCGTCTTCTGCGGAACGACCTGGCTCATATCTACCAGCGCATAGTAGCCAATGGATATGAAACGCCGCGTAAACCAGTCATAGTCCATTCGGCTCCTTTGTCCTTCGACGAGTGGGTTGTTGAACAGGTCGGCATTCTGCGCTATCATCCGGTCCAGGAAAGCCCGGCTATTCCGGTTTGCCTTTCCCATCACCTGAAATTGTTCCAGATACACGTCCTTGATACCCGTGCGCGCATGAAGTATTCGCCTGGCCGCTTCGTCTGTGTCCTCATCCTGATAGACAAAACCGCCGGGCAGGCCCCAAAAATCGCCTTTGAAAGAAAGTTTAGGCACCAGTACTTTCAGCTGCCTGTTCTGGTAACCCAGAATGACACACTCAACAGATACCTGTTCAATATAATTCTTGTCACTTACTGTTTCCATCTAGCATTTTGTCCACTTAAAGTCCCCCGGGCATCCCGCAAAGTGACGGCTACGGAGGTCCCAAATATACAGATTTGTCCGTATTATCTGCTATTGTAGAAAATATCCGCCAATTTCTCATTTGCCCACTTCATTTCAAACCGGAAGTCGCTGGTAAATATGAACACAGAACATATCCCGGTGAGTCCTTTTCTTAAATTAATTCAATGCATAGCCGAGCGAAGACGACACAATCAAACAACGTCCCTTAAAAGGAGACGGCAAGTTTAGTTGAAAAATTGTAGGCTTCCAGTGACTAGGATGACGGCATTAAAATTTGGAATAAAAGCGAAAAAAATATTATCTATTTGTGTAGATAATAATAATATTTTACCTCTATATTTGTGAAGTAATATATGATTAAATATTTACGCATTGAAATAAGTAGCTTCCAGTCATGATATTATGACATGATTGGATTTTTTAAAATTTCTCAGCCTTTCGCTCGGAAAGCTGCCGGTATTCTCTGTTGACTTGTGGATTCCCTGAGCTGTCCGTCTGCGCCAGGGACGATTAGCCAGCGTATGTTTCTGGCGGCGATAGATAGGTATTTAATGGAAAATTATGAGTAAAAAGCGGTGTTTCAGAAACGAATCATCATGGAAAAATACAACCTGACAATATCATTCGCCGGGGCAAAAGCAATTACTTGATTTGTACACAATAACCGATATATAGATGAACAGACAATTCTACCTTCCCCGGCCTAAAAAGATGTTTCGGCCGCTCTCTGGACTTGTGTTCCTATTCGTTTTCAGTTGTCAGGTTGCGTTAGCTCAGTCATCGGTTCACGGAAAGGTGGCCGATGGAAAAGGAGAAGCCCTTTTGGGCGTCAGTGTAAAAGTGAAAGGTGCCGCACAGGGCACCGTTACCGATGGTTCGGGCAGCTATCAGCTTTCGAACCTTAGCCCGTCCGCGACGCTGGTGTTTAGTTTTATTGGTTTTTTGCCCAAGGAGATAGCAGTCGGCTCCCAGACGACCATTGATGTGACGCTTACTGAAAGTCCTGCCAGTCTGGATGAAGTGATCGTAACCGGTGTGTTCGATAAGCGAAGCCGGATGGAATCCTCGGTCGCGATATCCGTTCTTCCCTCCAAGCTCATTCAAATGCAGGCCCCGCTGAGCGCGGCCGATCTGTTGCGGAATGTGCCAGGCGTGTACGTCAACTCATCGCTGGGGGAAATCCGCAACACGGTCAGTTCCAGAGGCGTGAATGTGGGCGGAAACGATGTGTCCAACGGGTATTACTACGTCTCGATGCAAGAGGACGGCCTGCCTGTAACGAATGCCACCTATGGAAACTATGGCCCGGATTTCTTCCTGCGGCCAGACCTTACATTAGGCAAATTAGAAGCCGTCCGGGGCGGCACAGCGTCGATTCTCGGCAACAATGCGCCAGGCGGCATCTTCAATTATGTGTCCAAAACTGGAGGCCAGACGTTTGAGGCGCAGGCGCGGGTCAAATTCGGGCTGGAAGGCGACGGCCGAAATCCCTATTACCGGGCCGATGTCAATGCTGGTGGCCCGCTAGGCAGCGACAAGACGCTCACCTTTAACTTGGGCGGCTTCTGGCGGCAGAACAACGGCGCCCGCTATCCGGGGTATCCCATGAACAACGGCGGCCAAATCAAAGCCAATGTGGCGAAACACTTCAAAAAGGGCTCACTGAAATTGTACGCCAAGTACCTGAACGACCACAATTCGTGGTTTGAACAGTTGCCGACCGTTGATTTCAAAAACCCTCATCTCGCGCCCGGCGTCAAGCAAACAAGCTCGGTACTGATCCCTGCTGTTTCCGCCGACTACACCATCAACCAGACCGGCGAGCGGGGTACTTTCGATTCGCGGGACAAGATTCATTCCAAGGACCTGGCCATCGGGCTCAATTTTGACCATAGTTTCGGCAAAGGATGGACGATCGACAACAAGGTCCGTTATTCCTACAAAACGTCGTATTGGAACACAACCTCCATTCCATACCCGTTTGCGATTGATAACGTGACATTCTACGGAGTGAACAGTCTGGCAGGAAAGCTCGGTACGTATTCGTTCCGGGATCTGGCCACCGGTACCGAGTTGGCCAATGTTACCCAAGGCATCAACTTCGTGAACGGGGCACCCGCCGGACTTAAATTTACGGTCAACAGCAGCAGCCTTCCCGGGGAGCAGATCCAGAAAAACTCCTTGTTGTTCAATCCGCTGATCGTGTTTGACAATCGCGTAAAGGAAACCATCGATCAGCTCACACTGACCAAGCGGCTTAGCCACATGAGCTTTACGGGAGGTCTGTACTATGCGCATGCCAGTGTCAGTCGGCGCAATCCGAACGGGGTCGGCAGCATGTTCGGGCTCATGGTAAACCCACGTCCGCAGCCGACAGCCATCGTGTATACCGACATGCAGGGAAAGGTGTACCAGGTTACCAACCCGCAGGGCATAACGGGCGGCTCGGGCCGAAGTGTTGCCACTAATATCTTTGACGTCACCCAAAATCAGTTGGCAGGTTTCTTTGGTCACAACTGGGAAATGTCCGACAAATTGAACTTCGACTGGGGCATTCGCTTCGAACGTATATGGGTTAGAGGCAGCAATCAGATCGCCTCGGCGACGACTTCCACCGACGGGGGAACGGACAAAAACCCACTGACATTATATGACAACATGGGCGGAGCCGTAACCTCGACCTTAGGCTATAATAAATCGGTCAAAACGATCTCCTATTCAGCGGGCCTGAACTACAAATTCAACGACCAGCTTGCCGTATACGCCCGGTATTCGCGGGGCCGCAAAGCGCCCGATCTGGGTATCTATCTCAACGTGCAGTCTTCGGTCAATGCCGATTACCTCAACCCGATCGCCCAAAGTACACAGCAATATGAAGTAGGTTTCAAAGCCAAAAAAGACCGGTTTTCCCTCTTCGTTACCCCTTTTTACAGTCTGCTGGGCAAAGTCCCACAGCAAGCCCTCGGCCAGGAATCAGCCGAGCTGACCTCCACGTACACGACCGCCGTTCTTTACAACAAGTTTAAAACCGTGGGCGTCGAAATTGAAGGGACCTACAACCTGACCAAACAACTCAGTGTCAGGGCCGTGGCAACATTCCAGAAATCAACGGCTATCGATTTCAATACCTGGGTACTGAATGGCAATGGCAAGGCGGACGATCAGATTCAAAGTTATTCGGGTAACGAAACCGACTATTCGCCTCGTCAGATCCTGCGCATTTCCCCGACCTATACGTCGGACAAAATCTACGGTTCGATCGACTGGTCGTATATGGGCAGGCGGGCAGGCAACGTTGCAAACGTATTTTACCTGCCAGGCTTCGACCAGACCAATCTGAACCTGGGCTATAACGTTTCGCGCAGGTTACAGATTCAGGCCAATGTCAATAATGCATTCAATCAAAATGGCATTATGGGTTGGTCGGCGCCGGGCGGGTTTCCGGCTTCGCTGAACACACAGGGCTTCACAAAGGCCCAGATGGAGGGCAATCCCAATGCCGTATTTTTTTCACTCAGCCTGCCTCCGAGGTCTTATTTCCTGACAGCAACCTACACTTTTTAAGCTAATACCATCACAAACGAGCGATAATTCCCTCAAAACCCGATCACAAGGCGAATGCTGATTGTACCATCCATTTCACAATCCTGTTATAAATCAAACCAAATGTTTAAAATGAAAAAGTTAAGTCATCTGATGTGGGCTTGCAGTGTGGCGTGCCTGCTGCATTTCCCGACCGTCAGCAAAGGGCAGAAGGCTCCCGATAAGCAAACCAATTACGCGCTTACGCCAAAACTTCCTCCCCCACCCAGGCCAGAACCATTCAAAGTCTCGACCATCCCTCTACCTGCCAGTGTGCTGGACGCAGTGTTGGTCAACTACCTGCCCGATGCCCAACACCTGATTATGGAAGTTACGCTGGTCGGTGCAAAAAAATCGAATCTTGCGGTTATGAAAGACGACGGCACAGGATTCAAGTGCCTGACCTGTGATCTGCCCGAAAACATTGGCGGAGAAATGCCGGTACCGCTCCCGGATGGCAAGCGCGTTTACACGCCAACCGGGATTCTGGAATGCAGCCCGTCTATCCTGGATTGCAAGCAAGCCCGGATATTGCCCCTGACCTACCCTACTGTGCCGGGAGGAAAAACGATCGCCCGTATTGCCAGTAACATGTCGCAGGACGGCCTTCACGTGGCCTACACTTTGCTGGCGGCCAGGCCATTGCCGAGCGCCCTGGTGCTGGTAAGCGAACTAACACGCGTTTCAGATGAAAAAGGGGACCGCTATGAACTCGCTAAAACCAAAGTAATTTCCGGAGACAAGACAGCCTTGCCGGGCGCGCCGGATTTCAGGCCCTTCTTCTTTGGAGGCGGAGAGGTAAAGAGCTTTACCGGGATGGGTCAGTACCTGACAACCATCAGCGCATTCGAGGCGGGTAACTTCGATATCGCCAAAATCGATCTGACGACCGGTGATGTAAGCCGGTTCACCCGGCATTACAGCTATGATGAGGGTGTATACCCGTCCCCGGATGGCAAGTGGTTAATTTTCCAGTCGCACCGGCATACGACCCGGATGGACGCATTTAGCCTGATCCCCCGCCCGCTGATTGTCAACAATGCGCTGGCACCGGGGGTTGCCGAATGGCGGAATGAAGAAGTGGAAGGGTTCAGGGATGCCAGAAGGTATTACGGCCTGACAATGACCGACCAATATGGCGACCGGACCCGCCTACCCGAGGACGGATACACCGGCCAAAACCTGACAACGGCATCCGACAACCTGACCGAATACAACCATTTTGGCAACTTAACCTGGCACCCAAGCAGCACACGCGGGGTTTTCTGGGAACAGAGAGATCCGAGAAAGGTAAAAAAAGGCGAGGCAATGGGTCGTCTGCGGATGATTACATTTACATCGAGAAAACCGACTACCCCGCTTAAAATCGTGACCCCGAAGATGGAATGGGCAACGGACCTGGAAAACATCAAGCCGCTCGATTCTTCCCAACCTACCGAAGGAAAATTGATCGGGTTGGTCTCCGGCCATGCCAATGTAAGCACGCAAAAGCCTGCATCGCCCTCCGAAGCTACGGTTCTTAAAATCGAATACGTCAATTTTTCAGATGATGGAGAATATGTATTGAATGGCTCCGAAACGATTAGTCAGAAAACGTTTTGGGATGCAAACTGGAACGCAGACATTACAGTCACAGGCAAACACAAAGGATTTCTGAAAGTCGACAATGCGAAGTTTACCGGCAAAAGTCATGGATCGGGCATCATCCGGACACAACTCGACAACCACAAAATCGAGGTGGATCTTTCAAAAGGCCTGCCAACCGGCGTGCCGGGTGAGCTTCGGTAATCCTCAACCAAAAACTCTATGCAATTAGCGAATAAAACGATTGTTGTTACCGGTGCCGGAAGCGGCATCGGCCGGGAGCTGAGCTTGCAACTGCTGCAAGGCGGAACCAACGTTGCGGGCGTGGATATCAATTCCAATGCGCTTGATGAAACCAGGCGACTCGCAGCTTTGGGACCTGGTCAATTCAAAGGCTTCCAGGCAGACATTACCAATCGGGAAAGAGTAAGCTCGTTACCGGCCGAAGTGCTCGCCCATTTCGGCACGGTCGACGGGATCATCAACAATGCCGGTATCATTCAGCCTTTCCGCCCCATTCTTGAACTGACGATGGCGGATATCGACCGCGTTATGGCCGTTAATTTCTACGGCACACTCTACCTGATCAAAGCATTTTTACCCCTTTTGCTGGCGCGGCCGGAAGCGCATATCGCCAATGTGTCGAGTATGGGCGGCTTTGTGCCGGTACCTGGCCAGACGCTCTACGGCGCAGCCAAGGCAGCTGTCAAACTGCTCACCGAAGGGTTGTATGCCGAGCTCAAAGACACCCATGTGGAGGTAACGGTCGTTTTTCCGGGTGCTGTTGCCACCAACATCATGCAGAATTCGGGCCTGCATGTCCCCAAATCGGATACGGGCGGCGAATCCAAATTCAAACCCATACAGCCCGGGGAAGCCGCCGGTCAGATACTCCGTGCCATTAAGAAGGATAAATTTCGCGTGGTGGTGGGCCGGGACGCCTGGGCGATGGACAAACTGTACCGGTTCAGCCCAAAATATGCGGCTGACCTGATCCAAAGAAAGATGCGTTCATTGCTTAATTGATCGCCAACCTGATGCGCACAGATGGAAAGCTCACGGGTGAAACCATCAACACAGCTGCTGATGCACCAAAAGATCCAATACCATTTACAAAGGAAGGGAAAGATGCCGTAGCACTGTATTTCTCGAGTCAGGGCTACGACGTAAATGTAGCTTTGAAAGCTATTGATAATTGGAGCACAAGCATGATTTATCTCGAATCCAGGGTGTCAAGGTCGTCTTTCTCTCTAAAATTAAGCGCTTCGGTTTCTTCGATCAGACCCAGCGAAATGTCGTGTCGGCCGCCCTCGTACGGGGTCGTCAGCCAATTGTCAACGATGTCAATGGCCTCGAAAATGCCGATGCATTTACCTCCCAGACAAAGTATGTTGGATTTGTTGTGAGCTGACGTCATTTTAGCCTGATAGGTACTATAGCACAATGCGGCCCGAACGCCCTTATATTTGTTAGCGATGATGCTCATGCCAATTCCAGTCGAGCAGATCAGGATACCTCGGCTGGCTTTCCCGCAGGCTATCGCTCCCGCCACTGCGGCAGCATAGTGCGGATAGCGGACAATCTCCTCCGAATTCGACCCGACATCTTCCATCGTATAGCCCTTATCCCTTAGATACTTCACCAGAGTCATTTTCAGCGCATACCCCCCGTGGTCGTTACCAATCAGAATTGTTTCTTGTTCCATTAGCTAATATTCTTTCAGTTTTAAACGTGTTTTTCCGTTTGCCTAAATCTATAAACCTTAAACTTGTTTCATGGCAGCCTGTTTTTCATTGTAAACATTCAACAGCGGTAGAAGGTATTCGACGGTTTGGCGGGCAGCTTCGTCAGGGTCAGGTTTGGGTAAGATCTCAGCCGAAATCCAGCCGTTGTAACCTGCCCCGAACAGTTCATTGAACAGTCTAGGAAAATCGACATGGCCCTGTCCTGGTGCCTTGCGATTGGAATCGGCCACGTGGATGTAATGAACGTAGTCAATGTATTTCGCGAGTTCAGGCCCAATAGACCGGTCTTCGATATTCATGTGAAAAACATCCGGCATCAGCATCATATTGGGCCGGCCCACCTTTTTCATCAATGCAACACCCTCTTCAACCGTATTGATAAAATCAGTTTCGTAACGGTTCACAGGTTCCAGAATCAGGGTGACCTCTTTGCCCAGGGCGTAGTCACACAGCTCACGGGCTACTTCGATAAACAAGTCTTCCACATACAATGAGGGTCGGTTTTCGAGCGCACCACGAACCCTTCCAATATTGACCGTCTTGCCAAAACCGTCAGCCAGATCGATGAATTCACGGAAAATCCGTTTAACCTCCTCCCGCTTGACCGGGTTTTCATGTGTCAGCATCAAACCGCCGTCGGCGTATACCTGCCCAGTGGAAATACACGAAACTTCCAGGCAGTTGTCGGTCAGCAATTCGCGAAGCCGTGGGGGATCAACTTCCTCGGCCCGTTTCAACGCAAGTTCTACCCCATGAAACCCAAGGTGAGCCGCCTTAGGTATACAAGCTTCGAAGCCCCTATAAACCACAAAGGCACTGGGCAGAGCATGGGTATTTGCAATCGCGATGGATAGTTTCATTTCTTGATCAATGAATAAGTGGACGGCAACAGAGGCGCAGTCTCGATTTTTTTGATGACAACAAAAACCAATACAAAACTTAGCGGGTGTAACAAGCCTGAAATCAGAAAGGCCGGGCTATATCCAAATCGTTCGATGACAAGACCTATTACCAGACTGAACAGCATTGCCCCGTACGTAGCCGCACAGCCCATTAAACCGGATACAGAGCCGACGATCGCCGAAGGAAATAAATCGGCCACGATGGTTTGCACGATGGTTGAATATAATTGATGTCCGAACATCGCCATGCTAAAAAAGACAATCGCCATCGGCAGCGAGGCCTCAGTGATCAGTAGCGATGCGGGTAACAATGCTGCGGCCATCCCCAAAGGTATTTTTCGCGAACTGTCCAGCGAAACGCCTCTTTTCAACAAATAGCTGCTCAACCAGCCTCCCAGGAAACTTCCAGCTCCGGCGAAGGCGTAGGGTATCCAGGCATAAGCCCCAATACCTTTGATATCAAGTCCGCGGACGTCGTTGAGATATTTGGGCAGCCAGAAAATAAAAAAGTACCAACCGGCATCCGGCAAAAATTTAACAAGCATTATACCCCACACTTTCTTGTATCGAAGTATGCTCAGCCAGGGGACATGTCTTTCACCCGGATCGACCGGTTCGGTGGAAGCTCGAATGTAAGCCCGTTCTTCCTCCGTGACAAACCGGTTATCGTCTGGTTTAGAATATACGCGCAGCCAGACCAGCACCCAGATCAGGCCCAGCGCACCGGAAACGATAAAAGCCCACCGCCAGTTCAGGGCGATAATGACGGATGCGATCAGGGGTGGGGCCACCACTGCGCCCAAGCTCGAACCGGTATTGAAAATCCCGAAGGCCAGAGCGCGTTCTTTCGCTGGAAACCATTCCGAAACCACTTTGGCCGAGCCAGGAAAACCACCTCCTTCACCGATACCCAGCAGAAACCGGGCCACGCCCAACCCCAACACACCGGATACAAAGCCATGCAGCACATTGGCTACCGACCACCAAATGATCATGAGCGCATAGCCTTTTCGGGAGCCTAATACATCAAGAATCCGTCCGCCAATAGCATACATAGTGCCATACGCGAGCAGAAACAGGCTATTAATAAACCCGTACTGGCTGTCGCTAATGGCGATTGTTTTGCGAATTTCGCTCAACGCCACCGGAAGGTTCTGTCTGTCAAGGTAATTGACAGCGGTCGCCAGGGCAATCAGACCAACGACGCACCAGCGAAAATTTGGAATCGTTTTCAAAAGCAGTTCCGAGTGATAATGAAATAAATCTCACTTTAAGTATTTGACTAATAGGGCTTTCCAAACGTATTCAATAAACCTCCGTCTACGTACAGGATCTGGCCGTTGACAAAATCCGATGCCCCGGAAGCCAGAAAGATCGCTGCTCCGACCAGGTCCTCGGGTGTCCCCCATCGGCCGGCCGGCGTGCGGCTTATGATGTACTCGTTGAGTGGATTACCGGGTTCCCGGTAACTGGTGTTGATAGGTGTGGCGATGTAGCCCGGCCCGATGCCATTTACCTGAATGTTATATGTCCCCCACTCTGTCGCCAGACTCCGTGTCAGCATTTTCAAACCGCCTTTGGCCGCAGCATATCCTGACACGGAGTCCCGGCCCAATTCGCTCATCAGCGAGCAGACGTTGATGATTTTACCCCGTTTCCGTCCGATCATCGCCTTTCCAACGTATTTCGAAACCATGAACGGGGCAGTCAGGTTGGTGAGGATCATCGCCTCCCAATCATCTTCTCTCAGTTCTTCCGCCGGCGCTCGCCGGATAATACCCGCATTGTTGACCAGTATATCAATGGGACCGCTCATCTCGATTTGCCGGATGGCCTCTTTTACTTCATCCACTTTTGTAATATCAAACAGCGCCCCTTGTGCATTGATACCGGTATTCTGAAATTCCTGTATACAAGTCGCCAGTTTTTCCGGATTACGGGCATTGATGATCAGCGACGCTCCCGCTTCACCCAGTCCTTTGGCAATAGCAAACCCGATTCCTTGCGTGGCACCAGTGATCAGGGCGCGTTTTCCATGGAGGCCGAATCGCGATAACGAGTCATTCATTGTTATGAAAATGTAAATACTGGTACTGAGTCGGTGTAAATCCGGTGATTTTCTTGAACTGACTGTTGAAATGGGTGAAGTTATTAAACCCGGTTTCGAAACAAACCTGAGAAATACTTAACCTATTATCTATAAGCAACTTACAAGCACTTCCGATTTTAATCTCATTCAGAAACTGCGTGTATGTTTTGTTGGTATGGGATTTAAAGTACCGGCAGAAAGCGGTAGAACTCATGTTGGCAATACCGGAGACGTCGTCAAGCGAAGGATTTTCGGTGTAATTGTCAATAATAAACTGGTACACTTTGTTGATGCGCTCACACTCATCTTCATTGATGGTTTTCGCAAACGCCTGGCTGGAAAGCAATTCATATTCTTTCGTCTCGGCCATTACTTTTAAGACCGAAAGCAGGTCAATGATCTTTTCGATACCGTCTTTTTTCTCATCAATATTCTGCAAGAGCCGTTTCAGAACCTCCCTTCCATCTCCTTTAAACTTAATGCCACGTTTTGATAAGGAAAACAACCGACGGATAGGGGCCGTTGAGGGTAAACCCAGAAAGTCATCACCTAAAAACGACTCGCGAAAATAAATGACCATTGCTTTGGAGACAAGACCAGAACCTTTATGGTAATACTCCTGATCGCTGCGATAGAGGTGGGGTATATTGCTGCCATACAGCACCAGGTCTCCGGGCTGGAACCGTTCCATGCTATCGCCGACAAACCGGATCCCGGTTCCTTCCTGCACGAACATGATTTCGAGCTCCGGATGAAAATGCCAGGACGGGAAAAAGTACGGGTCTTGCACGTTCATGATCCCAAACGGTTCATTCTGCTGTTTACTGATTACTTTCAGCAATGGTTTCATACCAAAAAGCTAACGATTTTATTGTTCCTCCCCCAGCATTAACGCCTCGATTCTGTCGCTGATCTGCACGTTCGGAGCCATTATTTTAAGGTAACCGTGCCTGAGCGCTGTAGCTGACCGTCTCCACTCGTTGCTGCCATCCGCCGAAACCTTGCAAAAACCAGTTTGTTCTACTTTAAAATACGGTCCGGGGCCTTCTACGGCTTCCAGCACAGCAACCTGGTCCCAACTGGCCCGGCCCTTGAAACCGTTAAAATGCGCATAAGCCTGGTAAACCGGACTAGCGGATTGACATCGTTGCTTAAACCTTGCTCCACCTGTAACCAGCAAATCACCTACCTCCCACCCGGCGAAAGTCACAGGTAACTTCCAATGAGTCAAACAATAAAGGGTTGAACCTGGGTCTGGGCGGTAAAAATTGGCTTCCTTCCCTGCCGGGAACTGACCACCCATGCACGACCATCTGATGACTTTTTTTGCAATCAATTCTTCCCCGGTCAGTGCACTGATGGTGTCGGCTGGCGATCCAAGAAGCCGACTCAGACTAGTAAGGTGCCCAATGGTTATGATAACGACGCTTTGATCGGGTTGACTGGCCAATAAACGGCGGTACACCTTGGTGGCCTCTTCCGCTGTTCGGTTGGTAACTCCGTGCGGGTAGTTTTCCTTAATTTTGGCAGTATACCTGGAAAATGATTTCAACGAATCCCGCTGACTGACACCGATGGGCAGATTCGCACGCCCAAACCATGTGTTGATCGCGCTGGTACAGGCCGCACTGTTCTCCTCGTCGCTGGTAACAATGACTCCCAAGAGCCTGACCTTTTTCGACCGCTCGTATGTATGCAACATCGCAAGCGCACCTACGTCGTCGACGTCTGAATCCATGTCCGTATCCAGAATCACCGACAGCGGCTTTTTAGCGGGCGAAGCGGGAAAAGAGTGTCCCATTACCCATAAACTCAATATGCCGAATAGCCAATACCATTTCACCATTGCCATGTTTTCAAGAATTTCTGATGCTACTGTCCTTTAGATGTTGCTTTAATCAAGAGTTGATCGAAGGTTTTGGCAACCTCGTTCGGGTCGATGCCCGCTCCAAATTCGTTGACCAGGAAATGCCGCTTGTCGTCCGGTTCCAGCCGCCAGACATTTGTACCATTCTCAAAGATGTAGTTGGAACCTTTCTCCTGCAATTTGAAAAAAGGTGTTACTCCCCGCACCGCCACGTAAACGGAGATGATGTCGGCGCTATGGTGCCAATTACGGTTCCAACCCGTCAGAAACAATTGATAAGCCCGCCCCATCGGAGTTTTTTTGTAGGGCTCTTCAAAAAGGATTTTACCTGTTGGGGCCAGGTCGGCAAACGCGCCGCCACCTGTGAAAATAATTTTAGTTGGCCATGCTTCTACTACATGTTTGGTCGATTGCGGGTCGGGTTTGAAATTGCCATTTGGAGTCGGATCCTGGTCGTACGGGTATCTCCCACCCATGCAGACCAGATGTTTGACTTTTTTAGCGACTAATTCAGGACCTGTCAGGGGGCTGATCGTATCCGAACCCGTTCTCAGTAGCTTGGAAAGATTTGTCAGATCGCCTACCGTCACAACCACCACGCTCTGATCCGATTGCTTCGCGAGTATCTTGCGGTATAGAAGCGTAGCTTCTGGTAGGTTCTCACCCAAACCTACGTCTTGTGGAAACTCTTCGGAGATTTTCCTGGCGTATTTTGACGGGTGGTATACACCAAATCGTTTGACATTTCCGATCGGCATGGCAGGCCTGCCAAAATACGTATTGATCACATCGACAGCCGGCGCGGACCATGGGTTCAGGCTCGATACCATCACACCCAGCACCTCGGCCTCGCCCGCATCTGCGAGATGATGCAGCATGGCTAGTGCTCCGATATCATCAACATCCGAGTCCATATCGGTATCGAAAATAATTCGGGTAGCTTGCTGGCCCCTTGCTGACATGTTAAGAAGGCAAATCAGGAATAACGTAATAATCTCTTTCATTTTGCTGAAACATTCTTGGTTAGTAGCCGGGATTTTGGGAAAAATCCGATGTCGTTAGATCGATCTGATTTTGAGGTATAGGTAGTAAAATATGGTATTCTTTCATATTAGCAGCCGCATCCGGGTCACCATATTTTCTGCCCCGCTCCAGCAGCTTCCCTGTCCGAATTAAATCCTGACGTCGGTTTACTTCTCCTGCCAGTTCGCGGGAACGCTCATCAAGGATCGCATCAAGTGTCAAATCTGCTGGTGA
This sequence comes from Dyadobacter ginsengisoli DSM 21015, assembly GCF_059568735.1. Taxonomy (NCBI): domain Bacteria; kingdom Pseudomonadati; phylum Bacteroidota; class Cytophagia; order Cytophagales; family Spirosomataceae; genus Dyadobacter; species Dyadobacter ginsengisoli. The sequence goes on from NZ_JCANTY010000002.1 coordinate 157,772, forward strand.
AATCGTGAAATCAATACCCGGCAGGGCTGCCCGTTTCCTTATTTCATTGAAGTACTTCGCAGCTTCTGCTGGATTACCATCCATTAGATATGCCTCAGCAGCTAATAAGTACGTTTCTCCTAACCGAAATACTATAAAGTCCTTGTTACCACGGGTTTCATTCACAGAAATACGTGACGGATCCTGAAACTTTTTAAGTGCCCAGTGAAATTCCGGTTTACCTTTCCAGCTGGGGTCGATCGGATCGCCCAGTTTTTTTCCAGTGGGTAAGGAGGTCGGGTTGTTATACCAGTAATCCTCTATCCGACGCCATATTTTCCACCTTTGATCCCTCGTTTCGTCAAACAATCCCATTAATTGATTACTGGGCGCAAAACGGGTAAACGGACGATCCCATTCGAGCGTTCGCTGCATACCCTGAACATCACTGTACGAGTTGGTAAACCATGCATGCGCCAGATTCCCCGTAGCTCCGGAATTCAGCAAGTCGTTTTCATATTGGATAGACCAGATAATTTCGGAATTAGTCTGGTTAGCGACGTCAAATAGCTTCGCATAATCAGTCTGCAATTTATGCTTACCGGAGTTGATTACTTTCAATGCATTCTCAGCTGCGGCCTTCCAGTCCTTTAGTACCAGATACACTTTGGCCAATTGATGCTGAGCCGCTGTCTTTGTCAATCGCCCCCATTGAGTCGAAGATGCGGGAAGATTAGCCTCTGCAAATTGTAAGTCTTTCAATATCAATTGATAGACTTCTTCCTTGGAATCCCGCTTAAATACAGTTTGAAGACCATTTGTCGGTTCCGTCAGCAAACTGATGTCTCCATAATACTGAACCAGGTAAAAATAGCTATGCGCGCGCAGAAATCGGGCCTCCGCCATCAACTGATTTTTTACTACCGAATCCATCGTCGCATTTTTTTCGTTAGCCAGAACGGTGTTTGCGATGTTGATCGTTTTATATAAATTCCGCCATACAGAAGCCGTTGCCGTTAGGGTAGCGTTGAAATTAGCGTCGTATTTGGCGACAGATGCACCTGCTACGTTCTTGCCCGTCAGGAATTCATCGGTGCCAAGCAGTGCTAAAAAGAAGACACCTTCATCTTCACCATACATAGAACGCAGACTGGCATAGATGGCATTGACGCCTTGTGTCAGTCCAGCTTCACTGGTATAAAAACTGGCGGGGTTAAGTACCGACACCGGGTCTTCCTTCAAATAGCTTTCCGTGCAGGAAATTGACAACATACTGACGAGCGTCAGCAGAGTGGTATTTTTAAGTATTCTCATGACGGTGAAATTTAAAGGGTTAGATTCAAACCAGCTAAAAATAGCTTCGTGGACGGGTACGAGTTTATCGAAGATCCTGCCTCTGTGTCCCACCCTTTGAACTTTGTGAAATTGAGCGGATTGTTAAGTGTGACATACACTCGCAATGACTGCAAGCCAACTTTATGGGCGGTCTTTGGAGCAAAATCATGGGATAACGTTACGGTGCGCAAGCGGACGTAAGATCCATCGACATATCCCAGGGTATTCAGGTTGGGGTTACTGGTGCCGATAGGTAGCGGGCTTGGATACCGCGCATTCGGATTGTCCGGCGTCCAGTAATCTATAAAATCTGGAATATTGTAACGGGAATTTAGGTTATCGAGATTGGAAGCATAAATAGGGCTATTGATCATGAACTTTTGCCGTGTGTAAATAAAAAACGAGAATGACCACCCTTTGTAGCTGAATGTGTTCGTCAGGCCTCCTGTCCATTTCGGAAATGGGGATCCCAGGATAACACGGTCGTTGGCGTTAATGATCCCGTTGCCGTCCACGTCCTCGGCCTTCACTTGTCCAACCGTCCGGCCGTAGCGTTTAGCCTCGTCCGCCTCCGACTCCTGCCAGATTCCGGTATAGCGGTTGTCGTAAAACACCTGAATAGGTTGCCCAATAAACCAAGCATTCCCCACATCGTTCTTACCGTCGCCAAGCAGTTTGTGAATCTTGTTCCTATTGGCTGAGAAGTTGACATCAGTCGTCCATTTAAAACCGGACGGGCTATCGATATTGACAGTCTGCATTGTAACTTCAAAACCTGTGTTACGAGTAGATCCGATGTTTGTCATGATGTTGCTATAGCCGGTAGTTGGGGGCAAGGATTGGCTTAGCAAAAGATCATCTGTTTTCGTACGATAGTATTCGAGCGATCCCGTCAATCGGTTATTGAATAGCCCAAAATCAATACCGGTATTCAGTTGCCGCGAAGTTTCCCACCGTAAATCGGGGCTAGGCAACGTGCCGGGGCCAAAGCCAAGTGCCGGGTTTGAACCAAAGAGGTAAGAAGACCGCGTCAGAGAACCAATGGTCTGGTAAGGTGTAATCGCCGTATTGCCTACCTCGCCATAACTTATCCGCGCTTTCAGGTCACTCAACCAAGATGTTTTGGGAGCCCAACTTTCTTCGATTATTCTCCAGGCGAAAGCTGCCGAAGGGAAAAGTCCGAATTTGTGTTGCCTGCCAAAACGTGACGAACCGTCGATACGCGTGGCCAATGTCAACAGATAACGATCTTTTAAGCTATAATTTACCCGGATCATATATGAAAGAAGCTTCCAGTCTTCTGATCCCGTATCATAGTCCTTGATCGTCCCACTTGAAAGCTTTTGCCATTCAACCTGATCCGTTGGAAAACCCTGGGCGCTAACATTGGTATAATTATATTTTCGGCTTTGGATACTGTGTACGAAAGTCACGTCCAGCTTGTGAATGTTCCTGAAGGTGTTATTATACCGGATAATATTTTCCAGTGTATATGAAAATGACTCTGACCGGTTGCTCTGTCCCTCATCGAGTGCCCCCTTTTTTGCATTGGTTTCAGAGCCGATATAACGTCCGTTGTTATTAAAAGTGAGATCGGGGCCGAAATTCAGTCTATAACTAAATCCCTTACCAAAAGTCATTTCGGCAAATAAACTCCCGAAAATCCGGTTGGTCCATGTTTTGTTTATATTATTGACTATATCGGTTAATGGATTAACAACCAACTGCTCGCTTTGGGTAGGGAATAGTAGCAGATCACCGTGCTGATCGTAAACATCGCCTAACGGACTGATCTGAGATGCTGCCACCAACGCACTCCCTACATCAACGGTGTTGGTTAAACTGCGTGTCAGAAGAGACGAGACACCAACTTTTAGCCGCTTACCCACCTCATGATCCAAATTGACCCGCAATGAACCTCTGTTAAAATCAGATGGCGCAATAATGCCTTTCTGCTGAAGGTAATTCATCGAGATCAGAAATTTGGTTTTATCGCTGCCCCCCGCCAGGCTCAGCTGGTGATTTTGCTGAGGAGCACTTTTTGATAGTAATAGATCCTGCCAATCCACCGATTTCCCTGCCTGGTAGTTTGCTATTTCCTCCGGTGCTAAGATAGTGTTGAGATCCTGTCGACGCTGGGCCGTTTTTCGGAAATTCACAAAGTCCTCAGCCCCCAGCACCTCCACCTTATTGAGAATGGATTGGAAGCCGAAGTAAGAATCGATGCTTATGGTAGTCTTCCCTGCACTGCCTCTCTTGGTTGTGATCAGTACTACTCCGTTTGCTCCACGTGATCCGTAGATGGCAGTTGAGGAGGCGTCTTTGAGTACTTCGACCGACTGGATATCATTGGGACTGATCTGGTTTAATCCCCCGTCGAACGGAATCCCGTCGACCACATAAAGTGGGTCATTTCCTGCCTGGATGGACCGTTGCCCCCTGACCCGGACCGTCATCCCTGATCCGGGCGCATTGCCAGCCGCAACAACATCGACACCCGCGGCCTGGCCCTGTATTACCTGTTCGGCAGATACTACCGGTACGGCTTTTACTTTCTCGGGAGATATCTGCGAAATGGCACCGGTTATGTCGCTCTTGCGTTGCGTTCCGTATCCTACCACCACTATTTCCGATAAGGCCTTGACGTCTTGTAAGAGGACAATGTCGATCTGACTAAGAGACCCAACCTGCTTTTCCTGAGAAACGTAGCCCAGAAAACTGAAGACGAGTGTGCTTTGGGGATCGGCGACGGAAAGCTTATATTTTCCGTCTATGTCGGTTATTGTTCCATTGGTGGTCCCCTTCTCTGTGATATTCACTCCGGGAACGCCTTCGCCTCTGTCATCGGTCACCCGCCCGATAATCTCCTGCTGATTGATTTCATCCAAAAAAAACTTGTGTGGGTGGCCCGTCGCAGAAGCTACGCCGAACCCCGGCATAAACGAACAACAGCCGACCAGGGCTATTTCGCAGCATTTTTTTTTGATAAGTAGAACATTCTTTTTCATAATATATAGGGATAAGAAAGATCTTCGTGATTCTGCCAGAGATTCGCCTTAGCATCATCATAAACTTTTGGTTTGCAAAAACAATAGGACTATTATTTGATTATATTGTTTTAAGCCAATACAAAGGTAGTCCGCCAAATCAGGACAAAATGAACGGAATTAGCCGATGCTTAAACTATTTTAGCAACTATTTCAGGTGATGACAGCCTTTTAAGTTAGAATAGTGGTTACCATCGGGATTCCACCTGCGATGAGCAAGAACATTGCTTGCGCAAATGGCGCAGCGATTAAAGCAAGATTAGGCGCGTAACATCCGGATACAAACAAGCGTCCCGTTCAGGATCGAGGGACTAAGTTTTCCAGCTTTGGGTGTAGAGAAATCAGCAAACATGGGAGCCGCCACATATTTACGAAAGAGGCCCATCAGAATGCCCGCGGGCACAGATAGAAAAAGTCCACGTGGAAACGCTTCTTCTTTCGCGAACTGTCATACCTATACGTAAAATCACTGAGCAAGATTCTGCCAACTACAAGCGCGACTCCGGAGAATAGTAGCAACGCGTCACCGACCGGATCATCCAAATAATTCAGCACTACACCCCACACCAGCGCGATGCCAATACCGACTGGAAACGCGACCGCCATACCTGCCAGTGCAAATGTAAGCTACAAAGTATTTCATCCCTAAGGCGCCACCAATAAAGCTGCCAGTCCTCTCGTACTCCGTAACATCGGGGGAAGTATCGCAGCGGACATATTCTCGTCAGTATTTATTCACCGAAATTAAATGTAACCCTTTTCCCAGATAGGCAGTCTTATAGGCATATCAGCAGAAGCCTGCCTTTGCAATGCAACATAACATTTAGATCCCTTTCCGTAACAAACCCGTCAAATACTAAACAACACGCTGATGCAATCTTTTAAACAATTCCGTCTGTCCAAATACAAAGAGATTCTGAGGATGCACTTAAACCTGTTAACCTTGCTATTTTGTCTGATTGCTTCCCCGGCAAAGTCACAAGGACCTGTTAACACGATGCCAAATATGGACGACTCCCTTGCGGTCACACGCTGGCTGAAGAAAAAGAATGTTCCGTCCCTGGCTGTTGGTTACATTCAAAACGACAAAATCAAAACTATTAAGATGTTTGGTGAACTTCAACCCGGTATTCCCTCACAGGAAAAAGCAGTATTCAATGTGGCTTCCATTACCAAAACGATAACCACCATGGTGACGCTAAATCTGGTCAATGCCGGGAAGTGGAAACTGGACGAGCCGGTAGCACAGTATTTCACAGATCCCGATATAAGGGACGACCCCAGAAGTCGGCAACTCACGACGCGGAACATTCTTACACACCGAACTGGGTTTCCAAACTGGCGCACCGAATTACCAGGAGGAAAGCTGGCTTTCCAGTCCGATCCGGGCACCAGGTATCAATATTCGGGAGAAGGGTTTGAATATTTACGGCATGCGTTGGAAAATAAGTTTCATCGTCCTCTGGACAAACTAGCCGACTCAATCATCTTTACGCCACTTGGATTAACCGACACGCGCTTTACCTGGAATGTCGCCGATGACCATCGTTTTGCCTATCCTTTTGATGCGGCAGGAAAGCAGTTGGAAATTATAAGAAATACAATGCCTAATGCGGCCGACCTGTTAAAAACCACCATAAACGATTACTGTAAGTTTGTCCTATGGATTCTTGATGGCGCAGGGTTGAAGAAAGACTTGTTCGAAGAAATGGTCAGCCACCAGGTCGAAAGAAAACCCGGTACTTACATGGGCCTCGGGTGGGTCCTATATGATCCGGTCGGAAACTCCGAATATGCCATGTCACACGGTGGTCATGACCCGGGCGTACATACCATTGCTATTATACTTCCCAAATCAAAAAGGGGGTTGGTGATCTTTACCAATTCGGACAATGGTATCCAGCTTTATCCTGATTTGCTGAACTATTACCTTGGCGCGCAAGGCCAGGCCATAGTGACAATTGAAACAAAAAAGTATCCCTGAGCCATTTTGATAAAAACACCGGTTCGGGTCTGAAAGCCACAAAATTATAATTTGCTGCAGGTGAAGGATTCACATTGAACAATTAAACACTTACCGGTATGCAATATCTCGAAAAAATTCAATTGTCATTACGCGCCTTTGAAAAGAGATTCTTTATTGAAAAAGCCGTTAGTTATAGAAATTCCACAACTAAACGACTCTCCGGCTGCCTTACGATAACAATGTATTGCCAGCTAAATGAATTTTTGCCGCAGGTGATCATGGTTAAAGATTGCAAACTTGCTTTTCAATTCATGCTGATCGTTGACATTCATTTTCCGATATATTCGCCTCTTGTAAGTGCTGATCGTATTGTTTTTTAATTTGAGTTCATGAGAAACTTCCTTGGTTGTTTTACCCTGCATCAGTGCTACCATGACAGAGCGCTCTCTATTTGACAAATTCTCTATTGATTCCAGGTACTTGCCCTTATCCCTGGTGTTACTGCGAGGGATGTCAACCTGTTGAATGAGCGCGTAGAGAAATTCAACATTCAGATACTTTCGTCCTGTTGAAATACTCGTAATTGCTTTGATCAGCTCAGACACCTCCGATTGACTGGATAAAAAACCGTCAGCACCGGCTCTCAACAACGGCAAAGCGTAAAGTCTCTCCGAAAACTTGGAATAGAATAGGATACTAAGGTCTTCCCTGCATGCCTTAAGAGTTGCGATCATGTTTATCGCCGACGTGCCACTGATATTAATCTCACTAATGACAATTTCAATTTGAACTTTGTCCAAAATCAGTAATGCCAGTTGAATAGTCTGGGCTTGAAAAAGCACATAGTCAGTAGAAATTTCATTCAAAGTATGTTGCATACCTTCATGCATCAGGGTATGCTCATGAATTAATAAAATGTTCATTTTAAGTAGTGGGTCTAAACGGTGATATTCACTGCTGCCAGTTAAATGCCGACTAAGGATATTTTTGAGATTGATTCTTTCAAGACATGCAGTCACGCCAGAAGGTCTTTCCGGCGCGATGCTATGTTCTTTACCAGAGTTATGGCTATTTACCGCGGACGAATTTGTGTGTGTGAACCGATCCGTCTGTGTGAATGAGGCGAAGAATGTAAATACCCGCATCGAGCTTGCTGATATCGATGGTACCGGACTGTACGGCGTCGGAGACGTAAACCCGGGCGCCCGACAGCTTATTGATCCTGACGTTTTTGACCCGTTTCCAGTCAACTACTTTCAGGTTTAGCACATCTTCGGCAGGGTTGGGGTAAATACTGCTGGTCACCAGGTTCTCGAAACGAACATTTTTAATGCTGCTGAATGCGAAAGTGCTGTCGCGATCGATCATTTTGAGGCGGTAAAGGTTGTTGCCGCTCACCGGCTGGAGGTCGGTAAATGCATACGTTTGTAGCACCTTGCTATCACCTTCGGATTTCACGTTCCCGATCGCATTCCACCGTTTCCCGTCGAGGCTGTGCTGGATCTCAAAACGGTCGCTGTTGGTTTCTTCCGAAGTAGACCAGGTAAGCTGTACCACATTTTCAGCGGCATTAGCCTGGAAGGAAATCAGTGTGACCGGAAGCGCGCCTGCCGGGCAGACGTTCAAGTCCAGCGGCGTAGTCAGGTCATAGCATTCGCCAGTCAGTGCCGCCAGATCATTTCCGACCGCCAGGCCTGACAGGCCTCCGGTGGTTTTGTAATTGATCCCGTAAACGGAATAGCTATTGACCTCCGTCACCTGGAAGCTGGGTGTGCTGCTGATGGTGCTGATCTTGCCGTCCGGGCCGAGCAGCAGGTATTGTTGGTTATAGTCAGCCCGGGTGTTCTGTCCCGAAGCAGTGAGCGCCAGGGTCAAACTACCGTCGGCGGCCAGCTCATCGGTACATTTGCATACGCCAATGCGGATCGGCGAAGAAAGCGCCGCGCAGGATGCCCCGGCAAGCAATGCGGAAACATTGCCGCCCACGGCCAGCGATGCCGGTGCCGGCCCCTGGTAGTTGAACGAATACACATCGTATTTGCCAGCTGTCAGATTTGCCAGCTGCTTGCTGGTGGTGCCGGAAAGGTACCGGATATTTCCCGCATCGTCAGTTGCAACTACGACGGTCGAGTAGCCAGCCGAAGTATTGCTACCCGCGATGTTGAAAGTGGGGCTTGCGCCCTCATTGTAGTTGCATTGCGCATTTGAGGTAGCGGGTAGCGATGCGGCGAGCAAAAAGGGGCAGAGCATCGAAAGCCATAACCTTACGCTCACCAATTGTCGTTTTTTGTACATTGATGTTTCGTTTGATTGAAGTTTATATTCTGATGCTTATCTGCTGATAGTTCCTGCGTTTGCAGCGCAATTTTCGACAGTGATTTCCTGGGTAGCCGCGGCGCTCGCATAAGTCCAGTTATCGATCATTCGGTCATTACCCCATTCGTTGGACCCGTTTCCGCTCCATCCATGAACACCTGTGGCGCTGTTGCTGTCGACACCATTAGTACCATTTTTTTGAGGTGTTACAGACGTTCTTCCTGCATCTGTCAAGAGGGTGTCATTCCAATATAGCAGGGTGGCATTCGCCGGATCGCCCGTCGTTCTGGTGATTTTAACCCCTGCCAGCAATTCAACATCGAGCATCGTGAAATGTACTTCCCCGGTTTTATCTACCAGTACCTTGGCTTTGATCGTGCTCCCTGCGGGAAGAGGTGAGCCACTGGCGCCGAGCCCGTCGAACGCAACAGTAATCGTATTGGCATTGGCAACTAAAAATGGAATACTCCGGTCGTTGCTTCCGCCGTAAACCCCGTCATTGTCCAGATCCAGTTGCAGTGTGGCAGTACCTATGTGGTCAGAAATTTTCAATGTAAAGTCTCCGGCCAGACTATTTGTACCGCTACCGGCCGAAGCATAGGCAAGTTCCGTCACCACAGGTCCTGATAAGGCGGGGTTCAGCCATTCACTTGTCATTTGATCCAGGACAGTATCCCATCTGGGGGCAGAAGCTGGTAGCGCCGGATCGGAAGCAGAGAAGAACAGCTTATTTTGAACGCCGCAGGTGGGTAGGTTGACATCTCGGATACCCAGATCTGCCGCCTCCGCGCTTCGGTAAACCGAAACACCGCAATCGTCTTTGGATGTTATTCCGAATTGGTCCGATGCGATTCTTGATGAAATACCATTATAGCCTTTAAAAACCACGTCATACTTGTGACCCGAGGGCGTGTGAAGGTAAAGGGGAATGTCAACGGGACTGGCCGTTGTACCTTGAGTAAGATTCAGTATCTCCATATAGACACGGCCTCCGATTCTGCTACCAGCAGGATCCGAAGCGTCGGACACCGCGTTAAAATCATACCGCCACGTGTTAAGCGTGCCGGTCAGGATCAGTTCTATGGTCCAGATACCTGCCGTTTGTGCAGTTGCTGTTATACTACCCGTGTGGGCCGCTCCGTCTGTACCGGATATCGTCTCGGTTGTACCGACCTTGCCCTGGGGAGAGTAAAACGAGTAAGCAATGAAGTTCGTCGAACTGTTACCAACCGCACTTTCGATCTGATAAGAAAGTGATTCCCCTTCTTTCAAATAAACGTAAGTATATTGCTTTGCCGGGATACCTCTAAGACCACCGACGAATATTTGTCCTGGCTTGATGGCAGGATCAAAGCCGATACCGTCAGCCTTTACCGAATCGAATACGGCTGTTGATAGCAGGAGTGCAGATGCCACGCAGCCCAGTCGCCGGCCAAGCTGCCTGACATCGGCTGCTTTATCTTTCATTACTTTGGAAAAGTGGATTTTCATAGTTGTTAGAATGAATTTTAACAACGAGGCCCGCAGCGAAAAGAGCTTCGGCTGCGGCCCCATTGTCGCTTATCCAGCGTTATGCATTATTTAATATGGACGAATTTGTGTGTGTGAACAGATCCGTCAGTGTGTGTGATGCGCAGGATGTAGATTCCTGAATTCAGCTTGCTTACATCTACTTTACCCGATTCAACCGGTCCGGAGCTGTAAACCTGCAAACCTGCCAGGTTGTCGATCCGGATGGCTTTCACCTGTTTCCAGCTGGTCACTTTGAGCGTCAGCTCATTGCTCACAGGGTTAGGATAAATGCTGCTTTCCAGCTTGCTTTCGAAACGAACGCTTCTGATGCTGCTGAATGCGAAGCTACTGTCGGCATCGATCATTTTCAGGCGGTACAGATTGTTTCCCTGAACCGTTTTCAGATCTGCGAATGAATAGCTTTTCCGCACCTTGCTTTCACCTTCTGCCTTCACGCTTCCGATTGCTGTCCATGCCTTGCCGTCAATGCTGCGCTGGACCTCGAAACGTTCCGAGTTGGTCTCTTCCGAAGTCACCCAGTTTAGTTCAGCGGCATTTTCACGTGCGGTGGCAGTGAAGGACACCAGCGTCACTGGAAGCGGTTTCTCCCAACGGATCGTGTAAGGCGCAGGTGGCGATTGCTCACCGGCCTCGTCTACATAAGCATATTCGAAAGTGGTACTGGTGTAGCCTGTTCCGGTCAGCTTGATGGTCGTCAATGCAGGGTTGTAGTTCGGGATCACTTGTCCTTCCGTGACCAGGATGCCGTTGTAATACAGTTCCCCGTTGTTCGGCAGGGTGGTGATCACCACGGTTCGGTCTTTGCCCGAGCCGTTCAGCGTACCATCCTCAGGGTCTGTACCGGTGAGTTGGCCTGGGGAAGTGGTTCCCGGACCAGTGCTTACATGGGTACCATCGAGGGGGATGATCTGGTTAATCTGCGGCTGGTCTATGATGTAGTCCTTCGAATCCGCAACCGGCGGCTGTTGCACGCCGAAGTTGGCATTGGTCACATCGGTGGTCGTTACCACGATGGCCGGTAAAATACCATTCACGGTTCCGTCGCTTCCTGCATCCGTGCCCAGGTGCTCGCCAGTGTTGATCCAGCCGGTTGGCAGGCTTGGCGTCGTCGAACCAGCTGCTGTTTGGTGCAATACCACGCTGTACGTGCCCGGTTCTACCTCATCGAAGTCATAAGAACCATCTGCATTTACCGGAACGGTTGCGACAGGGTTACCAGCATTGTCTACGAGAGTCACGTACAAACCAGTCGGAATAGTTGTCACAGAACCCGGGGTATTGACAGTGTTATCCGTCAGTGCATTCGCATCATGGAACACATTACCTGACAGGTGAACTACAGGGGTTGTGAACGGCTTGGTGACAGTACTTTCGTTGCTTTCCAGACCGCCATTGTCGGTTACTGTAAATGGCACGGAAACAGTCGGGTTGCCATCCACTGGGTCAATCAGTATTTCCAGACCAGTTACAGGAACCGTTACGCCTGTTACTGGGAATACCTGCTGGCCTGTTCCTGGCGTTTCGCCCGGGGCTACGTAGGTTGTTCCGTTGATAGTTACAGTCGTGACGTTCTCAGGGAATTCGGTGAAAGTGATCGTTTCTACCGTTCCGTCCGGATCCTCGAAATTGAAATCATCCGAAATGTCTACGGTCAATATTCCGCCAGGGTTTGGTGAAGACGGCAGCGTTTCGTCAGTCGTTACCGGCGGCTGCTGTACCCCAAAGTTTGCGTTGGTCACATCGGTAGCAGTTACCACAATGTTTGGCAGAATACCATTCACCGTTCCATCGCTTCCCGCATTCGCGCCCAGGTGCTCGCCAGTGTTGATCCAGCCGGTTGGCAGGCTTGGCGTCGTCGAACCAGCTGCTGTTTGGTGTAATACCACGCTGTACGTGCCTGGCTCCACATCACCAAAGTCGTAAGTGCCATTTGCATTCACGGGGACGGTGGCAACCGCATTGCCGGTGTTATCCACCAATGTCGCGAACAATCCGCTTGGAATGGTAGTCACCGAGCCTGAAGTATTGACCGTGTTGTCCGTCAATGCATTCGCATCATGGAATACATTACCTGAAAGGCTTACGGTTGGGATCGTGAAATCAGCGGTTACGGTGCTGACGTTGCTTTCCAGGCCGCCATTGTCGGTCACAAAGAATGGAATTTCCACTTCCGCACCGCCATCGACAGGGTCCACCAGCACAGACCAACCTGTTGCAGGAACGGTCAGGTTACCACCCGGCCAAACCTGCTGACCTCCTCCCGGTGTTGTTCCCGGCGCCACGTAGGTCGTGCCATTGATAGTGATCGTGGTCACATCCTCAGGGAATTTTGTGAATGTGATGGATTGCACAGCTCCGTCAGGATCGGTCAGGCCGAAATGCGAAGTAAGGTCTACAGAGTTTGTACCTCCAGGGTTTGGCTTGGTAGGCTCAGTGCCGCCAATGGTTACCGGAGGTTGCTGTACGCCGAAGTTCGCATTGGTCACATTGGTGCCCGCCACGGTGACGCCGGTGAGGATACCGTTCACGGCCGCATCGCTACCTACGCCCTCGCCCAGGTTCTCGCCCGTGTTCACCCATCCCGCGGGAAGGCTTGGCACGGTAGACCCAGCCAAAGTTTGGTGTAATACGATGCTGTAGTCGCCGGGAGTGGTTACACCAAAATCATAAGTGCCGTTAGCATTGACTGGCACTGTTTTTACTGCCGCACCCGTGTTATCCACCAGGGTCACATAAAGACCGGTCGGGATCGGGTTAGCAGAAGTTGTGTTGACAGTCACATCTTTCAATGCATTGGCATCGTGGAATACGTTACCGGTCAGCGTTACCGGTGCAAAACATGCCTCAGGTGCATTAACTGCCACATTAACTTGTTTCACCAACTGGCATTGACTTACATTGTCGGTTACGGTAACCGTGTAAGTTCTTGGAGAACCAGTCGAAACAGTCGGATTGGCAACGAATGCATTGGAAAGACCTACCGATGGTACCCATACGTAGGTATAGTTACCAGAAGAAGTCACATTCAAAGGCAGGGAAGCCGAAGTACCCTCACAAAGCGCCACATTGCCAACAGTAGCTGCAATGGTATTTGGATTAACCATAACCACCACTTCTTTGTAGTTGCTGCAACCGGTGTTCAGGTTGGTCTGCGTCAGACGGTAAGTCTGGGTAGAAGTAGCGGCTACGGTAGTAGAAGTACCGGTTGGGTTGGAAACGCCGGCCAATGGGCTCCATTGCCAGGTCGTGTTGGCAGCGGGAGTGCCAGCCAATGAGAGCGTCGCAGCGCCGCCTTCACAAATCGCGGTGTTACCGGTGATCGCGAAATCAGCAGGAGCGTTAAGCGTTACGACCACCTGGTCGGTCGTGGTACAGCCGTTTAATGTCACGCTAACTGTGTAGGTTGTCGTTGTAGTCGGCTTCACGGTAGGCTGGGCTACGTTGTTGGCGCCTACGATACCAGCGCCTGTCCACGAGTAGGCAGCGCCTGCGATGGCGGCGGTACCGATAGTTGTGGATTCACCAGGACACAGCGTAGGATCCGAACCAGCATTGGCAGAAGGCGTCACCTTCACTTCATCGGTGAAAGTACAACCACTTGCCAAAGTGACGGTTACGGTGTAAATGCGTTCCTGGGTTACAGTGGCAGTCGGATTGGCAACTGTAGTGCTGCTTAGTCCCGTTGCAGGTGCCCATGCGTAGGTAGCGCCCACAGGAGCGGCAGGGTTTCCGGCAGCGCCGTAACCAATCGCGATCGGGCCAACCGGACAAACATTCTTGTCAATCAGTTCAAGTCCTGTTACAGGGTTCACCGTGAGTGTTACCTGGTCGGTCATCGGGGTATTACAACCCGGGAAGCTCACCTTTACCACGTAAGTAGCGGTTGCATTCGGAGTGGTCACGGTCGGATTAGCCGCCGTATTATTGCTCAAACCGGTTGCAGGCGTCACGCCATCAGCCATAAACCACTCGTATTGTGCAAATGGCTCCGCGTCGCGGCCCAATTGCGCAGGTACGCCCTGGCAGGTTGCTTTGGCGGCACCGGCATATTCTCCGGTTGTAACAGTATTTCTGAGCACAACCGTATCCTTGTCCATACAACCGGTCAGTGGGTCGGTTACGGTCAGAATGTAGGATTGTGGTGTCGAGAAAGCGAATTGTACCTGTGGTTGCGCGTCGCTTGGTCCGGTGCCGTTGGTCCATGCCGTGTTGGATGGTTCCCATGAGTAGGTCCAGCTGGTTCCGGCAGGGGCAGCGGAGCCAAGTGTGACGGTAGATCCGTTACAAACCGCGCGGTCGTTTCCTGCATTGGCTACTGGAGCAGGCGGAACAATTATGGATACAGTGTCTTTGTTCACACAACCCGACGCGGTTTCCTTAATAGTTACGTAAAATGCCCGCGTAGAAGCCACATTGGCGATAGGGTTGGCAATGTCCGTTGCGCTAAGGCCTGCTGCAGGCGTCCATGCGTAGGTAAAGCCCGCAACAGGTGTGGTACCGATCTGGATAGCGGTGCCCGGACAAGTATATTTATCAGGTGCACCAAATACCGGTAACGTCCATCCCGGAGGATTGATCACGATCGATTTCTGGCAGGTGACGGATGCATCGTACTTGCTGGTTACAGTCACGGTAATGGTAGCCTGTGCCGAAGAAGTGATGTTTACACTCGATGCATTCGGATTGTCTACCAGATTGGCAGGGCTCCATGAAAAGTTATAATCCGAAGCGGAAAGGGTCGTTCCTAGTCGAAGCGCGGTAGCGCCGAATACTTTCGGACAGCCTTGGCCCGAAAGCGTTACGATTTCAAAATCGCAACCGCCTCCCGTACATGGTTCCACATCTACGTCTGCTGAGCAACTTACTCCATTCAAAGTCACGGTACGACGGAATTTAGTCACACCGCTGTTGCTTTTCAGGTAGGCATTCTTGCCCTTGTCGGAAGTTTGCAGCACCGCGCCATTACCCGAAACGACGGTCCATGTGTAAGTAGTACCAGGCGCGTTGTCTTCGTCTGCGTGCGTAACCCACAGTGGGCCGCATTTCAGCTCATTCTGGAAGCTGATGCGCGAGTTGATTACCGATACCTTCACATCGTCGGTGAATGCGCACCCCGCTTTTACGGCAGTTACGGTGTAGCTGATATAACCACCGGTAACTGCTGCTGTTCCCGCATTGAAAGTCGGATTGGGAACCTGTGAAGCGGAAAGGTATTGGCCGGATGTCCAGGTGTAAGCAAATGTATTATCCGCTGTGCCCCCCAAAACTACGGTTGCGTTCTTACAAATAGTTTTGTCGGTTCCTGCAAATACAGGCGTGTTGTTCGGCGCGCTGACCGGCGTTACAATCACATCATCGGTAGAAGTACAAGTGGCGCCACCTTTGCGTGTCACGGTTACCGTCAGGCGGTAAGTCGTGGCGACCGTTGGAGTAGCGATAGGCTGGGCACAAGTAGTACAACTCAATGTAGACAGCGGACTTCCTGAAACCACCGTCCAGTTGTAAGTTACCAGAGGGCTTGCCACAGGCTGCTTACCAAGCTGTACGCCTCCCGTACCCTGGCAGATAGATTGGTCGATACCTGCATTGGCAACAGCCGGAACGAGGGTCACCTGATCGATATCCTTACAACCTGCCGCATCGGTTACCTGCAAGGTGTAGGTCGTAGCCTGTGTAATTGCCGGCGTCGTCCATGCGGCGGTACTTGCGCGCAACGTTCCCGTGCTAGTGCTTCCTTCAAACCACTGATAGTTATATCCCGTGGTTCCGCCTGTTGCCGAGCCGTTCAGTGTAACGGTGTTCGAGCCGGGTCCGCAGACATACCATTGCGGGCCATCCGCATTGGCGATCGGGGACACATCGGCGTTGATGAGCACGGAGGCCACGCTCGACGAGTCGACGACTACCTGATTACAGTAGTCGCTGTTGACTTTAACCAGACGGCGATAGTAAACGGTCGCTTGCGAAGCCAGTGGCTGTAAATCTTTAAAAACTTCGCCTGGAAGATTTTCCCACGGGCCTGTTGCCGAAGAAGATTTCTGCCATTGATAGAATAGCTTCCGGGCGTATCCTGCGGGAGCCAAAATGCCCACGGCATTTCCTGTAACTATACCAGGAATACCGAGAATACAGGCTGTTTGGCTGGCCGGGCTTAATGTGCTTGACGAAACAGCAAAATTGGCGGGCAATTCGCCCATATCAAATTTGAATATTACTCCATCGTAGGTGCCACCCGCATGATTTTGCTGGTAGGCATTCGAAGTGGACAGATTACTGCTCCCGGCCTCGGCATAGCCTCCTACGATGATACTTCCACCATCCCCAATGGCCAGATTAGAACCTTTGGAGGCACTGTTTAAACTTGATAAGTTTATATTATTGGCAATATAATCGTTTCCGGCACCGCCCAGATAGGTTCCCCAAATTCTCTGCCCGGTTGATGGATCGAACTTGTTGATAAAGCCGTCATATTGTCCGCGTGGGTTGATCTGATACGAGCAATCCGAGGCCAATTCCGAACCTGACGTGTTACTTTGTCCGAGGATTATCAGGTTTCCGGTGTCGTCCTCTGTTACGTCGAGAGCCATGGTTTCTCCACTTTGGCCACCAAGATAGGTACCTCGTAAATAGTGACCATTGATGTCAAAAGTTGTCCAGAAACCGTCTTGGGCGGCGCTAATTGCGTTTCGATATGCGCCGCCGGAAGCTATTCCTGTTGCACTGGTAGTAACGCCCACAGCCTGGATCAATCCGTTGGTTTCGTCCAACTGGATGTCCTGGATCGCTCCCTGATAAAAACGCCCCCAAAGGCGTGCTCCGTTGCTCCCTGAAAACTTTGCAAGATATCCATGATCGCCGGAAGCGACGGTGCCTTCTCCCACATTTGCCGGTAAATTGCCGTCGTAACTAACGTTCTCACTTGCATATCCTGCGACATAGGCGTTGCCGCTAGTATCTAGCCGGAGCGCAAGGCCAGCAGGATAATCATTAAGAGACTTTACTTCTGCCCCGGCGACAAAGGTGGCCCATTGCCTTACTCCGGCAGCATTAAACTTCACAAGAAAGCTGGTTGACGAGCCACCTGTCTGGCGGAAAGTGCCTGCTGTCGCTGTATTTCCGGGATCGTTGGTTTGTATAGGGAAGGTGTTCAGCTCAGAGCCACCGAAAGCGAATATATTTCCGGCTGCATCCACACGTACCGTTTCAAGAAAGCAATTACGTACACCTCCATAGTAGGTGGCCCAATTGCGCTGGCCTGTACCTGCATCAAACTGTGCCAAAATGCCTGGCCTTACAACAGTAGGTGGTTGGGTGAGATAAGTACTTTGATGTGTTCCGGCAGTACCAAGTCCGGTGCTGGCAGATTGCCCTGCGATAAACAGCTTCCCATTGTGGTAGGTCAACCCATAGGCTTCATCGGCGGCGCTGCCACCATAATAGGTAGCCCAAAGACGCTGGCCCGATGCGCTAAATTTAGCGATAAAAATATCAGATACTCCTGCCATCGAAGTCTGATAGGAGCCCGAACTGGCAATGTTAGCGGTACTGGTGGTCGTCCCGGTCACGTAAATGTTGCCTTGAGGGTCTGTGTCGGTTGCCATGATCTGGTCTGCGCCGGTTCCTCCATAATAGGTGGCCCAACTCAGATCAGGTGTCGGGTCGATGATCAGCGTTTTGCTTTTGTCGTATGCAGGCACGTTAAATGCGTACAAATCGCCGTCCAGCGATTTGTAGTTTACTTTCACAGCCTTTCTCGTCTGAGCCAGCCAGCTCGCGGGGATTTCCTCGCTCAGCTTTCCGTGGCGCAGGTTCATCACGACCTTTCCGTTTTTCAACATGGTCTGGTCGGCGCCCTTGTATTTTAACCGGATCAATGAGGGATCTGCCTGCGGATGTACAATGAAGTTGTATTCAACTGGTTTGTCATTCCCCGCAACGGCAACAAATTCAAGGTCGATCCCGGGGTAAATGTTTTGGTAGGTAAGCCGTTGATATTGGTTGATACCATAAAACTCTCCCGTCCCGTTGACCACGTTCCGCGGAGATCCGATTGGCTCCGCGGCCGCTATTCCCGCAGATGGGTTGGCTCCCTCCAATTCGATATCGACGCGGTGAAAAGCGTATTTTCCGCCGGAAGTACGGGAATAGGTGTCGTAACTAAACCCGGTCGCCCGGAGTTGTACGTTTAATCCCGGCCTGGTCAACAGGTATTTGGCCAGCCTGTTGGGCCTGCCTGCCTGGTCGAGTAACTGACCTTTGTTTTCCAGGAAGCCTGTCTGTTCCCGGGTAATCCACTCTTTCGCATTCTTGTCGTTTGGAGAAGAATGCGATTGTCTGGCCTGATCGATCCCGGAAATCTGATTCCCGGTGGCTCCTCTTGCAAGGGGCGCTTTTTGGGCACATAGTACATGCGCTACCAATAGCCAGCAAGCCAATATCAATTGTAATGGTCTTTGCATGTTTAGTTGAATTGAATGAAACAATGGACGGATGAAATAATTGCTTTGGTTTTTTGTCATAGGCATCGGGGATGTTGTGAGGAAATAATGAATGGACATACCTATCCGCTCAGGAAAATGCGCTTCCTGCTGAAGGTATCTGGTAATAGCTCCCTGGAATGGGTAACGGTTATGTGTATACTGCTTCTCTAAATTTCCAAATCAGAAATCAAATTACTTTGATACGACAAGTCCTATATTTTAAAAGTATATGTCTTCTGATGGCAAAACTATATCGACATGATGTCAGAAAATATAGTCAGAAAGCCTGCTGGAATAGAAAAATGACTACAATGAAGCGAGGGGGAACGTAAGACAGAAATGGGCACCATTATCGTTGTATGCATAAATGTGCAGCCCCAGCATATCGGAGATCTCCTTAATGATCATTAAGCCCAGCCCTTCATATTCTTTTGGCACTGCATCTTTTGCTCCGTGAGCGGATGAAACATTGATCCATTCCAGCAAATTTTCCGGCAGCCCGGGTCCGGAATCCGAAATCATCAAAACCACCCGCCCGTTCTTATCCTGGCAACGCATCAAAATATTGGCTACTACTGAGGCCTTTATGGCATTGTCGATCAGATTATGTATAATCACGGAAAGGAGCTTGGCATTGGTATAAACTGTTTCGTGCCCGGATACATTTATTGAAAAGTTGACTTTGCGGGCCAGCAGAATGTGTTTAAACAAATCGGCCTTTTCTGTAAGCAACGGCGAAAGACGAACGTTTTGAAAGGAGATTTTGGCATCCTCAAGTTCTGATTTGGTGAATGTCACCATCGTGTCCAGGAGGTTGGAGATTCGTTTGCTGGTCGACTTTATGGCATCAACCACCTCGAAGGCATTGTCGACCCGGCCAGCTTGAAGCAAACTGTGGATCAGATCGCTCGCATTGCCGATGTAGTTAACCGGGGCACGCACATCGTGAGAAATTGAAGCTATCATTCTGACATGCAACCTGAGCTGGTGCAGAAGTGTGTCCTCTGAGCTTCTTAGCGAGGCAAGCATTTCGTGTAATTCCAGCGTTCGCTCAATCACTTTTGTTTCGAGTTCGATATTACGAAGTTGAAAACGCCGTGTCCTGAATACCAATAACATCCAAAACAATGCCACAACTGCTATCAGCATTGAAATCCGAAAGAGCCAGGTTTCATACCATTCGGGCGCAACTTGAATCCGAATGGACCTGTAAACATAATTTGAATGACCTAAATTGATTCTCTTTCGCAAAAAAAGGGTGTATTCTCCTGCCCCCAGACGTGATAAGTTCACAAAGCCATCGATTGGATCTATCCGTGCCCAATCAATCGCTTTGGGCTCCCGCCCATCGTTTAGCAGTGCGTAACCCAGCTCTATATTGTTTGGATGTCCAAAGAATGGCGTTGTCAAAAAGAGCTTGACCTCATTGTACTTCTGGCTTAAGATCAACACACTGTCGCGAAAAGGAATTGATTTACCGGCTGCTTCAATTCGGTCTATAAACAATGGTCTGTCCGGTGATTTAACCTGCAATTTCTCGGGCTTAAACCATACTAAGCCATTCAAGCTAGGGATGGAAACATAACCGTTATCAAGTCTTACAGCGCAGGGCCTGCATCGTCCGTTAAATTCGTTGGTCAGAAATCCGTCGTCCGAATCATAATAACGATAGGCGGGAGAATTCTGTTGATCTCCTGCCGCATATCGGAGCAATTCCTGTTTGCTTATTTGAAACAAACCCTTATTTGTGGGAACCCAGAAAAATCCGGCGCGATCCTCAAAAATATAGTGAGCAGATGACAAATACTGCTGAGGATCCATCGGGAAAGGCGTCAGAATGCCGTCTTTCAGCAGCATTAACCCGCCATCATGGCTGGTGATCCACAACTCGCGCTTTGTGTTCATGCCAGGCGAGATGTGAAGGCTCCCCACATCGCGGCCAGCAGTCCCCCGAATGTGCCGAAGCTTATGCGTAAAAAGTGAAAATTGAAAGAGGCCGTCGTCAGTTCCTATCCACATCTGATCAACAGTCGGCTGAACGATAAAATTGAGTTGCGTAGCAGGTAAATTCAGATTAGCAACCAGTCGCGGTTCGGACGGAAGCTTGTGAGCGTCAATGATAAACAACAGGTTCCGTGCCAATGCTACCCAAATTGTATTATTAAAACCCATGAATATATCCGAGACCCTATCTTTAAATGTCCATTGATTTTGAATATACTTTCCGCTCTTATCAAAGCACGTAACTGTATTTTCCTTAACTGTCCAAGTATTCTTATCGTTGTCAACCAGAATGCGAAGGCCATCCATTTTACTTCGCACACCAACTCTTCTTTCAATATGTTTCCATTTTGATCCCGGGTCCTTCCCCAGGACCAATCCTCTGGGGGTCTGAATGGTATTGCTACCAAATTTCTCCTGAGCATAAAATACATTATCCCAACCACCTCCTTTTGCCAGCACGGAATAGAACATTTTCTTCTTTAATACAAACAAGCCTTTTGTTCCGCTTCCTAAATATATTACTCCATTTGAGGGGTCCTCATAAATGTTTATAACCAAATTTTTACCAAGATCAAACCCATCCAAGATAAGCCTTGTACTAAGAAATCCTTTATCATCTTCGACCACCCGGTATATTCTATTTTTCAATGAAACAAACACCTGATTCATGGAATTGTTCCAATATATTAAAATTGGCACCTTAGTGTCGTCAAATAATTCATCTTTAATAATATCCCCCACAAAATTTCTTTTTTGAATAGAATCCAATGGCGCCTCTTTGATTTTGCTTGTAACAACATCTAAGTAAGTTTTGTCATTATTTAAATAAAAAAGTGAAGATCCTAATCGAAAATAGCTCCAAGTTTTTAATTTATATTCATGGTGATTTACTATTTTCCAATTCCGAAAATGATACACAAAACTCTTCCCTAAAACAAAAAACTCTCCCTCCATTTTAGATACCTGAATAATGTAAATATCCGGAAAAAAGAACGGGCTGAATCCATCCGGGAGTCCCATTGAAAAATAAACGGATTTATAATTCCGAATCGAGTCAGGGAGCAGATCGAGAATTTGCTTGTAGTCTACTGTGTCGGAATGTATATGTGCGTTCGAAGTGCTAACAACACTACGATTGTTAATATCAACATAAAACTTTTTAAATGGACTTCGCGCACTTCGGTGTATATACGAAATACGGTTGGAAGGAAGATCACTATTCGATTTATTGAACACCTGAAATTTTTGTCCATCAAAACGCACTAATCCATTTTCTGTTCCCAGCCAGATAAAACCGTCATCGTCCTGGACGAGGTTTTTAATGCTGCTTTGCGGCAATCCTGATTTATCATCATAATGACTGATAAAAAACCGGGAAATGTTCTGCGATTCGTCTCCGAAGGAAAAGGCCCGCAATGTGGTGAGTGAAAGGAACAGGCAAATGACATTGACTTTGAATCTGGAAGGCATGGGTGGTTTTAAGCAATTAGCGAAATCGTGATTGTAGATTAGTACTCGCATCAATCCGGGCCTTGTAAATCAGATATATGATTTTCGTCATTTTTTTTCCGGATTGTTTTAGCGTCCGCTATTACATCTACTTTTCAGTACAAAATACTACACTGTCGCAAAACTCAGATTTTTTTTTCAAACTTTTACTAGTAGCTTTTCGCTGAAAATGTAGAGACTTGCCGGCTGCGGCGTGACTTCTTGTTTGAGTTAATGCGTAAGACGCGCAAAATACAGGTTTTAAAACAGGTGTGATCTGTTAAAATCTCCTGCTAATGTAGAATATATTTGTCAAGAGCGTAATGAGGCCGCGTACAGGGATGTAGATTTTCATGAGTTTAGATAGCTGGTAGTATATTTTCTACTTTTTTAAAAAGCCGCTTGTATACCTTTGAAGGGGTGTTTATTTGTGTTCATATATGAAAAGGTTTTTAATTGTTGAAGATCAGGTTTTGTTTCGCATAGGCCTGGAAGGTACGCTCAGAAAAATGGTCGCAAAATCTCAGATTCATTGTGTTGACAACTTCGAAGATGCTGTTGAAGTGCTAAGCAACAATAAAGTAGATTTAATGATTCTAGATCTGGGCATTCCAGGATCGCCAGGCTCCGGTATGATCCAGGCATTCCGGGAAATGCAGAAAGATTTGAATATATTGGTTTGCAGTGGAAGAGATGAGCTTTCTAATGCTCCGATGTGCATTAGTGCCGGTGCTTCCGGTTATTTGTCAAAAAATGCCTCTGAAGAAGAGTCATTCAGAGCTATTGAAATGGTAATCAACAAAAAGAAATACGCCAGTAAGGTTGTCGAGGAAAAAATATTGAATGATTTCATGCACAGAAAGCCTCAATCCACTGGCATTAAAGAAGTTTTATCTCCGAGAGAGCGTGAAATTATGGACCTGGTACTTCAAGGTTATTCGACTAAGGCTATCGGGAGTGAATTGCGTATCAAATATTCGACAGTCAGTACACACAAGGTTCGTATTTTTCAGAAAATGAATGTTAAGAATGTGATCGATTTATTTAAAAAGATAGAAAGTCAGTTTTCAGGTTATTTGAATAATTGATGCAAAGTTGCATTGGGCAATGCCGAGAACTTTGTGTGGCACTATTAATGAATGATTTAGGTCATGTTATTTTTCACGGGGCAATTCTCAGTTTTCACTTACTACCATCGGGCTTCTATTCTTACGATCGTCCCTTTTCTGCCCGATTCCACATGAATTTCTCCTTTCAGTAACGTAACCCGGTTTCTAATGTTTAAAAGCCCATTTCCTGTTGAAGCCAAAGAAGTGTCGTATCCTGCACCATCATCTCTATACGACAGGATCAACCTCTCACGTCCATAACCCAATCCCAGCCAAACACAGCTTGCTTTGGAGTGTTTCACTGCATTCTGTAAAAGCTCCTGTACGATCCTGAAAAAGTTGATCTCCAATTGCTCGGGTAAATGTTCGGGGACATTTGTGACGGAAAAAACTACCTTTAACCCGTTACCAAGATTAACCAATCTTGCCATATCATCAACAGCCTTCGCTAATCCCATTTCCTTCAAATTACGTGGGTGCATATCATGGATCAGTCTACGTATTTCATCAACCGAACCAGCCAGTAGTTTTTCAGATCGTTCTTTTAGCTCAGCCATTGGAATATCCGTTTCTCCAAACGAGGAAAGATACATTTTCAACAGCGAGAGGTTGGCGCCCACGCTATCATGCAATTCCCTTGAAAAACGTTGCCTCTCGGCCTCTTGGGCCAATAACGACGCCTTTATCTCGGCTTCCCGCTGGCGCAATTGCTGGGCGAGGCGATAACGGAACAATCCATAAACACCTCCCGCGAATAAGAGTATCAATAATGTCCTGAACCACCAGGTCGCCCACCAGGGGGGAAGAATAGTAATCTTTACAGTGGCCGCCTTTTCATTCCAGACACCGTCGTTGTTACTGCCGATAACCCTGAAAACGTAGTTGCCCGGTGGAAGGTTGGTGTAGTTGGCCGTACGACGCGTTCCTGCATGAATCCACTTACTGTCAACTTCCTCGAGAATATACCGGTATTGATTTTTAGATGAACTGGAGAAATTAAGTGCTACAAATCCAAAACTGATGAAGTTTTGTCGATGTGGCAGAGTTAAATGCGTCAAATACGGAGCATAACTGCTATCCATTACCTGGATTGACGTTATTTTCACAGGGGGCACATAATCGTTTGTTCTCAGGTCGTCGGGATGAAAATAGTTGACCCCTCTTACACCACCGAAGTACATGGTTCCGTCGCCGTCAAGGTAAGCAGCACCCGTATTGAATTCGTTGCTCTGCAAACCATCTAAAACGTCAAATGTTTTAATCACTCCATGGGATAAGGAAAATTTGGTAATGCCTTTATTACTGCTAATCCACAGATGGCCGCGTTTGTCGGGAAGGATAGCATAAATTACATTATTAGGCAGTTGGAAAGGTTTACTGGATGATTCCGAAAAATGCCTTCCAATCGACATCGTTGACATATTCAGCTCATACATGCCACAATCGGTTCCGATGTAATGGTTTTCGCCAACCTCTGAAAAGTATCTTATATTATTGCATGAAAGCCCGTTTGAGGAATCAAATACTTTCAGCTTCTGAGTGGTCACATGATAGTAGATTAACCCGTGCCCTAATGTTCCGATCCACAGATTTCCGGCTTTATCTTCCTTAATAAAACGGATGGTGTAGTTGATAAACGGTTTCAGGGCCGGAAGTTCCGCCCAATCCAGCCATACATTTTTATCTGTATCGTATCTTCTCAATGAATTATGGCCCCCTATCCACAGCCCTCTTCCCCCTTTCAAAAACCTGCCTGCGTAGAGATAGTAAAGCTTGTTACCCTGATCGGTAAAATTAATGTTCAAAACACTGGACCAACCGACCAACTTATATAGGCCTTTGTCCGCAGTTGTAACCCATAGATTTTGCTGATTGTCTAGTGTAATATCATATATTTCAAAATTAAGCCCGGGCAGCGTTTGATGCCGCGCGCGCCTAATTTGTTTCGTCTTCCTATTGAACGCGATTACTTCACTCCCCAATCCCATAAAGAGATCCTCGCCCTTCGGCTGCAAAGCGAATACTGATGTACGCGGCAGTGAGGATGCCCGGCCGATCAGTGATATTCTGCTTTTTTGAGGGTCAAATTTCGAAATACCCGAGTCGTTCATTCCAAACCAAACAATACCCTGATTATCCGTAAAAATACGGAGTACAAACCCTCTGAGCAGCGCGTTTCCATTGAGATCCGCCCTTTCAATTGTCTCTGTTCCCATTGAAACGGGATCGATCAGGTACATCTTTTCATTTTTGGCCCCTACCCAGATCCGTCCCTGCGGGTCTTCCGCAATGCCTCTGATTTCACTACGCAAATCCTGCAAAAGATGTGATACTTCGAAACCTCTGCGTCCTGCCTTAATCAGCAGTAATCCCCGGTGAAAAGTACCAACCCATACGTTACCCTTGGAATCGGCATAAATATCTTGAAACATAAAGGGAGAATCTTTTTGAACGAAGATTTTGCTTTTAATTTCAAAAGGGACCATAGCGTCGGTTTTGCTATCGAACCTGTAAAGCTGATTATATGTGGAAACCCAGACTGTTCCGTCCGAGCTGCATGCAAAATTATAGGTCGATAAATTACCTGACAGGTACGAATGGATTTCGTTTTGGCCAGGGTCGTATCTGAATACACCATATTCCTCTGTCATGATCCACATATTTCCGTCTTTGCCTTTCATCAGCTTTTCAATAGAAACGGAATCTACCAAATGCGGACGTCCGGAGAAGGCTTTGAAACTTTGGAAATTTTCTTTCCTGGGATCATAGATGGACAGTCCTTTGACCGTTCCAACCCATAATTTATGATGGTGATCGGGAGAAAGGGCCTGAACCCAGTTACTCTTTAAGCGTTCGTCCACCGGTAATGACAAATTGGTTTTCAGCACTTTGAATTCATGACCATCAAATCGGTTCAACCCGTCCTGGGTCCCAAACCACATATAACCGTCAAACTGGTCAATAGCATATACCGAACCCTGTGACAGGCCATCTTCCAGTGAGAAGTGCTCGAAAAACAAGTTATCTGTCGATATCGACGGGCTATTTGTTTCCTCCTTTGTCTGACCTGACAAAAGCTGGGGGAGAATTAACAACAAAAATAGCATGCTAGCCATACATGGCCGGGATTCAGTCAGGTTAACAATAAATACTTCCGTGCATGTGAGGCCAGCTCCACATTCGTATGCACTTTCAGTTTCCTGTAGATGTTTTTACGGTGCGTTTCCACAGTCCGGGTGCTTAGGAAGAGCCTTTCCGCAATCGTTGCCGTCGTACTTCCATCGCAGATCATTATGATAATTTGGCGTTCCCTTTCTGTCAACTTAGTTTCTGACAGCTTTTCAACCTGTCCTTCACGTAACCGCAGAAAAGACTTTGGCCAGTGCGGGGCCCCTTCCCGGACTTTTTCGATACCCTTGAAAACTTCATCCCGCCCATCGCTTTTGATACAATATCCCTGTACGCCCGAACGGAACATGCGGTCCATAGACCCCATATCATCCAGCATCGAAAGCGCCAGGATCCTAATATCCGGATAGGCCTGCCGGACTAACTCTGCTACTTCGAATCCCCGCAGATCAGGCAAGTCAATGTCCAGCAACATGATGTCGACCGGATTTTTGAGCAGAAATTCAAGGACTTCTTTTCCGGCATGCAGTACGCCAATGACCCGCAGATCAGTGGTATGTTCGATCAGGAAGCGGATACCGTCAGTAAAAATACGGTGATCATCAACAATGAGCAGTTTGTTCATAGAGTGAACGAGTGTTTGTCTAAAAATAAGGATTGTGAATTGGCGGACACTACCGTTAAATAAATCACATCATTAGAATTCCCGCAATAGCGACCAAAATCGCCAGCAATGAAACCGCCAGCCATACCAGCTCCATTTTTTTGCCTTTGAACTGCATAAAAGATGCGGGTTGGATTGAAGAAGCCTGGAAGGCATGCCGCCAGGACCATCGCATTACTCGATGATGAGCTTACTGTGCTGAGTCTGTCCGCTCCCAAGCTTTATCTCCAGAACGTAAAGTCCTGGTGCTAAACGAAGGTCCTTCAATTCCAATCGCCTGGTATTTCCACTCAACCCTGCCACTGCAACCGTTCCATTTGAATTGAGCAGCCGGGAGGAAACGATTGGAACCGTACTCGTAACAGAGACAAGGTTCTTGGCAGGGTTTGGAAAAACACTCAGGTCACTTGCCGCATCCACATCGACCGAAACAATCCGTGATACAGCGAACATCGCATCTTTGCTGCCAGTCGCGCGGTCGACCATTTTCATCCGGTACAGGTTTTCTCCTGGAACGGGGGATGTATGCGTGTATGTATAATGCCGTAAAGTCATGCTTTCTCCCATAGTAGCAACCTGTCCTATCCTGTTCCATTGCCTGCCATCGGTACTGTGCTGGATTTCGAAATAATCACTGTTGCTTTCCTCGGTGGTTTGCCAGCTGAGGACAATCGCATTCTCATATTGTTTTGCTCCAAAATTGATTAGGGTTACAGGCAGGGACTCGGCATTTTCGGCAGTGACAAAGAAACCCGAGAAACCATTTGTGTTGAAGCGTACCTCCCAACAGTTGAGTGTACTATTCCAATTCGATGAAATAGCAGCCTGCCATGCATAATCTGCTGGCGGCCCACCTGTGTAATTTGCCGGGGTCGCTGGCAACGAGGTCGGCGTGCCATGAACCTGCCAAATCCTCAGATTGTTCAGATATCCTTCCGGATCAGTCGAACTAGTGGGCAGCTTCACCGTACTGGCAGCATTGAATGCGTTAAAATCTGCCTGGGTGAAATACATTTTTATCGAGTACGAGGGATCGACAGCCGGCAAAGCTGGCTCGAAATCATAGTGTCTTTGAAGATATGGCTGGTTGCCGTATAACATAACAGAATTATCCGAGGTAACTTTTGCGGTGAGCCCCCTGCCATTCATAACATTAACCTCGTTATTGTTTGTGTTGGCTGCAAAACTGGCGATCAATTGGCAATTATCGTCGACCAAGGTGTTAAACTCTTGCACATGTGCTACGAAAGTCCGGCTGGCATTTGACGCCAGAGTGGTGGGCGAATTTACTGCAAAGGTCCTGGTTTGACTGATTTTATCGGTACATCCCGGCACAGACAACATCGCGTAGTACTGGGTTGCCCTGTCCCGTATCGTGACCGATTTGTTTACACCTGTCCCGACGGAAACGAATGCGTCGGACCCGAATTTTTCGTACCATGTAACCGTGCCGTTTTCAAGACCGGCTCCCGAGGCCCGAAGCGTTCGTTGCGACCACATACAAACGGATTGATTTGAAAAAGGTGTTTGAATTGCGATGTAAGGTTCAACCCCGCCAGCAGCAACCAAAATGCCTTCGCTTCCAAAGCTCTCCTGACCATTGACAGTACAGGTTGCACAAAAAGTACCGCTGCCCTCAACCTGATAGGTAGGGTTTTGTGCTCCTGAGATCGGGGTCCTTATGTAATCGGGAAAGAAACCGTTTCGGCTAAGTGTATACCATTTAACCTGTCCTGGGCAACCGGTAGCGGTCAACAGCGGATTAGTCTCACAATAACTATTGGCTGAGATCAGAGGTTCGCTAACTCCCTGCTCGGGAAGAATAGTGACGATAATTGCGTTGTTATTGCTATTGTCCACCGTAAATGCCCTGGTCACACTTTCTGTCCCGGGATTGGTCAATTGTACTGCCGTTCTAAACGGTGCCCCTTCCGCAGGAAGCCCCTGACCATACCATAGGCACGGCCCCTGGTCGCAATTTCCGTTCAAAACAATCGTCTGGCCAGATTTGACAGTTGCTGTATTAGGCTTGGCAGAGAGACTTGGTGAGACTAAAACACCGGATGGATCTGATGCGTAAACCTGATATACCACCTGAGTCCGGGTATTAACCAATTGTGCTCGAACTTCACTCAACACGAACAAATACAACGATATAAGTAAAAAATGTTTCATAATGATAGGATTTGTGTAAAAAAATGAGGTAAGTAGTGATGGAAGAAGATTTTCTTCGCTGTGTCCCTCAGGAAGGCCCGGGGAATGTGACTTGGGTTCGACAATCTGGGCGTCACTGCTTTTTCAATCTGGCCAGATGCTCTTTCCCACTTTCATTTTTGGGGTTCAATTCCAACGACTTTTCGTAATTGGCAATTGCTAGCTTTGTGTTTTCCGATAAGGCATATGCCTCGCCAAGGCTATCGTATGCGTTCCACGAAGCAGGGTTTAGTTGTACATTCACTATAAATATTTTGATCGCTTCGTCGATGCGCTTTTCGTTCAACAATTCATAACCTATCGTATTCAATTCATTTTCCCGGTTGAGCGGGGTCTTGGAAAACGTCGCCGTTGCGACCCTGACCTGATTTGCGATTTTCCAAACGTTATCCTCTCTCAATAGCAAGGTATAGGTATGTGTATAGTCATATGGAGAAAGTTCACCCCCCTCCCATCTTACATGTTCATTAGCCTCAGTAAATGCCATGTTTCCTGATAAGCGGATATGTACATCTTCAAAGGATACTGTGCCCTTATAGGGGCCATCCCGTTGGCTATCTTCCGCAAGTTTGGGGAGAAGGCCTTGCCAACCCACTTGATTACTGAACCCAAATTTGGAAATAACAGACCGGCTGCTGCTGCTATCTTGTAGCCAAAAAGACTGCCAACCATTTAGATTGGCATCGAAGTATGCTTCCGTCTTTGCCTTCATAACTTCCAGGATAGCATCCTCTTGCTTCATTTGCGCTTTTGCGTGGTGCGCAGGCATCATTAAGATCCACAGACCAACAAGCATCAGGATTTGAGAAAGATTTTTTGGTTGCATGTTTACGACTTTGTTAAGACTAGGACTTATCAAACTGTTTTTGAGCGATTTAACAGGTCTGCCAATCCCCATCAGTCAATTAGGGAGAGGTGGGGAGAAAATGTGGGCCGATCAAACTCGATCTAATCGGCTCTAGGCAAAGTGCGGTTTTATAACCCTTCCCCCCGATTAAACCACATACAAAGCTATCGGCAGCTAAGACTCCTATCAATACCATGATTTTGGTATATTAACAGCGGATCCTGGTGGCTGGGAAACCATACTGAGAAAATTACTTCCATAGCATCCGAAGCTGTTTACAAGGGGTAATTCCGGGAAGATGATGTGCTGGTCCCTTTTTTGACCGCTTTACAAAATCAACCAGGGAACTGGTGAATGTCACGCTAGGCGGAGATTTCGGACGGAGGAACCACCGTAGCAGATTGACCAACGGCAATCCTCAATAAATCAAATACTTGGATTGATCAATTCAGCCCAACACAATATGACCGGAGAATCCGAATCAGGCGTCAGCAGCTCCGGATTCTCCAGTCAGTGCTTCGATACTTCACCGTAGAGCTTGATATCTTAAATATCCGATCTATCGCGGAAAAACATTTTGATGGAAATTTTTTTTATTAAATTAATTTCCATCATCTTTACTGGAAATTATTAGTGTAAAAATAATTTCCAGCAAGGTGCTTATTGGCTATTGCTTTCCAGACTCCGATTTTCTTCAACTTTAAACATCATCGATCATGAGAATTGCAAGTGTCATTTTTTTCTTATTCCTAAGTTCCAGTATTACGTGTTTTTCGCAGACCTCTGATTTCTTTGCGGGAAAGTGGGAAATTACCGTGTTAAACTCACCCAAAGGTGATGTTACATTTCTGACCGAATTGATCCGAAAAGATGGAAAACTGACCGGAGAGCTCATTGAAAAGTCGGATCCCGCCAGCAGTAGCCGCAAAATATTAAGGGTCGAAGAAAGTCCTGAAAAGCTGGTCGTCTACTTTGAGTCCTCACAGGGAGGTGAAACTATTCTGGATCTGACAAAAGTTGATCAGGATCACTTAAAAGGTACCGTGCATGACTTTGATGCGACGGCTAAAAGACTGAAATAATTCGGTTACCAACAACATGACTTCCGAGCCTCCAATAGGATTCAGTACAAAATAGATGCCATGAAGGACGAAATATTACAAAAATCACTAACCCTGTTTTTGAAACATGGTATTAGAGAGATGTCCAACCAGAAGCTCGTTGACTGGCTGGGTATCTCTACTAAAACCATTTACAAATACTTCCAGAGTAAGGAAG
This sequence comes from Dyadobacter ginsengisoli DSM 21015, assembly GCF_059568735.1. NCBI lineage: Bacteria > Pseudomonadati > Bacteroidota > Cytophagia > Cytophagales > Spirosomataceae > Dyadobacter > Dyadobacter ginsengisoli. The sequence goes on from NZ_JCANTY010000002.1 coordinate 189,161, forward strand.
GGCTGCTGGAAGAAGCTTTGTATTTATATCACAATACAGAGTATGAAAAGCTTTTAAATCTTTCCAATGAGCAAAATGCTGCTTGTCATTTTTTTCAGATCTGGCAGATCGCCGTTGAAATGGAGTATCAGATCAACCAATCGTTTTACAAGGATCTGGAATATTATTACCCGGACCTGGCAAGGAAAGTTGAGAAAGTCATTGCCCCAAAGTTCGAACAGCATTTTTTGTCCGTCATAAACCGGGCAGTGGCGCAAGGTGCTTTCCGTAACGACATCCTGCCCGAAGTTGCCTTACGAAGCGTATTCGTGCTGCACCGCGCATCAGTGGCAAGCGAAGCTTTTGCAAAACTCGGCTTGTCTACGATGGATCTGTTGCTGCAAACAACGGGCCAATATATCCGGGGCCTATCTACGCCAGAAGGCTTAAAAGCGCTGGAAAAGCACATTCAGACCCTTACAATATCCGAGTCGGCAGAAAACCCGACAGTCACCGATCAACACTAAACATACAGCGATGCCAGCCAATACTTTTCGTAACCTGTGGGTGTGCCTCTTGCTTACCCACGCCGTGATTACGCATGCACAAACCAGTTTGCTACCGATGAGCAGTAAGCTTGCTCAAAAGTTTACTACCCAGGACACTTTGTTTGCACGACCGTATATAGACGTTGATGAGTGGCGGGACAAACCGGTTCGTCATCGCTATGTGCATGGTGGTTTCGAAGGCACAGGCGCACGTTTCTCATTGTATTTCCCGCCGAAGGAGCGTTATCAGGGACGCTTTTTCCAGTACATTACGCCTTTCCCCGATAACGAAAATCTGTCACAAGGAGCTTCTGGAGAGGAAGATAAAATTGGTTTTGCCGTCACACACGGCTCTTATTTCATCGAAACAAATGGCGGCGGGCGCGTAGACTTTGCAAAACCCGAATCGGCAGATCCCACCCTGGGTGCTTTTCGGGTAAACGCCGCTGCCGCGCAATTTTCCAGGATAGTAGCCACCCAAATATACGGCGGCAACCGGCCGTATGGTTACGCGTTTGGAGGAAGCGGTGGCGCATACCGCACGGTGGGCAGCATTGAAAATACAAACGGCGTTTGGGATGGCGTAGTCCCCTACGTGCTGGGGTCACCGATGGCCATACCCAATGTTTTCACCGTACGCATGCACGCCATGCGCGTGCTCAAAGACAAGTTTCCACAAATTATTGATGCTTTGGAGCCAGGCGGAAACGGCGACATGTATGCTACATTGAATCCGGAAGAAAAGGAGGCGCTTCTGGAAGTAACCAGAATGGGGTTTCCGCCAAAAGCCTGGTTCGGGTATCGAAAAATGGGTATTCATGGGTTTTTAGTGCTGTACCAGGGTGTGGTCAGGGCTGATAAAAGCTATTTTGAAAAAGACTTTTGGAATGCACCCGGGTATTTGGGGGCCAATCCCCCCGCGTCTTTGGCCAAAGCCCGTATTCAGCAACCTAGCCTTATCAAAGCAGGCATTACGATTGATGAAGCGGTAAGCTTGGGATTGACACAGGCCATGTCGCCTGCTGAGCGCGGAACTGCCGATGCGGCCTGGAAAGCCATAGGTGGCGTGGATAAAGGAATGCCCGTTGCCTTTCAATTGACAGATATGCTACCTGATATTGATTTTCTGGGAGGTGATTTGCTGATATTAAGTGGTGCCGGTGCAGGCAAAGCTCTACAGATAACTAAAATCGCAGGAGATAAAGTAGTACTAGGCCCTGCCGAAGCGTCAGTGCTGGCCCAGGTAAAGCCCGGCGACCGGGTTCAGGTTGACAATTCCAATTTCCTGGCTGTTCAGACTTACCATCGTCACCAAGTGCCTGGTAAAGAATACTATGTATATGGCCAATTTCTTGACAAAGAGGGCAAACCACTTTATCCGCAGCGGGCAATGCTTCTCGGGCCGCTGTTCACGCGCGGAGCTGCGGGCGTGCTGCCAACGGGGAAGTTTACAGGTAAAATGATATTGTTAGAGTCACTTTGGGACCGGGAAGCTTTCCCATGGCAGGCAGACTGGTATCGCTCCAAGGTGCAAGCCAATCTAGGTGACAAATTGAATGATAATTTCCGGCTATGGTATACCGACCACGCGCTTCACGGAGATGTGTCTGTTGAAGACGATCCAACCCGGACGGTGGGTTATCTGGGTGTATTGCAGCAGGCCTTGCTTGACATAAGTGCCTGGGTTGAAAAAGACATTGCTCCCGCTTCGACCACCCAATACAAAATTGATGGAGGCCAGGTGATTGTACCACCCACTGCCAATGAACGGAAAGGTATTCAGCCTGTCGTTACGCTAATGGCTAATGGAGGCAAGCGGGCTGAGATCAATGCAGGCCAATCTGTCACATTTAAAGCGGAAGTCGAAGTCCCTGAAAATATGGGAAAGATCGTTGCCGCCGCCTGGAATTTCGAAGGGTTGTCCAAAGAGGTCGAAAGGCAGCCCGGATGGAGCTTTGAAAACGCTGATGCATTCCCCGTTGCTGGTAAGATCACGCCGGTGGGCAAGAGTGGTTCCCGCGTCACAATCGAGGCTACCTATCAGTTTTCAAAACCCGGCACCTATTTCCCAACGCTCCGGGTTGCCTCCCAGCGGGATGAAAACGCTAAGAGTCCATATACCCGCATCCAGAATCTGGACCGGGTTCGGGTGGTCGTTAAATAGATTTCAACATTCATTGGAGCGTTAACTAATTCAAACTTTGCTGCCGAAAAACATGCGGTGTAAGCCCGACCATTCGCTTAAACAAGCGAGAGAAATAGTTGGGATTTTCAAAACCAAGTTCGAAAGAAATTTCATTGATGTTCAGGCTGGTTCCTTTGAGCAAATTTTTAGCTTCTGCTATTAAATAAAGGTGAATTAGCTCCAATGCCGTTTTACCCGTTTCCTGTCTGAGCAGATCACTCAGATATCTCGGCGACAAATTCAGCCTCTCAGCCAGTGCGCTCACGGTTGGAAGCCCGGATTGATGAGCTTCTTCTCCTACAAAATAGGCTGCCAGCATTTCATTGAACCGGGTGGCAATTGCTCCCGTAATCTCGGCCCGGTTGATAAATTGTCTTTTGTAAAAACGCTCTGCATATTTCAGGAGCGTACCCAAATGACTCAGAATGATGGTTTGACTAAATGCATCCGTATTGTTATGGAGCTCCTTGTTCATGTTTTGCATCAGCGTCCAGATCGTCTCCTCCTCACTTGGCGAAAGGTGCAGCGCCTCATTAATATCATAATCGAAGTAATGATATTTTTTTATTTCATTGTGCAGCACCGAACCTGACAGATAATCCTCATGAACAAGAATAAGGAAGCAGTCTTCTTCCAGGTGTACATCCCTAAACGTAACTTTTTGACGCGGCTTGAAGAATGACATCGTCCCAAGGTCGTGGTCATATTTTGTTTTCCCGTAAAGCACACTACCCGACGCCAGTTTTTTAAAACCAATAATGTAAAAATCGGCCATAAACTCAAAGTCGCCGGCCCAATGGTCGTCTTTATTGCCAGACAGAATGCTGAACATAGGATGCTCCGGCGGTTGCGCCCCGGCCGCCTGGCTGAATGCGCTGATACTTTCGAAATGGTTCATTTTGGGGATCGGTTAAGTAGCCCCGTTGAAAGGGCTACCATTTAAAGTGTTATTTGCCGTGTGCTGCAATGGAAACATCCTGCCATTCCTCCCACGTTCTCATGCGCTCTGCATAAGTGTATTTAATCCACTGTAAACCGGCCTTACCCAATATCAATCTCAAAGGCGGGTTTTCCGAATTAATAAGTTTGAGCATGGCTTCGGCGGTGGCTTCCGGCACGCCCCAGTCTTCAAGATTGTTTGTCTCATTCAGTGCAGCTCTCACCCCGTCGTACAAACTTATCGGCTCGCTCTGTACTCCGGAGGAAGTGGCAAACTCTGTCAGATAACCGTTCGGCTCGACAATCGTTACCTTTATACCAAAGCCGCTCACTTCACTTGCAAGGCTGTCACTGATCGCCTCGACGGCAAACTTGGATGCACTGTAAATACCAAGCGTCGGAAACGCTACTAACCCTAATGCGCTTGAAACCTGGACAATATGACCTGAATTTTGTTCACGCATGATGGGTATAACTGCCTGGGTAAGCCATAATAAGCCAAAAACATTGGTTTCAAACTGCTCTCTGATCTCCTGCTCATTCAACTCCTCAATTGCACCAATATGTCCGTATCCGGCATTATTTATCAGCACGTCGATCTTTCCAAAATGGGCTTTTGCAGCTGTAATGGCTTCAAATCCGGCTTTTTTATCAGTTACATCTAATTTCAAAACGAGCAAACGGGATGGATACTTTTCAACCAGCGCCTGCAATGAATCCGTATTTCTTACCGCTACAATTACCTGATGCCCTTCACTTAAAAATGCCTCTGCCCAAATACGCCCCAATCCGCGGGACGCCCCTGTAATAAAAACTGTTTTTGCCATTGCTTTCTACTATGTTAAATACAAGGCAAATCTCCGCATAAGCTGACTGACTCTTAGGATACAAAAGTCGGTAAAAAGGAGACGTTTTTACGAAAACCAAAAGCCATTACGGACTATCACCTTGTTATAATGGTATGGCTTCAAAAGGGTTAAATTACTTTGCTGTCATTGCAAGGCACCTTGCGGCGTTCGATTTAATATCTCCGCCCCAAAAGCGGCGGAGTTTTACCAAGGTATCGGTAGAAGCGATCTAAAAATTTATTTCTTCAAAATCTTCAAAGTTTGCGTTTGGGTCGGCGTACTCACCCGCATCAGGTATAGTCCGGTTTGTTTTTGCGTCATGGGGATCGTTTCCTGATAATTTCCGTTTTGAGCAGTCACTACTTTGTCAAAGATCGTTCGGCCCGAAAGGTCCGACAATTGAAGGCGTATTGTTTCGCCAGTCGCCCCTTCCACATCCACCGAAAATTGATCCAAAACTGGATTGGGATAAGTAGTAGCCTTGAATGCAATTTCGGGCGCAAAGTTTTCAAGTCCGGTACTATCTCCCGCGAAAGCATGCCGCATATTATTATCAGCTGAAAATGCATTTTGTTGTGCCGGGGCAGGATAGCTTGTGCCAGGCGACGTTTGAATTCCTACATATCCGCCGGTAATGAAAATACCATTGCCATAAGTAACGGTCAGCAAGTCAATGCTTACCTTGCTCTTCAAAGCCGTCCACGCTACACCAGGAACATATCTGAACAATTTTCCATCTCTTCCACAAATCACGAACTGGCCATTTGCAAACTCCACGTCGAGATAGTCAATATCACTGTACGGATCGCTGGTGGCCGACCATACCTTGCCATCAGAAGATGTGGCAAAAGACTTTGCAAGGCCCACAGCTACCCATTTGCCATTTCCATAAGTTACACTTTCCAATGGATATGGTGTGCCGCTGGCTCTGAATGTCCATTGATTGCCATCCGTGGAAGTGGCTAAAACTCCCTGCAATCCAACCAGCACGAACATTCCATTGGCATATGCCACAGCTTTGTAATGGTAATTACTCTTAGTAACAGCCTTATTCCAAGTTTTACCGTCAGAGGAGTATAATATGAGGCCATTTTCGCCGACTGCAACGAATTTACCACCACCATATGCAACGCCATCCAGCCTTTGGCCGTACTCTACACGGCTATAATTCCATACGTAACCGTCGATCGAGGTTTGAATGATGGCGTCTGTGCCCACGGCGACAAAAAGGCCTTTTCCAAACGTAACAGAGGTAAACAGTTCTGCGCCAAGATTCAACTGGATAGTTTCCGCCGCGTTATAATTTATACCGTCCAGGGTAGTCAAAATCAGGTTGCGCTGCGTTCCGTAGTATTCGCCGTTATTTGATCCACCAGCGAGTACAAGACGCCCGTTTCCATAAGCCGAACCGCAGATCTGCGTCTTCCAGTAATTGACTGTTTCTGAAACCCAGGTGACGCCGTCGTTATATGAAGAGCGGAACATGCAACCTTCACCGGTGGCCAGAAACTGATTCTGAAGATAGCGCACACTGTAAAGACTTTGATCGATGAACGTGGCAACGAGTGGATTGTTCCAGGAAATGCCGTCAGCAGAAGTGAGCACCTTATTTTTGTTTTGGATCATTACAACAAACTTCCCGGTCTTCGGATTCGATGCGACTGCTTTCAGGATCAATGTCTGATCAGCCAGGCTATGTGAACTCCACACCATTCCTTCTGTCGAAGAGACGATCGTACCTTTAATGCCGACTGCTACGTAACGTCCGAATTTGTTGATACTAACGCCATACAAGGTGTTTGTCGTTGCTGAAACCCTTGCAGTCCATGTTACACCATTGTCATTGGATGTTTTCAAAATGCCACTTTCCCCGACTGATACAAAAAGTCCGTTGCCGTAAACCACGTCATAAATACTGTTTTGCTGCTTATCGGATCTGTTAGTCCAGTCAATGCCATTCGATGATGTTAACCGGCAACCTTGCATCCCGACCGCGACGAAAGTTCCGGCACCGTAGGCAATGCTGTACAGGTTCCGGTCTGTTCCCGAATTATGCTGGTACCAGCTCATGCCATCGGTTGATGTCATGACTGTCCCGAGATCCCCCACCACCACAAAAAATCCGTTCACATATACAATGCGCCTCAAATTTCTGGTCTTGCCGACGGGTGATGATCGTTCAGCCCAGGTAATGCCGTCGGTTGAAACCCGGATCATCCCGGACTGCCCCACTGCTACATACTTTCCTGCACCAAAAGCAACATCAAAAAGAACAATGCTGGGCAATAGCTGCCGGCTCGTCCAATCAATCTGTGCCTGAGTCGCGAAAATCTGGACAAACAGCAGGAATGCAACCAGTGTGTGTCTGAAGTAATTAGTTGGTCTTATGGTAATCGAAAGTTTCATGACTCATGTTAATTTGTATTTGAAAAAATGAAAATGGCGTTGGCAACAAGCAATCGCAGGTTAATTTTTACGCCCACCTGAAAACCGGAATATCAACAGCCAAAGCGAAAAGGCCAGTCCTGGCAAATCGGGTATGGCGAGCAGCAGCTTGGCGGTTCCGTAGCAGCCGTGGCTGAATAGCCAAAAACTTGCCGACAATGCAAAAACAGGCACGCCGATGGCGACGATCGCTGCCAGATAAAAGGATGCTGGCGGGCCTCCCGGAGTAGTGTATACGCTATCTCTGAAAAGGTAAAGCAAAACCAGCAGTATACAGGCACAAAAAATCCAAAGAACCCAGAAGACGATCATTTGCAAACATTATTAGTAGTGCATGTTGGGTAAAAGGCCAGCGGTTTTACTGCCACTGGCCTTAAATCCAAGGTATTTTCGTGACGATATCCAGCACCAGGGTATCGGTGCTTTTGACCTGCAACTGCATAGCTGCTGTGGTTTCGTTTGGCGCGGACGCATAACCAGCCATTGTGGATATTGAACGTAAAAGCATTGCGGTTCTCATAAGAACAATTTTCATGGCGTTTGCTTGTGGTTTAAATGAATTGACTCATTTAGTAAATATCTTAGATAAGCATCGCGGAGAAAACTCCGTTGACATTCGGCGATTGTGTGCGAAATCATGATGATCAAATGATGCAAATATTCTCAGATTCGACTGATGCAAACTTAGGAATGGTAGCAGCAGACATCCCAATCGGGCGGGTATACAAGAGGTATACTGACTCAAAAAGCAGGTATACAAAAGGTGACGATCAGGCCTGTCCTGCAAAATATCAACTAAATTGTAGTGGCCAATAGTTTCGCCATCTGGTAGCTCGCGGAGCGCTACCCATTTTCCCCTCGCTTCTGATTTCAGCCTTTCGGTGACAATAATGACGTATTTGGAATCCGCACCGCCTCATTAATTTGACGACATCCGAGCGTACTTCGATGATCCAAATATGACTTTTTGAAGGATCAGAAATGACTATAAGTGTAGCAAATGTTATGAGCCATCACAATTTACCCATGGAAGTAGTCAGCCATTTTGGTTCGGTAGACGGGTCTGATCAATAATGCAGGCATCATGCAAAAATCCGTCCCGGTCAATGAGCTGAGCATAGGCATATAACAAGCCAAAAACCCACCAATTCAAATGCAAAAAGAGCAACCAATTTGTAAAAATCGATTGCTCTTTTTTTGCGTTGTGCCTAACCGGACAAAAGTCTAACCTTTTGCCGGAGGATTTCAGGAAGTTAGCGGCGCTGTTTGAACGACATTAAAGTTCCACCGATTACGTCACGGAGATTCACACTAACAAACTGGCTGACAATGTAAAGTTTACTTTGTAAAAACATCAATACTACTTGTTGTCAGCGACTAGCAGGCGAACGGGGCCTAAAAGACCGGACGGTGTCAACTGCCAGCTATCCAGTACCTTCACATTGGTTTTGGTCAACCGCTTTTCAACAGGCTTTGTGCGGTCGCCGATCAGCCGGTTTCGCCAGGTATTGGTTACCTCCACTTTCAGTTCATTGTCTTTTTCTCGCAAAACTCCGCTCACATTGACTCGCAATGGTGGTGCCCAAAGAATTCCCAGATCCTTTCCATTCAATACAACCCTGGCGATACCAATGTCCTTCACATCCCCCAAATCGAGGTATACAGGCTTTCCCGTGTTTAAAACAGCATCTGCATCGAACTTTTTGGAATAAACCGCTTTGCCCGAATAGAATTTGATCCCCTCTTCGTTGCGATCGGTCCAGCTGGTCAGTTCATTAAAAACCACGTTGGAGGGGCCGCCCCAATTCGTATCGAATGCCACGTTCCAGGCACCATGGAGGGTTGTTTTGTGTTGAAATTCAGGATAATTCATTTCAGCAGTCCCATTCCGATCTTTCCCGATATCGTTTTGAAAAACAACAAACACGGAACCATAAGGATCAAGTTGGAGTGGTACATAAGTGATCCCGTCCTTTTGGGTAAATGAGGTAGCAGGTTTCGTCTCTCCTGTCACTGCATTCCAAAGTTCAGGTTGCTTGCCGGAAATTCGGAACGCGGCGGTCATTTTCGAAGCTGCGCGGTTCTGGCTGCTGATAAAGTAAAAATCGGCATTTTGAGCAGTACGGTGAATATAATCATAATGGCTACCTGTTTCTTTTTCTACGATCTCCATATCAAACGCGACGCCCGCCGACCTCAGATATTCCGTCGCATTTTTACCCCATACCACCAATCCGTTTCCAACCTTCCGTGAACCGTTTGGCTCGCTTGCATTCCCCCAAAGCGCATCGGCGATCTTTTTCAAACTTTGCTCCGAAGCCGGATAATTCACCAGACTGGCCGTAGTCGTAGCTTTATTACCGATCACAACTGCACCCGCCTTCACCAATGCTTCAATTTTAATTAAAGCTGCCAGTGACAAGGTTTTATGGTCCGGCAACGCCAGAACGCGATAGGAAACGCCATGCGGTAAAAAAAGTTTTCCATCCCTTACTTCCAGCGCCAGAAGCCGGTCTTCATTGATCAGATCGTAGTCAAACCCTGGCAAAGCCCCCGCCGGATCATCCTCTTTTAATCTTCCGATATTCGGCGAGTGGTCACCATAATAATACAGCACGTCGGCCACAGACGTCCCTTGTTGCAGTATATACTGGCACCGCGTCAGATACCTGATAAACTCTGTGGATTGGTTCCACCAGGTCACATTGGGATTAAAATGCGTTCCGGCAAAGTATTCCTGACCCGGAAGGCCCATCGCCTTGGGCGAAGCCGTGAATGTATGCAGGTAAACCAGATTCAGGCCGGCACAAAATTCGTGGTCTGCACTGGGTTTCATATCGGACCACATTACATCGTTCCAATGCGGTCCGATTGTGGTAAACGATTCTGCACCAACCAGCTTTTTGTTAAATATCTTAGCAGCACTTCCTGCTTGCTTCACGAAAAAACGGTCGACAGGACGAGCGCGGTGTGGCGACGGTGACCAGAACTCGCTCATTATAATCTCGCTGTGGCCGTAGTTTTTCAGCCCGTCAAATGGCCCGGCATGCGGCCCGGCGGATTCCGGTTGCAGCCCGATCCCGTATGCGCTGGCTCGTTTTGCGAATGTGCCGTAGTGTTTTTCAGAAATCAGATCGCCTAATGTTTTGCGAAGATCGGCCAGGAAACGGTTGCTAACCTCCCGATTCCCGATGATTTTGCCGGCGAGCACCGGGAGATACGGGACAGGATCGTATCCCCTGAGTTTGACGAATTCCTTTTCGAACCCTTCTGTCCAGTTCAAACCACCTGCTTCAAAGCTATCTGTCTGCAGGTACTTCAACGTTTTACCGGCCATGGGGCCGATCGCTTTCAACAGGGGCTCTACGTGGGTATCCCAATAGCGATTAAAGTGCTTATCGCTCAGATAGTCGATCACATGTCCCTGCCATTTTCCACTGGACGTCGAAACCTCTGCATCCGTCGGCGTGAACCCCATGCGTAGAATCGTCCATTCTCCTGCCGGTGCCTTCCAGTTGAGGTTTCCGTTTTTCACAAACCTGGTAATGTTTAACACCTGCTTAACACTGGCGTCTTCTTCGCCCGGGGTGCCGGGAATATCGGTCAGCAAAGGACGGGTTTCCGGGGCAGATCCACCAACTTCGCGGGCAGCCGCTTTATTTTTGAAGTCGCTGATAGGCGCCCGGTTTGTGAAGGTTTTCGTAGGAATAGCGAGCACTACAATGTCACGGTAATAATCATAACGAACTTCCGGCATAGGCAATTCAATAGCCACTGACGAGCCGCCTTTGACCTTCGTTTCACTATAAACAACCTGTTTTGCGGTTTCAGCTGGTGTTATATCCGGCCCGCCAAGGTTCCAACCGCTCTGAATGCTCATCGACATGACCAGCCCCAAACGGTCTGCCTCCCTGATCGCGTGCACATAGAGTTCCTGCCACGCAGGCGACCCAAACATAGGTCCTTCCGGAACCTGACCATTTCCACGCTGTTCTGCCCCGCCTGCATCAAAAATACACGCGCCGCTAAAACCTTTGGCTTTCATTTCTTCTAAATCACGCGTAATCGTCTCTTTGTCAATATTGCCATTCAGCCACCACCACCAACAGCGGGTACCATAGTCGGATGTGGGATTCTGAAAGACCGAAGGTTCTAATATGCGGGTACTTTTTTGCGCGAATACGGTTTCAAATGATATCGCCGCAAAGGTCAAGACCAAACAAAACGGAAGTAACTTTCTAAGCATTGGAAGAGAAATTTAATAAATGCCGGCTCTTATTTCAGCTACGACCTAAAAACCGAAGAGATATCAGGCAATAGCCCGGACCGAAATCCGGGTTATCTTTTTAAATAATACAAAATGAATGTCTGAAATTATCGCTGCCAGCCCGGGTTTTGTTCCCAAATCACGTCCTTGTTGGTATCAATGATGGTTTGAGGAATAGGCCATAAGTTGTAGTTGAAGGTCAAAGTTGCCTTGGCTTCGGGCCAGTAAGCGTATTTTTTAATGCGATCCACTGCAATAGTTCCGCCCATCCGGAGCAACGTGTTCCATCTGGCCTCTTCGTAAATCAGTTCACGCGCCCGTTCGTCCAGGATCAAATTGAAGCCGTCGTCCATATCGGCCGCAGTAACTTTATAGGTGGCCTTGGCTCGCTCCCTCAGCAAATTAACATCGGCTGCTGCCCCAGCCTTGTCACCCGTCCGCTGCTTGGCCTCTGCCCGTAAAAGAATTGTCTCAGAAAGCCGGATAAAGTAGTCATCCCGGAAGAGGTTACTCATGTTTTCACCGTCGGCAAGACCTGTGTATTTGTCCGTCGCGATTTTGCAGGAAACAGGATACACCAGACTGGTATTGTTGAGATTGGTCGTCGCATCGCCACTTCCATTATACAATACCTCCCAGGGCACAGGCTTCTTAAAATAGGGTGACGTACTTACGTTTCCGTAAAATACCCGACGGAATACGATTTCTGAATTCCGAAGATCCGTACCGAATTTACCTGTATACACACCATCTCTGACATACATGGTGGGAACGATCTGCGCAATACCACGACCACCGACATCTTCGAGTGTGCCGGTCAGGTGATCTTTCGCACCGTCACGAAAAACCGGGCCATATGTACGGGAATAAGGCAGTTTGGATCTTCCGTCTTCCGCGCGATATGCTGCATAATCAACCTGCAATGCCCAGATACATTCCCTGTTTCCATCCTGATAATTTACATTTCTCTCCTGAAACAGATCCCAATACACATTGCCCTGTGCCTCCGTGCTTCGCGATCCAAAGCGTGAAGTCATCAGGTTATAGTTCCCACCATCAATTACCTTATTGGCATAAGCGATGGACTGCGCAAAAGCCGCCTGACCTTCCGCTGCTTTACCATCTGCGATCAGTTGTGTGCCCATCGCCAGATACAACTCTGCCAGGTAATGCTGGGCAGCGCCTTTTACTACGCGACCGCCGCTTACGGTCGTTTCCGGCAAATCTTTTTCCGCTTCTAAAAGATCATTAATAGCGAACTGATAGGTTTCAACACGCGTAGCTCTCTCGAAATTATACTGCGGGACTTTGGATACAGTGGTAACAATGGAGACGCCGCCAAAAAGCTCGGCCAGGTTGCGGTAACCGTAGGCCCTGAAAAATTTGGCCTGTGCGATGATGTTCGCTTTTTCCGCTTCCGACGAAAACGATATATGCGGAAGCTGTGCGGCCTCCAAAGCAAGATTCGCCTTCGAGATCAGCTGATAGTACGTACTGTAAATGTTGTAAAACGTAGCATTATCCGCATTGATCAGGCCATAGTTATTGAAAGTGGAACCTTTGCGGATACTGGCCACATCATACATGTCGGTACCATTGCCACGCAATACAAAAATCCAGCCTTCTTCCGCAGGATTTGCCCATAAATCCCGAACCTGCGAATAGGCCCCTACCAAAACCTGATCTACCTGCGCGGATGTAGAGAATGCATTATCGACTGTATAAAAAGTAGTTGGGTTCTCCTTCAAAAAACCGTCGTTGTCGCAGCTGGTCAGGTTAGCCAGTAGCATCAGCCCCCAAAAGAACTTTCCGGAAAATATATTTTTCATGTGAATTGATGTTTAGAAACTGATATTAGCGCCAATGGAGTACGAGGTCGGGACAGGGAAAGTATTGTCACGCACCGTGGTACCTGTTTCAGGGTCGCCGCCCTCCCACTTGGTGACGGTGGCCAGATTCCTGGCGCTCACAAAGAACTTAACTGAATTCATACGTAATTTCGATATCCATTCTGGTTTCAGGCGATAAGAGAGTGTAACGTCCTGCACACGAACAAAAGCACGGGACTGCAAGCCCAGAAAACGGCCGTCGCCGGTGAAATATGCCGATGGATATTCATTGCTGGCATTTTCAGGTGTCCAATAGGGCTTGGAGGTCATATTATCGTTAAAGCGACCAGTGCCCGCGGTCATATATGCCTGCTGATTGCTTCTCAAAAACCGGTTGCCTCCACCAAAGGTACCCGTCAGCATCACATAAAGTTCAAAGTTCTTATACACCAACGTGTTGCTCATATTCAGCCTGAAATTCTCCTGCGCATAACCCAGTATCTTCCTGTCCTCAGGTGTTATTCCGGGCTTTCCGTCGATGTCCCTGTATTTTGGCGCTCCCGGTGCCGCACCTGTCTGCGCGATGTACTCTGCATCTCCCTCCTGAACGATGCCGACCTGCTCATAACCGAAAATAGTACCCAGCGGCTGCCCGATGAAAAGATTATTGGCGATATCATCATCCTCCCTGCCGTCGCCATTATTGTCTTCTCCGTAAAGCCTGGCAAGCTTATTCCTGTTCTGCCAGAAAGTAAACGAAGTATTCCAGCTCAGGTCCCTGCTTTTCAAGTTCACCGACCGTACGGTGATTTCAACGCCCCGGTTATTGACCTGCCCCATGGAGGTCCGGATTGTTTTAAAACCCGTCATTACAGGAATGTTCCGGGTAAAAATCTGATCGGTGGTTTTGCCATAATACACATCCAGATCCACAAACAGGCGGTTATTTAACCAGGCCGATTCAAATCCTGTGTTCCACGAAGTAGTGGTTTCCCATCCCAGGCCAGAGTTTCCCAAGGCATCTTGATACAACCCATAATTGATTCCCCCCGGCGTATTCGAGAATTCATATCTCGATCCGCCGCTTGCTGCGTTAGCAATGGTGGATAATGTAGCATAGGGTGCAATTCCTTGATTCCCGTTCTGTCCGTATGAAAACTTAACCTTCAGGTTATTAAGCGGCGCGAAACTCTTCAGAAACTCTTCGCTGGTCAGCTTCCACGCTACACCGGCTGCAAGGAAATTAGCCCATTTATTATTAGCGCCAAACACACTGGCTCCGTCGCGACGGTAAGAACCTGTAACGAAATACTTGTCGTCGAAAGAGTAGCTCGCACGGGCCAGGTAGCCAATGTTCGAGCGCTCGTTCGCATCCTGATTAACCCGCTGCACCGTTGCCTTGTGCAGTCCCCACATCCCGAGCGTGGTATTGCCGTTCGCTGCAAAGTTGTTACCCGACGAAGCTATCAGCTGGTATTGCTGGTGGTCGCGTGTGGCGACCAATGTCAGGTCGATACCGTGTTTTCCAAATGAATTTTTGTAATTGATAATATTATCAAAAACATAGCTTTTGGTACCATAAGTATTAACTACGCCATTTGCATTGGTAAGAAAACCCTGGATCGTTGACGGCAAATAACGATTAGGCCCATCTCCTTCCTGCACGTAGTAACGCTCATTGATGAAATTCCCGGACTCGTTGCTTGTGGTGTTGTAAAGTAGGTTAACCCGGTAGGTCAGTCCTTCCACCCAGGGTACAGACACCACTGCGTTGGAATTGACACGGTAATTAAGCCTCACATCCTGGTTGCTCCTTGTTCCGTCATTAACCCCCCAAAGCGGATTGATCGCAGACTGCGTGTACGGATATTTTTCAAGATTACCCATTTCATCCCGGTACATCACACCATAAGGCGACATTGTCTGCGCCTCGTTGATATTAGCCGCAAACCGGGTTTCCGGCTGCGCGGCATTCCGGTTACTGTTTCTTTGTATCAAAGGATCTGTTCCGGTGTATGTCCTTTTGGAATATCCCGCATCGACCCCTACTTCCAGCCAGTCGGTGATGTTAGTTTTTACCTTTCCTGAAAGAGAAATCCTGTCGAAACCGTCGCCGATAACAATTCCTTTATTCTTATCATAAGCTGTTGACATATAATAGCTCACGCGCTCGCTGGCTCCGGACACCGCAGCCTGGTGGGTTTGTATCACCCCCGTCCGCGTAACCTGATCCAGCCAGTTGGTTTCCTTTCCGGCCGCCATGTTTGCCAGCTCGCCGGGTTTCATCCAGTTGGTAGAACCTTCCGCATACTTGTTCCTTGCATTCACTACTCTGATCCACTCCTCTCCTTTCATCATTTCCGGCCTGTTCTGCCAGGTTTGAAAACCGGTCGAAGAGTTTAATGTAATCACAGGTTTGCCTACTTTTCCTCTTTTAGTAGTGATTGCAATGACTCCGTTAGCCGAGCGGGAACCATAAGCTGCCGCCGATGTAGCGTCTTTCAGCACATCAAAAGACGCGATGTCATTGGGATTGATGTCTGCCAGATTCCCGAGAAAAACAACTCCATCCAATACGATCAGCGGATCGTTAGAACCATTGATCGAATTCTGTCCGCGAACGTCCACACTAGGCTGCCCTCCAGCTGTATTCGAAGCCCCGATGTTAAGACCCGGCAGACTTCCTTTCAATGCTTCCAGTGGATTCATGTTGGGCATCAGCGCGATAGACGAACCCTCCATTTTCAATGAGCTGACCGATCCGGTAAAATCCTGGCGCTTGGCAGTACCATACCCGATCACGACCACCTCTTCCAGCGCTTTGGTATCGGGCTTTAATTCAATCTGAAGGGATGTCTGAGCGCCAGGTTGTATCTCCTGCGCAATGTAACCTACGAAGGAAAAAACCAGGGTCACATTATTGTCAGCAACGGATAAGGAAAATTTCCCGTCCACATCTGTGGACGTACCGGAGGTAGTTCCCTTAATGGTAATGCTTACCCCCGGAAGTGGTTCGCCCGTATTATCTTTAACCAAACCCGTCAAAACGCGGTCAGCGACTCTGTTCAGTGGCGTAGCCGGGCTGATCGGGGCCATTTCCGGGAAGTCCGACAAGGTGCGATCCACTTTTTTAAGCACGATCTTATTTCTGATTTGCTTGTAGGAAATATGGTCGGGCTGAAACATTTTTTCGAGCACTTCGCTCAACTCCCTGTCTTCCATATGAAGGGTAATCTTACGGTCGATCGGAAGTAACTGTAAGCTATATACGAACTTCACATCCACATTTTTTTCCAATATATCCAGTACCTCACGAATCGCTTTTTGATCAACTTTAACGGATACTTTCTGCGAAAGGAGTTGTTGCGCTTCCGATGTGTAGGCATGCCCGTAAGCAGTGGCGATCAGCATCAGCACGATTTGTAAAGTTGACGCCTTCATAATTGTCCACAAGGGATTTATGATCTTTTGTTTTTTTTTCATTGCTTTGTAGGTAATAGATCTCTTAACACGATGATTTACAACTCCCAAGCGCTCGTTTCCAGACGAACGCTACGATTATACCAGTAATCGGGACGGGAGAAGCCGAAGCATGTTTCCAGCATCTTCGGCTTTTTATCTTGAGGTAATATTCTTACTGCATAGGTTTATCGGGTTTACGGTTTTACAATCTTATTTGGCTGACTCGCAGCCCTGTCCGGAAAGGGCAACAGTGTCACCGACCAGCTGGTATTCGGCACTGACACTCTCGCAAAGAATTTCCAGCTGCGAGAAAAGTGTCTTTTCCTGAGACAAGTCTGCATTGATGATACAGTTACGAAGCTTTTCATTGGTGATTGAGATCCTGACGCCGTAGGCTTTTTCCAAAACCGACACAATCTCCGGCAATGATTTTTCTGCATAATTAAAATCAAACACACGGGCCTGATCCGCCTTGGTCTTGATCAAAGTAGGCATTTCGACTAACCCGGTTACCAGCTTTTCATCCTCTTTAAAAAAAGTTACCTTTTTATTCTGGGTCAATATCACCTTATCATCCGCAATCGTGCTTTCCGGCCGGTCTTCTGCTTTCCGTACTTCGACTACACCGGTCATCACCGCAACTTCAATGCTTTTGGTTTTTGCATTTTCACGTATCGTGAAGCTGGTACCCAGCACTTTTGTGACGATGTTGTTGGCATGCACAAAAAACGGCCGGGAAGTATCGTGGGCGATTTCAAAAAACACATTCCCTTTCAGAAAAACGTTTCGCTGGTCTGATTCAAACCGGTCGGGATAAAACAACGTAGCTCCCGGCTCCAGTACGACCTTACTTCCATCCGACAATGTAAATCGCATGCTGCCGGACCCGGAATTTTGAACATGCTGCATGTTTTCCAACACTACATTTTTCACGCCTGATATAACCTCGCCGCTCCGCGTCAATGCCCGGTATGAGAAGAAGCCTGCCACAAGCAGCACACAAGCTGCGGCCAGTTTGAAATAAAGCCTTCGCACGCTCCGGCGGGATATTCTTTGCATATCCGATTCTTCCATCCGGCTTTCCATTTCCACCCACATTATTTTTCCGGCCTGCTCTTCGCTGAGCCGGTTTTGACTTTCATCAGAATGATCGATCGAATCATACCAGATATCCATGATCCTTCTATCCTTGGGATCAAGTTTATTTCGCTGGTAGCGCTCCAATAGTTTCAGGAAACCTCGTAAATTTTTAATCACCACTTGATGGAGTATGAGTCATCGATAACGGCTTATGAGAGCCTTTGCGATGTAAGTCGATCAAATGGTAAGTGACCGCAAATGATTTCAAATATTCTTTAAAAATTCATATAATATACCCCAAAACAATTAAATATTATTGGATTTGTAACGATCGTACGACCTCACGACCAGGTCGAAAATGTGAGCAGAAGCAGCAGAATGTAATCTTTGAGGTTTGATCGTAATGCTTTCAGTCCCTGGGTAATGTGATATTCGACGGTCCGAAGCGGGATATTAAGCAGTGTCGAAATCTCATCAGAGCTGGCATTTTGAATCCGGCTCAGTTCGAAAATTTTCTTTGTTTTCTCCGGGAGTTTGTTAATGCAATCCAGAATCGAACGGGTGAGCTCGTTTAATGCCAGAGTCTCCTCTGTGTTGAAGGATTGATCCAGACTGCTAAGCTGGGCAAGCTGCATATAGCGCTTCCGCTGGAATTCCTTTTTAAAGTGATCCAGCACCTTGTATTTAATGGCTGAGCACAGATATCTTTCAAGATCATTGATTTCTACTTCCTCACGCCTTGCCCATAGATCCAAAAAAACGTCCTGGACAAGCTCCATGGCATTTTCCTGCGTCCGGACTTTGCTGAGCGCTATTCTATACAATTTAGGATGATAACGATTGTAAATTTTTTCGAAGCCAGCCTTATTGCCTTGTACTAAAAGCTTCAGTAATTTGGTATCATCGCTAACAATTGGGTGCATTCGTCTCCAGCGTCATAGAATAAATCCTAAAGAGTACTGCAAATACGTCTTTTACTCAATAGCAGATGCAATTGGTGGTTACAAATATCCCTACGCACGCAGGAAGCTGCCTATCGGTACATATTCTGCCGTGCCAAAATTGAAGATGTACATCTCACCAAAAAATTGGTAAAATCGGGTAAATAAAATATCAATCCGGACAGGGTCTCACTTCGGGCCTAACGACGACTGCAATCAGGAGATTTTGCTGCCTAAGCAATCGGCCGACATAAGTAATACACCAAAAGACCTTCGAAAATGAGTCAATGTTCCCGGAAAGTCTAACGCTCTCCGGGAACGTCTTTAAATCGCCATTGGCGGCATTTGCGATCTGATTTCAAAATAGTTGAAATCAGCGTCAGGCAGGAGGTCTGACCGGCCCAAAATAAAATTTACGCAGCCGATGAAAAGCCCACAAAGCACTTCGGCTATCAGAATGACAGGCATTGAAAAGTATGTGATTACCCAATTAATACTATTTGTCAATAGCTAGTCGAAATAGTCTGCTGATGAAGCCATCCAATTCACCTGGTTGTGTAACCACCGTTGGCAAAAATCGTCTGCCCGGTGATCCACCAGCCGTCGGTTACCAGAAACTCAATCAACGGGGCGATGTCCTTGATGTCGGTGAGCCCGCCTAATGCGGCGGCCGACTTGTGATATGCGACGGCATCAGGGCTTTCCTGTCCGTAAAAGAACGGAGTATCCATTGGCCCGGGTGCTACCGAAGATACAGAGATACCACGGGCTCCGAATTCCTTAGAGGCTGCGCGGGTGAAATGTTCGACGGGCGCTTTCATCCCTTCGTAAGTGGAATAAAGGCCGGTGTACGCAGCAAGCAACGAGGTCACAACAGTACAGATCTTACCATTGTCTTGTAGCTTTTTGCCTGCCTCTTGGATGAAAAAGTAGGCTACTTTCGAGTTGATGTCGCTCATACTGTCATACTCCTGCTCGGTGGTTTCCAAAAACGGTTTTTTTAAAACCTTCCCGACGGTATTGATCGCAATATCAATTGCCCCGAAGCGGCTAAGCGTTTCATCAAAAAGTCTTGTGATGTTGTCAACCTCAGTTAAATCGGCCTGAAAAAGGAAGGCTTGCGCCCCGGCGGCGGTCACATCTTCGAGCGTTTTTTCGGCTTGGAGTCTGGCACTTTCAGTATTATAATGAATGGCTAGTTTTGCTCCCTTGGCGGCAAAATTTCTACTTAAAAGCCCCCCCAGGTTTTTTCCTCCCCCTGCGATAAGCACGACCTTGTCCTTTAGTGTTGATGCTGGCATTTTCTTTACAGTTTAGTTTTTCGATAAACATTAAAATACTGCATTGCTGCCTTGCAAAAGTGAATGACTTATCCCGATTGAATGGATTACTAACTTATCAATCTGAGGGGAAAATCTGGTAGGTGGCCGACTTTCAAGCAAAAACACCAATTGAGACTTGAGTAGTCCGGAGATGATCCTGATTCACTTCAGAAACATTCATGTAAAAAATTCCGGCTTACACTTTCGGACAAAGGGACTTTGTCTTAATCGAAGAAACACTCAAAATAATTGGCGGCAGCCATACGTTTTTTGAAGGTTCTTTTTCCCAAATCCACTATGGATGAGGCACATCCTTGACATGTGCCGTAATTCAAAGGCCAACCGACGTATTGACGGTACGGTTTAAAGCTGGTTACTCGTGCTATTTTTTACCGCTCTTCTTCGTGGGCTTCATCAACTGGTAAAATATTTTGCTCAAATACATTAACAGACCGTAATTTGCATCATTTACTCCTTCGTCTATTACCAATTGAGCGCTCATTGATGACCAGCTACAAATATATTCTAATTGGCTTGCTTAGCATTTACAGCTGCTTCGCCCAAGTTACGGCACAATCATTCAGAAATATTTCAGAAAATGAGATTGATCCTATTGCCGGGGTTCTTGCAATCGCACAAGGCCACGATGGTCTGATGTGGTTTGGAACGATGAACGGACTGATCAGCTATGACACCAGGACGTTGAAGCCCTATCGAAAGGACATCAAAGGAAATCCGCTTTTTGAGGACATTCGCGACATTCTTTGTGACTCCCAGGGACGTATTTGGGTAGGGACAGCCTCCGGATTAACCCTTTACAACCCTAAGAATATCGATATCAAGCATTTCAAACATGATCCGGCCCGGGCTAATACGCTATCCAATGGGTACGTAAATTGTCTTATGGAAGACAGCAAGCGACAAATCTGGGTCGGAACCCAGCACGGGCTCACCCGGGTCAATGCCCGTAGCGGGACATCCATAGTATCCCGTCATCTGCAAAGTGAATTCAAAGGTAGCGCTCTTAACATAAAATGCCTTGCCGAAGACAAAGAAGGAAATCTTTGGCTGGGAACCACCGGCGGTCTGATAAAAATGCCGGCCAATGGGGGCAAGCCCAAGCTCCACAGAATGCCGGAAGTAAAAAATGAAACATCACTCAATGAGTTTCTTTCCGTCTTTGTCCTTGACAACGGAGCTCTCTGGCTGGGCAGCGCCAGTGGAGGATTGATCAAATTTGATATCGGGACGGAAAATTTCAGTAAAATTCAAAAACTAAAAAGTCCGACCGGCAATTACCCTATAATCAGGAAAATAACATCTGACCGCAGGGGCAAACTCTTACTTGCAACCTCCTCGGGCCTGGCCCATTTCGACCCGTCCACAGAAGAAGCGGATTGGTATATAAACCAGCCCGGCGATCCTCACAGCTTACCTGACAACTCGCTGTTTTCAGTATACCTTGATAACCAAGGCGGGCTCTGGCTCGGATCTTACTTTGGCGGAATCAGTTATTTCCATTTTAATTCTCCGCGGTTCAAACGTTGGCCATTTGGCCCTGAGGACCCACGCGCCGGATCTTTCGTCAATGCGTGGATAGGAAAAAGCCGGACAAATCGTATGTGGAGCATTTCAGACACAATAGACAAACTGCTTCTTTTCGATTCCAGCGGCAAAAACCCCGAAACATTTCCACTTAAACTGTCTGCGGAGGCTGATTACTACTCATTCTATTTTGATCAAAACGAGGTACTCTGGGCAGGTGGCAAGACAGTTCTGACCAGTTACGACATCCGTCGCGGATCGTATCACCATTATCCCTTATTGCTCCAGGGTGAGTCAGCTGGGGGACGAACTTACAAGATCACCGAAGACAGTTACGGGCATTTCTGGGTCGGAGGGTCTTATGGTTTACTATTGTTTGACAAAACGACTGGCACGTTTACCAAAGATCCTACTGTCAGCTACGCTGCGACTATTTTTGAAGATTCCCGGCGTAATGTCTGGATCGGAGGGAAAGCTGGACTCTACCGCGTAAAGCCACACACGGAAAGATTCCCGAAACCCACGATAGAGAAAATTCATTCACAGGCGGAGCTGGTAATGGCCTGGAGTATTAATGAAGACCGGTGGGGAAAAATATGGGCCGCGTGTCACACTCAATTGCTAAGCTATAATCCAAAAAAAAATCAGTTCGAGCTGAATACAGATATCCCCCGGGAAGCAGCTTTGGATGTCGTTCCTGACAAGCTGGGCTATCTTTGGGTAAATGCCTCTTCGCTGCTTTACAGGTATCATCCCAAAGAAAGGACGCTTCAATCTTACAGCGCTCAGGATGGCCTGCCTTCAAAAGGAACGCTGATGCAAGCCGGCGGCTCGACCGATAAGGATGGCAATCTCTATTTTGTCACCGACAAAGGCGCGTTTAAGTTTGACCCAACAACTATTTCTGCCCTAAAGCGTAATTCTCCAATTATTCTTACCTCCCTGAAGTTGTACAACAAAACTGTAAGAACGGGCGACAGCACCGGATTGCTTCCAAAACCCATTACAACAATAAAGGAGATCACGTTCAGGCACGATCAGAGCATTTTCACACTTGATTTTGCACTTTTGGATTACATCAAATCGGATGTCAACAAATATGCCTACAAAATAGACGGGATCGACCGCGATTGGAACTACGTTAAAACGCCTTCGGCTACGTACACAAACCTGCCGGCAGGCAGCTATACTTTTCAGGTAAAGGCCGCCAATGGCGACGATGTATGGTCAGAAAATCCTCTACAGGTAAAAATCAACATCCTGCCCCCGTGGTGGAGAACCTGGTATGCCTACCTGTTTTATCTGCTGCTAACCGCCGTAATTGTGTATTCCATTACGCGTTTTTTTTGGATCCGCAGCTCGTTCAGACGGGAAAATACTTTGAACCAGATGAAACTCGATTTTTTCACCAATGTGTCTCACGAGATCAGGACGCACCTTTCGCTGATCAGCGGGCCGTTGGAGAAAGCACATCAACAGGCGACAGAAGGTAAGAATAATGAAAATTACCTGAATTACGCGCGGGCCAGCTCGGACAGGCTGATGCTTTTGGTGAACGAGTTGCTGGATTTTCGAAAAATCCAGAGTGGAAGCCTGCGCTTACAGGTGCGGGAACACGATGTGATAAGTGTCATTAAAAGTGTGGTCGCAGCATTCGAGCACGTTGCGAAGGAAAAAGGAATAGAGACCTTGCAGATATTTCCTGAAACCCAGGTCCTTTTGTGGTTCGATATCGCTCAAATACAAAAGGTCCTTTACAACCTGCTAAGTAATGCCTATAAATTTACCCCCGAAGGCGGCAGGGTAGTCGTAAGGGTCTTAATGATTTCCAACGAAGTCAGGATTACGATTGAAGATAACGGCAAGGGCATGTCCGAAGAACATTTACAAAAGCTCTTCACTTACTATTATCAGGCGGACTCAGAAAAGCCCGGTTACGGGATAGGTCTGGCCCTGTCCAAGAGTCTGGTGGAGCAGCACCACGGTCATCTCACTGCAGAAAGCCGCCAATTTAATGGTAGCTCAACCGGCAAGGCGTTGTCCGGCGGCACAACATTGACGATCACAATGTTGCAAGGGAACCGGCATTTTACTGCTGATCAGCTGGCCGTCAATCAAAACGAATATGTAGGCAGTATGCTGGCCGAAAGGTTTATTCTTCCCGCCAACGCTCCTATCAAAAACGCAAAGCACATCAATACGATTTTGATCATCGAAGACAACGACCAGCTACGCGTGTTTATCCGCAACCTTTTTGAAGAGGATTTCAAAATATTAGAAGCGGACAATGGTTTGCGAGGGTTGGAATTAGCCGGCGAACATCTTCCTGATATCGTTCTGTCCGATGTGATGATGCCGGAAATGAATGGAATCGAGGTGTGCAACCGCCTCAAAAACAACATTTCTACCGCGCACATTCCAGTCATATTGTTAACAGCCCGGACCCAAAATGATCAAATCGTTGAGGGCCTGGAATCGGGCGCTGACGATTACCTGATAAAACCGTTCGACCCGCGAATTCTTGAATTGAAGGTCAACAATCTTATTCGCGTCAGAGACGACCTGAAAGAGCGATATCAGCAATCGGTGTTTGTCAATCAACGGGACGGAAGTAGCATTGCCCAGGATGTCAACGAGGCATTTATCGCCAGGCTCAGGGAAATGGTTACCGAAAACATATCAAACCCCGACTTTGGCGTAAACGACCTCGCCAGCCAGGTTGGAATGAGTGTTTCCGTACTTTACCGGAAATTGCGGACGCTAACAGGCATGACTGTGAATGAGTTTGTTAAAGCCATCCGGCTCAGCGAAGCAAAAATACTGCTCGAATCAGGTGTTTACAATGTTGCCGAAGTAGCAACATTCATTGGGTTTGACGATAGTAAGTATTTCAGTAAGGAGTTCCGAAAAGTCTTTGGAAAAAACCCAAACGAGGTCAAAAAGCAAATACCCGGATAAATGCAAAATTGTTCGACCCATGATATGATCTGCTGATTCTTATGCGAAGTATCATCCGCAAAAGGGGTGTTTATTTTACCATAATGGCAGACCATCCTGTCTTTCGTCGTGGACATCTAGTATACCCATTGACTAGACATAGTGTGATGACATATATTTATTATGTTTTATCATGCACCCTATCAAGTTTGCTCGAACATGGAGAACAGCAAACGTCTTTTGACTATTGGGTTCTGCGTCTTACTTTTTCTTACCAACTCCTACGGGCAGGTTTTTAAGAATTTCAAGGAAGTCAATGGCGTTCCGTTATCGGCCACATTAGGAATTACCCAGGACAAGCTAGGCTTCATGTGGTTTGGTACCGAAGCCGGGCTGTATCGGTATAACAGTAAAACATTCGATCAATACCATAATGGCAAACAGAAGAATCCCAAATTCATCAGGGATCTTACCACTGATTCCCATGGAAATATATGGGTTGCTTCGACAAGATCCGGCTTATATCTTTTTGAGCCCGATACAGATACTTTCACGAACTTCGAGCCTGATTCAGCGAACGTCAATTCGCTCTCTCACAATTCGGTCAATTGCGTTATGGTGGACCGGAACAACCAGGTTTGGGCCGGAACCCAACATGGGCTGTCACGAATTACAAAGGATCACGGAAAAATCAGGATAACGCGCCATTTACAAACTGAGTTCTCCGCCCAGACCCGGCAGATAAGATCACTCGCCGAAGATAAAACTGGCAACATCTGGATGGCAACCGGAGACGGTTTGGTTAAAATGCAAAATGATGGCAGCAAACCCAGATTGTACCGGATTCCGTCCCCAAAAAAACAGATCCACCTAAGCGACCTTATTTTTGTTTATGCAGACAGCAGCGGCACTATATGGCTGGGGAGTAACGGTACCGGATTATATCAATTCAATCCTTTTACCGAGACCTTCAGGTTAGTCGAAACACTGAGAACGCCAAAGAATGAACTTCCCCGTGTTTCCAAGATGGTGCCGGATAGCAAGGGGAGATATTGGATGTCAACCTCCTTAGGTCTTGTTCATTTCGATCCGCTTACATCACAAGTTGAATGGTATGTAAATCATCCCGGTGACCCCAACAGCCTGGGCAGCACCATGCTTTACTCGTTGTACCTGGACCGACAAGGCGGGCTTTGGTGCGGCTCTTTTTATGTTGGCATTAGTTATCTCCATTATGACTCTCCCCGGTTTAGGTCCTGGCCATTTGCCGCCAACGATCCACGGAGCCAGTCGTTCTCAAATGCATGGTTAGGCAAGAGTAAAACAAAACAAATTTGGATTATTTCGAATAATCTGGACAAACTTCTTGTCTTTAACTCTGTTGGTGCGCCCCCCTTGACTTTCAATCTAAAACTTTCGAAAGAGGCCGACTATTATTGTTTTTTCCTGGACGAAAACCATGTACTCTGGGCCGCAGGCAACGCCGTATTGACCAGTTTTAATCTCCGTACCGGAAATTATCGCCATTACCCACTTATCATAGAAGGGCAATCTGTAACCGTTAACGCCAGGACCTTTGCCATCTTGAAGGACAGCTACAATCGATTTTGGATTGGTGGTTATTACGGATTACTTCTGTTCGATCAAAAACAGGGCATATTCCTTATGCAAAACGCACCAAATATCAGCGTCCGAAGTATTTACGAAGATTCCCGACGCAATATCTGGGTAGGTAGTACGAATGAAATTTATCGTGTCAACTCCACGAATAGTACTTCGCTTGCACCAGCATTAGAAAAGCTACCCGTTGGGCCCGGCATGGCCGAATACTTTTGGCGGATAGCCGAAGACCTGTCTGGAAATGTCTGGGCTGCGGGTACGACCTCACTTTTTCGTTACAACCCGAAGAACAACAGGTTTGAACCGAATGCAGATGTCCCTGGCGGCTATATTAAAGATGTTGTTCCGGACGAGTTGGGCTACCTATGGCTCAGTGCCGCGCATATGCTGTATAGATACCATCCCCAAAGCAGGACGCTTCAATCTTACGACGATGATGATGGCTTGCCGCAAAATGGTCAGTTAATTCAGGGTTTCGGAACGAAAGATGGCAATGGGAGCCTCTATTTTCTGACCAACCAGGGAATGTTTTCCTTTGACCCGTCGGCTATTGCAGTAAATAAAAATACCCCTCCTCTTGTACTCACTTCTCTAAAACTGTACAACAAGGAAGTTACTACCGGCGACAGTACGGGGCTCCTGGTGCGGCCCCTGTGGAAAACAAAAGAGATTACCTTTCGTCACGACCAAAACATTTTCACACTGGACTTTGCGTTACTGGATTATGTGCGCTCCGGTCAGAACAAATACGCCTACAAAATCGATGGGATAGACCGTGACTGGAACCATGTAGAAAACCCGTCGGCCACCTACACGAACCTGCCGTCAGGAACTTATACTTTCATGGTCAAAGCTGCCAATGGCGACGGTTTCTGGATGAAGGAGCCTTTGGAAGTCAAAATCATCGTCCTACCTCCCTGGTGGAAAACCTGGTATGCATATCTGTTTTACTTGCTTGTCATCGGTGGAGCGATTTACGCTGTCAACAGGTTTTTCTGGCTCCGCTCCTCGTTCCGGAAAGAAAATTCCCTGAACCAGGCCAAGCTGGATTTTTTCACCAATGTGTCGCATGAGATCAGAACACACCTTTCATTGATCAGCGGACCTTTGGAAAGAGCACATCAGCAGCTTAACGATACGCAACGTGTTGAGCATCATCTGAATCATGCCAGAAACAGCAGTGACAGGCTAATGCTGCTGGTCAACGAACTGCTTGATTTCCGCAAAATCCAGGGCGGCAGTGTTCAATTGCAGGTATGCGAACATGATGTGGTGAAAATCATAAAGAGCATCCTGGCCGCCTTTGAACACAGCTCGGAGGAGAAGAATATTGAAACAACGCTCGTTTTCCCTGATACACCCGTGCTGCTATGGT
Organism: Dyadobacter ginsengisoli DSM 21015; assembly: GCF_059568735.1. Classification (NCBI taxonomy): domain Bacteria; kingdom Pseudomonadati; phylum Bacteroidota; class Cytophagia; order Cytophagales; family Spirosomataceae; genus Dyadobacter; species Dyadobacter ginsengisoli. Next base: position 216,483 of record NZ_JCANTY010000002.1, read on the forward strand.
TTGATATCGCCCAAATGCAAAAGGTATTTTACAACCTGTTAAGCAACGCGTACAAATTCACGCCCAACGGCGGTGAGGTGTCCGTTCAAATCATCGAGATTTCAAATGAAGTCAAAATCGTCGTGAAGGACAACGGCAAGGGAATCTCGCCCGATCACCTCAAAAAGCTATTTACCTACTACTATCAGGCCGACCCGGAAAAGCAGGGTTACGGAATCGGGTTGGCCCTTTCGAAAAGCATTATCGAGCGGCACCACGGCCATCTGTCCGCCGAAAGCCGACCTGCGACCGAAACCGAATCAGGTGAAACAGCGCTGATCATCCGTTTACTGCGCGAGAACAGGCATTACTCCGCCCAGGAAATTTCACCAAAAGGCCACGATTACGTCGCTGACGTATTTACCAAATCAGTCGCAGCCACGTTGATCGGCAACGAAATCGCAGATAAACAACTGAATACCATTCTGGTCATCGAGGATAACGATGAGCTACGGGGGTTTATCTGCGAGCTTTTCGAGGGGGAATACAACACACTTGAAGCAGAAAATGGCCTTCGTGGCATTGAATTGGCCAACGAACACATCCCTGACATTATCCTGACTGACGTGATGATGCCGGAACTGAACGGACTGCAAGTATGTCGCCGACTGAAGAATGAGGCCAATACTGCTCATATTCCGGTTGTGTTGCTGACAGCCAGAACGCAGAGCGCACAAATTATCGAAGGACTTGAAGTAGGGGCTGACGATTATTTGATGAAACCGTTCGACCCGAGAATCATCACCCTGAAGATCAACAACCTACTCCGTTTGCGGGATGAGATGAAGCAGCGCTACCGGCAGTCGGTGTTGGAGGCACCTGAAGTCCAACGAAGTGTTGCCCAAGATATGAATGAGGCTTTCATCGCCAAGCTTAAAAGCCTGGTTATCGATCATATTTCGGACGTCAACTTCGGTGTTAATGAACTTGCTTTTGAGGCAGGGATGAGCGTGTCGGTGCTCTACCGAAAATTGCGATCACTTACCGGTATGACGATCAACGAATTTGTCAAAACCCTCCGTTTAAATGAAGCGAAAAAACTTCTTGAATCAGGTATTTACAATGTTGGCGAAGTTGCTACGGTCATTGGATTCGAGGACAGCAAATATTTCAGCAAAGAGTTTAAAAAGGTGTTTGGTAAAACGCCTAATGAGGTTAAAGGCAAAATAACTAATTGATCCCGCTCAAAAGGCACATTTAGTCAAACGTTTTGTCTCCCAGTTGCGAATAGGTGTCGTGTACTTTTTAGAGCGCCGAATAAACAGACTTCAATACTGCATCCTCCATTTCGTTACATTTCCTGACCTTCCCATTAAGGTTTTAATTAACTGGCCCGCCGACAGCACACCGGCTATCTCAACTCATAGTACCTCCCCTTTCCGGATTCTCACAATCCACTTTTTTGACAATATTTGATCTTTTATTTGACAAGAAAACCACCTGTCTGTATCAAAACTAATTCTTAATATTACGACATTCAAACCATGATTGTTGTTATATCAAGTAGATACAATACTACATCTCGCCCGGAAAACATTATCAGTTTGAAATAAGCATAGCTTCAATTTAAACGATCGCTTAACATAGTCACTATAACCCAATCGCCGTTGCTATTGCTAATAAACCCATTTCAAACCAATATTCGATTGGAGTTGAAATGATTTAAGTCAAGTGCACCACCACAATAGGATAAAATAAATTGATTTACACACCACTCAACTCCGTAGCAAATGAAAAAAATCTTTAACAGTAAAACACTACTTAAAGCGGTATTGATAATTTCCACGTACTTGTTTGGCGTCCCCTTTACCTGGGCGCAAGAACCTACGCCATTTGCTTGTTCTAATCTTGCTTACCAGGTGAGCGGACCCAATACCGGAAATTCGATTCTTTATAGCTACAATGTCTCCACAGGTGCCCGAACCCTGCTGGGAGCACTCCCGGCGAGAATTAATTCCATCGGTTACAATACATTGGACAATTATATTTGGGGCATCAATGTGTTAACCAATCAGGTCGTTAAGGTTGGCGCTAACGCCGCCCTCACAACTTACTCAATTCCTAATTTGCCAGCTCCGACGGTCACCGCTTACTACAATGTCGGAGAGGTTTTTGGGGATGGCTACCTGTTTATATACAGCAGACTAGCCACAAGATATTACGTAGTCGACATCAATCCTGCCAGAACATCGACTTATCTGCAACTGGTTGACCCGACAGCCTCTTATATACTGGATACCGCTCCGTTCGGAAATACTTTTACCGGCGTTACGAGTCTGGACATATCAGATATCGTCTACAACGCTTCAAACGGGCTGTTTCATGGCATCATCGACGCACAAAGTGCAACCAATGCGTACCGCAGGCTTACCATTAATCCGGTAACGCAACAAGTGACAATCACGCCAACAACAATTGCCGGAGGCGGCATCCAAAATAATGAAAAGGTGGCTTTTGGTTCGATTTTTATGGATCAGACGCCTAATGCATTTTATGTGTTTGCCAACACATTGGGGGGATTCTACAGGGTTGACATGACTACAAATGCTGCTACCCTGATATCGACAGCTTCCACGGGAGGAGCAAACAATAATGACGGAGCGAGTTGCCCCAATGCACTATTGGTTACATCTATTTCCGGTACGGTGTTCCATGATCCGGATGGAGGAAATGTTAATAACAGCACAGGAAGTCCAAACGCAGTGCCTTCGGGACTTTATGCCAATTTGATCGGAACTGACGGAAATGTCGTTGCTGTCGCTTCGGTAAACTCATCTGGGTTCTATGGTTTTCAGGGTATTTCGGCTGGCGATTATCACGTAGTACTGAGCACAACAAATGCTACCCCGGGTACGGCCGCCCCGTTGCCGGGCCTTCCCACAGGCTGGATAAACACCGGAGAGTACAATGGCGCTGAGAACACAGGAAACACAGCCCCGACAGACGGTATCAGCCCTGTATTTACATTAGGCGTAAATAGTACAGACATCAACTTTGGTATCCAACAGCCGCCCATTGCGGACATTAAAACTTACGTTGTACCCAACGCAGCATTTAGCGTTATGCCGCCTGTCGGCTACCCCGCATTACCGAACTATCAATCCATTCCTGCATCGTCGGGAAATCTGACAGGCTACTCTACCGGCGGCTCGCTTTCAGGCTCTGACCCGGAAGACTGCGCCAGCGCCGGGACCTGTAACACGGGCACCGGCACCTCATTCAATATCGAGACGATTAACGGATCAACCAAGCTATATTACGATTTTGGGGTAGGTCCGGTCCCCCTGGATGTGGCCGGGGGGCCGGTGAGTATCCCCAATTTCGACGTTACTAAGCTGGTGATCTATGGGGTAACCGGTAGCGGGACAGGCAGTAACCTAATTGGTTTCACCTATTCCATAACAGATAACGCCGGAGCCACCAGCTCTGCCGCAGCCTACTCCATTGAGACGGAAAGTCCAATGCCAGTAACACTAGTCAGCTTCAATACCCGTCTGGAGGGCAGCGTTGTCACTTTGCAATGGGCTACATCCAGCGAGGAAAACAGCAAAGGCTTTGAGATCGAGCGAAGCGCCAATGCATCCGTTTGGACCAAAATAGGATTTGTACCGACCCTAGCGCCTGAAACAGGCAGTAGCAACCTGCTCTATTACCACTTCGCCGATCCAACTTCCATCGGACGGCGGACCTATTACCGCCTGAGGATGATTGATTTTGACGGCAAATTTACTTACAGTTCTATCAGAGTGGTAACTTCTGAAAATGGCGCTATTATCATTACCTACCCGAATCCGGCTATCGATAAATTGACCATCGACGGTTTAAGCGGCTCGGAGGCGATTAAGATCCTGGATATTTCCGGGCGCACACTGATAGAAAATCTCAACAACAATGGCGAAACCAAGAAAACTGTTAACATTCGGTCTCTGCCAAATGGGACATTCCTGATCAACATTCAAATGCCTGATGGCAGTTCTTTTTCACAAAGGATGATCAAGAGCAAGTAGTTCTCTAATTCATTGAAAGAGCCCCTGGATACATTTTTCCAGGGGCTCTTTTCGATTATGCGCCCATACACAAGCTATAATATAAATGTACCGAGACGAAGGATAGCTTAGGATACAAAGCTTTTTTAATTCGAAAAGCCAAATCCCAACCATGACCATCTGGGAAAAACTTTAAAACTCCGGTTCGAACGCCCAGATACGTTCATCAATAAACCTTAATCAGGAATACATCCCTTCCAGGTCCTTCAATAACGAAAGCAATTAACTATTTAGACTTCAAAAAAGCTGTTCACCCAAATAATAGTCCTTCGAAGAGTCAAAATCTCCGGATGTGCAAATCACCTAACCTATGGAATTATAGGATATTTCAAGCCTGCTAGGACCGAGACCTGGATTCATTTCCGGGGCTTTTTTTGCGCTACCGAGTTCCGGAATTGAGTTTGCCCCCGACTTGATCAGAAATCCGGCGCGCTGTCCACCGCCTGAAAATGGTCTAAGACAGCTCTCTAAGTACACGGCGTTTAACTTCTATTGGCGTGATCTTAAAGAATTTTCGAAATTCCTTGCTGAAATACTTGACGTCTTCATATCCTACCGCGGTAGCCACCGCATTGACCGGATAGGTTCCGCTTTCCAGCAATAGCATGGCCCGCTCCATTCGAATCGACTTCACGAATTCATTGACTGTAATTCCTTTAAGCACCCTGATTTTACGATAAAGGACAGAAACGCTGATGCCAATCTGAAACGCAATTTCATGAACACCAAAATTCGGATCGGAAATATTCTCAATCACTCGTTGTCTGAGTTTTTCAATGAACCAGCCGCCCAGCTCGTTGGATTCAGTTTTATCAGAGACCTCCCGCAAGTATCGCTCCTGCAACGTCTCCCGCATTCGGATCAGATTCTCAATTTTAAGCCCAAGCACGTCACTATTGCCGGGGTGCAATATATAAGTATCAGCCCCTGCGCGCAGTCCATCAATTTCCTGTTCTCGCGACCCAAGCAAGATTACTGAAATATGGCTCGTAACGACGTCAGATTTTAATGCAGCACAAATCGCCAGGGCGTCGACTTTTGAATCTGCTATTTCACAGATAACCAGATCCGGGTTTATCTGACGAGCCAAATCTACCGCGTGATCACCGCTGTTACTGGTTAGCACATGGAAGTTGTTTCTCAGGGCTTCCATACCAAAACTATCAGGCTCCGTATTGCCGGCAAAAATTAAAATCTTTCTGATATTTTCCGATTTCATAACACTCACGGAGTGCAGTAGTTTAGATTATACTTCAAAATATATTCTGGTTCAAACCGACCATGACAATCAAAATGATATTCGGCGATGACTTTGAAATAATCGTTTTGAAATGAGTTAATAAAGTTGAGTATCAATCAGTAATGCACTATCTAACCGACGCAAACATAGCTCATAAAGCCTTCATTTTCAATGCAAAAAACCGTATTGGAAGACATAGACACAAAATCCTAACTAAAAAAATAAGCCTTTCATCTATGGCCGTGGTGTCCTTGCTAACCCCATGAATAAAACGTTTCATTGCAAATCTTTCAGGGTTTGCAAAAACACGCATTGCTCCATTCCGAATAAGTTCAGGCCTTTAAAATGGATTAAATAACACACCAAAAGGACAATTTTATCCACCATCTATTTGTGGATAAAACGACAATTTGCATTGAAAGAAGTTTCGATCATTCCGAATAGAACTTCGGGCGAAAACAACTATTCAAACAAAAACCATTATACAATTATGGAACATCTCGATAGAGAACGGAACAATTTAATTGTTATAGTAGACGAACGCCCCATGTTCTGGGCAGGAATAAAGTCAACTATTGAATCGATCATCCCTCAATCTGAATTTTCGAGGCATTCTCGATTGGATGAATTCGTTTCTGCCGGTTCGCAAGCCAGTTCATTTTACATTCTGATCTGGGCAGGAAACCTATCTGACAAAACCATCATTAACAACATCAGAGCGTTGAAATCTCTGGAAAAACCATGTAAGATTATCCTGTACGGCTACAAACAGTCCGTTCGATACATCCTCCCGTTTCTCAGAGAAAAAATTGATGCTTACCTGCCTGAGGATTTCGGAGAAAACGATCTCAAAGAATGCTTAACGTCGATCGCGGCAGACCGGATCTTTGTCAACACACAAATAGTAGTTGAGCTGCTAAATATTAAGGCAAAAGGACAAAAACATAAGAGCGGAGGTCTTACACCAACGGAGGTCAGGGTTGCTAATTTACTGGTCAGTGGATTGAGCCCATCGCTGATTGCCAAGAAAATGCACCGGAAAACATCGACGATCAGCAGTATAAAATCGAACATTTTCAAAAAAACAAAGGTCACTAATGTCCTGGATCTGGCTGGGGCAATGGGAAATTCCATCACGGGAATAACAATCTAGGGGGCTGGTTTGTAATTTATAAGCGAAGAAAAACGGGATCCGAAATTCGGATCCCGTTTCATTTACTACCGGAAGTCCGGCTACTTTACCACAAACGTCTTGCTGTGAACTTCCCCGTTCGCGTATGTAACGCGCAACACATACACTCCCGCACGAAGGTTTCTGATGTCCAACGTGTTTCCTGACTGCGCGGCATTCAATACTTCCGTACCTGCGACATTGTAGACCGAAACCTTGTAAGAACCGGATTGCGGCAGTGCCAGCGACAGTTTCCCATCCACTACCGGGTTAGGATATACGGACAGCGCATTCCCCGACTCGAACCGGACCGCAGCGATGGAACTGTACGCGTAAGATCCATCCGTATCGATCTGTTTCAGACGATAGTAGTTCGTACCCGACAATGGTGCGGCGTCTGCAAAGCCATAGGTCAACAGGCTTTTGCTGTTGCCGTCAGCCGATTGGTTTTCCACAAAACCGATAGCCTGCCATTTGCGCGCATCCGCACTTCTCTGGATCTCGAATCCGGTATTGTTCATTTCCTCGGCTGTTGCCCAGGTCAGGTTAGCCGTGCTTCCTTCTTTGGCCGCATTGAAATACGCCAGCGTAACAGGCAGGGCCGACTCCTCGGTCGTAGACAAGTAGACAAACGATGAGAACGAAGTGAGGTTATGGAACTCCACATAGTTCACACCATCTTCCACGCCCGTGGCATTGGGTGTAAGCGAAACTGCCTTCGAAGCGTCGAGTTTTCCGTAGGCATAAATGTTCGCGATTACTTCATCAGCCGTGCCCTGGTATTTGAACCATCCAAATGATTGCTCGCCTGGTACAGCTGTTGCATTTTTCTCGGGTAGGCTGTAATAAATACGCACTTTGCCAGCTGACAATGGAGACGAGCCATTGTTTGTCACCGTGGTAATCCGTTGCATCAGGTTGGTTTTGCGGCTTCCGTCATCGTAGCTGGCGCCCAGAGGTGTAATTGTTACCGTCAGGTTGGCCAGTTCAGGATTGGTATAGCCTGTAATTCCCATCAATTTCTGGGTGTTGTCTGCCGTCTTGCGGAAATACTTCCAGGTGCCTACATCGCAGGCGTCGGTCGAATTGTTGGTTGTTTCCGTAGTTGCAGGCAAATAAACCACACCCTGGTTGAACGGTGTTACTTTACCATAGGTGAAGTAGCTGGCTCCATTCGGGAAGTTGTGTGCCACATCATAGTCCGTTCCGTTTACAGTCAGCGCCTTGACAGTGACGTTGGTTGTAAATGTAGCGTCGTCAGCGAAAATGATCACATAATCCCCGCAGGCATCACCGGTTGTAAACGCAGTGGTACCAACAGAAGCGATCGGGAAGCGAATCAGTACATCGTTGGACACGTTGTTGGTGTTCTGCACTTTCCAGACCCGGTTCATGCGGCGTCCGTTGCTTGCGCTACCTGCATAAGTAAAGCTGGTGTAGGTGCTTGCAGTATTGGTCATCGCCTGGGTATTTCCGTTGTCACCCCAAACCAGGAACTGACCATCGTTTAGTGCATTGGTATTAGCAGCATTGGTGGCCGCAATTTCACCCAGACCAATAGTTACCTGACCATTGCTAGTCAAATTCACGCTCCGGCTTTGCTTTTGATGCAGTGCCGACATGAAATCATTAGCAATTCCCGCAATATTCTCGCTAAACCCGGCATTAGCAGTACCATCCCATACAACAGAAGCGCTGCTGCTCAAATAATTCGGCACACCTGTTCCATTGTCGTTTTTCAGGGTGATTCCGTATTTGATAGCGAGGTAAGAATTAATCCGTTGCTTCTCATTACCCGTAGAGTTTTGGTGATCAATGCTGTAAGCAAACACCTCTGCGGTACCACCCAAATGCGCTTCACTCGGAACGTTACCCTCAGAGCCGATATTGAAAGGTCCATTCGGGTTAATGTTTATGCTCACATTACCGGTGCTCGTATGGCCGTTGATACCGGGAGTAACGCCATTGGCACTGCCTACCCATGCTATACTACCGATATGTGCGGGTATTGTGGTAGCAGGATAGCCTGCCGGAGCCGCAGTAGCTGTTAAATTGGCAGAATAAGCACGGTATTCATTACCTACCCTTGACAAACTAGGTCTGTTGTCGTTTTGGCTGAAACTATAAGCCGTTCGGGTACCGCCACCACCATTCATCATGACTCCATAAATTGACCCGGGGCTATTGGCGGCTGGGAAGTAGCCATCATTCGCTCTGTAAAGAACGTCTCCTCCATCGAAATAATAGAAAGGATTGAAATTGAAGAAATACTCCCTGCTATCCGCCGAATGGATCGCATCTGTTACCAATAAAGGCTCTCTCGCTGCTGCATCTTCTTGCGTAACTTCTCTGCCGTTACCGGATATGTCATTCCAGACAGCTTTGTTGCCCGCTGCCACTACACCATCATTAGCCTTATGCCACATTAGGATGCCTGCGGTTACACCACCTGGCCCCTGTAGCTGGGCAGCAAAAGTAAAATATTGACCATTCGTGATGGTAACATCTGCGTAAGCATATTCAATGCCATTTACCGTCTGGGTGTTGGTCATCGGTGTGGCAGTATATCCACCTGCGAATGTAGGATCATTGCCTTGTAACAGGTTAAGATTCGCATATCCTGCGCGCCAAGCCACACGTACCGTTCCAACAGAGCCGGTATTCTGCGCTTTCCAAACAGATGCAAAACGATGATTCACACCTGAAATGCCAGTAAATGCTACAGTTGGCGCTTTGGCAAGATTGTTATCTCCCCAAATCAAAAACTGGCCATTGGCAAGTGCTCCCGAATTGGCTGCATTGGTATTATCCAATCCCGTTGTGCTGATCAACACCTGATTGCCAGGGTTTGTACTCCACGATTGCTTCTGATACAAAGATCCCATATCGTCGCGGGCAACACCTGCTATGTTGAAATGATAACCGTTGTTGGCTGCATTTGCCCACACAGTACCAGAAGACGAGTTCACGTAATCTTTTGTACCTGCTGCATAAGTTGTACCATATTTGATCGCCATGTATGTTTCAACCCGGTTCATCTCATCTTCACTAAGTCGCTGTTCAAATACAACTACTTCGTTCAATTGGCCGTTTAAAGGTCCATGGTCGTCATCCTGACCAATTTGGAAATCCCTGGAAGCCGCATTGATTACCGCATTCTGAATCTGGTTGGTACCTGAATAAACGGTGCGGTTACCATTTAACGACACGGTAGCGCCCGCATATGCAGCTGTACTTCCCTGCCCGTTTTCCCATCCGGATCCGATGGTAAAGTAGTTCTTATTCACAAAACTATTACCCGACAAACCTTGATATCCAGGCCCCCCTGTGAAAAATAAGAGATTGTAGTTCCCACCACCTGTTGGGTAAGTGTGTAATCCAGGATAGTTCATTGAGGAATGAAAACCGGCAAAGCCAACATTTTGTAAGCTGTTCATATACCCTGCGGCGTAAATCGATCCGTTTGCTCTGTCAATCACATCTACTCCTGTCGGCGCAGTATATCGCATCCAATGGCTACCAGGGAAAGTTACTGTAGGATTGAAATTGGCCAGCGTTGTTGCGTTAGAGAAAGTAGGTCTGTCTCCTGTACTCGCCTGTACAAGATTATATCCGGTGCCTTTGTATTCATTCCATTGCTGCAGAGTCTGTCCATCTTCGGCCACAGCTGTGCCTGCATCAGAAAACTGCTGACCTGCTGCATCTGCCCTATACCATGCCGCCGAAGCTACATTGCCCGGCCCGGACACGAATCCTGCGAAAGTGAAGAATTGACCATTACTCAGGGTCACATCAGCATAGTTGTAAGAAACACCGTTGACAGATACCGAATTGGCAGTCATGTCTGTTCTCGTATCCGAAGCGTCGATGGTAGCATCGGCGCTTTGAATAAGCGTAATACTAGGAATGCCTGCTGGCCAGGCCACACGTACCGTTCCAACAGATCCTGTATTTTGTACTTTCCAGATCGCAGCAAAACGCAGGTTCAAAGAAGGTACACTTGGAAAATTGAATGATGTGGAAAGCGATTTCGAGAGTCCGTTGTCACCCCAAATCAAATATTGTCCATCAGAAGCAAGTGAAGTTGCGTTACCGGCATTGGTATGGGTCAAGCCTGTGGTTGAAATGATAACCTGCTGCCCTTTATTAACGCTGATACTCTGTTTTTGATTTAAAGAGGAAGCCTCATCATTGGCTATACCGGCTACGTTGTTATGGTAACCACTGTTAGCAGTGGCATCCCAGGCAACGATTCCATTGGACTTCACATAATTTACACCCGCCGGCAATGTGATACCATATTTAATTGCAAGATAAGTGTCTACCCTGTTTCTTTCAGCCGCAGTCAAATTGCCGCCACCATAAATAATCACTTCACCGATGTGACCTGTGAAGCCCCAGTCATCGCCACCGGGAGGATTTACGCCTCCGTTGGAACCAAAAATATGGCCGCCGGTCATCTGGCCTCTTGCCGAAATATCCCATTGCGTACCCAAACCTGCACCATTTACTCCTTTCCTGACGGAAGTATTTGTGAAAGTGTGGTACATGATACTTGGTATAGTAGCTGAAAAGTCAATGTTACCCGGATTTGCAATGCCCAATCCTCCACCCGTGCTGTTTCTGGTAGCAATGTTTCCACTGGCATATAATCCAGGCTGATCCCAGTTGGCACCACCAGATGTATTGTCCATCCCAATATTAAAATACCGCGTTCCGCTCATACCCTCTTTGGTCAGAGTGAAAATATCGAAGGAAGTATTTTCTAAGGTCTGGGTGGTGATGTTGCCCAACATTTGCTGGATTGCTGTAAAATTAACCCCCGGGTTAAAGTTGAAATAATTAGTAGCTCCTTGTTTGAAGACTGGTACGGGTGCTGTTGCAATTTTACCGGAAACAGTACCTCTTGTAAAATCTGTCCAGGTCGTAACATTAGTGCCATCCCCGCCAACTGCAACCAAGCCTTCATCGGCACGATACCACTGGGTTAAACCCGAGGTAACACCGCCGGGAGCGCGCACCTTGGCCGCAAATGTAAAATACTGACCATCAGCCAGCGTTACGTCAACATAGTTATACACAGTGCCGTTAATGGGAGTTGTCTCAGCAGACATAGCCGTTACCACATCGCTCCCATTTATTACGGCATCGCTACTTTGAATTAATTTAAGGTTATCCAACCCCTTAGGCCACGCAACACGCACAACTCCTGTACCAACATTTTGCACCTTCCATATCGAAGCAAAACGGGCATTCACATCTGCTCCTAAATCGTTGACCGGAACGGAAGGGGCTTTAACTAAACCATTATCACCCCACACCAGGAACTGGCCATCGGTAAGTCCCGTAGTATTTAATGCGTTGGTATTGGCCAAACCAGCAGTGCCAATTAATACCTGCCTGCCGTCGTTAATACTACGTGATTGCTTCTGATGTAATGCACCGTTATCATCCTTTGCAATCCCCGCAATGTTATTGTTGTAGCCGGTATTGGTAGCCTGATTCCAAATGATGGTACTTCCATTGCTGGCAATATAGTTGTGTGGCAAAGTAATGCCATACTTGATCGCAGTATAGGTTCTTACCCGTTGTTTTTCCACCTCGGAAAGATCCCTTTCATAGGCAATTACTTCACCTATTAAGCCATTTCTAACCTCGGGTTGTGATCCCAATACACTTCCGTCGGCATGCCTAGAATAGACCGCAGCGAACGTTTGCGTATTGGCCCCGGTTGTACCGTTCTGACCATACTTAATCCCGGCAGCGCCTACAGTAAATGATACATCATTTATATATAGTTTATTTACCTGGACGGCAGGCAAAGCAGGACTGGCATCCGCATAAGGATAATTGACTACGTTAGTGCCCAACCTGGTAAATACAGGACTGTTTGAATTGATCAGACTGGCAGTGGTTGTAGTAGCCCCAAAACCAATAATATCACCATATCCTCCAACCGCTCTGTCAAGGTTTACTGTAAAAACCGAACTGCTGGTTCCATTAGCCGAATAGGGTTTACCCGCCGGAACAACCATAAAGCGGGCATCACTGCCGGAAGTTCCGAAGTCGACTACCGGGTTGAAATTATAGTAATCTGCAGCCACAAAAGGCTGACGGCTGGCATTGGTCTGCGTATAATGGTTGGCATTCCCCGATCCATCCGTCCAGGAGGAGGGGGTGAAACCATTATCCGAACGTAACCATACCCGCAGATTAGCGGAAACCCCTCCGGGCGTTTGCGCCCGCGCGCCAAAGCAAGCGAGCATTGAAGCAAGCGCGACGGCGGCAATTTGTACATTTCGTTTCATAAAATAGTAGTCATTTGTTCATAAAAAGTTTAGACACTCTTTCTCGTTTTTATTTATTCATAATCAGCGCATTAAGAGTTATAAATCTATTTTTAAATTATTGTACATGCCCCAACGGTATCGATTTGTCCCGCCTTTCCGTACGGCTTGACATGACATCCGGCCGGGCGGTCGCAGTCGACCTCACACAGTCCGAGTTCCTCACACAATTCGACCCCACGGTATTTACACAGGCCTGATAAACAGGCCGTTGCATGAAAAAATATCAATGGTATAGTGTGGTATAGCGCAGCATGACTTCGAGGGAAGTATATCGAAAGAATTAATTCTAGTCTGGGAGGTAGCTTGAAAAATATTTCTACGACAAATGTCTCAACTTAATTCGATTAAGACGGGTGACTATTTTAGCTAATTAAGAGTCTTTTCTTGTCAAAAAAACGTAGGCCAATATTTTTTATGAACAGATAGAAGATGCGTGTTAGCTGGATACGAGCGAAATTGACACATTCCAATGATCGGGTGCCATGAAGAAAGGTATAAGAAATACATATCCATTTGATTATAAAAAATCAAGCCTCCTGGAAGTTCCGGAAGGCTGACCCATTACTCAACGTTTGCCAATACATCGGCACTATTTATTGCGTATACATTAGTGCAGAAAATAAGTCAATTTTGTGAGTTTAACCAATAAATACATTTCATTAATCTAGTTTGATCTACGTTTTATTTCCGCTGGTGTACTGCTGAAAAATTTACGAAATTCTTTACTAAAGTATTTACTATCCTCGTAACCAATTGCAGAAGCCACTTCGTTTACCGGATATATTCCTGTTTCCAATAATTTCATAGCTCGTTGCATTCTAATGTTTTTAACAAATTCATTTACGGTAACTCCTGACTGCACTCTAAGTTTACGATAAAGAACAGAAACACTCATTCCGATTTTAAATGCCATTTCGTGTACGCCAAAATCAGGGTCAGCAATGTTTTCAAAAACCAGCTGCTCTAATTTTTCCATAAACCGGTCACTTTCACCTTTCAATTCGGGTTGAACAGACATCTCTTGCACAACTTTGCCACGCACTGCCTGGCCAAGCCGGATCAGATTTTCTATTTTCAACCCAAGCGCATAGTTGTCGTATGGTAGAGAAACATAGTCTTCCGCACCAGCGCGGAGCCCTTCGATTTGATACACACCAGGCCCTAATAAGATGACAAATATATGACTTGTAGCAGCGTCAGACTTTAAATTTGCACAAAATGAAAGTCCGTCACGTGTCGATGCAGAAATGTCGCATATTATTACATCAGGTCTCAATTGTCTAACCAGCGAGAGTCCATCCTCTCCTAAATTACTCTTCACTACCCGAAAGCTCTTTGCCAACACGTCATTTCCAAAACCATATAAGTCTATGCTATCGTAAACAATAAGAACTTGTTTCCTATCCTGCGCGTCCATAACACTTTCGAGTGCTATAATTTTCAATTAAAAAGCTGCTTGTATTTCCTACCGGATGTGTGCAAACATAGCTCACCGCGCATTCGTTACCAATGGATTAACCCTCATAATCAGCCATAAACATAAAAACCTCACCAGATTGGCAAGATTTTCTCCCGTACCGCATGAATTGAACTATTGACAAATCGGGTCCATCAAGTACTAACGCGACCTTCGAAAGTGATTGTGCGAAATAAATTCCCCCGGTTCAAAAAAAATCACACCAAAAAGACGATTAAATCACCCATCGTTTCCAAAATAAAACAACAATTTACAATGAAAATAAATCAAGTAAAATGAAGCAATGAATTTCAATATTCAAAACAATTTATCGACATGACACACCATTGCACAAAAGAAGAAACCCTAATAGTAATAGTCGACAATCGCACAATGTACAGAGCCGGGATAAAATCAAATATGCAATCACTACTCCCTGGGTGCGTATTTTTAGAACGAGATTCATTCAATGAATTACCGCTTGATAGTATAGAAGGAAATTCAGTTTATTTTATGATCAGAATCGGAAACACTTCTGATCATACCATTTTAAGCAGCATCAACAAAATAAGGGGATCAAAAAAGTCTTGCAAGATCATTCTTTATGATTATCAAAAATCGATTCACAACATCATTGATTTCTTCCGGAAAAAAATCAATGGATATCTTCCCGACGACTTCAGCGAAAGCGAACTTAGAGAATGTATCGCTTCGATAGCAGCGAATCGGCTTCACGTCAATATGCAGATAGCAGTCGAGCTAATGATCGTGAATCCACGGACACGTTCAAAGAAAAGTCCACCTCTTACACCCACAGAATTGAAAGTTGCCAATCTATTGGTAACAGGGCTGAGCTCGTCATTAATTGCCAAGGAGATGGATAGAAAAATATCGACTGTAAGCACAATCAAGTCCAACATCTTCAAAAAGACAAAGGTCAACAACGTTATTGACCTGATTGATGTGCTGGAAAATGGCCCCCGTGGGTTACGGGTTGTATAGTGGGTCTACCGAACGCGAATGCCGCATTACGGCAATTCCGGGTCAATCTCGCCGGCTGATGCTGAGGCTGCATTTGGATAACTACTTAAACGACGGGCGAAACGGCTATTTTGAAAAGAAATCCTTCATTTTTGACAAGATTGCCCCATGCATGTTTTTCCGAAAGAAAGCACAGTCTCCTTGTACATTTTTTGCCACAACAAATTGCCATTGACGCAGTTCATGAAACACTACTACCCTTTTTAGTCTCAGTCGGCGTTTTGCCAAAAATCTTTTTGAATTCTGTACTGAAATACTTGCTGTCGTCAAAACCGATCATCGTGCTCACCTCGCTGACGTTATAAACTCCCGAATCGAGCAGCTTTTTGGCTTCATTAAACCGGACCGTTTTCACAAAATCATTGATAGTCAATCCTGTAAGCGATCTCAATTTTCTATACAACGATGATACGCTCATTCCAATCTGCATAGCAAGCTCATTGACCCCAAAGTCACGATCGGAAATATTCTCTTTAACAAGTGAGCTAAGTTTAATGATGAATTCCTGGTTCTTGTCCTGGGCAATGTTTCTGCTCTCCTGTTGGTCGGTTATGACAGACTGGCGGTAACGTTCTTTCATATCGTCTCGCAGTCGGACCAAGTTGCGCACCTTTAATTCAAGAATCCTCGGGTCGAACGGTTTAACAAGGTAATCGTCAGCCCCCGAGGCAAGCCCTTCGATGATTTGCTGGTTTTGTGCCCTTGCCGTCAATAACACGACGGGTATATGTGAAGTCGTAATATTTTCTTTCAATTGGCTGCATAACTGCAAACCATTCATATCAGGCATCATGATGTCCGACAGGACGATGTCGGGAAGGTGCTCATTTGCAAGTTGCAAGCCGCGAAGCCCGTTTTCGGCTTCCAACGTGTTGAATTCGCTTTCGAAAAGCTCCCTGATAAACACGCGTAACTGTTCGTTATCCTCGATAATCAGGATCGTATTGTCTTTCTTTGCAGAGACGCCATTGTGGGCCGTAGGCAAAGTTGCCACCGTTTCCAATAACGCGCTTCCAATGTAGTCGCTGTTTCTCGGGGCAATTTGCTCGGGGGAAAAGTGCCGGTTTTCACGCAGCATCCGGATCGTTAACGTTGTACTACCGGCCATCGTTTCGGTCTCAGCACGGCTTTCGGCAGTAAGGTAGCCATGATGCTGCTCCACAATGCTCTTGGAAAGCGCCAACCCGATCCCATAGCCAGGTTTTTCCGAATCCGCCTGATAGTAATACGTGAATAGTTTCCGCAAATGCTCTGCCGGTATTCCTTTGCCGTTGTCGTGGACGGCAATGCTGACCTCATTGGAGGCTTCTACAATGCGCACCGCTACTTTCCCCCCCTCCGGTGCGAACTTATAGGCATTGCTGAGCAGGTTATAAAACACCTTCTGCATCTGGGCGATATCCAGCCACAGCAGTACAGGCGTGTCAGGGTGTACGAGCAACGTGTCAATATCCTTTTCTTTCGAGAGATGCTCGAATGCGGCAATGACGTTTTTTAGGATTTTGACCACGTCATACTCCTGTACTTGCAGTCGGACTCCGCCGCTTTGGATCTTACGGAAGTCGAGCAGCTCGTTGACCAGTAGCATCAACCGGTCCGAATTGTTTTTGGCATATCCCAAATAATGCTCAACGGATTGGCCCTCGTGCGCATGCTGGAAGGCTTTTTGCATCGGCGCTGAAATCAACGAAAGGTGCGTCCTGATTTCGTGGGAAACATTGGTGAAGAAGTCAAGCTTCACCTGGTTCAGCGCACTCTCCTTTCGGAATGAGCTTCGGAGCCAGAAAAACCTTGTAACAGCATATACAGTGGCAGCAGTCAGCAGGATATAGGCCAGGTAGGCATACCAGGTTTTCCACCAGGGTGGCAGTATGCTGATTTTAAGGCGAAGCGGATCACGGTTCCAGTAACCATCCCCATTCGCAGCCCGTACGGTGAACACATAGTCTCCCGGCGGCAGGTTCATATAATTAGCAGATTGGCTGCCCGTGTAGGTCCAGGTATTGTCGAACCCTTCCAGCTTGTAAGCATACCGGTTTCGTTCCGATCTTGGAAAGCTCAACAGGGCAAAACTGATCGTAAAAATGTTCTGATCATGGTGCAGGGTCAACTCCTGGGTTTGATCGAGGTTTCGCGCCAGCAAACCGGTGTTGTCTCCGGCTCTTACCTCCCGGTCCAATAATTTCAGCTGCGTTAACACTAACCTGGAAGTGCCGCTCCTTGCTGTCACCTGGTTGGGCGAGAATTGAAAAATCCCTTTGTTGGTCGTAAAGTAAAGCATCCCCGAGGCACTTTTCACGCTCGACGCAGGCCGCGAAATTCCGTTGAAAGGAAGGCCATCCTGGTAGCCATAGGTTTGCCGGGTCCGTTTTTCGGGATTGTAACGTGTCAACTCGGCTTCGGTGGCAAGCCAGAAATAGCCTTCCTTATCTATCTGGATATCTTCGATTTTCGAAAGTGTAATTTTCGGGTCAAGCAGAAATTTGCCCGATGCGTGGTCGAAGCTTTGTAAACCTTGCCGGGTGACTGCCCATATCCTGCCCGCCCCGTCTTCTGCCATTCGCCATACCGCAGCAAAATTTCCGGCACCCCTGCTTTTGTCCGTAGTCAATTCTTGGAAATCGACTGCGTCACGTTTGAGTACAAATGCTTCGTCACCGCCGCCTATCCATATATTTTGCTTCGAATCTTCCAGTATGCTGTGGGCATAGGTGACAGACTTACATTTTCTGAACCCGCCCGTATGTTTGTCAAACAATAATGCTCCGAAAGTGCCTACCAGCCAAAACCTGTTCCTCGAATCTTCCAGAATCTCGTGCACCCTGCCATCTTCCAACTCCTTATAACTTCCGGTGGCGGCAATAGGATAATGGTGGTAGCTCCCGGAATTAAGGTCGAAGCTTGTCAGCACCGTGTTTCCTGCTGCCCAGAGCGTATTGTTCCCGTCAATGTAAAAATGATAATAGTCCGAGGAGGGCCGTAATTTCAGGTCGAACGATCTCGTCTGTATACCCGACGGGTCAAATAGGTGTAACTTTTTCTGATCCTTGCCGATTACCCAAAGTTTGCCATCCCTGCTATTGCCCATCCATGCATTGGCATAGCGAACATCGGAGATGCCGTTCACTGTAAAAGGCCACGAAAGGAAACGGGGGGCATTCGGGTAGAAATTACTGATACCAAAATAGTAGCTTCCCAGCCATATCCCGCCCTGCCGGTCCAAACACATGGTTTGAATGTAGTTATCGGCCAGACTGTATATGTTGCCCGGCTGGTTTCTGTACCAGGTAGTCTTTCGGCTCACAGGATCGAACAAAGCCAGCCCGGAGTGCGTCGCGATCCAAAGTTTCCCTTTGCCGTCGGGCAGGATGCAGCTTACAACGGGCGCCTCCCCGTCCGGGGCGACGAAGTCTTGCATTGGTCTGAATGTTTTCGTCGCTACGTCAAAATGAACAATCCCGCCGGAGCTCGGTCCCAACCAGATTACGTTCCGTTCATCCAGGTACTGTGTACGAAAATCATTAATCAGCGGCGATTTATTGGCTGAATTGAAACGATAGATTCGTGGAGGATTTCCGTTGGCGGGTACATGTACCAACCCATTATCGCTTCCCGCCCAGAAATCACCCTGGCTTGTTTGGCTTACCGAAAAAATGTCTTTGTCAAGGCGCTCAAAAGTACGGTGGAGGATATAAGTGACCTTTATTTCCCCTTTTGTAGCCATGATACTGTTCAGGCCGAAAGGCGTCCCCACCAATATCCGGTGATCGCGGTCTTCCGCTATGAAATAGATGTTGTTGTTGAGTTCAGGGTTGGTATTGGGCAGATTGTGATCGACGTGCGTAAAGTTGTCCGCCTCCCGGTTATATCGATCGAGTCCGCCTGTGCCGCCCACCCAAAGGTCGCCTTTCGAGTCGCAGAAGACGGCATTCAGCATGTCGGACGAAATGGAGTTTGGATCGGAGGAATTATGCAGGTATTTTTTCAGCGTGTGAGAATCATACCGGAATAGACCCGCGTACGTGGCAAACCACATGAATCCCTGTTTATCCTGGACCACCCCTCTGGCATTAGACATGGAACCGACTTCCAGGCCTGCCAAATTCCTGAAGGCCTGAGCCTCCGCAAAATGAGTAGAGCAGATAATTATAATTAAGAGCACTACCCCTCGAAAGACAAACAAAGTTTTCAAAAACGTGAGTTAAATTAATCCAACTAATTAGACAAACCAATGAAGAAGGTTCTCTTACACTTCTACTGAACACTAGCATCGTGGTCAGTTCTTCGTTTAGATCAGCATCATCCCAGTTTGGTTTTTCATTCTACTTCAAGATGAGCAGGGAAAACGAGAACGTGTGCAGATTTTCGGAACCACACCAAACTGATAATAAACACGTTGGCCCATAAATCCTCATTTTCAGAAAAGTGATCTGAGCGCCATGGCTGTTTTGAACATCATCTCTACTCGGCACAATTACTAAGAAAATACTTTGCAAGTATATACCTATATAAATTTCTATCAAAAAAATTCTACAAACATGGAAGCATATACCGATGAAGCTTTGTCGAGTATTTTGCTGATTGGTTCGGGCTGACTACGATACCAAAAGCGATTTTTTTGACCGGCAGCTATCGATTCGAAAGAATCCACCTGTGCGGTAGTACGGCACCCAAGGCTCGACATTACAATGAGCCTGGTTGGCAACGCACAGCGGATACTTCTGGTCTACTCTGCCACCTGTTGGCCCCGGAGGCCCTTACAGAGACTTGGAAAATAATGAAAGAACTGGCGACAGGTTGTCACCACCGTGTTTCTAAGACTTGGTAGTTCTTCTATCTTTTGCATGCCGCCACCGCGGTTGCAAATAGGAAAGATGGCCTGGGAAATTATCAGCTGTCTGGTTTATCGCAGGGAAGTCAAAGCATTGTATACTTTATAAGACACCCTCAATTTATAGATTAAGGCCTTATTCTGACAGCACGAAATAATTGACAAAAAAACCGCATCAAATTGCTAAAACTCTCTACCATGCGTTTGTAAATAAAATTCAATATTTACAATTAATTAGACAACCATAACAAACTATGTCAATACTCGAAAATTTTGTTTTGAGATGACTGATGAAAGGTTTCAAATGGTTAAATCACATTCACAACATCGAACGCCTCCTGAATTAATCATTTCAAATAGATTTCCCTAATATCTATTTTTTGTCATTCGCGCAACTTATAAGGCGATATAAATAAGAAAGCCAATTGAGTATTTATTCCCTTTCTGCCTAAAATACAGGCAGGCATTGTGATCCTTTTTCTAGCTATAAATTTTACTAGCTAAGATTTATGATTTGTTACAATGATAAAACGAAGTAATTCATTTCATCACTTTAAATGAACTTTATCTAAATCAACAACCATGAAACAACGATTTACTCGCTTGAGTCCTTCGGAAACGTCCAACGTATCCCTATTCAGGAAGGCTTTTATTATCTTAGTATTTTTGGGCGTCTTAATTCCGTCTCTCTTACTTGGGCAGGACTGTAGTGTAAATGCTGGTGGCAACGCTCTTGTTTGTGGGTCCAGTACAACGCTGATCGGAGGAATTGAAAACAACGCGGGGGCCGGGGGGCCGACCTGGACATTTGTTTCCGGGCCCGTTACTCCAACGATTGCTTCACCCACCCAATTCACCACCAATGTCACAGGTATGACAGTGGACGGAAACTATGTATTTCAACTGAGCCACGCATGTGGTACAGGAACTGCGACCAGTCAGGTGACCATTACCGCGCGTGCGAAACCCGCTTCCTTCACCGCAGGGCCGGACATTACCGGTATTTGTGCCACAACAGGTACAACTCCCTTGGCAGGCGTCATACCCGCAGGCTTTACCGGACAATGGAGATCTGTAAATATTCATTACAGAAATAGATTTAGTACAACAGTATCTACGAATTCTGAATTCAGCAGTACTACTTCCGCCACACCTACATTTTCTTTAACCAATAAAGCGGACCACCCAATAGACCCTGCCTATTGGGCTATTCTGAGGATAACCTCTAACGATGGCCTTTGCAGCTACGAGGACACCACCGTAGTAAGATTTGTTCCGAATCCGATAATCGTTCCACCTGCAACAAAAACAGTATGCCGTATTCCTGAATCGACAAGCGATTTTATTGACTTGCTAGCGACTTCACCTACTTTCAATACCAATTACGCTGGTTCGGCCGGGACGGTGGCAAATGGCACAACCATTACTGTAAACCCGATTGTTCAGCCGGCAGGGGGTAATATCAGTTTTAACCGCCTGGACGATACGAGAAGAATGTACTTCAATGGCATGAATGTCGATGGACTTTACCGATTTACTTTAACAGTAAGCAATAGCTGCGGAACCCACACAACCCCCGAAATTGCATTTACGTATACGGGCACCCAACCACGTCCGGTCAACTTTCAGGTAGCCGGACGCCCTGAGCAAATGGTTGTATACTCTGCTGGACTATCCGGCGGAGAGGTGCACTGCAGCAACAAAGTGGGTTCTACTACGCCCGAGGTCTTTTACTTTGATATCGACCCTTTGGATAATGCCGCAAACGTTACAACAGTGGTTACCTCCATTGGTACCAACCCTCCGGGCGGTGCTCCCGCTTCTATAGTTGTGAGTGGTACCGGAACAGCAAACAGAGTAGCTACAGTGACACCACCGGCAGGTGGCTGGCAGGTTGGAACTTATAGGTTCACTATCGTTTCAAGTTTCTCGGGAACCTGTGGCAGACCTCAGAGTTACTACATCCATATTTCAGACAGCAGCAGACCAGATGTAGCAGTGGCCGACCAGAGCATTTGCTATCCGGGAACCGGAGCCATATCTGCAAATATCCCTCTGCCGGCAGTTTACCAGGGTGTGGTTAACAGCAGTTACTTTCAGGATTTTTCAGGGGTTTACAATTTTACTGTGGTATCCAAGCCGGCCGGCTCCGGGGATCCAACCTTCGGTACGGCGAACCAACGGGCGACGACGCTTACCAGTACTACCATCGGTAATTTGACCACTGCCGGAGACTATGTGTTCAGTATCACGGCAGCACCCAGAGCTGGTAGCGCGGTAGGTGCATTTCTGGCCCAAGAGTATGCCTGTTCGGGGACATCGCTCACCTCTACCTTTACCATACATGTAGAGAACCGGGTCAATGCGAATGCGGGTAGTGACGTATCCATTCTCTGCCCAACCACCGTATCCCTGCTCGGAAATTCTCCCGGTGCAGGCAGCGGACAATGGGTGCTGGTGTCATCACCAGCAGGTTCCACCCCTGTTTTCACAAATCCGACCAGCCCTTCAACCAGCGTTACAGGTTTGACCGAGGAAGGCAATTATGAATTTTCCTGGCAGATTACTTCGCCATTGGGAGGCTGTACAAGCACAGATAATGTAATCATTAACCGGGTTTGTGGCCCGGCAATAAATATTCCCGGCCAGGTATGGATAGATGCTGACGGCGATGGTGTAATAGATGCAGGTGAAGGCAGTACTGCCAATGGCTTATGGGCCAATTTACTCGACCCATCCGGTAACGTAATAGTGTCGGTTGAAATACAGCCGGACGGCTCATATAACCTGGAGATACCCAAAAGTGTTCTGACAGCATCGGGCAGTTATTCCATAGCATTAACAAATAGCAGCCAAACTCCCGGCACGAATATTACCGCGGGAGATACGCCTCTCAACAACTACCAGTACACCGGTACAAACCGCGGTGGTACCACTTCTGTTGATATAGTAAACCAGACAGGTCTTTTAGCCATTGGAGATTTAAGCACGGTAGCAGCCGGGACTACCACGAATCCGGTAAACTTTGGCATTGACCAGGAGCCGAATACCAGCTCTGTATCGCATGTTTTAACCAGTCAGCCGGCTGTAAACGATGAAGTTTTGCTGAATGGCATAGCCGGTCCGTTGCCGACAGGTAACGATCCCGAAGATGGTGCATATACCGGTAGTGCAGGCACTACAAACGATCCGCGGGGTGTGGTAATTACTTCGTTGCCAACTGACGGAGAATTGTGGTACAATGGTCCTGGGGCTCCTGTTCTAGTATCAGCGACAGATGTAGCCAATGGTGTTTTGTTTCCTGATCCCTCATTATTTAGTGTCATACTTACCGGCTCAGGTTATACCAGTACTACTTTTGAGTATGCTTATGTTGATGCAGCCGGGGTAGTAGATCCTACACCTGCTAGCTATACGGTTAGCTGGGAAAAGCCGCTGCCGGTCAAACTGATTAACTTCGTTGCCCGATTAGAAAGCAATGTGGCCATATTGGCCTGGAGTACGGCCCTAGAGGAGAATAGTGACTACTTTGAGGTTGAGCATAGCTCCGACGCGAAGCACTGGACAGCACTGGGCAGGGTCACCGCCAACGGAGAGAGTAGCGTACATAAGGATTATGGTTATGAACATGCTGATTTAAACGGTGGACTCAATTACTATCGTCTAAAGATGGTAGACAAGGACGGAACGTTTGCCATGAGTTCGATCCGCACCTTGCGGCTGGATAATTCCGGACATGTTTCGCTTTATCCAAACCCCGCATCCGACCGCTTTATTCTTAAAGAGATTGACCTCAGTAAAGTAAAATCGGTGAAAGTTCTAAACACGGCAGGAATAACAGTTTGGGAGAATGAAGGTATCTTGTCCGGTCAAGGTATTAAAATAAGCCTCGCAGACGGCCTGTACCTGGTGCGCATCGAGAAAACTGACGGAAGCAGAGAAACACTCAAACTCGTGGTGAGTAAATGATCATCTGTGAGATAGACAAAGAAGGACTAGCAGCGGTTTTCAAAGCAATAAATGACACCGGACGGCCCTTGATTGTAATTTTATTGCTTCCAAAATAGTTACAAAACAGAAAGCTGCTTTACTTCTAGTAAAGCAGCTTTCTGTTTTGTGATGAATGCAAAACTATTTAAGCAATCCCATCACACCAATGGTATTGTTGTTACCGGCCTGCCACGTGGCCGACATATTTTCACCATTATACCTGATCGTGTTGGTGTTCAGGATGAATTTCGGATGACGAAAGCAATTGCTCTCAAATACAATCGTCCCGATCTTGACTGGCTCGGCCATGCGATACGGGTAAGCGCGGCCTGCTCGAATATGTCCGTCGAACAGATCCGGGACGTAAGAGTTCCGGCTATACCCTTCGCTGCCGGTGACCGGCAAACGAGGAAAATAACCTCTGACAGCATAGGATTCCAGCGGGATAACTTCAAATCGACTTTGAAACTATTGTAGATTTTCACATTCTTAAATGGAGAATTCTTACTTAAACACAAAACTTCTTGTTCTAATGGTGTGTGCGCAGAAATAGCCCATAGCGCCCCCCAGTATATTTGTTTTGGGATTGGCTATCACTGCTGAGTTTTGTTTCAAAGCTTGGTCCAGGGTGTAATAAAAGTCATACACGTCGGCATCAATGCATTGCAACTTCACAGTAATCGTATCGCCTATTTTGACATCTATATCATTATTTAAAATGTGGTTCACTCTTGAGCCGTTGTTAATTTTGTCGTTATGCAAGTATATCTCTTGCGACAGGCTATCCTGAATAGCTAGCACGAGGTGGTAAAAATTGCCCGGTCCGACGGGATCATCATATATGGCTACAATGTCTGTACCGTCACCAAATGAAGCTGATTTCGTGTATAGGCTATCCAGTGCCAGGGGTGTTGGCATCGTAGAAACGGAAGAAAACATTTCATTCCCCAGTATCACCGCCAGTTTGTAAGTGTGCCCGGGGACGCCCTTCAAAAAGTGTGTCCGGTATCTGCCCGGGGCCACCTCTGTCAACGTATCTGTTGACGACGCGTTCTGATCTGTAATATATACTTTGGCGCCACTTACTGCCGGGAAATTGTTGTCCTGGTCGAAATTTATTGAACTCGTTATTTTTATCTCATATGGTCCCGGCTGGTCGGTGATATTCCCGGTGATGACATATTGGGGAGACGACGGGTTTAGTTCGACTTCAATCACTTTTTGACACGAATAAAGCGCGATTACGCAAAATGCGAGCATCCAAACCGATGTTTTCATAAGGCTAAAATTTGAAATTATACGAAATAGAGGGTACCCATCTGAATAACGAGGTCTGGAGCGCTTGGGTCTTGGTAGGATTGTCAGGGTCAGTCTGGAAGGTGATGACGTAAGGGTTTTGTCTCCCATATGCATTATAGATGCTGAATGAAAGTTCCGGGGAAAAACGCTTATGCTCCTTTAATTTGACCGTAGCGCCTACATCCAGTCTGTGGTAGGCTGGCCTTCTGTATTGGTTTCGCCCTGTATAGTAAGGTATTGCCTGGTTGTCGATCTCATATTTGCCACTTGGAAAGGTGGCTGCATTGCCGGTATAGTAAACAAAATCGGCTGACACCGTCCATTTCCTTGACACTTTATACATTCCCACAAGGGACAGGTCATGGGTGCGGTCTTGGGCGGCAGGATACCATTTGTTATTATTTACGCTGTTGACCCGAAGCTCTGTTCGTGACAATGTATAAGACAGCCAGCCTGTTAACCGGCCTTCGTTCTTTTTCAGACCGAATTCAATACCATACGCGCGACCCTGCCCAAATAAAAGCTGCGGTTCTATTGGTTCGTTGCTGTTCAAAATTTGAGCATTGTCTTTGTAATCGGCTACGTTGTGCATCGTCTTGTAGTACGTCTCCACACTGGATTCATAAGTATTCTCTTTTAGATTCCGGAAAAAGCCGAGCGAAACCTGGTCAGCGACCGTCGGTTTGATAATGTTATTGGTCGCCACCCATTTATCGATAGGATTACTCGTCAGGAAATTGGAATACAAGTGCAGATACTGTGCGTTCCTCGCGTATGCAGCCTTGACCGATGACGAATTTCCTAACTGGTAACTGGCCGATATCCGGGGTTCAAAATTCAGGTAAGTCTTAACTATGTGTCCTGACGGAAATTGAAGTGTGTCAACGATTTGGCGGCTGTCATCCAGTGTGTAAAATTTGGAATTGCCGCCAAGGACCAGAAAGGCGCTTAATCGCGCTCCGATATCGATGTTAAGTCTTTTGGTCGCCTTCCAACTGTCGCTAATGTAAATCGCATTTTCCCACGTTTGTGAATTTGCAGTGTCGGAGACGGCAGGACTGGCGCTGATAATACCCGGAGCGATTGAATGGTGAATAGCATTGAATCCAAAATACCAGGAATTGTTAGTGTTCATATAATACTCGAACCCTTGCTTAAAATTCCAGTCTTTGATGGACGACAACATATTACCGTTAACGCCTGCCGTATTTACGTTGACTTTGTAACGGTAGTCGCTGTAAATAAGGGAGGTGTTTGAGAATAGTTTCGAACTAAAAATATGGTTCCAGCGAAGGGTTGCCGTGGCATTGCCCCAGTCAATGCTCAAAACGTCTCCAAAAGACAAAATATCTTTGCCATAATAACCGGAGAGATAAATCCGGTCTCTGTCGGTGATTTTGTAATTTAACTTAGCGTTCAGATCATAGAAATACAAGCGGTTGTTCCGGACAGTCGAATCACCGGACAATCCGAGAAATGCATCTGCATAGGTCCGTCTGGCACTCACTAAAAATGACCCTTTGCTTTTTACGATCGGACCCTCCACATTTAGCCGGGCGGCAATCAGGCCAATTCCTCCGCTTGCGTGATACGACTGGTCATTGCCGTCGTTCATTTTCACATCCATGACCGATGACAACCGACCGCCATATTGCGCTGGCTCATTGCCCTTATACAAGGTAAGGCTCTTGATCGCATCCGAATTAAAGACAGAAAAAAAGCTCAGAAGGTGTGATGGATTATACACTATCGCTTCGTCCAGCAGGACAAGATTCTGATCGGCTCCGCCTCCTCTTACATAAAAGCCGGTGCTGCCTTCGCCGGCACCTTTCACTCCCGGCAACATCTGTACAATTTTCATCACGTCTTTTTCTCCAAACAATACCGGTAGTGAAGCCAGTTGTTTCACATTCAAATTTTCCCTTCCCATCTGCGCCGAAGTCACCGCTTCATTTTTCGCTTTATCACTGATGAGTACTTCCTGTAATGTGTTGCCTTCGGCGATTAACATTATCTTTAGTTTATGATCCTTATCGAGCACTACCTTTTCAGAGTATCGTGCATATCCCAAATAGCTGGCATTGATAGTGTAAGAGGCTGCTGGCAGGGAGATAGAGAAAAAACCGTATTCATTAGTTACCGTACCATCATGAGTCCCCTCGACGCTGACAGTAGCCCCAATCAAAGACTCACCAGTCGCTTTGTCGGTCACTGTGCCACTAATCGTGTATATTTTCTGGGCAACAGCGCTTAGACTGGCAAAGAGTAGCATACCAGCAATGAGTAGTTTGTTCATAACATAGAATTGAAGTCGGACAAAACTACTTTTCTATACCTCAGGGGTTTCTGCGAATTATAGGAAGAAGGCTAACTTTTATACCAAAGATGCCGGGCATTATAGAACCCCAACCTGTGTTCGGGCAATAGAAATCAGGGAGCTGTGTTGGTATAATAAAGCAAGCGGTTTGTATAATTCCGCATTTTCGCAGGATTCCGAGCGTTATCTTGGAGTCGCAAAAGTGGAGACTATAAGATGGAACCAGCCAATGGACTTTCAGCCCGCGATGAATATATGGAGCTTCTGATTGCGCCAAGGTACCGGCTATACAGGCACCTGATACTGGTATTTATGCTCGGTGCTTTTGTGTTGAGCATGGAGCCGAGCGACAACGATACCTCCGAGGATCTGTTAAAGCTACGCTTCTTCATTTTTTTCATGTCCCTTCTTTATGCAAACATGTATTTGCTGGTACCGCATTTTCTTTTTAAGAATAAACATGTCCAGTTTGTAACGGCTATCGCGTTGTTTATCGTCTTGGCATATCCCCTGGTATTTTTCAACTATAAAGCAAATGGCTTTTCGACCACGCCGTATTGGGGAGTGGCAAAATATGTATTCATTTCCCTGGTATGGGTTGCAGCCTGCACTGCAATCAAACTATTTCAACGTTGGTTGATAGATTCTCAACGTATCAGCGAACTGGAGCACCTGACGAAATCTGCCGAATTGGAGCAGTTAAAAAATCAGATTAATCCTCATTTCCTGTTCAATATGCTCAATAATGTGAATGTACTCACTCAAAAAGATCCGGAAAAAGCGTCGCAGGTACTCGAAAAACTCAGCGACTTTTTGAGATATCAGTTATATGACAGCGCTAGGCCTAAGGTGTTGTTAACGTCTGAGATACGCTTTATTCAGGGCCTTCTCACTATGGAGAAAATAAGACGGGACAACTTTGAGTTTACCATTTCAAATGAAGGAGTGCTTGCCGGTATCCAAGTCGCTCCCCTGCTGTTTATGACCTTCATCGAGAATGCGGTGAAACACAGCCTCGATGCCGACAATGGATCCTGGGTTCATGTCTATTTTGGCATCCACGAGGGTGAATTAGACTTCAAATGCATCAACTCAAAACCTCAATTGATGGCGGTACTCCAAGGTCCGGGAGGACTTGGGCTGGCGAACGTTAAGCGTAGGCTTGCCTTGCTTTACCCGGACAGGCACAGTATAAAAGCGGAGGATTCCGCAGAAACCTATTCGCTAAGTTTAACCATAAAGTTATGAGATGTATCATCGTTGATGATGAACCACTAGCAAGGGAGGGAATTGCGTCCCTGGTAAGTAAAACATCAGGAGTAGAACTGGTCGGAAGCTTTAACAGTGCTAATGCCGCTGCCAGGTATCTGTCCGACGAGGCGGTTGACCTATTGTTTCTGGACATTCAAATGCCGGGAATGAACGGTATCGATTTCGCTAAATCCGTACCCCAGTTGACATTGGTGATTTTCACCACGGCGTACGCGGATTATGCTTTGGATAGCTATGAAGTTGAAGCGGTAGATTATCTGATCAAGCCGATCAAAATCGACCGTTTTCAAAAGGCTGTTTATAAAGCATCGAACTATCTGGATCTATTAAAATCGAGCTCCACGTCGACCAACCGCATACAACAGATAACAGACGACTATTTCTTTGTAAAAGCCGAAAGACGCATTTTCAAGATACAGTTTAATGATATCCTTTTCATAGAAGGGTTAAAGGACTACGTAGTCATTCAGACCGTATCGCAAAAAGTAATCACTGCGATGAATATCAAAACCATTTATGACCAGCTGCCCCAAAATACATTTGCGCGCGTAAGCAAGTCATACATTATCAACATGAGCCAGGTAACATCCTTTGATAACAACACCGTTTTTATCGACAAGTACGAGATCCCGATTGGCGATGCCTATCGGACCCAGTTTTTTGACGGCTTTGTAACAGGGAAATTATTGAGCAGAAACAAGTAAACAGCAGCCTCTGCTTCCGCTATCAGCCAACGGCATTGCAATATCATTAAGTCTTTCATTTCGCGAAATGGGCCAAAAACGAAGCAGCAAGCATATTACGAATCCCGACGAGAAAGAATTTAACGAGGATGATCAAAAAGTATCTGACAGGACACTTGAATTGATGGTATACATGTTCGAACTAAACCCATGGCTTGAAATTAGTTATCTAATCCAGACGCAAGGCCGAAAACCTCAACCCGGATCTAATCGCAGTTAGGAAAGGGAGCGAGATGGATACACGGCCTGGTAACGGATATGCTGCGGATCGAATTCCCCATGGCCCAGAAAACGTTGGAAGTCCTGCGCGCGGACGGAACCAACTTAAGGCATTGCGACTCCGCTCAGCGAAACCGTCGTGACATCCGGCAAGGATTTCTGAGAAATCAATCTCCTTAATCAGAAATCGGACATTTATGTACTTACTATCAACAGAAAAAGCTTCAAGGTGATCAAGCAATAATTGAAGGAATATTTGCTGGCCTGCTTCAAGATGGGTTTAAAGTAAATCTTGAAGCAGGCCAGCAAATTTCATAAACAGGATAAACAGCGCACGTTTCGCTCTATTTTATCCATGAAGCTAGATTTTCTAAAAACGCATCCTCATGTATTCCGCTCCTGATACTTACCCCACCGGGTTGCGACCGGCCTAGCGCTTGGCTGTAAATGGCATCGGCCTGTTTTTGATCAACCGGTTTTCCACTTGCTGTGACAGGATTAATCAGAAGCAACCCATTGGAAGAGAGCATTTGCACCAGATCGGGCAGATCATATTCGGCCAATGCGCCGGGTACGACGGAAAGCGCGAACATGGGTTTGTAGAGCCTTTCCTCCACGATGGACTGATAGGACATCAGCGGCTGGACCAAAACCAGCTTATCGAACGGGTTACCGATAGCCGCCGCGTGGAGCAGATCGGAAGTGAGTGTACCCACTGCCACGCCGGACAGCGTCGTTCCGGGCGTGTCCGATTTTTTGATAAAATCGGACAGAATCATAATTTCCTCAACACGGGTGGCGACCAGACTTTTGCGTGTCAATATACCAAAGAACCATAGATTTAGCGGAATATCCTCGATCACCGAGTCGCCGCCCTGGATAAAGCCGCCCCCCAGTTCGCCGACGCCGCTCAAATCGGCAACGACTACCTCGTATCCCCTGCTCACCAGTTGATCAGCCAGCTTGTCTTTCCGGGCCGCCTGCGCCTTGCCCAGCTCATCGAGCAACAGGACCGTCCCGCCGGTGCGCTTTGCCGGTTTCAGCCACAGAACCGGAAGGTGATAATCGCCGCTCCCCTTTACCAGATACTTCTCGATGGCATAACCGGGCCGGTGCAGTCTGCCCGAAAAAACCACGTCAGTTTTACCCGCCGGTTTTGTATAGCCTGACAATGCGATTACTTTCTTTCGAAGATCACTGAGAAAGTTGGCTGCCGGCCGGACATTCTTTCTCCTTTCGGCGAGCTTTCGTGTATATTTTTCATTCAGGGAAAACATGCTTTCGCCCTTCAAAGCCGCTATGGCCCGCCCCCCAGGTGTGGCGTGAAGTTCCTCGTCGGTAAACATCTGCACTTTCAAATCGACAGGACTGCCGGGGTTATCGAGGTATTTCTGGAAAAATGCGTACGAAGCCTCCCTGTTTTTGAGCGTGGATGCATGACCGGCATCGTCTTCGGTCATCTGAATCTGCTCCGGTTTTCCGAATGCCTTGTACGCTTTTTGAGCCTCCTGATAACTGTCCCTGGCGCCTTGAATAGCGAATATATCCCTGGTGGTAGCGACGATCAATGCCGGTTTGGGCGCACGCACTTCCAGAAAATCGGCCATATCGATCCCTTCTGCCAGTCCGTACATCAGGTTTTGCTCTGCATCCTGTGGTCCGTTCGAGCGGATCAGCTTATCAAAGGTGGTGATGTAACACTCGGGCGCGACCACGGCGATACGATCATCCATCGCTGCGATGTAGGCGGCCTGCGTGCCTCCGCCCGACCGGCCCGCGATCCCTATGCGGGCAGGGTCCACTTCTTTCCGGGTAAGCAGGTAGTCCACCGACCGGATTCCGTCCCAAATAAAGTAATTAGCCGGCGACAACCCGGCGACAAACGACTGTACCCCTGCGTAAGAATGTTCGACCGTTGCACCTTTCTTTAATTCATCCGGCTGGTATTGAATGCGTTCCCCCTGCCCGATCGGGTCAAATGCAAATACAATAAATCCCTTTTTGACATAATTCAGGATCAGGTGCTGATAGGCTTCGCTCCGGAAACCGTTCTCGCTGTGCCCGCTGCAAAAAATGATCGCCGGTGCTTTTGCCTGCCGTTTATCCGGCACAAACATAGCGGCCGTTACGTGGTAACCCGGACGGGATTCGAAGTACAACTTTTCGACCGTGAAGTCTTCCTTTTTCAATGTGCCCGAAATCACCGGGTTCAAGGGCGTTTTTTCGGGAAAAGGTCCGACGGCCTTTGCCAGCTTCGCGCGGACCTCTGCCTGCCGCTGTTGCCATTGTTGCCTGGTAGCGAGTCCTGCGATAGCTTTCCCCCGTTTGTTCAACTGCGAAAAGGCCCTGTCACTAAGCGCATTGTAAAACAGTTGACCGGTTGTGTTTTGATTATATTTCCAATAACCATAGACCGAAAGATCTTCCTGCGCAAAAAGGCTGTTTGATATCCCTAAAAAACAGCACGTAAAAGCGATCCATGCATAGTATTTCATTGTGTTCAGATTTAGGCCGGAAACTTAATAGCCGGGATTTTGTTCGAGTTTTCCGTTACGCTCGATCTCGGATTGCGGAATAGGAACCAGGTAGTTGCGTTCGTTAAAAGACCTTGGCTGAAAAACTTCTACTTTATAGGTTTTCTTTCCTGTTGCTGCGTTGCGGATTATGACCATTTTCTTCGCGTCCTCATTATCCCTCGCCTCCGCGATTTCCCATCGGCGCCCGTCGAAAAGCGGAGCTCTTACGGAACCACTCCGAAATCGTCGCTCAAATCGAAGACATCGGTAATCAGCAGTACACCGGAGATTTCGGACTGGGGGACCACCAGTTTCCAAGGCAGATTAACCGAACAACGATTCTAATCAAACTGATAATTTTCAATAAATCAGATACTTAACCTGGGCAATTTAACCCGAAACAATATGACTGCAATTTCCGAATTCAGGTGGTCAGAGGTTCCGGATTCTCCAATGTAAATTAACGAATTCCTTCGGGGCTGGCTGCGGGTTAAATCCATCAATGCACCGTGTAGCCGGAAGTGCCCGGACTCCCGTTGAAAGTCTTCGATTCCTTCTATCACTCGTCCAAAAAACACAAGCCAATTGACAGAGAGACATTCATCCCGGAAAACAACCTGGGATCAACTTGCGCCCCGTCCCCATAGTTTCGACCAGCTCATCCATCGGAAACCAGATATCTGGCATTGTAAGCTTCCCTGCATTAGCTCGCACCAGAGAAGTTAAATCTCACATAAGACTGAGGGTGAGCACAATAGTGGCAAGCCCCCTTATTGACTCTACCGTGCGTCGAAAAAAATATTCATTGATTTTTGTTCTGTCTGCGCGACATGCATTCAAGATTGGTGACAGATAATAACATAAAACCTTCTCCCTACTAGTACATTTCTATTACCTAAATTGGCTAATTTGCCATTTGTCACTTAGGAACTTCCCGGCTGGCCACGAATGGCAATAACCCAATCATAACCCTTACAAAAATGACGAAGCTTATTTCTATACTTTTTTTGGCGATTCTGTCTGTCGGTATCATTGAATGTATCGGACAAACTGCATCATCAAACCAGCATATATCCGGCAAGCAGGAAATTATCACAGGTGCAGACCAGACTGAAAAATATTTACCTCTTCTAAAAGGGAAACGAATTGGCCTGGTGGCAAATCAGAGTTCCATCATTGGCAAAAAGAGCAGTGTGGATAGCTTGCTCAGCCTTGGAATCAAGATTGTTAAAGTATTCGGACCTGAACATGGTTTCCGGGGCAACGCCAGTAATGGAGCCGCCGTACACAATGAGACAGACGCCAAAACCGGCATTCCAATCATCTCTTTATATGGCAAAAACCAGAAACCAACGAAAGAACAACTGGCGGATATCGACCTTCTTGTATTTGACATTCAGGATGTGGGCTGCCGCTATTACACCAATATCAATACCCTTGAGTATGTAATGGATGCCTGTGCGGAAAATGACAAAGAACTGCTCATTCTTGACAGGCCCAATCCAAACGGATATGTAGTAGACGGACCGGTAATGACGGATGATCGATTTAAATCTGCCATTGGGATCCATTATACGCCTATGACACACGGCATGACGATGGGGGAATTTGCTCAATACCTTAACAGTGAAGGATATCTGCAAAAACAATGCAAAATACAGATCATCAAGGTCGCTAATTATGATCATGATATGACGTATGTATTACCGATCAATCCCTCGCCTAATTTGAATACCCGGCAAGCCATTATGCTTTTCCCCAGCTTATGTATGTTTGAAGGGACGGCCATCAATGAAGGCAGGGGAACCTATATGCCATTTACCATTCTGGGGGCGCCTGCATTGAAAGGCAAGTATCCATTTTCTTACAAACCGGTCGGTATTCCCGGAATGAGTGAGCGCCCCAATCACAAAGACTCTGTTTGCTACGGGCTCGATCTTCGGGAATACGATATTGCCACTCTTCGCAAGAGCCGCCAGATCAATATTGAGTGGCTCATCGAGTTGTACAATGCATATCCGGATAAAGCTAATTTCTTTACCCCCGGACGGGCTAATCAGGATATATCCGCCTTTGACCTGCGAATAGGAACTGATCAATTGAGAAAACAGATTATAGCGGGCCTATCGGAAGCAGACATCAGAAAAAGCTGGGAGCCCGGATTGCAGCAGTTTAAGGCGATCAGAAAGAAATATCTCCTATATCCCTGAGATGGCTTTTCACTAAGCAGCCCCAAGCGGTACGTCTACAAATCACCCAATCGACACAATTTTCACAGATTATTCTTATTTAATGGAGAATTAAGTCAAAAATATACCCACAGTACCCAAACCTACACTAAGCTCATAATCAACACCTTAACCAAATCGATTTTTTTAATATGAGATATATCAACATTCGTTCGAGCCAATAGAAAACTTAACAGACGATCTAGAATCACCTTAAAACCAAACGGTTTAAATACAAAAAGAGCGACCAATTTGTGAAAACTGATCGCTCTTTTTTTGCGTTGTGCAAACCCTACGAGACAAAAGTCGAACCTTTTGCCGGGAGATTTAAGGAAGCTGGCCGCGCTGTTTGAAAGAGGATAATGTCTACTAAGGAGTCGAGTAGATTCCTTAGATTGTTCATTTCGTGCGTTTTGTATTCTCCGTCGGTTTAGGACACTTCCAACACCGTATTCTAGGTCTCATATGCGTTTAATCTAAACTCTAAACAAAGCTGGTTCACTTTAAATTTAAAGTCGACAATCGATTAGCCAACGGCAGAGTACTGATTTTTAGTTTTGCGAAAGAGGATAAAAAGAGCCGCATATGCAGAACAGACATTACAGATCGACAATGCCCTTTTGATGGTAAATAGTTAAAATTAAATTTATCCAGGAGTTATAACCTGACCTGTTCTAGCTCCGAATATGCTTTTTCGGAAACCGTATTCAAGTTCCCTCATGGTAACCGGCACTTCTCCCGGGAAATATGGAAAATACTGGGGAGAATCTTCGATTACAGTAGGGCTTATGGCGTTGATCCTGATGCCGTTTCCCAGTTCGATCGCTGCCGCTCGTACGAACGCTTCGATCGCCCCATTGGCTGTTGCGGCATTCGCAAAGTTTCGTTGTGGGTCAGTTGTCAAAGCACCGGCGATCAAAGTAAATGACCCCCTCGGATTAATATAATGCTGCCCGACGAGCACCAAGTTGATCTGACCCATCAGTTTTCCTTCCAAGCCTTTTCGGAATTCCCGGTCTGTCAAGTTCTTCCAAGGGCCAACATACGAAGGACCGGCGGTAGAGATCAGTGCATCAAAGCTGCCTACCTGCTTGAATAAATTCTCTATTGATTCGAGTGAAGTAATATCGGCTTGAATATCACCGCCGCTGGAACCAACCCTTATAATTTCATGGTCTTTTTCAAATGCATCCGCAAGGTACTTGCCCATGGTGCCTGTGGCACCCACTACTACGATTTTCATTTTTTGTCTACTGATTTAAAATATGTGTTCTATGTAAGAAGATGGGGTGCACTGGTATGAGGTAACCCATTCAATGGGGAGGTGGCGCCGAATTGGTGCGAATTCGGTTATAGAAATAGGAAAATGCGAAGCCCCAGCCGGTTTAAGAAGATCAAGACACGCCTTGCTACCGAAATTCCAATCATTGCTATAATGAACAGGCTCATGGGAAGGCGCTTTTTGTACAAAATTCTTCCATGATCAGCCTTTTGCCAACCATTATCCCTGCGGTCGTCCCGGTGGAGAATGCGTTAGCGATTGTGAATACGGCGTTTGCTGGTTGCATGGTTTGCCATTATCGATGATCAGCACCTGCTTTGACGCACGCCCCATATTGCCATGGCTGCTGCCAGTCCCGCATAACTTCCCCCTATTACTATTACGTCAAAATATTGCGTTTTCATCGCTATTTGGAAGGTTTCAGATTTTGTTAATACTTTCACGCTTAGATGATAGCAGCTCGACAACAAGGTTTACTACCGGAAGCCCGACAAAAACAATCCAGGGGACGAGTGAAACTGTAAGCACCAGGGTTCTCTGATATAGTGGCAACACTGACAAGGGCTCTCCAAAAAAATAAAGGAACAGGGTAATGGAAGGGTAAATCACAACCCAAATTTTTATCGAGGCTGTTATTTTAGCTTTGGTTTTCATAGCTTAATTTGTTTTCTCCGAATGATGCAAAGGTAATTCGTGTTGAAGGTCAGGAAATAGGATAAAAATTGAGTTGTATAGCAGAATTGTCGATTATGATTAACTATTGTAGGTTAATCCGAACAGATCGTCAACCACAATGGGCCCCAGACCGATGAAATCAATCCCTGTAAGACATATAGCACAAACGCACCAGATTCAACATGATCATGGCCGGTTCAGTATTAGGGAGCTTAGTGCAGTTCTCAAAGGAGAAGACCTGATGCATGATCTACACAGGCACGACTTTTATTTCATTCTGGCAATAGAGCAAGGCCAGGGCGTCCATGAAATCGATTTTATCGAATATGAGGTTCATGAAAATGCGGTATTCATCCTGCGACCCGGCCAAGTCCATCACTTACGGCTAGCAGCCAACAGCCGGGGATATTTGCTGGAATTCGATAATTCATTTTACAAAGCCCACAGCCCGGGCACAGAGGCGCAGTGGAAAAGGGCAACTTCTCAGAATTACCGACAGGTTGACCAAATCCGTTTCAAAAAACTGATTAGCTACCTTTCCAGCAGTTTCTGTGAATATACATTAAGAGAAGACGGATACCTGCCGGCCATAAGAGCCAGCATAGAACTGTTCATGATTGAATTTGCCAGACAAAGCCCAACTCCCGCAAAAAGCGCGTCTGGCATTCCCACGTACACACAGGAGCGTTACGAAGAGCTGATGAGGCTGCTCGAATCAAACATCACCCAGATCAAAAGCGTCGCAGAATATGCCAAGATGGCAAATCTGTCGGTCTATCAATTAAATGCCATCACCAAGGCATCTGTCGGTAAGACGACCGCAGACCTGATCAATGAACAGATTATTCTGGAAGCCAAAAGGCTTCTGCTGGCAACATCGAATCAGATCAAGGATATTGCCTGGCATTTGGGTTATGAAGATACCTCCTACTTCATCCGCTTTTTCAGGAAGCACACCGGTTATTCACCGGAAGCCTTTCGGAAGCAACTGAGCTAATAATTTACGGGGACATCCCGATTCCGGCTATCCGTAATAAATTCGGCAACCTGCTTATGAACGATCCCAACTAAACCTCTTAAAACAAACACACAGGTTCAATAAGATTGTCGTTAGAATTTACATACTAACGACAGTTTTATTGAAGGAAAATATTACAGGGACATCATGCACAAAATCCAGCACCGATCATCGTTGGAGTAAGCGAACCAGTGACTTGCGACTGATACACACGGCCCTTAGCACGTCGGCGCCATATTCGTTTCGACTTCAAAAAGTCAATTTACACACTTATTACCTTGTGCACGGTTACAACATAATGTGAGTTGTTAATTTCATTAACTCCGGAAAATAATATGTACTCAATATTTTTCTTTCTTAGGACAGAGTAGAAGTTGATAAAACCACCCCCTGGTGCTGACGAAAACTCCCCTAAACCAAGCTTATGTTTCAGATCTTCATATTTATCCGGGACGTTCCCAACCGAAAATTGGGTGTCTATAATGGCCATAAAGTCAACAATTAGTTGATCTATCGGCGAGGGAAAAGCTATAATACGGACAAAAAATATAATCGGCCAGAGCATGAGGTACGGGAGGAGTTTATCCGGAATTTTAAGCGATGCGGTAGGTGCTTGGCTTGCAATTAGGTGACAATATGCAGGAAAGCCTTGTCCGAGACCCATTAGAAAGGGCCCCACCAGTCGACTTACACTTTTTCCGATTAACCCGATACCATCTTCATCAGTACAAAATTTCTGTGCAAAAGCAGTATCAACTACATGCAGTGTAAGCAATGATAAGGATAACTTCATTTTCACAGACCTTTGCTTTTAAATCAGTCATCTAACAATTTTCTGATGTGGGTTGCAATAATTCCAAAATTATATCCCTGCGCTTTTTCAATACCAGCGTAGTTGACCGCGATAAGCTCGCCATTCTGATTAAAAACCGGGGAACCGCTGGCCCCATGAAATGAGGGAGCATTATATTGTATTTCATACCGGTCCGAAATTTTGCTGACCTTGCCATGATCTAGCGATGCTTTTACTTTATTTTCCGAATTTTTAGTTGCAAGGTCAAAACCAAACGGGTAGCCAAATACGATAACTTCGTCATCCTCCGAAATATCTTCCATTTTGGAAATAATATCCCTCACCGGCGAGCATCCCGCAGCTATTTTTTTTGATTCAAGCTGAATTAGCGCCAGGTCGACCTCTTTCTCATTCGCCAGCTTAATTAGTCTGCAAGGGAGCATGTTCTTAAAAAAATCGGTTCTTTCAATCGTTGAGCCGTTTGGAAATATGCCTACCCGCACTGGCAAACCAACGACTTTTGAGTTCAAAGAATATTGGCCCACCGACGACCTGGCTATATTAATCGCCTTTTCCATTGCCTCCTTATCGTCGGAAGCTTCACTTTCCCAGGGAGCGGCCACGTGTTTATTGGTGATGATATCCCCTTCGTCACTGACATAAAAGCCGGAGCCCGTAATTTCAAATGGGCGTATGTCTTCCTTGTTAAGCGAAATGGAATTACCTGCGCCAATGAAATATAGCGTATCTCCGTTGTCGATATACGCCAGGTAATAGGAGTTGTAAATTAACCCGATACTGTTCTCGTATTTTTTCGAAATGGGTTCTCTGGTAATTTTCTTCCCGAATTCGGCTAAAACATCTTTATAAAAGATTCCCAGGGCGATCAGCACAACTACGACCGGCGATATAAACAAAAGGGGCCGTAGAGGTATTGTTTTAGGTATTTTCTTCCAGTCCAGGTCCTGAACCTGAGCAAAATTCATTCTGTCGCCACGTTGCACCGGGAAATCGGTCGATTTTGGAATCCTATGCCCGTTTACAAAAACGCCGTTGGTACTCTGATCATTGACGAAAATACGTCCACGCTTGTCGATCTTAATGGTAGCATGGTACCGACTGATATTCTGATTAGGAATCTGAATGGTGTTGTCCGTATTCTTGCCGACGGTGATCCTGTATTTTATGCCCGGATAGTCGTTCTGAATTTGCGGCACAAGATTCCAGTCCAGTCTAACTACGTTCGCAAACAGCACCGTATCACCGCGACGGAGAGCGACGACGCTCTTATGGACACGCCGTCCATTGACCCACGTTCCGTTCATGCTCATGTCGAAGAGGAACATTGCCCCGTTCGCTTCTATTTTCAATTCGGCGTGAGAGCTGCTGATATGGGAATTGCTCAGCACGATTTTATTGCTGGAATTGCTTCCGATAGTGATGATATTCATGATAGCGGATGGTTATAAGATTGAAGTTGACAGGTCGGCGGCTTAGTGCTCCTTCGGGACCTTAATGAGCTTCAAGACCTGGCCTTCTTTCAGTTTTGACCACGAGATATGCCTATTGCACTGTTCAAACTCCCGGAGGAGAGCATCATCCACACCCAGTTCTGTTGCTATTTTTCGCATCGTATCATTCGCTTTGACAGTGTACTCCTGAATGATATTGTATTGCAGAGAGTCTTTTGCTGGTGTGCCCGTCTCCCCTACTTCGGCCAGTTTATCGACGCTGTTTCCCCTGAGAGCCTGACCTCGATTTGTGCGAGAATTCGCCGGCGTTCCCTCTGCTGGTCTTTCCTGCGTTGGCAGGGTTTTTCGGCTGTCCAGCCTTAACCTGACCTCTTGCAGCTCATTTGACAATTTTTCCACCCGGGCCGGGAGGTCTTTTTCCATGGTTAGAGGCTTCGATGGCAGTCCTCCCAAAAAGATAACGTAGGATAAGGCAATGGTGAGGAGCGCCACCCAGACGCTCAAAACGTTTATGACAATTCTGGTCTTCATGTCTATACGAACTTTTAGTTTTGAATTAATTAATGGCTGCAAAAAAGACACAGTGAGATTGTCATGTCCTCCACCCAGCCGGTTACCGGCGAGATCGATTTGCTCAATCACATTTTGCGAGAGCTTCTTAACGTCCCGAGTGCTGGTCAGCATGCCTAGAAGCTCTTCTTCCGGCAAAGCGCCGCACACACCATCCGTACACAGCATGAACAGGTCCCCCTCCCAGAACGGGATGTTGTCATTGATCTCGACATCGACGTCCGCCGCTATGCCCAGAGCACGCTGAATGACATTCGATTCTTCTGATAAGCGAGCCTGCTCCTCCGTCAGAATACCCCGCTTGACAAGCTCGAACACCTTGGAATGGTCGTCCGTCCGGAATACCTTTTCGCCCTCCCGGAGCTGGTACGCGCGACTATCGCCTACATGAGCGACGACGGCCTTGTCGGCATTAATAATGATCGCAATCGCCGTGGTACCCATTCCCCGCAGTTCCGGACGATGGTGACCGCGACGATAAATTTCCTGGCTGGCTTTACTGATCGCACTTCTCAATGCAGACGCCGGGTCGGCATTGCGGGTATTATTCAACTCGTGCAGGATAATGTCGACGGCCATCGCGGACGCAACTTTGCCACCAGCGGCACCGCCCATTCCGTCGCACACCACGGAGGCGAATCCAAACCGGGTTTGCATACTTCCTGCGCTGTCCTGATTCTCCGTTCGTCCTCCGATGACGGATTTGGACGCATAGTTATATTTCATAAATCTCCTAGCTAAACATTCCTTTTAACTTGTCCCACCACCCTGCTTTGTAGTTTTTCGTCTGCAACAGTGCCTCCTTGAATTCCAGGGCGGTCTGATAGCGGTCACTTTGCTTTTTTGCAGTAGCTTTTTTCAGCACATTGTAAATCCCGGGCGGAATGGCATCCGATGGCGGGATATTGTATTTCACTTGCATTTCCATAATCGAATACTCGTTGGATCCGTTGAATGGGGGTTTACCGGTAATCAATTCATAGAATGCGATCCCCGCAGCATAGATATCCGTCGTGGCATTGATGTTGTTACTCTCACCCCTGATCTGTTCCGGCGGGGAATACTGTGGCGTGCCTATGACGATGCCTACGGAAGTCTGGCGTTTGCCGCCCGTCACCTTTGCCACACCCAGGTCCATCACGATCGCCTTGCCGTTTTGCACCATGATGTTATCCGGCTTGATATCCCGGTGAATAATCGGCGGCGTCTGGGAATGCAGGTAGTGAAGCGCATCCAGTACCTGACAAAACAAATCCGTGCTGGGTATCATGAGCGGTTCGCTCGCATCTCTCCTTAGCCGCCCGGGCCAGAGATATTCCGCAATGCAGACACCCTTTATCAATTGGCTGACAATGTGATATTTGCCATTAGCCAGGACAAAGTCGTAGCTCGCAATGATATGGGGGTGACTTAAACTCGTCTGAATGAGTGCTTCTGTCTCGAACCTTTCGACAAACTGTTTTTCGGCAGCAAGCTGGCCAAACAGCACTTTAATGGCGACCGGCGTGCCATCCGATTTCATTCCTGCATAAACCTTGCCC
Organism: Dyadobacter ginsengisoli DSM 21015; assembly: GCF_059568735.1. NCBI lineage: Bacteria > Pseudomonadati > Bacteroidota > Cytophagia > Cytophagales > Spirosomataceae > Dyadobacter > Dyadobacter ginsengisoli. The sequence continues at coordinate 258,592 of NZ_JCANTY010000002.1, forward strand.
ATTCCACCCTCGCCCAGGGGCCGGTTGGGCGGAAACGGATTGAAAACGTACAATCCTCTCCGGCCCCTTAGATAGATTTCCTGTGAGCCTGTCATTCCCCAAGGCTGTTCATGTGTCGGATATTCCCGGCAGCCGAAGCATTCCCTTTGGCGACTGCGAGGCCGAAATATTTACGGGCGCTGGCGTACAATCCATCATCATGAGCTTTAACCCCCTTCTGATTATAATAGACGCCGAGCACCTCAGGCACCGATGTGTTGCCATGCTTTTCGGCCAGGTCGCAGAACTTCACAAACTGAAACTCATCGCCAACAATCCCGAAACCTCCAACTTCATAAAGCGCGGCGATATTCAAATAATTTTTCCCGGCCGACGTACTGTCGTTTTTGATCGCTTTCAAATAGCATTTCTCTGCTTCCTTGTAACTTTTGGCAACCCCCACTCCATTTTTGTAATCGTAGGCAAGGTTTTCGATGGCAACAATGTTGTCGTTGTCAAAATCAACCGCTTTCCTGGTGTTGGCGAAAGATTTCAGGTCGTCTTTGGCGATAATGTTCCCTGTGAAATACAGGTAGCCCAGCCGGGAGAGTGCAGGAGAGTAATTCTGAGCCGCGGCTTTGTTGATCAGTTTCATTCCTTCCGTTGTACTCTGCCCCACGCCATTGCCCGTAAGATACATGTTGCCCAATGCCAGCTGAGCGGTCGGATGCCCCTTTTGCGCCGAAGATCTATACCAGCGGACCGCCTCGGGAAGATTTACAGGTGTCCCGGACCCATACAGGTACATCTGCGCCAGGTTGGATTGGAGGAACGCATACCCCGTTTTTGCGGATCTCAGCATATATTCCAGTGCCAGCTTCTCGTTTCTCGGCACTCCGTCGCCGTTGGAATACATCATTCCAAGGTTCCCCAACGCTTCCGGATCATTCGCCTCGGCCAGTTTTTTCATGGCTTCGACAGCTTCCAGATAATATTTATCAGACTGGTAAATGTCTTTCTTAACTCCTTTCCCTGTTTGATATGCGTAAGCCATCCGCCAGTACGCCATTCGGAAACCTCGCTCGGCCGCGCTTGTAGAATATTTCCAGCCGGTTTGATAATCCTTGACTGTACCCAGGCCATTATACGTCAACTCTCCGAGGTAATAATCTGCGTCTCCCGAACCCAACTCGCTCGCCTTTTTCAGTTTTTCAAACGCAGACTTATATTTGGCATCATAGAAATCCGCCATGCCCGGCACCAACGAATGAAGCATTGCTATCCTTTGCTGTGTAGAATCTGTCCCATAATAATCATCTGCTTTTTGAAAATAATATTGAGCGCTGTCGTACCGGGCAATGCCCAGGAAATGTGCGGCTTTGGTGGCATTTGCTTTGTAATTCTTCACGTTATGCCAGTACCAAAGGAGGCCGGACAAGCCCAGTACAACTGCCAGCACGGCAGCTCCCGCCATCATTTGCACTGATTTCTCCTTCCACCAGACATTGCTGAGCGCGAGTTCGAAGGCTTGCCGGAATTCCGCCACGGTCTGGTAGCGCTTTGCCTGGTCTTTCGCCGTCGCTATTTTAAGGAACTGATACAGGCTTGGAGACAAATGCTTGCTGCGGGGCAGCGGGTCGTTCACCTGCGCCTGCATGGTGTCAAACTCGTTACCTTTTTCAAACGGGGCATTGCTCGTCAGCATTTCATAGATTGTCACGCCTAATGCATACAGGTCGGTGTTCATTTTGATGTTATCGCTCTCGCCCCGGATCTGTTCGGGCGGGGAATAATTGGGCTTGCCTATGAGCGTTCCGACACCCGTCAGCGATTTGGTCTTTCCTCCCGTGAGCCGGGCGATGCCGAAATCCATCAGTTTCGTGCTTCCGTCCACGCAAATCCGGATGTTCGATGGATCTATATCTCTATGAATGATCCCGCGCTGGTGCAAAGTTTCGAGCCCGTTCAGCACATCGCCGATAATCGCCTTCGCTTCGTTGACAGAATAGACCTTCCCTTGTGCCTTGTTGCCTTCGATGAGCTTATTCAGATCTGTGCCTTCTACATAGGCGCTTACGTCGTGACAAATGCCGTCCTGCTCAATAAAATCAAGCATTTCGATAAGGTTGCTATGCAGAATTCTGATTTCACTGGAACGTCTGACTCGCTCCACGACGCTGATATGTTCGGTAAGGTCCCGGAAGAGGATTTTGACCGCCACCGGCCTGTCGTATCCTGTCTCCTTGCTAACACCCCTTCCTTTGAAAACCACGCCCATTCCTCCCGTACCCAGGTAATCAGTCTTATTCTTTGGATCGAAAAAGTAGGTTGCTTTCGCTCCGCTAAGTTGGATTTGTGCCATTTCAATAATCGGTAATGGGTAGAAGTGAGATTTGGTATCAGGTATTGAAATTCATCGGACGAGTGCCATCCGTGTAAAAATCCCGGGAAGCATAATCGTAATCGAGCATTTCCTTAAACACTTCACTTTTCTGCAGATTTTCAGCATAGCGATCTACCAGCATCAATTTCACGATGTAGTTCCCTATTTTCAGCTTGTCGGCATCCCTGACGACAACGCCATTGTAAGCCAGGATTTTCTTGCCATTCAGGAATGTTCCATTGGCCGAGGCGGTGTCGATCAGAATGATATCGAGCCGGTTTTCTTCCGCATTGACAGTAATGTTCAACGTCGCGTGCTTACCCGAGACCGTCGCTTCATTAAGCCTTATAGAGCAGTCCAGGTCCTTGCCCAGGAAGTTGTTGCCCTCACGCAAAACCCAGTACTCGCCAGACTCTGTCTTGGAAAACGAAACAAGAAACCCGACGACAGGGTTTGAAGCAGTCATCTGACCGTCGGTCTGGCTGTTTTCCTGCCCGGAGATGATCGTGCCGCCTTTTTTGGGTACATCATAATGGTGGTTATTCGGAACCGTGCCTTCATGAGAATACGGATTGTTATTGGGGACTGTTTTGTTCATTGTAAATTGAATTTGAAGGTTTTACATTGATTTTCTTTTCAAAGAGGCAAAGGTTTCCTGATGCCCTAAGGTTGGGCGGGTTGCAGGCAATGCAGTTTTCGAAGGTCGGTAGCCTGGACGCAGGAATAAACCAGGTGCTTATTTCCCGGCAAGCAGATATTTGATTACATTCCCGGGAAACTCTTTCTTTAACAGGTAGCCCGAATACTTTTTGTCGTAGATCAGAAATTTCCACGTCATACCGTCGTCCTTTGAAACAGCGATCAACTTGTCGTCAACAGGCAATGCTTGTACTGCCTCGTCCTCGGCCGCCTCTCTTTCTATGGAATGGTAATTTATCACATACAGCTTGTTCCCGCTAAAACTGGTCCTTTTCAATATCTCGATATTCTTCGTATCCAGTTTAAGATAAAACTTATAACCTGCGGGCATATCATAGCTCAGATCATAGAACTTCTCGAAGTCGATGGCGGAGACATAAGCGATCACGTGGCGATTAAGACTACTGTCTGCCCGCACATTAGCAGTAGTATCGAAAGGTTTGTCCTTGATTTTCTTCGAATGACTCATCGTTTTTTGCGCACAAGACGCCATAGCTGCCACAAACAACAGCACAAAAAAAAATGTTTTCATCAGGATGGGTATTTAACGCTATGGTATATACGTATTTAATTTTGGAACTTGGCAGACCAATTCTTAATTGAAGATCGTTTTGACGCCGCCAACAACGAGATCTTTTGCGGCTTCCTCCTTCATAGCGTCTGTGACCACATTTTTTCCAAACAACCATTCACCAACATTGGCGGCTATGGCCCCAAACACCCCCTCCAACATCTGTTCCGGGCCTTCCGACAAAGCCAGTGCAGCGTTACTATCGATCCACTCCCCTTCTGTAGTCGCAGCGATCAGGCTTGGATTCGCAGGATCAGGAAGGCCGGGAGTCCATTTGACGTTAAGATTGTCTGTTGGATTTGAGAACGTGTATCCCGGGAAAGCTTCAAATCGGTCGACTACATTCGAGGCCTTGATTTTGAATTCGTTATAAGCCCTCCCTGCGTCCCATACAGTGTTAACGGCATTTCCATAGGCATCAAATTCAAGTTTATACCCTATCTGCGGCCGCCATTCTCCTTCTGTTGCAGACGAATATGCCTTCATATCCGGATGTCTGAGGTTCTCTGTCCAGGTGGTGGACAAATCTCCGTTGTCGGTATTCGCGAACCGATATCCCGCCTTTGGAATCCATTTCCCTTCCGCTTCCGCAGAATTGACATTGTAATCCGGATGATCCTGCCCGGACTGCCAGTGCGCGTCAGTATCGTCCCAAAATACTCTTGCCTCATGGGTCATGTCCTCCGTCCAGACATACCCCAGCTTGGGCGATGCCTTAAAAATCCCGGCAATCTCCTTTTGATCTGAGAAAAAAACGTGCAGATGCCAGATAATGGCTACAAATACGATAATTCCGAAGATGTCTTTAAGTGTTTTCATTGTCTTTATGATTTATAAATTTGATATCTTAATTTGAAATGTGGTTTAATCCTAAAACTGGATTATCTATTTTGAGTCACCCTTTTTTAAAGATTCCAGATGGTGATATACTTCACTGATAGCCTCGTTGGAAGGCGCGATATAATTCGTGATGCTGCCATCCTGGATTGCTGATTTTATACTATTTAAAACTTCAACATCGCAGACTTGATACCTTGCAGCCACAGAAATCACAAAATCATTGTATGCCTTTTCCATTTCGTGGTGTATTGCAAACGAGCGGTTTTTGGAACTTGGCGAAACATTGCCAGCTTTAAAAGCATTGACGAATGTCGTAATTTCAACACTATGGCTATCATATAAACCGCTCAACAGCGATTTCAATCCAGCAACTTCGCATTTTCTCTTACCTGTAAAATCCTCTACTTTCAGGCATGTATTAATTTTAAAGCCGTTGTAATTCAGAATGGTTTGGTCCTTCGAGCTCATCTTCAATTTTATTCTTTCATATGCGGAATTAAATGCTTTATCAAGATTATATCGCTTTGCATACTCTCGGATTTGTTGTTCGAATAGCTTTCGCTCAGCCGCTCTCATTTCGTCGTCTGCCTTCTCCAATATCTTTGCCAGTTCGGCTTTCCCAACAAAGGATTTTCTTATAAGCTCGGGATCTGAGTAGTAAAGATTTACATAACCATTCAGTAATTCAAAACGCTTTGCATCAGACGGATGCGTTTCCAATTGACCATCGGGACGTATTGCCTCATCAATCAGTACACCAGATTTCGTAGTCAACTGATTCCTGAAAAAGTATACACCGATGTCCGACGCGCTGGGCAGCTTCCTATATCGATCGAAAATTTTTGAGAAACTATTGACCTGCGAACCAGAAATAGATCGCTTCTCTTCACTTGCAGTATTCTCAAATTTCCCGGCAAACAGTTTGCGCCAAAACTTCATTGCTTCTCTTGGGTCATATCCGGATTTTGTAAGCAGATACAGACCAACACGATCGCTCTGCGCCTCGTTGTCCACGGAGTATTTCGAATAAATGCTTATCTCTTTGGCTTTTTCGTAAATCTTGAATGCGTCAGAGAGTGAGTCAATGTTCAGTTTAAAGGTTCTTTTTGTAGCATTTGGAATTTTCATTTTAGGAACTTTAACCCAATCCGCAGATATTTTTGCTAGATCTTTGGCAGCATCTATTATTCCTTCGTTAGACTTTCTTTTGTTTGCAACACCTACGTTGTTTTTAGACTCATTTGCGCTATGTTCATATATTGCATGGGTTATTTCGTGGCCAATAATGGCCGCTAACTGCGCTTCATTTTCAACCTCCTTTAGAAGACCTGTATTCACCAACACCAATCCATCTGGTTGAGCAAAGGCATTTACTTCCGGGTCGACGAACGTAACAAACATAAATTTGATCTTATCTTTTATAAAAGCAGGAACCATCTTCGCGCCAAGGTTTTGAACATAGTTTTGTAAAGTGATGCTATTGGCAATTGGATTCCCGTTATACATCGTCCCAAGAAACCGTTGCCTTTGTGCCGGATCCATCCATTTGTCGTAATTAAAATTGTGGAAAGAGGAATCATTGCTAACGGATTTCATTTCCTGATCCAGTTTGGTTTCAAGATCAGGCGATACTTTTACTTCGGATGCCAGTGTGAAGCCTTTTGGGTCGTAAACCCCTTCCACAGTCGCGTAATCTCCTAATTTGAGTTGTTTGAAATTCTCGAAGACTTTGCCTTTGTAAAGGGTCTTTTTGTCACCGGTAATCTTACCTCCGGCTTTCATCTTCACTTTATGTCCGTCGATGATTGCGATATCGTCCGAAATGTCGTCCAGCCTTCCCTTTTCTATTTTTATTTTTTTCGGAATCTCTTTAATGTGGATGCTATTGGCAATCACCAGATTCTGCTTCGGCATTTTATCGCCGATGATTTCGATTTCCATCCCAAACTTTAATGTTTTAAAGTCTGAAATCCCTTTTGCAATAGATTTTGTCTTGGGATCTACGACGAGTACAGTCTCAGTGAATATCCCTACCTTCGATGTAAAATTCACAACAAGCTCCTTCTTGTCGAAGTTAATCTCCTGGATAAACCCATCCTGTTTGAAGTACAACCCAATTTCATCCACCTGAGCGTAGCAACTGTTAACGAAAACCAAGAACAGCGGTAGCACAGAGATCAGGTGGTAATTTTTATAATTTTGGAATAGTAACATGGCTCAAATGAGTTGATTAGTTAAAAAAAGCTTATGATTTGTTCGCCAGGGCCTGAAACTGATATCACTTCTGCTTCAAGCCCAGTTGTACATCGCTTCCGCCAACAAATTTCAATTCTAGTTGCCCTTCGGATCACCCCGCAAACGGGGGTTTTTTCGACAATTTTTGTTTGACTCATTTGCATGGTTATTTGTTTTGCCCCTTTATCGAAGGGCATAAACAGAATCTCATCGCGGGGAAGAAAAAATGAAGGAAATTTTCAGCACAGGCTATTTATTGGGCAACAGTCTATTGCCCGCTCAAATCAAGTGGTTGATTATAAAGCGATTTACCTTTTTACAGACAATAAAAATCTATTGCCCCCGAGAAGGAGCGAAAAGAATAAAAATGGACAGGCTTTCGCTTGGATCAGCGAGTTCGCAGGTTATTCAATGAGTACGAAAGGTGCCCATAGCTTAGGCTGAATGTGCTTCTTTTGAATGGCTCTTTGTGCCTCCCTAAAAGCCTCACGGACTTCCATACCCGCGGCCATTTTTGTGTAAAAGGCAGTCATTAATTGTTTGGTCACCGAATCGTCGACGGGCCACAGGCTTAGGAGGAGTTTTTCAGCACCCGCCATCCTGAATGCCCGTGGCAAGCCAAACACTCCTTCCGAGCCACGAACATCCCCAAGGGCTGTTTCACAAGCACTTAACACGACTAGTCGCGTCCGACGCAGGTCCTGGAATTGCACTTCGTATGCAGTCAACAAGCCATCCTCGCTGCCTGCCGGAATTGCTTTGAATTGCCAAAGATCATTAGCCCCTGAAAGAGCCAGGCCTGTCCGCATATACGCCTCATCCTGGGACTTATCTTCTTGCTTTGCGTCGGGCCGGATATACAGCCCATGCGTCGCCAGGTGCAGTATGTCCGGGGAGTTTCCCGAAAATTGCCGGAATCGCTTTTCCGAAGCTTCCTTGTCCATGAAAAGCTCCGATTTGCGCAGTATCCGATGAATTTCAACCACTTCTTTCGAAGTGGCTTCAAGAGGCGCGAAAGGTCTGACATGCTCTTTCGCTATTGCGGTTTGCAGATAGGTTAGCGGTGCGCCTTGTTTTGCGGGAGCATTTTCCCCGCGAGCCAGCCCGTAATCAACCCCTCCGAACAAAGCGACTGACATGCGCGGTTCCAAACGGAATGGGGAAATGCCGGGAACCAGTTGTTTCGTGCTAAAAAGCTGATAAAGTTCATACTTCCCTTCCAGATATTGCCCGCCAATAGGGGTTTCAGACGTTGTCCCTGGGAGCGGCAATGCAGCAAAAGCCACACGGCTCAACAATCCCTGAGCGGAGTAGTAAACCCGTGTTGCCCCGTCCAGCAATTTATCGATGGGCCTCCAAACCAATCGATACAGCGAATCACCATAGGCAATTCTTGCAAATCCTCTGTCCCGTTCCTTCGCATAGAGATCCGGCTGTGCCAGCAACTCATTAATTTGCGCTTCGTTGCCCAGCGATACAAAACGCGGTGACGTGTAATCCGCCCGGATGACCATGGCCGCATAAAGCATATCTTCCGGTTTTTCCGAATACTCTCCGCCGGCCGAAGCCATGACGGAGAACGATCTGAACCGGACAAAACTCACCACCGCCTGGTCCGTCGCAAGACTCTGTCTTATCTGGTTCCACACGATCTCATTGTCCGTTTGATTCGTTTTAGGTGCTTTTGCCAGTAACTCTAACAGGTCGTCTTTTATTTCCTCCGCTCTGGTCCTGGCGGAGTCTCTACTGGCAACGGGCAGGTTAGCAATGCGCTGTCTCTGGCCCAGCCACGATTCGTAGAGCCCGGTTACGGCTTTATTATTTTGTGCCCTGATAAAATCCCGTTCGCGGCGCGTTTCATCGAACAACAAACCGTTCAGGTACAGCTCGGCGTCGTAACTGAGACGAGACAGGGCTGTATCCGGGTTTTGTCTCTTTTTCTGGATAAAATCAGTAAACGACAGGGTCATTTGCATTCCCATATCCAGTCCTGAATAAGCCTCTTTGTCATCTTCCGTCCCGCCCATGTTGAAAGCGAGGCGGTGTAAGTTCTTTATCAGGTTATGATTTTCTCTGACCTGTGTCGCAACTTTGTCGTATTGCCCCAATTGCATATACACAAACATCAATTCCTTTCGGCAACTGGCTGCCAATGGAGTGTTAAGTGCATTCAAATCTTTCAAAATGGAAATGGCACGCTCCAAGTGTTTCTGGGCTTTTCCAAGATTGATTTTGACCGTGCGATAAAAATTCCCCGCCACACGGTGACAAGTAACAGCAGAAGGGCTCGCTTCTCCGTTTTGCACGATGCAATCCCTAAACGATTTCTCCAATTCGGCTTCGGTCATATTTTTCTTTGGTGGCGGCATTTCCGCCACCATTGCCAGATAAGGATTCTTGATAACCAATGGCTCTTCTGGCTCTTCGCTGGCTCTTCCTGAGGCCACCCCCGAAGGCTTTTTATTGTTGCTCTTATTTTCAGCTTTCTTGGGAGCATCATTCTCTTCCTCCTCCTCCTCTTCGTCGCGCTGTATCTTTTCCATTAAAGCCAATGATTTTGTCCGTGCCACTCTTACGCGCATGGGATCTCGTGCTTTCTCGAAAAGCTGCGCCGCTGTTCCGTAAAGCCGAACCGCCGTGAAAACGCCGTATTCCTCTGTTCCCTTTACGAGCTCATCCCCAATGGCCATATAACGGTCACCTAGTTTAGCCGCACTTTCCGGAGATTTTATTTTTGCCTGCTGCTTTTCTGCTTTGGTAAATTTCTCAAAAGAAATGCCTTCATATTCTTCATCGTTGGTTCTGAGATATGCATAGCCCAGGTTGACCAAATTGTTTACGACAATCAGATCCGGCGGATATTTGTCCAGAATCTTTTCCGCTTTGCCGGCATACTCTATTGCTTTCAGATATTTCTTTTGACGAAGCTCCAGGTCACCCTTCTTCGCCAGGTAATTCCCGTAGATCCGCTGCTGCTCCGGTACTTTGGGATTAAGCGTGGCAAGCGCTTTGTCAACCAACTCGCTGGCCTGTTCATACTTCCTTTTGGTTATGGCATCCTGAATCTGCGCTTCGATTTGTTTCAAATCCTGTGCGCCCACGCGGGATAGCATTATGAATACCAAAAGTTGCGTCAACGCAATGGTTTGTATCAGTCGATTCATGTTCGGTTACTGTTTAGCTGTCTCCACCCAAAATTGAAGTTCATCGGTACCTGCTTCATCAAGTTTGAGTGCCTGATTATTGCTTCCTCTCAAACGGGCCGAAAGCAGGTTGCTGATCGGATTTGACTGTGCGCCGGTTTCCGGACTGAGCCCCCGGGTTTGAATCGTGGTATTCAGGGATGCCGGATTTTTAGAAAGAATCAATTTGTAAGTTTCCAAACCGATCGGCGGTGCAATTCGTACGGGAATCGAGCGTTCCTCCCCGGGTTTCAGCCTGAGCGTAGTCGGCGGGTATTTGTTATTTGGCAGCCCTACGTCTATTCCCGCATCGGGAAGTATGTCTATCACAGAAAAATAGAACGGTACGGAACCAGTGTTCCTGACGGTGAAAAGTGCGTATTGATTGGTGCGCAAAACAGGTATGCCCTGCCTTAGCTCTACGGGTAACCTGGCCTCCACATTGTCGTTATCCGGATTGATTTTAACTGGAATGATACTCATGGTAGCACGCATCGACGGATTACGAACGTCGAGGTCCCGGAGCCAGTCGGCCTGCGCGTATGCCGTAATGCGGTCGCCCAGGTTGCTCAAATCTCCTGCCTCGAATAATTCCAGTTGCAGCCCGTCAGCAGCACGACAAAGCTCGATCTGCTTTTTAAAAGGCCTGATCAGCCAGTCGGCATCTTTTTCAACCAATCGCAGGTTGGGTACGTCGGATAGCTGTGATTCAATTTCCCGCCTGCGCGCATCGGATTCGAACCCGGTCAGGGTAATCCGCGCCGAGCCTGCCTCGAATGACTGTTTCACCAAAGTGGTTTTGAGCAAGACAGAATCGGTCTTTGGTAAAGGGCGGCTGAGTTCAATGACCGACTCAAACGGTGTCGCCTCCACTACACGTCCGGTCACTGGGGTTCCGGCATTATTGTTTTGTCCCGTCAGGTTTACGGTAACTTCCGAGCCTCTGGTAAAGCCGAGAAACATGCCCTTGGGAAAACGAAACTGCTGATATGCCTGATCCATCCCCGTCTTTATCCAGGTAAACAAATCGGGTAAGACAATATCCCCTCCCAGCAATTTTGCCGTTTTGTTGCCTTCCATAACAGGGTTCTGCTTCGGGTCTCTGAGCGACATCATCTTTTGGATCTGGTTAAAGAGGGACTGATAAGAGGCCCGCTCATCCATTAGGAGCATCGCTTTGCTGAAACATATCGACAATGGGCCAACCGGCAGTCGCTCATCATCGAGTATTTCGCGCAGCGGTTTATCGGCTTCCGTTCCGGAAATCATCACCACATTACCCAAACTGTTTGCTGTGGCCGCACGGAGTGCTGACGCGGGTAAATCAAACCAACCTGACTGAGGCTTCGCTTCGGAGCTGGCCGGTACCGACTCGGTGGACCGGATGTTATCCGTCCGTGTGGCCGCCTGCCCGCGCGTCATGGTTCCCGAATGGCACGCATCGATGAGTATGAGCACATGCCCTTCCGTGCCCACGGCGATTCGAAGCGAATCGATGTACTTACCCAGTTCGTCGTCGCGTATAAACCGGCGATCGCCGGGGGCATTTTCTAGTGGAGCGTCGTACGGTACCAGGGCTTCATCCTTTTGGTCTATCATTTCATCGCCTCCGTCTTCGTCATCCAGTTGTGTGCCGTGTCCCCCGTAATGGATCACGACCTTGTCATTCACCTTGCATTGCCTGATCAACTCACTGAATGCTTTGCGAATGTTCGCAGCAGTAGCGTCTTTATCCTGTAAAATGCGTGGGGTTAGAAAACGCTGCTGCCTGAGAGCTCCTTTCATCCAGTAGGCGTCGCGTTCGGTATTAAGAGCCTGCCTCTTGGTCGGATATCGTCCAATCTCGATCAGCAATGCTCTTTTTACCGCAAATACAGGTTCTGCCATAAGCACACAAATCAGCGCCAGTACATGCAAAAATATCTTCCGAATTTTCATAGTGACAGGGAGGCTATCTATTCTTTAAGGGTTTGAATCGATTAGAATTGGAAATGGAACATGAGTGGCTTTTTATCCAGACTTGATTTCAGGCTCTCCGCATCATTCCTGTGCTTATGCTCCCCCGCTCCCGAAATAATCTTTCCCAATAAAACCTGCGCCTCTGCTTTTTTGTGGTCCCTGACATAAGCAATACTCAGGTACCACTCTGCATTTTGCCGTAGCTCGTCGTCGGCAGATTGCGTCGCACTCAGGAGAAGCGGAACCGCACCAGACGCATTTCCAAGGCCCAGGTAGCTCATCCCTTTATAGAAGTCGAAACAGGGCCCGCTCGGATATTTGTCAAGACTGTCGAGTACTGTCTGATAAGCTTCCGTACGGTCCTGGCCCTGGTAATACAGTTTCATGATGTCCAGATCAGGGCATTCTTCTGTCGTCTCTCCTCTCGACGCTCCCGCCACAGGGCTATACGCTCCGTTGAAAGTTCGCAGGTCGAGAGTCGTATCACGGATAAACACCCCCACCAGCAACAGTACACAAGCCGCGGCCAGGTATTGCATTCTTCGCCACAGCGGCCTTACTTTCTGCTGCTCTTCTTCTGCGTCGGCGTCGGTGCCCTCGATGATGCCCTTGATCCTGTTAGCGGTTTCTACTCCTTCGAGAGTTTCGAAAATGGGGCGAAGCTCCTCCACCCGAGCCCTGAATACCTGATCGTTTTGCAAGCGTTCCTCGAATTTCTGCCTCCGGCCCTTCGGTAACGTATCCCGGAAGTAGGCTTGGATATCTCTCGTTTCTTTATCTGGGATCATAGCGGTTTCTGTTTGATAATTGCCCCAAGTTTCTTCAGGCAGCCGGAATGGAGATTGTCGATCGAGCCTGGCGAATAGCCGATCTGTGCGGCCAGTTCTTTCGACGTAAGTCCGTCTCCGTAATCTCCACCAAACCATTTTCCTCTCACTACCTCCCGGCAGGGCTTGCCCAGTTGCTCGATTGCTTCGATAATGCGGCTCCGCAGATCGTTCTCTTCGAACGGCTCGACCATCGTCTCATCCTGATAATCCGACTTCAATTCATCGTACAGGGCTTTCTGGTGCCTGTTCTCGGTTGCTTTTTTACGCAGGACGTCGAGCCACCGTGCTTTGCAAATCCTGATAAAATAAGTAAAGATGCTGGCCTTTGCAAGCAACCCGGAGTCGGTGGGGCGCCACTGGTAATACCCGGTTTCTGTGGGTTTCCTATCGAGTTTGCGCCTGAATTCGGACTGTGCAACTGACCATAACTCCGGCGCATCGTCCTTCTCGCCGCTGTTTCTGATCACATTGCTCACCACCTGATTGATGGTCTTTTGGTATAATTCGATGGTCGCGTTTTTCTCGTGACGGAGAATATTCTTGAAAATGCTGCCCGCACCCTCCGCTTCCCCAAGGCTTTCGCACTTCTTAATGGCATGGATGTCCTCATCATCGATCAGTACATTCGATCGGGCAGTTACATCATTATACACCATTTCAACCTTCTCACGTCTGCCCGACAGCATTTCAAGGAAATATTCGGCATACTTTTCTTCCAAGTCCCGGAGCAAGCCCGGTAATGCGGGATTACCCTCAAGAACCGCAGCCGATTCGAGCGCCTGTTCTTCGTCCTCGTCCAGCATATCTCCGTAATAATAGATCAGGTCCGAAGTAAACGCCGCGATGTTTGACTGCGGGGTATTGGCTTTTTCAATCAAATCCGCCACTCGCGCAGCCAGCTTGTCGGCATACCTGAGGTTGCCCACCATAGCTCCCTTCAATAAACTGGTGTAAAGAATCTTCTCGTCCATGAACCTCAGACAGGGTTTATTTAATGTGAAATTTAACCGATATAATGGTTCCGTTACCGGGACTGCTTTCAATTCTGATGCTGCCTTTAAGCTCGTTTTCAGCCCGATGCCGCAGATTACCTAAGCCCATCCCCACCTTTTCGGTCTTTGCAATGTCAAAGCCGATGCCGTTGTCTTCTATACGCACCTTGACCAGTTTATTTTCCTGGACTATCGTAATGCCCACTTCCGTCGCCTTGGCATGTTTTAGAATGTTCTGGACCGATTCACTGATGATCTTGTTCAGTGAATGCTCCACAAATGGCTCGAAATTGGGGCTTACGTCAGGAAGCGAGAACTTAAATTCCGGGTTTGCGATCGACCCATACCGCTCCCGGATCTCTTCGATCAAACCGATCTTGGTCAGTACCTGCGAGGCCAGTTCGTGTGAAAGCCCTCTTGCATCCCTATAAGCTTGCGCCAGGTAGGTCATAGCATTCTTGAACTCGATAGAAAAATGGGCAATGTCGGCATGCTTGTCGGAAAACTCCCGCAGTTTGAGCATCACGCCGGCAATGGAAGCACCGATATTGTCGTGCAGGTCTTTCGCGATCCTTTCCCTTTCCCGGTTTTGGGCATTAATCTCGGCGATAAAAAAGTCGTTTTGAAGCGCGTGGTAATCAGCCCGTTCGATACGGAACCGGTATACGATCCCGATCGTGAGAAAGAACATTTCGATAAATGTGGCGGTGTAGTAGATATCGTGCAGCGTCTGGGCCGGGATTCCATTGAAATCCGAGGTGATCTCCATTACACTTACAATAGCAACCGGCGTTGTCGCGATGAGGAAGTACCAGGATGGTGAATATTTCTTTTGAATACTGGTAATCAGATGGTAATACATCACAACAGTATTCATGCCAAACAGTGGGTAGAAAAACATCCTGTAATAGAACAGCTCCTTACCCAGTAAAAGCATTACGGTGAGCAATGTAAGCAGAAGCCCCATCACGATCCGGCTGAACCTGATCACCACGGAATTCTGCCTGGCATCAATCCGAAGGTATTGCTCCGCAAACAGCAAATAAATGATGTTCAGGAGCGTAGTGAGAACAGCGAAAATGTTCTTGTTTTTGATAAAAACAGGCGTTTCAGCGAACACAAGGTAATGGTAGTCGTTCACCACGGCCGCCATCAGGAAGGAACCGATAAGGCAGAATAAATAGAACAAGTATAGCTTCTCCTGAAAAAAGGTAAAAAGGATGACACTGAACAGGATCATCAGAAAAATCCCGCCCAGGTACAGGTTATAACCCAGTTCTCCTTTCTTAATCGCAACCCGCGTGTAACCCGGATCCGCGATCGTCAGGTACGGAAGCGACAAATGATAGCTCTGATTGTATATCCTGATGTAAATGATGGTCTGGCTGTGGGGAGGCAGTGTCACAGGCACGACCAGGAACTGGCTCGCGAAAAGTCTTTTCGAAATAGGCAGGTTTTTGCCTGTGTAAAACGCATGCCGGTTATCCAGGTTATCGGTCCAGTATGCACGCAGGTCGTCGATCCCTTTGGTGAAAACCATAACTGATGCAGGCTTGGCCATCTTGTTAGCTACCTTGGCCCTCAGCCAAACCACCTTCGTAGCGGTAGAAAATGTCTTTGGAAAATGATTGACGATATGCCAGTTACGGCTTTCCATTACCGATTCCAATGCGGACTTGGGCGATGGCTCCTCAATTGCTTCCCACACACCGGTAAGTTTATCCGATACCAATCCATGATCCCACACGATGGCTTCCTGCGCTTTCAGGGCCAGGCCATTCGATAGCATCAAGAGAAGTACTGTAAAAAGTCTTGTCATTTTTCGATCAGGTAACCATTCTCACCGGCAATCTTGACGAGGTTCACCGAGTTCCTGGCGCCGAACTTTCTGATCAGGTTGTCGCGGTAATCCCGTATGGTATCATGAGCAAGGTGCTGCTTCTCGGCGATTTGCCTGCTGGTGAGGCCTTCCGCAATGTCCCGCAGGATGCTTCGTTCGCGATGCGTGAGCACGATCCCGTTGGGATTTTCTACGATCAGGATTCGCGATAGCAAGTTCTTTTGAATGTATTCTTTGCTTTCGTGGTAAACCTTCCTGATCGCTTGCCTGATCTCCGACGCATCCGCCTTCTTAGAGAGGTAGCCCATAGCCCCTTTCTTTTGGGCTTTGACTATAAAACTGGGTTCCTCGTGCGTGGAAAGAATGATCGCACGGGCTGCAATGTCCTTTTCCCGCATAAAATCCAGTATCTCGTAGCCCGACACTACCTGAGAATACTCTGTTCTGCTCAGATTGGGCAGGATCAGGTCCAGCAAGAGAATATCGACTTTCTGGGCTCTTAATTGGTAATAGACTTCCTGGACAGTACCTGCGATACCGACCACCTGAAAATCATCGGTATCTTTAAGCAGGTTTGCGTAACCTTCCGCTACCACCGGATGGTCCTCAGCGATGAGAATCCTTATAGCTGCGCACATTGGGCTGGATGATTATGATTCGAGGAGGTAAAGTTGGGTCTCTTGATCTAAAAGCAGGCCCCGCAAATGCGGGGTCTTTATTCAGTTTTGTGAAAGATAAGTAATTCTTTGTTGTGACCGGAGGCGACTCAACGATTATTCGATGAATGAGACTAGCTTTACCCTGCCCCTCACCAGATAGCTTTCAAATCTGCTGAACGAACGCTCGGTTTCCCTCAGTGAAACATCGAACAGGTGCAAAGCCGCATCGTTGCCGACATATCCCCTCAACGGATTGTTCCCGTGGAGCATCGGGGTTTGCTCTATGCTATGCAAGGGAAGCGCCAGTTTACTCAGAAAGCCGAAAATATCGTCCTTGACCGTCGCCAGCCAGCCGTCTGCACCGATGATTTGAAGGTGCCTGAGCGCCCCGAGAAACAGTGATATCACCACGGCCCGGTTCTTTTTCCCCTCTTCCGACGTTGCGAAGCGCCCGATCTCCACATACTTCCCCAATGAACGTCCGTAGCACGAGAGGTCGAAACCGAAGAGCGATTCACAAGGAAAATTGCCATTGTGGTCGGGGTACATTACACTCATTGTCCCAAGGATTCTTTGGCTGTCGGCATCGGATGCGATCAAAACATCGCTTTTGAACTGGTGCGTTTGGACCGTGCTCAGCTCATTGATGTCGAGCTGGAAGGCTTGCATGTAAGTTTCACGGACCAGTTGATAAGCCATTGCGCGGTTGGCAAGATTGTCGGCGCGTGTTACAGTAATTGTCATAAGTGGCTGCGATTAAGGTTAAACAACGTTTAATCGCAGTCATCAAAAGCAATCTCATTTTTTGGGGAAAATATTTATCCGCGGCAAGAGAGAACCTGTTTTTTCCTTGTACAACCGGTAATCGTCTCCAAAATGACTGATCAAAAGGCCTTCCTCCTGGGAGATGCGGTGATAGTACGCCAGACCGACCGCCACCACTGCAAACGGAAGACATGCAACGGCATGCAGCCAGAGCACCGTACCCAAAATGGTCATGATAGCGCCGGTATAGCTGGGATGGCGTATATGTGCGTAAATACCCGTATCGATCAGCCGATGCTCCGGTTGTATGGTCACCGGATTGCTGAAATACCGGCACAGGGAAACAATGGAGTAAATTCTCAAAGCCAACCCTCCCCATATCAAGCAGAATCCCAGGAAGTCGGTCAGTTCAGGGAAGGCAGGTTCATGGCCCAACAAAGCCCATTCAATGGCACTCGCATTCGTAACCAGCACGCCCATGACCGAAATGCCCAGCATGGAATACTTGTCGGTCGGATTGAACAAATCCGCCTTGGTCAGTGTCGGCTGCGAACCGAACATGACAACCGTTGCCAGTATTACCATACAGAACTGCCATTGCAGCAGCACCGAGGGATTAATGACACAGGCTGTACCAAACAAAATGAGGATCGTAAAAACGATCGGCGATGAAATACGCATAGCTTTTTTCATAAGAATTGAAATTAAGTTCAACGCTTAATCGAAGCCTGCGGCATGGTTCTCACATTATGATGAAATTATTCAAGTTTTCAGCGGAACAAAGTCAAATGCTCACTCCGCAATAACGCATTGAATACTATTCACTCAGGCACCCATCAGAGTGAGGGGCACGAACCTCCCTATGCAGTTGTATTCGATGTCTATCAGGTTCGTCTTCGCAAACAGCTGATAGGGCCCTTCGTCTCCTGTCCTTTGTCCGGATTTCGACTCCATCATTTCCCGAGACAATATAGGCGGTAGTCTTAAAGGTGTAGCGCAGCCCCTACCCGCCAAACTCGGCAATCGGGCTGAACCGTTAAATGTGAAGCGAATCAATTCTCTCCCAAGGGATCGTCTTATACTTCATTCGAAAGGGAAATCATTTGTAGCTGATACCATGTCGGTCGATCAAGATATCCAGACGCAACAAAAGGAAAAAGATAAGCACTGTGGCCAACAAGACAATTGGGGCAAAAGATTTGACAGTTAAATTATGGAACTGTGCAGCTGAATGCTCCTGCCAGGAACGGTAAAAAATGACAATTGCTGAAAATACCAGGATTCCCCAAAACCAAAGTTGGGAGAACTTTTGCGATTCTTGATGTCTTTGATTTGCTTCCATGATTGCCAATTTTAACGGCAATATATTACGGTCTGTTGTGCGTGGAGCTTTCTCAAAAATATAAAACTACCGGTAACAATGGGATCTCTTGGATTGCTTCGACGCGATGAAATTATATTTCACTTTTTGTATTTGGGCAAAAAAGCATCGCCGTACAAAAGCAGTTCTGGCAATTCTTACTGAGCAAGGCAGCGTGGTTCACGCAGCTTTTACAGCCTTCCCAGAATTTGGGATCGTTAGTGATTTCAGCGTAAGGAACCGGCTCGAACCCGAATTTGGAGTTCATTTTCATTACCGCGCCACCACTTGTAATACTGAAAATTTTGGCTGTCGGATAAAGGGTTCTGGACAGGTCAAAAATACGCTGCTTGATTTCCCATGCCACTCCATGTTTACGGTATTCCGGAGAAACAATCAACCCTGAATTGGAAACATACCCGCCGTTTTCGTAGACTTCGATGTATGAAAAACCTACCCATTCACTCCTGGAATTGATCGCTATAATCGCCTTTCCATTTTTCATCTTTTCAATAAGCTCGGCAGGCTCCCTTTTTGAAATACCACATCGACGAGCGATAGCGGAATCGTGCATTTGACGACAAATTGCTTCGGCGTAAACATGGTCCTCTTCACTGGCCAGGCGGTACACAATTTCCTCCTGGTAAACGGCTTCACTTCCTGCAGTAGATTGCTGATCGAGATTTGGCTTGCCGTTCACAAACAGGTTGTAAAAATCGGATGGCACAAAACGCCTTAGGTTTGCCTCGTCCTGATCACCTCCACTTAACGTCTGCCTGAAAGCGTTTACAAAACAGACCTGAGTCAACAGCCTGATTTGCTGACTTCCATGGTGAAGTAATGCATTGGCAAGCACAAAACATTTTCGTGTTAATTTCTGATCACGGGCGTCAACGGCAAGCTTAGTCACATAAAATAATCGCTCGATCGATGAACGCAGGTCGGAAGATATTGATTGATGATGGTTGACGGATTGAAAATGAGCGACCCTTCCAAACATGAGCGGTGCGCCCTTACCTAAGTAGTCCATTGTTGAATAGTTAAATATCAACGATTACTACAAAATAAAGGCCGCAACATCGCCGGGATTACAACCACCTATCGATCAATAACATACCACAGCATTCGCCCCATTTATCCTTTTCCGATACCTTCAAAATGATAATTTAATCTCATTTTGGAAGCCGCCTGTTTTCATGCGGGTTGCGCTACTTCGACAGCACCCAGCTTAAAATAAAAGGTGCTTCCGGATCCCATTTCGCTTTCGACCCCAATTTCGCCGCCTTGCGCTTCTATAAACTCCTTGCTGATTGCCAGTCCCAGGCCTGTTCCAGATTTCTGGCTTCCAGGCACTTGAAAATATCGGTTGAAGATTTTCTCCCGGTACTTTTTATCGATTCCCTGGCCATGATCTGTCACCATGAAACTGACCCGATCTTTATCTTGCCCGACTGAAATTACGATCTGGCCGCCTTCGCCGGAATAACGGATGGCGTTGGTTAAAAAATTGATCAGTACCCAGGATGTCTTTTCGAGGTCTGCACGAACAGCCGGCAAGTGAGGTTCGATGTGTACGGAGAGATCAACGTTTTTCTGTTCGGCTTGAAAACGCACCGCATCAAGTGCATAATGCCAGATCGCCGCCGGGTCCGCCGTCTGGATGTTGAGCTGGATATTTCCGGTTTCGACCTGGGACATATTCAATAGCTCGCCGGTTATTTTCAATAGCCGCTCGCTGTCTTCCTTAATTGACTCAATCAATTGAGCTTGCTCAATATTGATGGTCCCTGTTCCTGGTGACTGCAATAGCTGAAGGCTCATTTTGATGGAGGAAATCGGTGTTTTAAGCTCATGTGAAACCGTAGCAATAAAATTGGTCTTAGCTGAGTCGAGCTCCTTGAAAGGAGTTATATTTTTTAGAAGGATTACTTTCCCGATATGGACCCGATCTTTCTCGCCGGTAGGAACTATGCTAATGTCGATCACTTCTTTTTCAAAATAGCTTTCCTTTTCGTCAGCATATATTTTAAGCAGATTTCCCTCTTTCTTAACTTCTTCAATTTCTGGGTCGGCCTGATTGGTCAGCGTTCTAATCAGGTCGTTTCGCTCAGAGAGTTCCTGGACGGACCTGCCAATCATTTCGCTCATCGAAAGACCCGTAATTTTGATCGCTTCCTGGTTGGCAAACAAGACGATGCCTTTCTGGTCCAGCCCGATCACCGGCTCGTGCATGTTGTTAATCAGCGCCTCAGTCCTTTTCTTTTCGATCAGCAGCCGCGCCAGGCTACTGTCGTCATATTCTTCGAGCTTTTCAGCCATCGCATTGAACGACTTTCCAAGCTGTCCAAATTCGTCCTTACGATCAAAACTGACCCTTCGCGAATAGTTCTTGGCCGCGATTTGCTTGATACTTTCACTGAGCTCCATGATGGGATTGGCGATATTTCCCGGCAAGTTTACAAAAAGGGTCAGGGCAATAATCGTGCAAGCGGTCGCCGTCAGCACGATCCACAGAATAGCTGACCCAACAGTACCATTGGCCACATCGTTTTTTGCCCGGATCGCCTCCATATTGATCTTGATCAGCCCCAAAATATCTTCGCGCAGCATAGCAGGAAGTGTGTCGGGACGTGCACTTACCCGCAGCAAATTAAAATGCCTTCTCACACGCTCTGTCGCCTGCTGCTCTCCTGGCTCTGTGATATTGCCAAATTGTTTTTGAAGATTATTCTCAAAAGAGGTCTTTGCCCAGGATTCATCTATATGGTCCAGTGCCAGCATCATGTTGCGGGAATATTCCAGCGTGTTGTAATTATCTGCCAGAATGTCTGCAGTCTCGTCTTTGAGCTTGTACACATTGCGCGAGGCAACCAGGGATTGCAGCAGTATCAGTACAAACAGCAGCCCCAGGCTTAGTCGTAATTTAGGTTTGATACTCATTTCTTATCAGTTGAGAGCTCAGGACAATATGACAAGGTCAATGTCTGAGCTGGTTAATTTTTTCAATAGCTTATTGAACAGATTGGTCGCCAGGATCACCCGGATCAGCGTAATGTGCGGTTTGCCGATGCAAATCGTGGTGACCTGCCGTTGCTCGGCTGTTTCGATGATCGCGCGCGAGACGTTCGAGCTTGAAACACGGATGATTTCAGCGCCCATTTCGGTAGCCAGCTTAAAATTGTTGATCAGGTGCCGCTGTTTATCGAGCGGTATCCTGTCACGGCTTTCCGCGGGAGTCTGCACGTACAAAAGCAGCCATTTGCTGTTGTAGTAACTGGCCAGCCTTGCTGTCTTCCGGATCACGTGTTTGGCAGTGAGTTCATTTGAACTAATACACGCCAGAAATCTCTCCCTGCGCTGTGCGACGAGCTTAGGCACCTCGGTGTCTACTTTACGCTCTACCTGGCTTGCTACCTCCTTCAATGCGAGCTCACGCAGTTGCAGAATGTGGTCGGAGCGGAAAAAATTAGTCAGCGCGGTCTGGATCTTGTCCTGCCTGTAAATTTTACCCTCTTTTAACCGCGTGATCAACTCGTCGGCAGTGAGGTCGATGTTTACTACTTCGTCGGCCACAGCCAGCACATTGTCGGGAATGCGCTCGCGTACCTCCACGCCAGTAATCTGCTTCACCTCCTCGTTCAGGCTTTCTATGTGCTGGATGTTGACCGCGCTGATCACATTAATACCCGCATCCAGGATTTCCATCACATCCTGCCAGCGTTTTTCGTTCTTGCTGCCTTCAATATTGGTATGGGCCAGTTCGTCGATAATCACGATTTCAGGCCTCAGGCTGATCACGGCCGGCATATCGAGCTCTTCCAGCTCCTTACCTTTGTAAAACAATTTCCGACGGGGGATGACGGGCAATCCTTCGAGCAAGTCGTGGGTTTCCTTGCGGTTATGGGTCTCGATGAAACCAATCTTGACGTCTATCCCGTTTCTTAACAAGGTTTGCGCCTCTTGCAGCATCCGGTAGGTTTTACCCACGCCTGCACTCATTCCGATGTATATTTTAAACTTACCCCGGCGGGATTTCTTAATGAGGTCAAGAAAATGCTGGGCGCTTGGATTGGTCTCGGACATATCTGAACTAAATGGAGGTTAGAAACAAAACAACCTTTCGGGTGTTTGCCCGAAAGGAATTTGATTTTTAAGCTGTTGCTGGCAGTATTCTATGTTAATTTACTAAAATGAAATCGCGAGTGAAGTGGTTACGAAAGTATTATTCTTACTGGTCGAGCCACTGCGCTCCGTAAAGATTTCATCCTTACTGCTAAGCGTACGCGCCTCGATTCTCCAGAGCACATTCTGCATCACCGCGTAGTCCAGGTTGGCCGAAAATCCCCAGGTTTTGAAGCCCGCTGGCGGTGCCGTAGCAATGATCACACCCTTTTTGTCCTGAAAATATTCGCCTCTGACCGCAACGTTGATTTTCGAAGCAGGCGAATACCGGACGATCATCACCGGAACCAGCCAATGGTTGGAGCCGCTGCTGCCTTTCTCTTTTTTCTCGGTACCATAGTCAAATCCGGCGGTGATGCCCCATTGCGGACTAAGCTGGAAAATACCGTACACATTATGGTAATAACGCATCTGACGTACGCTATCGGGTTTGTCATTGCCGATGAAGGTGCTGTAATTAAGCGTCACGGCCGCCGACGGCTTATAGGTGATTTGCGTTCCAAATGCCGGGGTTGTGTTACCGTCTACCCGCTGAATGCGCTGCCAGCCGTTCAGGTAGAGGGCAGCCAGGTACAGCTTCCCGTCATCGGTCGTATAATTCAACTTCGCACCCGATTCGAAATAGGGCGAATTTTCTGCGACCAGGCTGCGGGTCAACGTCCAGTTATCCTTGCCGATCGCGCTTTCAAATCCGATATGGGAAGACATAATACCCGCATCAAGCCACAAATTGGCCTTTTTGGCCAGCTTGATCCCGGCATTGGCCTCATAGATATTGCGCAGCACGCCCGGTTCGGCAGCATAGTTCGCATTCATATAAGTACCCACAGCCAGCGCCAGGTTAGCCCGAACGCGATCGCTGCTATAAGCGCCCTTTATGAAGCCGAGGTTCAGGTTGACTTCTCCTGCGCGGTTGAAGTTGTACATGAACGAAGGCGTCGTGTTGTTCTTCGGACGGTTAAAATCATAGTTATAGTACGCTTCCAGATACCCGCTAACTGAAAAAGAAGGCGCGGTAGCAGTAGAATCCTGAGCCTGTGCGGTCCGAAAAAAGGCAAGCGCCGAGGCCAACAAGAATAATTTTTTCATCGATTAAAGAAGAATGCGTGACCGGAAGACCGTGCGGCGTTTCCGGCCACAGATTTGTGAAAAGCTGCAAATACCTGCCAGCAACAGCATTTATTTGAGCTGGTCCAATGCCAGGTTCAGCTTCAATACATTCACATGCGACGGCCCGAACATTCCCCAAAGCGGGCCCTCGGTGTGTTTTGCGATCAATTCCTCAACCGCCTTTTCGGACAATCCACGAACTCTTGCAATTCGGGACGCCTGAACTTTCGCACCCGTGGTGGAAATGTCAGGGTCAAGACCACTGCCACTGGCTGTCACCAGTTCAACGGGCACGTCGGCTTTGTTCACGCCAGGGTTATGAACCAAAAGTGTGTCCAGACGTGCCTGAACGGTTTGCAGATAATCGGGGTTAGACGGGCCTTTGTTACTGCCGCCGCTACCCGCAGCATTGTAATCCACAGCCGAGGGACGAGCGTTAAAGTATTTATCTTCGGTAAACTGCTGTCCTATGTTGGCATAATACTTCTTGCCATGAGCGGAAATCACCTCCCCTTTACCATTGTTAGGCGCAAGCTGGGCAATCGCCCATACGACGGCAGGATAAATCACGCAAAAAAGGATGAGTGTAGCTGCGGTAAGCCTGATAGCAGGCAATATGTTCGTTTTCATTGTCTTATTGTTCTTTGGTATTATAAATGCCGGCCCGGTAGGTACCGGCTCAATCCACTAAATCCAGATACTGACTACCATGTCGATGAGCTTGATGCCTGCGAAGGGGATCAATACGCCGCCCAATCCATAAATCAGCAGGTTCCTGCGCAGCAATGCGCTCGCACCGATCGGCGTATATTTCACCCCTTTGAGCGCCAGCGGGATCAGGATCGGAATGATCACCGCATTGAATATGATCGCCGAAAGGATCGCACTCTCAGGGCTTTTCAGGTGCATGACATTCAGGCCTTGCAGGGCGGGAATGCTGGCGATGAACAGTGCGGGGATAATAGCGAAATACTTGGCCACGTCATTGGCAATCGAGAAAGTAGTGAGCGTACCACGGGTCATCAGGAGCTGCTTGCCAATCTCGACGATTTCGATCAGCTTGGTCGGGTCGTTGTCCAGATCAACCATGTTCCCCGCTTCCTTCGCTGCCTGTGTACCGCTGTTCATGGCCACGCCTACATCAGCCTGTGCCAGTGCAGGCGCATCGTTGGTACCGTCGCCCATCATGGCGACCAGACGTCCTGATTCCTGCTCTTTCTTGATGTAATTCATTTTATCCTCAGGCTTGGCCTCGGCGATAAAATCATCCACACCGGCTTTCTGGGCAATAAACCGGGCTGTAAGCGGGTTGTCGCCGGTTACCATTACCGTTTTGACACCCATTTTCCTCAGTCGCTCGAAACGCTCGCTGATACCCGTTTTGATGATGTCTTGCAACTCGATCACCCCGATTACACGCTCGTTTTCCGAGACCACCAGTGGTGTTCCGCCATTGCTTGAAATTTCCTTCACTTTCGATTCGATTTCCTCCGGGAAACGGTTGCCTGCCCCTTCGGTCAACTTACGAATCGAGTCGAATGCACCTTTCCTGATGCGGGTGTCATCGAAGTCTACACCCGAGCTGCGGGTTTCGGCCGTGAATTGAATAAATACAGGACTGTTCAGATTATAGCTCGAAGGCGTCGCATTGGCTAGTTCCAGGATGGATTTACCTTCCGGTGTCTCGTCGGCAATCGAGCTCAATGCGGCGGATTTGATAAAATGGGCTTCCGTAATGCCGCGGGCCGGGTAAAAGTTTGTTGCCTTACGGTTACCGATGGTGATCGTACCTGTTTTGTCGAGCAATAGCACATCCACATCGCCAGCGGTTTCGACCGCTTTACCCGATTTGGTGATCACGTTAGCCCGAAGCGCACGGTCCATACCTGCAATACCGATGGCTGACAGAAGCCCACCAATCGTGGTCGGGATCAGGCAGACAAAAAGTGAGATAAATGCCGCAATCGTAATGGGCGTATTGGCATAGGTTGCAAATGGCTGCAACGTGGTACAAACGATGATAAACACGAGCGTAAACCCGGCCAGAAGAATCGTCAATGCTATCTCGTTGGGCGTTTTCTGACGCGTTGCACCCTCTACGAGTGCGATCATCTTGTCCAGAAAGCTTTCGCCGGGAGCGGTCGTGACCTGGACCTTGATGCGGTCGGAAAGCACTTTGGTACCACCTGTAACACTGCTTTTGTCGCCACCCGACTCACGGATTACCGGTGCAGATTCACCGGTGATCGCACTTTCATCGATCGTGGCAAGCCCTTCGATGATCTCGCCGTCCATGGGAATGTTGTCTCCGGCTTCGCAAATGAAGATATCTCCCTTTTTCATTTGGGCAGACATCACCTCGCGGGTAGCCACATCAAAACCCTGGGCGTTATTGATTACCAGCCTGGCGCGGGTTTCCTCCCGCGTTTTACGCAGGCTGTCAGCCTGTGCTTTCCCTCTGGCCTCCGCGATTGCTTCTGCGAAGTTGGCAAAAAGCAGCGTGGCAAAAAGGATCAGAAAGACGGTAAAGTTGTAGGCAAAAGAGCCCTGGGAGTTTTCACCGGCCAAAATCCAGAGACTGACAATGAGCATTACTACGGTACCGATCTCCACGGTGAACATCACCGGGTTACGGAACAACAGGCGAGGATTGAGTTTAACGAATGATTGTTTTATCGCTTCGTTGACAAGCTCCTTTTGAAATAAGGATGCACTTTGATTTTTCATTTCAATATCGGTATTACATCATGGAGAAATATTCGGCGATCGGGCCGAGAGTGAGGGCCGGGAAGAAGGAGAGCGCTGCAATGATGGCAATCACGGCAAGCACCATCACACCGAAGGTTGCTGAGTCCGTCGGCAGCGTTCCCGCGCTTTCAGGCACAAACTTTTTCTTGGCCAGGAGTCCCGCAATAGCTACCGGACCGATAATCGGCAGGTAACGTGACAGGATCAGCACAATACCGGTGGTAATGTTCCACCATGGGTTGTTATCCCCGAGCCCTTCAAATCCGCTACCGTTGTTGGCTGCCGATGAAGTGTATTCGTAAAGCATCTCACTGAACCCGTGGAAGCCGGGGTTATTCAGGTTAGCAGAGGTAATTTCAGGGAATGCCGCGGCCAATGCAGTTCCTGCCAGGATCATCAATGGATGCAATAGCGCTACGATCATGGCGATCTTCATTTCGCGTGCCTCGATCTTCTTACCAAAAAATTCTGGTGTCCGTCCGACCATCAATCCGCTGATAAATACAGCCAGGATAATAAATATGAAGAAGTTGAGAATACCGACCCCGCAACCACCATAGAACGCATTGGTCATCATAGAGAGCAGCTGCGTCATACCCGAGAGTGGCATCGTGCTATCGTGCATAGAGTTGACAGACCCGGTCGAGATAACGGTAGTAGCTATACTCCAAAATGCCGATGCAGCACTTCCAAACCGCACTTCCTTTCCCTCCATCGCCCCCGATGAAATATCCACGCCCATTTTCCCCAGTGCCGGATTGCCGTTAATCTCCCAGACCATCGTAGGAATGGTTAAAAGCAGGAACCCGACTGTCATTACCCCGAAAACCATCCATCCGAATTTCCTTTTCTTCAAAAAGTACCCGAATGCGAAAATCATCGCCAGCGGAATAATCATCTGCGAGAACATTTCCAGCATGTTCGTGAAATAGTTGGGGTTTTCAAGCGGATGGGCCGAGTTGGTCCCGTAAAAACCACCGCCGTTAGTACCCAGGTGCTTGATCGCCACGAAGCCCGCGACCGGCCCTGTCGAAACCTGTACGGTATCGCCCTGCACGCTGATCATTGTGTCTTTGCCATCGAAAGTCATTGGTGTTCCGTTGAATGCGAGAACCGAGCCTACGACAATTGACAAAGGCAGCAATATCCGGGTGCAGGATTTAACCAGCAGCGCCCAAAAGTTGCCCAGCTTCTCGGTAGTGCGGTTTTTCAGCGCGATAAAAATGATCGCGGCCGCTGCCATACCTGTACCCGCACTGACGAATTGAAGGAACATCAAAAACAGCTGTGAGAGGTAGCTTACCCCGCTTTCACCGGAATAGTGTTGCAGGTTACAGTTGACCATAAAGGAAATGCTGGTGTTGAAAGCAAGGTCGGCTGTCTGATCGGGGTTGCCGTCCGGATTGAGCGGCAGCCAGCTTTGATTCATTAAAACGAAAATCCCCAGCAGGAACCATACCACATTGATGGTCAGCAAAGCGAACATGTGCTGCTTCCAGCTCATCTCTCGCTTTTCGTCGATGCCGCTCAATTTATACAGCAGCTTGTCAAGAGGATTGAAGACCGGATCTAGCAACGTTTTGTCGCCTGCATAAACTTTGGCAATGTAAGATCCGAATGGAATTGCCAATACGATCGTAGTGGCAAACATGGCAATGACGCCCAATAATTCTGTATTCATTTATCAGAGATTTAGTCCGGTTTTGGCCTTCCAGAAGATGATATAAAGGAATGAAAGCACTAACATCCAGATGAAAACAATCATCAATACTTCGTAGACCTTCTGTTTTCCATTATTCTTGGTCCGCCTGGTGGCCATTTCCGGTCAGGTTAAAATTTTTCAGGTTTGACAAGTACATAGCACATGTAGACAAACACGAGGATTGCGACGATAAATAGCGCTGCCATAATCAGATTTTTTCAAAGTAGTTTACCGAACCGTAAAAGATTGCGAAGCATAAAAGCCCGGCAAGAATTAAGAGGATTGTTAACATGATTAGAATGGATTGGATGAATATTAAGAGCATTTTTGTTTCGATTGTCTATAATGTCATCAGTGGTATTTACCAAGGTTATGCCAACCGAAAGAATAAAACACAACCACCTGTTTTACAGAACAATGAGAAAACCATTTAGCATTGCCATGTTTAGGCGATCCTATCAAAATGATAGGCCACTATCAAACTGAAAGCCCTACCCGTTCTCGACCGTGATATGGTATTCCTGAATTTTACGGTACAGCGTTGCGATCCCGATTTCAAGCAGCCGCGCCGTCTCGCTTTTATTGCCCCCGCAGTAATTAAGGACCTTCTGAATATGCAGCTTTTCAACGCTGGCCATCGAGAATGCTGACAGTTGCGGGCTGCGGTAAGACCTATGATTCTGTATGTCCAGCGACAAGCATTCACTGGTTAGCTTTCCGTCACTGATGATCACGGCGCGCTCGATCGCATTTTTCAGCTCACGGATGTTGCCCTGCCATTCGTAACCCTGCACCGTCTTTAGAAAGCCAGGCGTGTATCCTAAGTTTTTCTTGTTGGTCTGAGCGCAAAAATGGTTCAGGAAGTGATCGACCAATAGCGGCAAATCCTCTTTGCGTTCCCGGAGCGCGGGGAGGCGGATCTCAAAGACGTTCAGCCTGAAGTACAAATCGCTGCGGAACCGTTCATTGGCCGATTCTACTTTGAGGTCGCGGTTGGTAGCTGCGATCAGCCTGAAATCCGATTTTGTCGTTTTGGTGTCGCCTAGTTTTATAAACTCGTGAGTTTCAAGCACTCGGAGTAGTTTCGCCTGCATATCAAGAGGCAGCTCACCGATTTCATCCAAAAAGAGCGTTCCGCCATTAGCTTCTTCCAAAAGTCCTTTCTTGTCGCGGATCGCGCCGGTAAAGGCCCCCTGCTTATAGCCAAATAGTTCGCTCTCGATAATATCCCGGCCCAGCGCGCTGCAATTCAGGGAAACAAACTGTTTATCTGCCCGGCCGCTTCCATAATGAATCGCCTGGGCGAACACTTCCTTTCCGGTCCCGGTTTCGCCCGTGAGCAGCACGGCCGCATCGGTCGCGGCCACGCGCTTTGCAAGCGCCAATGATTCCTGGAAAGGTCGTGAAATGCCAATGATTGATTCAAAAGAGAACTTATTACTAACCAGCGATTCGAGCCTCTTCACCTTATGGCTTAATTGGCTGCGTTCGGCGGTTTTAGCCAGAAGCGGCAAAATTTTGTCGTTATCGTCGCCCTTAACGATGTAGTCAACCGCGCCATTTTTCATAGCCTGAATGCCGTCGGCGATCTTACCAAACGCGGTCATGATGATCACTTCTATCGCTGGTCTGAGCGTTTTGATCGTTTTGACCAGCTCTACGCCATTACCATCCGGAAGCCTGACATCGCTTAGAACGATATCGATTTCCTGGTTTTGGATCATTTGGATGCCCGACTTTACATCTGCTGCTTGATAAACCTCGTACCCCTCGGCAGAGATGATTCTCGCGAGCAGCAACCGCAGCTTATCCTCGTCATCGATCAGCAAGATTTTTTTCATTTTCCATTGGTGTTTGCCAATTATCAAATGAAAAATTGTTCCTGACCCAAGCAGGTAAGCCTCAACACGCTCATACGCAAACGATTGCTAGTTAACAGGCCGCAATACATGCTCGCCCAACCTTATCATAATGATAGGGTAACACCATTTTTGATAGGGAGCCCCAGCAGCATGAACCTGTCTGTTTCATTATGATTCCTGTTATCAGAATGATAGGAAAATGTAGTCACCAAATTAACTTTAACTAATTCATATTCAATAAGTTAAAATAAATATTACAGTTTGGAACAGCTTTTGGCATGCAACCATTACCCATTCAAATTTTGCCAGCAAATACAATGAAATCATTGATCCAACCAGTCCATCTCACATTCCAGGCTGCGAAAACGATTATCAACCAATACCTGACCGAGACCAGCGTTGCCATTTCCCGCCGGGATTATCGCGCCGTTAAAAAGTGCTTCGCGATCAGCGAACGGCTTTATCAAAATGGTAATTTCCTTGTTAAAATGCTGATTGAGAATGTTTACATCTATTCCCTTTCGCTTTACATGCCGCACAACGCGGCAGGCAGAAAACATATCGAGGCACTCTTACCACCGCAATTAAGCGCGATCTATCTCAGACAGCGCTATCAGTATGGATCCTGATCAGAGCGATTCTAATGCCAGGTATTCCAATCTGATAGCACAATTATCAAAATGATAGGCTGGTTGGACAACAGGAGAGATCAAGTTTTCAAATCAAGCTCACTAACAACAGATTAGGCAAACAAATCAACCATGGCATGTAATTAGAGCGTATACCAATGTACGTTTTAAGTCACAGTTAAACCATCCCGCTTATGTTTGTTGTAATTATAGGACTTTGCCTGATTGCCGCCGGGTTCTACGCTTCCAAATCAAGCTATCAGCTTGCCAGATATGCAAATATTCTCAAATTTGCCGGCGTCTTTGTTGTGGTTCTGGGGCTGGCAGCTGCCAGTGTTCGCCAAATCGACGCCGGTACGATCGGCGTCCAATCGCTGTTTGGAAAAGTGAGTCCGAACATTTTAGACAATGGGCTCCACTTCGTCAATCCGCTGGCCGAGGTTACTGTTTTTGATACCAAGGTCCAGAATTATACCATGTCTGCGGTAGCCACCGAAGGCGAAGTCAAGGGCGACGACGCGATCCGCGTGCTTTCGGCTGATGGACTGGAAGTGGTAATAGACCTTACTGTCCTCTACAAGATTTTGCCAGAGAAGGCTCCCTCCATCTACAAAGGCATCGGCGCCGACTACAAGGACAAGATCGTTCGCCCGGTGACCAGGACCCGAATTCGCGACAATGCAGTTTACTACGATGCCGTTGCGCTTTACTCGAAGCGTCGCGATGAATTTCAAAACCGGATTTACCAATCCATTGACAAGGATTTCAAAAGCCGCGGCCTGGTCCTTGAACAACTCCTGATCCGCAACATCAATCTTCCCGAATCGGTCAAAAAGACAATAGAGTCAAAAATCAATGCGGAGCAGGAAGCGCAAAAAATGGAATTTGTCTTACAAAAAGAAAAGCAGGAGGCCGAAAGAAAGCGCGTAGAAGCCAAAGGTATCGCGGACTACCAGACAATCATTTCATTAAGTCTTACGGACAAACAGCTTCAATACGAAAACATCAAAGCCCAGAAGGAGCTTGCCGCATCGCCCAATGCAAAAATCGTTATTATTCCTGCCAAAGGAAATATGCCGCTACTGCTGAGCGACAAATAACCTACATTAAAAAGAACCTGGCCGTAAGTTACGGTCAGGTCTAACACTGCGCTTTTACTACCGAGTCAGACTTTGTCTGGCCGGTTCCAAAGCAAGCCTAGATTGCTGGCTTTGCGCCCTGCATTCAAAATCTGCGAAACGAGAAGTGTCCCGTCCATAACCCGCACCGGCCAGAACTTCCAACTTGCCCTTGCCCAAATAGGTCCGGCAATCGGGTTGCGCAAGGCGCTGCGTAAATCTTGCGACCGAAGTAATTCCCTGTGTCCGCGCCAGAAAGTCCAGCTCGTCCAGGCACTCATTCGCCTGGCCGACGGGCTGCCGACCGGTCGCGACGGCGACCAGCACGGCAACCTGCATGTCGGCTGAGACTGTATACAACGTTGAGTATTCCATGGTTAAAAATTGATTGGTAGGTGTTCTGACCTGTCTTCTGATGCGTTTCTTTACATTCACTTCGAGCGCCGTTAATGTTCTTCTTCTGATTCAAATTCTGCTTCACCCGGCTCCTCTGTAGGCTCCGGGTCATCTCTGCTGGGGAAACGCATAGCTGTCATATGTTTGCTTTAAACCTTGCGGTATGAGGTTTTCCCAGCGCGTTCGATCCTTTTCAGCCGCCGGTAGAAATGACGCGAACAGATATACGTAAATGCTTTCGATCAGCATCCTCACCGTAACATCGCCATTTAGGTAAAGCTGCTCAGCGACCCGCAAACACTGCTGCGTCCTTGCCAGGTCGCGGTGGACGACCATCAATTTGGTATACTCTGAAAAGGCCAGAATAGCTGCCTTAGCAGTCAGTGGCTGCTCGTTTACCTGTTTTGCCGAAATTCTGCGGTGCAAAAGTTTGGGCAACTGCTCGATAAAATAAGAATGAACTTGAAACTGGGTAATCATAATCGTTACTAAAAAACTGTCCGCAAACCGCCTGGCCTATTGCATTGCCGGTTTCTAGCTAACAGCAGCCAAACCCGTGCCGGAAGTGGCGACGGGAACAATTCACCTGTAAATGAAATACTTAACTTCTACCCCTAATTCCAAAAATCTATCATATTGATACCTGGTTATCAAAAAGATTGACAATAGGCGCAGCAAACTGTCTTCTAAATTTTGCCGACAGCTTCAAGATAACAATCAGGCAGTCGATCATTTTGAGATTTCAGATATTCATTATGATAGTATTTCTCTTTTCGGCAGAAACAGAATACCACACAACACTTTATTAATCAACACATTATACACTTCACAGATTTTTGGCATGACCTTGTTTCTGAACCCCTGCAAAACAAACATCCAATTAATCTCGACAACTATGAAACCTCGAAGTCGTCATCGGGTCAAGCCTTTCAGCTTTCTGCTTCTGATTCTCTCGATTATATCCATTACGGCCTTTGTTTGCCGTGTTTATTTCAAATGACAAGTTAGAATGGATATCGAGCAACTACTGATCTTCACGCTGCTCTTCGGCAGCACAGTCCTTCTGGCTTGGCCCCTTGGCAAATACATGAGGTGGGTTTTCTCCGACGAGCTGCCATCAGTCCTCATTTTCTCCTCTATTGAAAACCGGATCTTCAAATTCGCCCGAATTGATCCGAACCAGGCTATGGGCCTTGGGCAATATCTGCGGGCATTTCTTACCCTGAATTTGCTTTGGGTCGTTTACGGCTTTACGTTGCTCTTGTTTCAGGGCAACCTACCGCTTAATCCGGATGCTAATCCGTCGATGGAATGGCCCCTGGCTCTTCATTCTGCCATCAGCTTTATTACCAGTACAAACCTGCAACACTACTCGGGCGAAACCGGGGCCACCTATTTTTCGCAGGTAGCTGTATTTTCGCTTCTGCAATTTGTGAGCGCGGCCGCAAGCCTCGCAGTCGGAGTAGCCGTCGTCCGCTCGCTCGGCCGTCAAAATGCGTGCCTTGGCAACTTTTACGCCGACTTCCTGCATTCGGCAACCCGGATCCTGTTCCCCTTGTGCCTGATCGTTTCAGCACTTTTTCTCATGCGGGGAATGCCTATGACATTTTCAGGTGCTGAGACCTTGCATACCCTGCAAGGCGATACCATCAAAGTATCGACAGGCCCGGTAGCCAGTATGATACCAATCAAAGAGCTTGGCTCCAATGGTGGGGGGTTTTTCGGCACCAACGATGCGCACCCTTTCGAAAACCCTGATACGCTCACCTACATTGTCCATTATGTCATTGTACTGCTGCTCCCGATTGCCTTTCTATTTTTCACCGGCTTTTACCTGGGCAATCGCCGCTTTGCATGGATGGTATTCAGCGTCATGCTTGCCGGCTTTATTTTTGTGAGCGTGCCGATCATTTTTCAGGAACAAACCGGTAATCCGGCCGTGGCTGCCATGGGTATCGACATCAGCGGGGGTAATATGGAGGGCAAAGAGACACGTTTTGGCCCCTTCTTATCGGCTCTGTATGCAGGTGAAAATGCATGCGTGCCTGCTGGCACGATCACGGCCATGCACGACAGTTTCATGCCGCTTTCGGGGCTTGTGATGATGGTGGGAATGCAGATCGACGCCTTTTTCGGCGGACTAGGAACGGGATGGATCAATATGTTCCTTTACTTGATCGTGGCTGTTTTTCTGGGTAGTTTGATGATCGGCCGGACACCGGAATTATTCGGCCGAAAAATCGGGATTGCAGAAGTTCAGCTGGCGGTAATCGCGAGCGTGCTCCAACTGGCAATCCCGATGTCGCTCACAGCCGTGGCAAGCTGCCTGTACTCGGTTCACGGAGACGGGTTGGGATGGCTCAGTAATCCCGGTGCACACGGACTTGCTACCATGCACTACGAGTTTGTCTCGGCATCTGCCGGTAATGGCAGTGGATTTGAGGGCCTTGGTGACAACACGCCTTTCTGGAACCTGTCAACCAGCATCGCGATGCTCACCGGCCGCTTCGTGCCCATCATAGCGGCACTGTGCATTGGCTGGCGTATCAGTCAGAAAAAAACGGTGGAAGCATCAGCCGGGACACTCCGGACGGAAAGTGCAACCTTTGGTATTTTCCTTTTCCTGACCATTATCATCCTTAACGCGCTTTGTTCGTTTCCCATCTTCTCGCTCGGGCCACTGTCGGAGTATTTCTCTTTATAGTTTCCAAAAATATCCCCGACGTCAGGCGCCCAACTTAACTGCCTGGCGTCGGCACGCGCTGGATCGCATACTCGTCCAAAGACTGATAAACTAATGGGTATTTCTCGTAGACTACATTGCTTTCATCGAGTCCGAAATTGGCCCCCTCCTGCACGCCGATCAATTTCAAATTGTAATAGGATTTAATGAGCAGATTCTTCCAGAAAGACAATGCGTTGTCGTAGGACAGATAAGAACTCCCGACCACAAAACGGTAATCGCCCATATCGCGTTTATCGTACTTCTTTTCCTCCGCTTTTTCATATTCCAGTTCCCCTGTCGCGAGCAGGTCCTGCACAATGCGCCGGAAAAAGAAATCTACTTTGGGCTCAATCCGAAAACCGATGTTGATAGTAACGAAATAGGCATCGTTGGGAGAAATTGTCTTTGCCTGGTATTGCAATGTGTAAGGCTCATCGGCAACATTGACGTGGATAAACCAGTAGATATCCGCCCTTTTGGCCGGACTATGGAAAATGGAATCCAGCGCCCTTGCCTCGATAAGATCATCCTTGGTGCTTGAGGTCAGGTAAATCAAGTTGGTCGCGTAACTTCGGATGGAATAATTGGTCGAAAGGTCTTGGAGCTTTTGGGCAACAATCGGGGTAATGGGTGAAAATGCGATCAGCTTTTCCTGCATCCGGCGTCCCTGCTGCCAGGTCAGCATCGTCAGTGAGAGGATGGCGCCTACGACGAGCATGATCCATCCCCCTTCGTGCAGTTTTTGCAGATTAGCAATCAGGAACGAGCATTCTACGGCCAGAAACACTGCCGTAATGATGGCCACCACACCAGTGTTTATCCTGCGGGTAACAAGGTACAGCGCCATTAGGAATGTGGTGATCAACATCGTCAGCGTAACCGACAAACCAAAAGCAGCCTCCATGTTTTTAGACTCCCGGAAGTGCAGCACCATCAGAATGCATGCGCACATTAGAAACCAGTTGAAAAACGGGATGTACATCTGCCCGCGGATAGTTCCCGGAAAGACAACCCTGTTCCTGGGCCAGACACCCAACCGGATCGCTTCATTCACAAGGGTAAAACATCCGGAGATGAGTGCCTGGCTTGCAATCACGGTCGCCATCGACGCCAAGATTACGGAAGGAATGTAAATGCCCTGAGGAATGATGTTATAGAAAGGGCTTAGCGCATTGGCCTTTCCCACGCTCAGCAGCCAGGCGGTCTGTCCGGCGTAGCTTAAGATCAGACAAATCTTTACATAGATCCAGCTTACACGGATATTATTCCGCCCGACGTGGCCCATGTCGCTGTAAAGCGCTTCGGCGCCTGTGGTACACAAAAATATGCCGCCCAACAGCCAAAAACCAGCCGGATAATTAACCAACAGCTCATAAGCATACCAGGGATTAATCGCTCTGAGAACTGACCAGTCAGAAGAAAGCGCCATCAGGCCTATTATTCCGATGAAGGAAAACCAGATGAGCATCACCGGGCCAAAGAACTTCCCAATTTGTTGGGTTCCCAGTTGCTGAATCAAAAACAAAACGATAATAATGGCAATCACGATAGGGACCGTATCCAGGTGGGGATCGAACTTTTGGAGACCTTCGATGGCCGATGCCACAGAGATCGGCGGGGTAATGATTCCGTCCGCAATCAAAAATGCCCCTCCCAGGATCGCAGGCACAATCAGCCACTTACCAAAATAACGTCTGATCAAGGTATATAGCGAGAAAATACCGCCTTCACCATGGTTGTCCGCCTGCAAGGTGATCAGAATATATTTTAAAGTGGTTTGAAGGGTGAGCGTCCAGATAATGCAGCTGAGAATGCCCAGCGCTTTGGTATGAGAAACAACCTCCCCGTCATGAAACAGCGCATTGAGGGTATACAAAGGTGATGTTCCAATATCCCCGAATACGATCCCGATGGCTATCAGAAGTCCTGCGGGCTTGATCTGTCTGTGAAATGCGTGATAATCTGCGCTGTGTTCCAAAGTGAAAGGAGTTTTCGATTTTTACGAAATAAATCAACTTTCGAAGGAATCTGCAAGATTTAAATGTATGGTTTAGAATCGGCGTGTTTTCCACCGACAACGCGTTACAAGTAATCAACAACCAGAAGTAGCGTAAATACAGCCAATAGTAACTGCTTTTTTGCAGGGCCGCTCGGCGCCTCTACAACGTTCTCGTGGGAAGCATGACGCCCCAACGATCCGGTCCGCTTCGGACAGTTTTAAAAAGAATATCCGCTTCCTGACAACAGCAGCATGGGTTCTTCCGAAAATTTCACCGAAAAGACGTTCGAGGCTTTGGACAAAGTAGTCGTCGAAAAGCTGGGAAGAAGCCACATTATTATGCCGGATATCGTGCGAGGTAAATATGAAACCCTGGAAAGCGCAGTACTTGCTGGCCGCTGGTGAAGAATGCAAAAGGTAAATTCCTTTTCCTGCTTGACGACCATGCTGCGAAAAGGACATGTTGTACATCACCGGCCACCCTTCATTGAAAGGGCGCGTGATGTTCGCCTGTGCAGACCCTGGCACACCGGAGGCTGCCATGATGATCCGCAACAACCTAAAAGACGCGACGATCTCCGACCTCGTTAAGAAAGGCTACATTGTCCGTACTCGCGCCGATTCGGACACCAAACAGGCCCGAGAAGACGACCGGAGCGGTTTCGAAGCAGCATGTAGTTCAGGGGCATAGATCGTGACAACAGATTATTACCTAAAAAGCACGCATTTCAGATCGGATTATCCGGTAAGCTTTGAGGGGAATGGGCATTTCCGCGCCAATCCCCTACTGACGAAGTAGGATACAGCAGCCCGTGGAAAATCGAGAATGAAGCAAAGTGGAAAAGCGGCAGATTTTAACGAAAGGTCTGCCGCTTTTAAATTCCGTTCGATGTAGGTT
This sequence comes from Dyadobacter ginsengisoli DSM 21015, assembly GCF_059568735.1. Lineage (NCBI taxonomy): Bacteria > Pseudomonadati > Bacteroidota > Cytophagia > Cytophagales > Spirosomataceae > Dyadobacter > Dyadobacter ginsengisoli. The sequence goes on from NZ_JCANTY010000002.1 coordinate 296,255, forward strand.
AAAATTTCGACCTTTACTATCAAAAATATACGCTCCCTGCCTTCGCGAGCCTGTTGACCGAATGATTTTTAGTCAACGACCTGCTCTGGATTTCATACCTAAAGATTTGATAATCTCTCCTTAACGGCTGATTCGAAACGGTGGAGCATCTTTGCAAAACGGCTTGCGTTGTATGCAGAGAAGAAATCTATTAAAAACACTGGGAATGGCTGCCGGTGGTCTTTCCATACCATCGGTCACAGCGGCGGAAAATGTTCAGCCTAAACGGGTCATGCGTATCGCCCACCTTACCGACATCCACATCCAGCCACATCTCTGGGCCGGAAGGCAGTTTGAAAAATGCCTTCACCATCTTCAAACCCTTGAAATCAAACCCGACTTAGTGCTGAATACCGGCGATTGCGTGATGGGCTCCCGCGGAATATCGCAGACCAAAGCATCAAAAGAATGGGCATTGTACCACGAAATAATGTCTTCCGAAAACAGCATTCCGGTTGTTTCATGCATCGGAAACCATGATATCTGGCTTCCGCCTGGCGGCATGTTCGGCGACGGCAAGAAGCGAGCGATGAACGAAGTAGCCCTGTCACGTCCGTATTTCAGCATATATCGAAACGGATGGCACATCATTATGCTCGATAGTGTCCAATCCCGCCCGGACGGGACCGGATACCTGGCCAGTTTGGACGAGGAGCAATTTGAGTGGTTAAAAGACGACCTTCGCCAAACTCCATCAAAGGTGCCTGTATTAGTCGCTTCTCATATACCTATACTATCTGCGAGTGTCTTTTTTGATGGCGATAATCTGAGGGAAAACGACTGGATAGTGCCAGGCAGCTGGATGCACATCGACGCGACTCGAATCATCAAACTTTTCAACAAGCATAACAATGTGAAACTCGCAATTAGCGGCCACATCCACCTGCTTGACCGCGTGGCTTACAACCAGGTCACATATTGTTGCAACGGCGCAGTTTCGGGAAACTATTGGATGGGGAAATACCACGAAACAGATCCAGGTTATGCAATCATAGACCTTTTCGATGACGGGTCTTTTTCTAATCAATATGTGCAATATCGATAATCGACCATCTCAAATCGCGATTTTGGGCTGACGTAGGGTTCTTAAATGCTCTGAAGGAGTAGACCCTGTGATCTCCTTAAAATACCGATTGAAGGAGGACTTGGCTTTAAAACCGGACTTATAGGCGAGCGAAAGAAAGTTGAACTCCTCTGACTGGCTTGCAGAAACCAGCTCTAATTCTTTTAAAGCATAGGCAATGCGGTACTCGTTAATGTATTGGTAAAATGACTTGTCGGCGAAATTATTTAGCGTTTCTGAGAGGTGGTATTTGTTGATACCGGTTAGGCTGGCCAATTTGTCCAGGTTCAGATCGCAGTCGGTAAAAACCAGGTTTCGATGCATTTGCGATTCCAGCGCTTCCCAAATCTCTTTTTGCTTTTCCCCGGACAGGACAGCCTTTCGTGAAAGCGGGCTTTCGATTACCCCGATTTGTGTCACCGGAGTCATTTCCCGAGCCTGAGCAGAAGCATTCGGTGCGGTTCCTGCAACAAATTTGTAATAGACGATCATCACGCAAAGCGCACTCAATGTGGTGTAGGTAATCACGCGGATTGGGATCATCAAATCGGCATGGAAGAACGTATTGGCAAAATAAACAGGGCCCGACACGCATATCATGGCCAAAAAGCACCAGGCAACCATTCCTACAATACGCTTCTCCACCGCTTTCTCTCCTCCAAACCCGCGCCTGATGCGTAGTGCTAGCGATGCGTAACCAATGTCCGAAAGTAAAATCCCGCAATAGCTTCCCAGGTTGTACCATTTGAGGAGCCCATAACCCGACATTCCGGAAACCATGATCACACCCGCGATAGTAAAGTAGGCAATGGCTGCGGCAATGAACGGCAGGAAAACGTACCAGCGCGTAGCGGGCATGAAAGCTTCGTTATCCACTTTCCGGGCATACAGGTACAGGAGCGGGGCGTAGCAAAAGCCGATAAAAGTATTCATTTGCTGCCTCACCTGCTCGTCGTTCACGAATGTGTAAATCACAAATTTGATCGAAAGGTGGCAGCCAATGCATGCAATAAACATGATCAATAACGAATCTGCGCTCGTACGCACTTTGCCTTTCCATAACATACCCACGGCGACGGTCGCCTGAAAGATGCCGATTGCGATGATATGATGCATGTATTGCTGTTTTTGCTGACGCAAATTTAAGATTTCAGTATTAACTGGATATTAAGGAAGCGGTTTCGATGTGGTGCCACACATGCTCGCAAACTTTCTTAACGATTTCATAATAGAAATAAAATCATCTGACAACCAATCACTTACAAGTCCCACTCCAACGAGCAGGACCTGGGCAGGTAGCAACTGTTGGCCTGGGTTGAAGCGCCACAAAAGTCACCGCACCTTTGCCGCAAACAATCCCGGACTATCATGTACACTTTTACAAAAGTCGGTTCCCTCTCCGACAAACGATTGCAACGCAGGCCGCTTTGGTCGCTGATGGCGCTGCTGGCGCTCGTATCCGGAGCCCGTGCCCAGACAGTCAAAGGCACTGTTATCAGCAAGGATGGAAGCCTTCCCGGCGCAACGGTGCAAATGCCGGCGCGTAACCTTTTTGCCTCCACAGAAATAGACGGTACGTTCACATTAGTTGCAAATACAGAAGGGCACGTGCGACTTACCGTAACATATGTCGGATACAGCAGGAAAGAAATGGACGTCGTGATCGGCAAAGGCGTGACCGACCTGGGCAATATCGAACTGCAGCCCGATCACAACAATACGCTGAGCGAAGTACTCGTAACCGGCAGCATGGCACCATCGCAGATCAAGGCGATGAGCATCAAAAGAAATTCCAATGCGATTATCGACGTAATGGCTTCCGATGCCATCGGCAAATTACCCGACCGCAACATCGCGGAAGCTGTGCAACGCATGCAGGGCGTGGCGGTGGCCCGCTACCACGGTGAAGCCGACCAGGCGACTGTACGCGGGACGCCTTTTGCGTGGACCTCAACGCTATTCAACGGAAGCCGGCTACCCAGCTCCAATGTATTAGGCAATCGGTCGTCAGTCCTGGATGCGATCCCCTCGGAGATGATCCAGTACGTGCAGGTAGCCAAAGCCATTACGCCCGATATGGAGGGCGACGCTATTGGAGGTTCCATCAATTTTATTACCAGAACTGCCCCGGCTTACCGGCAGCTGAATACCAGTCTGGCCGGCGGATACAACTCATTTTCCAAAAATGGCACCTATAATGCCTCGCTGATTTACGGAGACCGGTTTTTCAAAGATAAACTTGGGGTAGTACTTGCCGGCGCCATCTGGGACCGCCAATGGGGTGCCGATGCATTCGATGTAAGCTATAACACCGGACTAGCCAACGCCGCGCAAAAGAAATCGATTAACTCGGTTATGTTCAAGCGGTATATGGGTAAGCGCCAGACAATGGGTCTTAGCCTGGGAATGGAGTACAAGCTCAATGCGGCAAACAAGCTTTTTTTCAGGGGAATGCTGAATAAATTCAATGATATCCGCCCCGTTTCAGAATCGTATGTTGACTACACCAACAGCCGCTATCAGTATAACTACCGCTATTCACACTATCAGACGGCCATTCAGGGCGGCGAGATTGGTGGTGAGCATCAGGTAGCCGCAAAACTCAAACTCGACTGGTCGTACAGTGACTATAAATCAAGGTATTTCCTTGAAACCCCTCCTACTTACGGCATCAAAGGTCTGCCGATAGGCACTTTCCGCCAGAAGATCACAGGTGGCTTCAGTGATCTGTCGTCGGACGGAAAACGATACTGGGGTTTTGATTCACCCGACGGTATCGGCGGCGATCCGATGCATTTTGAAGCGGGTCTGGCCAATGAATCCGAAACAATGAACCCGCAAAAGCTGACGCTACAACAACTTGTGATCGCGCAGCTGGATAACAGCGAGCACGACCGGAATATGCAGCTGAACCTGCAGACAGAGGTTTCGAAAGATCTGAAACTGAAATTCGGCGCTAAATACCGCCACAAATACCGCGAAAGCACCTACGGGTCGAGCATTGTATTGATGCCTGGCGCTGCGCTGGGTATACCTAACTCGCCGGCGCTACTCAGCCTGGCTGGCCTGCAAACTGCTGAGCCAGCGAAAGGAACGGAGTTTTTCGGCCACATGCCGGGCAATCACAGCCAGTATGTGATGAACCCGCTCACCAAAGACCAGCTTTTTAACCTGTATGGCGCTGAGTCGCGTGCTAAGAACGGCTTCACGGAGGTAACGCCCAAAACCAACCCCACGGCTTTGTACGAAGGCTCCGAACAGGTAACCTCAGCGTACATCATGGCCGAATATCAACTCAGCGACCAGTTGCGGCTCGTGGGTGGCGTGCGCAACGAGTATACTGTAATGAACCTGGAAGGCTCGGCGGCTACCATCGCCGGAACACCTGCCACGACCATCATTACCCCTACGAATGTGACGAACAACTACAATGCATTGCTGCCGATGCTGCATTTGAAATATGCATTGAACGCCAACACCAACCTCCGTGCCGCCTACACCCGCACATTCATCCGGCCCAACTTTGGGGACATGACCCCGGGTACCTCGATCGACAATACCAAAACGCCGATGACCATCAGCCAGGGCAACCCAGATCTGAAACCCACATTCTCCGACAACTTCGATCTGATGGGCGAGCATTATTTTCCCAATATCGGCCTGCTCTCAGGTGGTGTATTTCACAAACGCATTCAGGATGTGGTGTTCACTGATATGAACATGCAGACGATCGACGGCGGCAACTACCTGGTAACGCAGGCTAAAAACCTGCAAAACGCTTCACTGATAGGCTTCGAAGCGGGCATTAACAAGCGCCTTGACTTCCTGCCGGGATTCTGGTCGGGTTTCGGGGTGGAATTTAATTACACCTTTATCGACAGCCGTGTGAAAGTACCGAGAGGTGTGGAAGGCAATGTAACAATAGACCGCACACAGCTGCCCAATCAGTCGAAAAGCCTCTTTAATGCCATTCTTTTTTATGAAAAAAACAATATCATGATCCGTTTGGCAGGCAACTACCGCGGTGCCTCAGTGGAAACCATCAACCAACAACTTGGCCCCGATTACTACATCTGGACAGACGCGAACTTCACGATCGACGCCTCTGCCACCTACACAATCAACAAACGTTTGCGTGCATTTGTGGAACTCAACAACCTGAGTGATTCACCTGTCAAAATGTTTATGGGCGACAAACGCCGCACCACATCCAGTGAATGGTACGGCCGCAAGGGTCAGGCGGGCTTGCGATGGGATATTATCAAATAAACAACTCCAATTTAAATACACCATTTAATGAAAAAGCTGATTCTCATCTTCACATTGCTTTCTCCTGCTATTTCATTCGGCCAGCTCGCCGACAGCACCCAGAGACTCGTACACATGCGCGGCGCGGTCAATTTCAGGGACGTGGGTGGATATAAAACCACGGACGGCCACCAGGTCAGATGGAACCGGGTATTCCGCAGCGCTTCCATTCATGGACTTACACCATCGGACCTGGACACGCTCCGTGCCCGACACATCTATACGGTCATCGATTTCCGTGGTAAGCAGGAGTCCGCGCAGACGCCCGATCGCCTGCTGCCCAATACCGATTACCTGCTCAGCCCGGCAGGCAGCGACGACGGCATGATGTCGAAGGAACAAATGAGCAAAATGTTCAAAGGCGACGGTTTTCTGGAAGAGTTTTACGGAAAAGGGGGGATCAAATACTTCGGGGAGCGTTATCGTCCGCTTTTCCAGAAATTACTGGTGATGAGCGATACCACTTCGATGCTCTACCATTGCACTGGCGGCCGTGACCGCACCGGCATGGCGACCGCGCTTTTCCTGTACACGCTCGGTGTGCCGCGTCAGACCATCAACGAGGATTTTACGGCCTCCAATACGTACTTGCGCCCAATCATGGGCCGGATGATGAAACCGATGGCCGAGCAAACCGGAATGACTGTGGAAGAGCTTAACAGGAAAATGGAACTTCGACCCGATCTGCTGGACATCTTTTTCAATGCGCTTAAAACCCAATACGGAAGTGTAGAAGCGTTCATGCAAAAAGAGTTGGGTATCGGCGAGCGTGAAATCGGAATATTGAAAGACAAGTACACGATCTGATCCGAGCCGGGATTTTTTCAACCGCCGGGGCACATGCTCCGGCGCAATCCGAAACAGCGCTAACATATTAGTTCCTTGTATTCTTCCATATCATCGCTGAGTAAAGAACCTCGATTGCTTTGATCAGGGGATATAGCTCTTTGTATCTTCACCTTTTACCTGGCAGAGGCTGTCGCCTTTTCATCGTCAGGATAGTCGTGCCGAACCAGGCCATTTGTTGCTGTCAAATCACAGAATTACAAAGGTATGCTGCCCATTTCGGGCTGTGTATTGAGATTATCAAAGCACGAAGGGAAATAATCGCAACTAATCGGGAAATACGCTCATTACCCATGGGTTCTTTTTGCCGCACCTTTGTATTGTTCATTCAAACATAAACTTCAAAAACAAAAAAGATGGAAAATCAAGCAAATGTGCAAGCAATTAAGAATATCGTTTTGGTACACGGCGCTTTCGCCGACGGGTCCGGTTACCGGGGCGTTTATGAAAGCCTCACCAAACAGGGTTACCGTGTAACTGTGGTTCAAAACCCATTGACTTCCCTGGAAGATGATGTTGCCGCCACCCACTTGGCATTGGATAATCAGGATGGGCCCGCGATCCTGGCCGGTCATTCCTGGGGCGGCGCGGTGATTACCCAGGCCGGAAACCATCCCAAAGTTGCCGGTTTGGTTTACATCGCTGCCTTCCAGCCAGACAACGGGGAGTCCGCCCTTCAATGGTTCCAAACCGCGCAGCCTGCACCTGAGAACGGGGTGCTACCGCCTGACGAGAAGGGAATTGTCTATTATGACAAAGAAAAGTTCCATACCGGTTTCTGCGGCGACCTGAGCAAAGAGGAATCTGAGTTTATGTATGCCTCGCATGGCGCATTCTATGCCAAATGTTTTGTAACTCCGATCACCGATGCCGCATGGAGAAAGAAACCCGTTTTTGGTATCGTAGCGACCGAAGATAAAAGTATCCTTCCTGAGATTCAACGTAACATGTATAGCCGCTCCGACACAAGGATTACAGAGATTTCCGGCAGCCATGCCGTTTATATTTCACAGCCCGAGAAGGTGGCGTCGGTGATCGCAAAAGCGGCACAAGAACTGTCGGCCTGATAACCCCAAAGCCTCCAGGCTCTCCAAACCCCATTTGCCGCAACGAGCAAATGGGGTTTGCTGTTTATTGGATTCTCACTTCCGGGATACTTTTGTAATTTGGCCAGGTAAATGGTTGCCCGCTATCCGGGGCCGCTACCTGATCAGGCTAAATTTCATTCGATCTGCATATGAGGCTTAAACTAAGTGATGAAAACACCGGTGGGGAACTGTTGTTTTATAAAGAGGAGCCCGGTTTTGACAGGCTGTTTTTTACCAGGGACCGGTTCAATAAGTACTTTACCATTGCATGGAACCCAGCGGAAAATCAAACTGTCTCCATTGACGGCGAGGAATACGAATTCCCGCAGCATTCCCTGCTGACGCTACTATTTAACCAGACTTTCAGCTTTGAGAATTCGCAGGCCATCGTTGCCTGGCAGTTCAACCGGGAATTTTACTGTATCATCGACCACGACAGCGAAGTAAGCTGTGTTGGTTTTTTGTTCAGCAGCACAGATCATTTATTTGTTAAGCTCAGTGAGCAGGCACAGCAAAAGTTAAAGCTGCTATCCGATGTTTTCATGGAGGAATTCAAGACCTCTGACCAGATACAGAATGAGATGCTGTTGGTACTTCTGAAGCGACTGATCATCTACGTGACCCAATTGGCGAAGTTGGGATATGCACCGGTCAAAAGGCTTGCCGATGAGAGGTTTCATACCATCCGAAAATTCAACCTGCTGGTCGAAGCGAATTTCAAATCCGAGCATTCGGTTAGTTTTTACGCGCAGCAACTTTGCAAATCACCCAAGACCTTATCCAACCTTTTTGCGATCTTCAATCAAAAGACCCCTTCCCAACTCATCCAGGAAAGGATTACCGTTGAGGCCAAGCGGCTTTTATGCTACACCGATAAATCCATTAAACATATCACTTTTGAACTCGGGTTCGAAGATGTTTCCTATTTCTCTAATTTTTTCAAGAAAAATGGCGGCTGTTCCCCTTCGGAGTTTAGAATCCGGCAACAAGTTTCGAAAGAAGGGAAATAATCACAACTAACCGGGAAGTCTGCTCATTAACATCTGACTTCATGTATGCATCCCATGGTGCATTCTACGCGAAATGTTTTGTAACCCCGATCACGGATGCGGCATGGAGAAATAAACCTACCTATGGAATTGTGGCGACTGATGATAAAAGCACCCTTCCTGAAATCCAACGCAATATGTACAAACGTTCCAATACCAGAATTACTGAGATCAAAGGCAGTCACGCTGTTTATATCTCACAGCCACAAAAAGTAGCAGCAGTAATCGACCAAGCCGCAAAAGAGGTTTCAAAGAAATAGGATCGCGCAATAGAATTGTTGCCCGGAAAGTCAGATATGATCGAGGGAACAACAAAGCCCGGGACAGTTTGCCCCGGGCTTTGACGGCTTTATAATTGTTACAGCGCAGTAGCCCCTCCGTCAATGATGAACTCGGCCCCGGTGGTGAAAGTAGATTCATCGGAGGCAAGATAAAGTACCCCGAAGGCAACTTCATTGAGCTCCCCGCCCCTTCCCAGGGGTGTTGCCCCAATAGCCATATCTGCAAAATCGGCTGCACCTTTCATGGTTTGTGTCATCGGTGTGGCTACATACCCGGGGTGAACGGAATTAACGCGGATATGGTCTTTGGCCAGTTCTGCCGCCGCTCCTTTGGTCAGCGCGCGGGAGCCTCCTTTGGAAGCGGTGTAAGCGGTAGCTCCTGCTGACCCGATGATCCCTCCGATAGAAGAAATGTTGATAATGGAGCCTGAGCCTGCTTGCTGCATATAGGGCACCACCGTTTTGATCCCTAGAAATTGGCTTAGCAAATTGACCGATACGACACGGTTGAATTCATCAACGCTCCGCTCCTGCATCGGAGCCAACAAGTTCCCGGTAATGCCGGCGTTGTTGACCAGGATATCGATCCTGCCATAAAGCTCTGCCGCTTTCTTAACCGCAGCTTGCCAGGAGGTTTCCGAGCTTACATCGTGGATGATGTAATCGGCCGTATGGCCTGCCAGGCGGATCTGACTAGCGACGGATTTGAGCTTTTGTTCCTGCACATCGGTCAGCAGTACCCTTGCGCCCTCGGCTGCAAAGAGCTTTGCCTCTGCTTCGCCCATCCCTCCGGCAGCGCCGGTAATAATGGCAACTTTGTTTTCTAACCTTCCCATAGATTTCGCTTTGTTTCAAGTGGACAGTCAAAACTAATCTCTTCAAATGGCTTGGGAATTGATGCAGATCAATGAAATTGCTTATTTTAAATCAAGGTTCTCCGGTCTGATGTTGAATTTTATCAAGACAGAATCTTATTTTCGCTCAGACTAGCCTTGTCCCGGTGGCCGACAGGTGAGGATGATGTTGTAAAGCAGGAAACAGGCGCGGTATAGTGATGTACGTTAGTTTAGTAATACCTTTAGAATTGCCATAAATCCATGTACGACATACTCCGCAAATATATTGACCGCGTAACTTCTGCCGTAATTTCCGACGAGGAGTTCGTATATATAGAACAGGCGTTTGATATCAGGAAGATTAAAAGGAAGCAGTTTCTTTTGCACGAAGGAAGCGTCTGCCGGTATATGGCTTTCATTGCTTCCGGGGCGATGCGCCAATACAGCATTGACGATAGCGGCATTGAGCATATCACGACCCTGGCCGTAGAAGGATGGTGGATGAGCGACAGGGGAAGTTTGATTAACCTGACGCCTTCCCGCTATAACATTGACGCAGTAGAAGATTCGGAACTGCTGGTTTCGACCCTTGATAAACTAAACCTACTGAAAGATCAGTCGCTGACATTCCTGAAAATGGCCCATATCCTGGACCAGAACCATTCGGTCGCCGCCCAGGCAAGGATAGAGGCAGGCATCAGCTTTAGTGCCGAAGAAAAGTACCGGTACCTGATGCAAACGCATCCTGAGTTTTTCAACCGGTTCCCTCAAACTATGCTCGCTTCGTATCTCGGTTTGACCCCGGAAACGATGAGCAGGGTGCGAAAACAGATCCTTTCACGATAAGCTAAGTTAAAAATCTTCCCAGTGGCCCGGTTCAGACCGGGCCGTTTTTTTGGTCCTGATAAGGAACCCGACAGACAATTCCATTGATCTGGATCAACCGTATTTCTTAATTCAGATCAAAGTTTACCCTCCCTATCTGCTCCACCTTTGCATTATCGATAGCGGTTTAAAACGAGGAATTAACGCGCTGCCGGTCTCTTAACATTTTCTCACCTATTAAAAGTCTAAGACAATGCAAGTTCAAAACCAATCCAATGCAAAAGCAGGCCTGGATGCCCTGTTAACTCCTGACAACTGTGCTTTGATCCTGATCGACCATCAGCCATTCCAATTTGCGGGGCTCAGAAGCCATGATACACAGACCATCATCAACAACGTGGTAGGACTGACCAAATCGGCAAAGGCATTCGGTGTACCGACACTCTTCACAACGGTACTTGAGCACCGGGGTGGGCTTTTGCTCAAACAACTTCAGGACGTTATCCCTGATCAAAAACCCATCGACCGGACCTTTATCAACACCTGGGAAGATACCAGGGTAACCGACTGGGTCAAAGCGACAGGAAAGAAGAAAATTGTAATGGCTGCTCTGTGGACAGAAATATGCCTGGCGATGCCTGCGATCCAGGCGCTGGGTGAGGGTTACGAGGTTTACATTGTCACCGATGCGTCGGGCGGCGTGAGCCTGGAAGCGCACGAGATGGCCGTGATGCGGATGGTGCAGGCCGGCGCTGTGCCTATCACCTGGACAGTATTCGCAGCTGAATTGCAACGGGACTGGGCACGCACGGAAACCGCTGGAAAACTGGGTGAAATGATGTTGGACCACATGGGCAATGTGGGCACAAGCCTGTCCTGGGAGCTTCAATTGCTGGCAACACCAGTTGAGTCATAATTTCAGCGGGAACCCTAATAAAAGGAAATGTCAAGGCAATGCTTGCCAGGTCACAAATGAGAAACAAGCAGGCGTTGCTTTGTCACTTCCGTTATCAAACCAACAATTTTTACCCGAATGGCCAGTCCAGCAGCTGTGACAACCCGAATACTTGTGATCGTTGCCGTTATGGTCTTGGCTGTTAACCGGATCTCTTTTGGGCAATTGCGGGACAGGTTGCCAACTGGTTATCTGGCTGACGCCTCTGAGCAGTTCTGGCCAGCCGACACATCGAAAGCGCCGCTACACAGGATCCGGCACCTCCCGATTTTTGATGGGAATGGCTACCTGAGCTCCAGAATCAGTATCCGGGAAGGGTTTGAATATTTTAGGGGCTACCTGTGGGGAATGGGTCCGCAGGACGATAATGGATATGTTTTACACCGCGTGTTACTGCATAGCGATTTACGGTATAGCAAGCATTTTCGCTTGTTCACTGAATTACAGACCAGCCTTATCTCCGGACGTATCGGGGGGCCCGCCCCGTACAAGACTTAAATAAGCTATCGGTAAACCAACTGTTTGGAGAAGTGTCAATGGCTCCGACCACAGACAGCCGCTTTCGGTTAGGAAAGCAGAACCTGAATTATGGACAGGGCACCTTGCTGGATTTACGGGATGCCAACGTCCGAAGGTCTTTTGTGGGAGGCAAGTTGTTAACGGAGCTTTCTTGTTACCATCTTCTGATGCCGGCAGGCATGTGGGTGACATGTGCGATCTGCAGCTGATATACAGGGCCGGAAGGCACTTCAGTTTTCAATTCGTTTCCGCCTACTATCTCAGAGGAAGCTACCTGAAAGTTAATCCTGCCACAAATAGTGACATCGTTTATTTCAACATCAAAGCTGCAATTAATATTTAGTTCAAAATTTCAAAACAAGATTTATGAAAAAGACATTTGGCATTATTGGCGCGGGGAATATCGGTCAGACCGTGGCGCGCCATCTAGTAAAAGCCGGGCACCCGGTGATCCTGGCCAATAACAGCGGGCCGGATTCGTTGAAAGAGATTGTTCAGTCATTGGGTAACGGCGCCACTGCCGGTACCGCTTTGCAAGCCGCCCATGCTGATATCGTGTTACTTTCGCTTCCCTGGTCGCAGATTCCAACTTTGGCCGAACTCACTGACTGGACAGCGCGTGTTGTGATTGACGCTACCAATCATTTTATTACCTACGCACCCGAGTTTAAAGTACAAGACCTGGGAGGGAAAGCGTCCAGCGAAGTGGTGGCTGCAACGCTGCCCGGGGCCAGAATTGTAAAGGCTTTCAATACCATCTTTTACAAGACGCTGGCCGAAGACCCCAGGGTTTTAGGGGGCAACAGGGTGCTATTCGTGTCGGGGAATGATCTGCCTGCCAAAAATGAAGTCATGGGTGTGATCGAATCTTTGGGATTTGCGCCGATTGACCTGGGTTCCCTCAGCGAAGGCAGTAAACTACAACAGGCTAAGGGAGCCCTTGCTACTTTAAACCTCGTCAAATTTTAGGAGACGTTCCATAAATGGCATGCTGACAGCGTTTTTGGATCGGCAGTACTGACAAGCAGAACTTCCCGCCTGCTATGCTGCGCTTGCCAGGCGTTACCAGCTGGCTAGGGCTGAAGAGGTAGCCCTGTAATTAGCAACTAACGGGCACATCCAGGCTTTGCTACGCCGTTGGAAAAGATGCAGTATTCTAGCCAACGCGGTTCCCTGACTGATCAGGACGATATAGAAAGTATGCGCGCCGAACCTAAATTGAGAAGTAAAACTGTTAGTGAACCGATTTGACAGCAGTTAAAACGCCCCGGGGGAATTACATGCCCGGGGCACTAGTTCCAGATTACCAGCCTTTTGTTTGTTAATGGATGAGAATGCTTAAAATCGCTTACTTCTTTTTCACCCATATAGTTTGTGGTGTGGTATATGCCAGCAGCCCTTCCAGGCCACCCTCGGAACCAAACCCTGATTGTTTTCTTCCGCCAAACGGCACTTCCGGCGCAAGTTGCATAAACTGGTTCACCCAAACCGTGCCGGATTCTATGCGTTGTGCAATCCTGATCCCCTCTTCTGCATTACCTGCCCATATAGTTCCACCTAGTCCAAATTCTACACCGTTGACTTCCCTGATTGCTTCTTCTATATCCTTGAACTTCACGATTGGAATAACCGGGCCAAACTGTTCCTCTTTTACGATCCGGGCATCTTTGGGAGGGTTGCCGATTACGGTGAGCGGAATAAAAACAGGGTTATAGAGAAAGCAAAAGAAATCCTTAGCCTGACCAATCTATCGGTCGCTGAAATTGCCTATATGCTTGGATTTGAGCACCCTCAGTCATTGAATAAACTATTTAAGAACAAAACAAATTTATCCCCATTGGCATACAGGAGGTCTTTTAATTAGTCCGGCGCTATACGATTGTGAACAATCACTGGGATTGAGCTAAGTGATATCTTCTAATTCTAAATTGCCTGCCGTTTGAGAACACTTACAGTTTCAGAATTCCAGCATCTGGTGTAAATGGGAAAACATTTGGTATGACATATGGCTTGCCCGGCTCCACGACGGGGATGATATCTGCCAGATAGATGGACAAAGCCATGTGAAGATGAGGACTTACAAACAAAAAACAGTAGCAGACCTGAGTCTGCCACTGTTGGAAATCTAAATTTATCCATCTGAAAACCTGTGTCGGCTGTTCAGGATTAGTGAGAGTGGATCTAATATCCCTGATTTTGTACCAAGAATCCTTGCTGGCCGGAAGCTCCGTCGATCGCTCTCTGAGGGATTGGAAATAGTCGCTTGTTGACATTACTATCCATTTTTTCCGTCCACTTACCCTCATATTTTCCAAACCGGATCTGATAGTTTCTTCTGAATGCTTCCCAATACAACTCAAATCCAGACTCACGGAATAAGATGTCAAGGTCAATTCTGGTCAGCGCTTTCGGAGTCTGGGTTGGTCGGGCATTTCTTGAAGTTCTTAATGTATTGATATCGGCCAAAGCCCCTGCATTGTCACCGTTTCTTAACTTCGCTTCGGCACGCATCAGGTAAATCTCTCCAAGCCGTATCAATACCAGGTCGACACTGCTGTAGCTACAGCAATTGTTACCGGTATGACTAAACTGATACTTTGAAAACCGGTAGCCCGTGTTGTGCAAGCTGCCTGGGCCTGTAAAGTCGACATTGCGTGTGTGATTTACATAAGTCAGGTTCGCTCCGCTGGTTCTTTTGTTGATCACCGGATATATCCTTACCTTGCCGTCGTCGCATCTTAAAATATTCCCGCTTCCATCTTTTCTAGGACCCCAGATAATTCCCCGCAGAATTCCTCTGTCCATTTCGAACTGCGTGGCTTCCACGCAATAATAATGCTCCGCATCATTCAATGGAGTAACTCCTGTAAGGTCTTTCAGGTTCTCAGGTACGATTGTATTTTTCTTAAAAAAACGAGCATCAGCATCGGCTGGATCTGTATTACCATAAGCATCCACCCAGGTTTGATAAAAGTCGGGAGTTGCTGCTACCGCATCTGTTCCACGCGTATTTGGAAACTCCGGTCTTGGTATCTGGTCACCGGATATCGACCAATACGCCCATCGCTGTTGATCAGTTTCCAATACGCCTCGTTGGTCAAGCGCAAAAATGAGCTCCTTGTTAGTATGGTTCTCGTCGCTGAACAAATCGAAGTATTCAGGAGACAGCGAATACGGTCCGGCAATGATTTCGTTGGTGTATTTAATCACCTTATCCATATCCTCCTTTCTGAATTCAGGCGTGCCATATGGATTGCGATAGACGGCAGCGTTCAAATATAAACGCGCCAACAAAGCCTTCACCGCATTTTGGTTTAACCGGCCCGGGTCGTTGTCTTTCCTGATCAGATCAACCACCGATAAAAGCTCGCTTTCAATATAACCAATTGCCTCCTGCCCCCTCATAATTTGAGACACCTCACTTGAAAGCTCTTTTTTGAAAACCAGGCCCCAGTTATCCAATGCCAGCATATTGAGGTACGCCTTCATGGCCACCATTTCGTAGTAACCTGCCTGCGCACTTGCATTACCGGTCTTAGCCGCTTCGTTCAATCTTTCCGCAGCAATGACGGCTCTTGATAAAGTAAGGGTAATTTGCGTCCAGGTATCGCCGACGAGGGCATTACTTGGGGTCATCAAATGCTGGTGAATCGCGATGAACTTGCCACCATCGTACCAGTCGGTGCCGCCGCGATAAGGAAGGATACCTTCGTCAGAAGCTACCTCCTGAAGTCCGAAATTGTTTGTATGCAGCCAGACGCCGGAACGCAGAAGACCATATACCGGGGCGATGGAGCCGCTTACAAGTTCTGCCTGGCCTGTTCCCGTGAGGGATTCGTCGAGAATTTCCTCATCCAGGCTGGTGCAACCGATAAAAGCCGTCAGAAATGCTATGACCATCAACGCTCTATAAAGTCCTATATTTTTCATTGTGATTTGATTTTCAACGAATAGCAAATAATCGTTTATGTTCTGTTAAAATGTCACATTAAGACCAAGCAGAAAAGTTCTCGCTCTCGGGTAGGTAAAGCGGTCAATTCCAAATGTCTGAATTCCGCCGGAAGCCGATCCTGTATTAACTTCCGGATCAAAGCCTGAATAACTGCTTATGACAAACAAATTCTGACCGGTTAAGGTAAGACTGGCACGTTGAATGACATTCCCTAGCTTGGTTCCTGCAAAATTCAGATTGTAAGCCAGCGTAGCATTATTCAATCTCATAAACGAGCCGTTTTCGAGATATCGGGTCGAGACAATATTGGCATTGCTCAACGCCTCATTGGGGTATTGAATGGCAAAATCAGTAGTGTTGTTGGATTTAGCCAATTGTGCCCTGCTAAACAAGGTCATGGTCGTATGATTGAAAACCTTATTGCCGGCTACACCATTAAAATTCAAGCCGAGATCAAAAGCCTTGTATTTAAAATTGAGGTTGTATCCGTAGATGATTTTAGGGATCGCGCTGCCTACCACAACACGGTCGTTGTCCAATATCGCCCCATCTCCGTTTGTATCCCTGAATACATTTTGACCATTATCCGCATTAATGCCATCGAATTCGTACATATAGAATGCACCCAAAGGATAATCATTAATATAGCCATTAATAGTCGCCCCTGATTGGCCGGAACCTTGTGCCGCCCCGGTCGCCAAAACTGCGTAAGGTGACTTCTTAACTTTATTCTGAATGTAGGTGAGGTTACCTCCGATATTGTAGGAAAAGTCCCGCTTCGTATCGCTGCTGTAGTTCAAGGTCAGTTCCACACCATTGTTCTGGATTTTCATATTCGGGATATTGGTCCAGTAAGTGGAAGTGGGCTGAACAGGATCGGGCGGAACTACTTCAAGAAGGATATTGGAAGATTGCTTGTTAAAATAATCGAGCGTACCGGTCAATCTGGATTTGAAAAATGCGAAGTCAATACCTAAATCGATCTGTGTGGATACCTCCCATTTTAGATTAGGATTTGCCAATCTCGTGAAAATAATCCCGTACGGATAGCCTTGCAAGGAAGTGGCATCGGTATCAATAGGATAAGTATTTACGCTTCCAGTGCCTGTTTGCAAACGCTGCTCCAGATAGCTCGCTTTTGTAATCTTGGATGGAATTTCCTGATTACCAGTCTGCCCCCAACTCGCACGTAATTTCAGGTTGTTGAAAACCGTATTGTTCATGAAAGCTTCCTTGGAGATGTTCCATCCGGCGGCGAATGACGGAAAATAACCGTATTTGTTATTCTGCCCGAACTTGGAAGATCCATCGGCGCGGAATGTACCGGTGAACATGTATTTATCAGCAAAGACATAGTTGACCCTTCCGAAGAAAGATTGCAGCTCGTTTTTCAAGGCTTCCGAATTCACCGCCGTCGGCAGTGCAGTTGTGCTTGTATGGTCCTGATAAATCGGGTCGATATTATTATTTGCAAAGCCGCGGTAGGTAGTTATTCGGGTCTCATCCAAAAACTTCTGATAAGAATGACCCGCCAGGAGCGTAATATTATGATCATTACGGAGCCAGTTATACGTTAGCGTGTTCTCTACAAGCTGATTGGTATTTCCACTTACTGCATTGTCGAGGACACCATTAGAAACGTCGGACTCATTGACAACCGCAGGAAAGGGCTTGTACTGTTGATTTCTCGTTGTAGTAGAATAATCGACGCCGAAATTCAATTTGTAAGTAAGGCCGTCCACGATTTCTATTGATGGCGAAATATTTGCCAGAATCCGGTGATTAATAGCCTTGTCACTAAACAAATTATATCGCGCAAGCGGGTTTAATGCATTGGTGTTCAACAAGGTAGGAGCACCGTTGGTATAAGGGGGAATCGTCGGATTCAAAGTGAGCATGTCGCTCATGGTAGACGTGATATCCGGGCGTAAATTTTCCGTACGGGAAGCCGTTAAATTATAGTCGACTTTTACCCGGCCGTTGAATGCCTTCTGGTTCAGATTCAATTTTCCCGAATAGCGTTTCAGCCTGCTGTTTTTCAGAATACCTTCCTGATCTTGATAGCCCACGGAGGTGAAATAGGAAAAACTTTCACTGTTGGCTCCGCTCATCGATAAGTTGAGCGTGTTGGATACACCTGTTTGTGTAAGTTCATCCTGCCAATTCGTGTTCGCTCCAAAATCTTGCAGAGTTCCGCCCGTGGCAACAACCTCCCTGCGAAAAGCGTCGGCGTCGAAAACATCTATTTTATTTGCCATGGACGATATCGCTGTGGACGCCGACAAGGTCATCTGCGGTTTTCCCTTACCTTTTTTCGTGGTAATTACCACAACCCCGTTAGATGCCCTGGATCCATATACGGCTGTCGCACTAGCATCTTTCAGCACATCGATACTTTCAATATCATTAGGGTTAATGAAGGTAAGCGGATTCGTGGGAACGCCAGTGTTGGAATTGTCCAGCAAAAATCCGTCGACTACGTATAGCGGCTGCGTTCCGGACCGTAGGCTACCAATACCCCTGATAATGATATCCTGCGCAGCCCCTGGCTCACCGCTATTTGCAGCAATGGAAACACCGGCCAGTTTGCCTTGCAGTAATTCACCCGGATTCGTAACAACGCCCCTGTTGAAACTTTCGCTGCTGATGGAAGAAATAGCGCCGGTAATGTCCGACCTTTTCTGTGTGCCGTAGCCAACTACAACCACCTCATTCAATTGCGAAAGGTCCTGGCTCAACTGGATAACGATCGAGGATTGCCCGGCTACGGGAATTTGTTTGGTGGCATATCCAACAAAAGAAACTACGAGAACGGCGTCAGCATCGGCATCTATAACAAATTTCCCTTCGGCATTCGTTGATGTCCCCCTTGTTGTTCCTTTGACGACAACCGTTGCACCTGGCAGCGGCACCCCGGCCTGATCTGTAACCAAACCCGAGATGGACTGCACAACAGGCTCAGGATTTGAAAAAGAAGTTTCTACCTGAAACGAAAGCTTTGTATTAACACTCGCAGGGAATGCCTGGGCCGGATATGTATTTAGTACAACCCATAGCAAACCTGCGGAAAGACCTACAAGTTTTGATAGACGTAATTTTGAACGCATAAAATTAAAGTTTTACTTATGATCCGGGTTCAAAATTACTTTCGGAGAGGTAAGGGGTGAGTTAATACGCATTACCATTGTATTAACAAATAGTTACCTGGCTTCCGAGGTCAAGCGCCACAAACTCTGGTAACACAAATTTAACACCGCTGTCTTTCTCGCCGGGCTACCTTTGCATAGTACAAAACCATCACAGATGAAAGCGCTATTAGGTCTGTTGCTCGCGTCAGCTGTTTTTCCGCTTTTGCCCAAACGGATGACAATTTAGAGATTAATAAACGCAGGTAATCGGTTCTCATAACAGCTATAAACAAGCCATAAGCCAGGTCTTGTTCAAGGAGTTTTGGAAAATTTGTTTTTGTACTGGACGATTCGGGCAGCAAGCGTGACATGTACATCGCCGGCACCCATCCCTGCACGCCGGAACAATGTTTGCCAACGCATTGCCTGGCACACCGGAAGCCGCTTTTCTGATCAGAAATAATGCCAAAGCTCCCGAAGTACAGGATCTGGTAAGAAAAGGCTACATCATTCGCACCCGGGCCGACTCCGATACCCGTGAAGCGAGAAGGAATGATAGAACTACATTCGAGGCGGCATACAAATCAGGTGCGCAGATTATTACTACGGATTACTACCAGCAAAGTACCCTTTTTGAATCCGATTATTCTGTGAGCTTCGAAGACGGCACTTATTTCAGGAAGAACCCCGCTCGTTTAACCATGGGCAGAGAATTCCTCTGATTGACTTAGCGGTCGAACCGTATGCGCTGACTATGCCCGTCTCTCGTTTGAGCAAACTATTTGGTTCTTAGCCCAGCCTTGCACAGAGCTCTTAGAGTTAGGTAGCTTCTTAATGTAAGGCATATGGTAAAGTGCTCCTGGTCCCAAAAGTTTATAGCCATTCTGCCTACGGACGCTGATGTACTTGGATTTTTATAATACGCCACACGAGTTCTGTGAAAGCAAAAATGCACGGCCCGGAATGGCATTCAATAAAGGTAGAACTCCATGACGAAGAATCGCTGGGATTTACCCGTTGAAAGGCATGCCCTTCATCCTTCCTTTTGATAAAAGACTTGGTTCGACTAAATTGAGAACTTATCAAATATCGCAAACCGGATGTCGAATGTTAACAGAGTTTGAATTACTGATTGACGAGCTGGAATCTGAGAGACTAATACTGGACAAAGAATTGCAAGAGTGTCTAATGATGCAGGATTATAAATATGCTGACTACTTTCAAAAGGGAATTTGGCGGATCGAGCGGCGGATTGATCGACTTAAACGGCTTAACCGAAATCCTACATCGCTTGATACCCAGTATTTGGCCGACGCAATCGTTGAGCTTAATGAAAGGCGCATATCACGCTTCTCGTTGGTGTTGACGAGAAATTCAGATTTTTATCTGAATTTTCATAGACTGCCAAACAACACGCTTTATTGCCAAATACCCACAGAACGGGAAATGTTGGAAGCCTATCATTATGTTTACCTTTCTTCGATGAAAAAGAACATATTATCACTTGGCTTTCACCTACTTGAAGAGACTGCGGGGATTGAATTTGCCGTGGAAGCAAACCTCTCATGTGACAACATACTCACAAAACTCGCTATACTAATGTTTGACATACTGCAACTACGACCGGACGCCAGTGGATATATTGAAAAGAAATATGACGGGTAAGTAAGCGGAAGTACGCATGTGCAAAAAAGGCGGGTGTTTTATATCGTGTCCTTACCGCTCACTTTCTCAATATGACATTTATCAGCCCGGATCAGGTAATCTTCATTTACGGCGACGGTGTCGCCTCTAAGGCCTATAAAACGAAATTCCTCCTGACGCCCCTCCAACATGGGTCTGTGTAAATCATTTAATACAACATACTGATTGTTATCACCGGCTATATCCCCGTTTACCCGGATCGTGTCCGACGTCGATAGTCTGACAGTGTAAAAATCTGTAAGAGCTGGCCCTGACACGGTCAAAGCGACGAATCTAAATTCATCCGTGCAAACCTGCCAGATCGGATTCCCATTTTTGCAGTCTGTCAGAGATGCTATCAGCAGCATCATTACTAGAAATCTGGTTTGGATCATTTTTCCGGAACGTTAGTCTCAATAAAGGAACCGATAACGTCCACAATAGTTGCCTGGTCCTGTAACTTTGCCAAAATGATAACGACTTCAGGCCATCTAGGAACAAAATTCCTGCTTAAATTTTGCCTAGACACCGATCTAATTCAAAGCTGCTTCTCTAAAACAAGTTACAAGTTGCTGTCGTCAATGCTTATGAGTGTTACAGTTTAGGGTGCCGAAGTTTAATTCATCAAACTTTTTTAACGTCGTGCTTAGTCCAATAGTGGTATTTTGAAACCGGCTATGATTTACGCTTTAATCACTGTTTCGACGCACTCCGAGAACATGCTCATCAATACCCGTTTGATGAAATGGTCAAATACAAATCCGCATCAAGATGGCCGAGGGCAAATTCGTTGCCAGGTACATTAAATAGGCTTGTGTCCTCAAACACAAGCCTAGTCCGCTATGATCACAGAGCGAAAACAAAGACAGATCCTGATCTAAAAAATAGTATTGAGGCTAGCCTCCAACATGTCCGCCGTCTTTTTTGGCGACCCCATGTGAACCACTTCCCCCACCTTCACTACTAGCCTCTGCTTTGCCATGCCCTTTGTCGCCGCCAACTTCGCGGCCACGCACACCCGAACCTCCACCATCTTTATTCTCGGCTTTTCCGTTGCCCACCCCATTGCCGCCTGCAACGGCCAGCGCGCGCGCGCCCTTGTCCCCTTCAGCCTTCCCACCACGAGTACCAGCACTCCCCTCGTCGACGTCAGCCACACCATTGCCCACACCACCTCCACCCTTCTCCGGTACCGGGACGATACCGTTTCCTACTTTGTCGCCATCGGCAATCCCCCCCTTGGTACCAGCGCCGCTCTCGTCAGCAGCGGCTGTCTTCGAGTTGCCAGCTCTATGCCCTCCCTCGGCCGTATTGACCACTCCGTTCCCGACGTTTCCTCCGTCCACGCTTTTTGTTGTTAAGTAATACCCGGCTGCCCCCACTACGACTGCGGATACAGCGGCAGCGATCTTGTGTTTCGTTTTCATTGCTTGCTAGATTTTAGTTACAAATAATTGAGGAAAAGGCTTTCCGATGTAAAATCGGATTAAATAGAAAACAACGGCATATCGACAACCGGAACGAATCTATCCAGTCGACTGCGAAAATGATCCTTAGGAAATTAGTGGGAGTTTCCCGCAAGAAAGCGGGTTATCAAATGTGGGAATTATCAATACAAAAAGCAAGAAAACATAGAACTTAAGTTGCTATAAATAAACAACTTAAATTACATTGAACAATACAAAAGAAATACCCGGTCGGCGTCTATTTGACGGACAACTCATTACTAACATACCTAGTACCCCAGCAGAATAACTACCCCATGTTATATTACATTCCGAAACACAGATCTGGACACAATAATGCGTACTTGGAGCACATTGAATGCTCGGAGGTGCAGCTGTAAATTAAGTATCTTTTGATAAGTCTTATAATGACAAAACTAAACCTGAAATAACAATGATGAAACAACGCATCCTTACCGTACTTGCTACCTTGTTTTTTACACAAGTGGGAATTGCCCAATCTACCGGTACCTTCACTGACTCACGAGATGGTCAAACGTATAAAACGATCAACTTTAAAGAAGTTTTGACGGGCAAAACCGTTACCTGGATGGCACAAAACCTGAACTACAAAGTTGAAGGTAGCTATGCTTACGATGATAATGAGAATAATCGAAAAGAGTTGGGCTTGCTTTACACGTGGGAGGCGGCGAAAAAAGCCTGTCCCAGCGGTTGGCATTTACCGACGGATAGCGAATGGGCTATGCTTGTGAATCAATTTGGTGGTATGGACATGGTCGGTGAAGCGCTAAAAAGCGTCAAAAGCTGGAATGAAGACGGTAACGGCACCAACAGCAGCGGGTTCGATGCGCTTACAGGAGGTCACCGAAGACCTGATGGCAGTTATATGTTTCAAGGTATTCTCGGTGGCTTTTGGACGTCCTCAACTAATAATTCGGTTGACAGAGCCTGGGCGTGGAACTTTCACTATGGTGGGCCTCCCAGTAGCAATAAACAAAATTTAAAAAAAGCGTTCCGTTACGATGGCGAAGTTTCTGCCGGACACTCAGTTCGCCTGGTTCGGGATTAAGTTACGTCCCTCCCAGCCTATTTTTAGGTTGTGAGGCTAGGACGAGTCGACAGGGAGCAAAGCGAAATTGAAAAAGCCATTAGAGCTTTAAAAGAATCAGGTGAAGACCTTACCTCCGAGCAGGCAGAATTCTGTGGAGGTAGTCGAGGTAATATTTGAAGATCATTCAGCGAAAACGTTCATGCGCCCAAAGTGGCAAATGTTATTGAACCGCATAAAAGAGAACAAAAGACTACGAATTGATCAAATTTTATTTACTAAATGGGACCGGTTCAGTCGTAATGCAGATGATGCATATCAAATGATCAGCATACTTCGAAAAGCTGGCATTGAACCACAAGCTATCGAACAACCACTTGACATCCGTATTCCGGAGAACAAGATCATGCTTGCCTTCTATTTAGCGGCGCCTGAGGTCGAGAATGATCGCCGCGCGTTAAATGTCTTCCACGGCATGCGGCGTGCCAAGAAGGAAGGGCGTTGGGTGGCCACCGCTCCAATAGGATATCGAAATTCCCGCTCATCAGATGGTAAAAAAATAATTGAGCCCGACCAGTCCAAGGCACCTATCATAAAGTGGGTATTTGAGGAACTTGCATTGGGCAGGTTTAACACCGAGCAAGTCTGGAAACAAGCGGTAAGAAAGGGACTCAAATGCAGCAAAAATAATTTTTGGCTCGCAATTCGGAATCCGGTGTACTGCGGACAGATATTTATTCCCGAATTCGACGGGGAAAAGGCACATCGCGTAAAAGGATTGCACGAGCCAATTGTCACGCCAGCAACGTTCAACTTAGTACAAGATATCATTTCCGGACGGAAAAGGAATCCGTACCAAAGGCCTAAAATAGTCTCCGACGACAATCTACCGCTGAGGGGATTTTTGCGTTGTACGAAATGTGACAGAATGCTTTCGGGCAGTGTATCGAAAGGAAGGAGCACTTACTATTACTATTATCACTGTTCTTCCTCATGTGGTGTTCGATTTAAAGCGGACGAGGTAAATGAAAAATTTGAACGCCAACTCAACATGCTGGTACCGCGACCAGGCCGGATGAAGATCTATTCTGATCTGGTGCTAAATAGCTACAAAGAACAGACCAAAATTCGGGAAAAAGAGCGAAGAGATTTAGTCGAAGAACTCGACAAGATTAATGAAAGATTGCGAAACGCACGAATCAAATTGGTTGATGGCCTTCTCGCAGCGGAAGACTTTGAGCATGTAAAATCGCTATGCACAAAACGAATTGAAGAACTTGAAATTAAGCTGAACAGCTTTTCCGACGATCAAGCAGAAATAGGTGCCTATTTAAAGCATATACTCACGGGACTCGAACACCTCTCAAAGCTTTATAAATCAGGCACTTTAGAAGAAAAAAGACAGATAATTGGTTCGATCTTCCCTGAAAATTTGACTTTTGACGGAATGGAACATCGAACCGCTCGACTGAACGAAGGGATTGATCTTATCTATCAGATAACGAGCAAGTTAAGAACACAAAAAAAAGGGACAAGTGCGTTTAAAAACGACTTGTCCCGTAGGGTGCGCCCCAGGGGACAGAGTTCGAACCTTTTGCTTCAAGATTTGAGAAAACTGGCAGCATTGTTTGAGTTACGTGAAAGAGCTCAATGAGCGACTCTATATAACTCAAGATCGTCTGTAATTTTAGAACACTTACAGTTAAACTGTGCGTTTTCTCCTTCTTTAGTTTCGATGGCATTTGACCTTCCTTTTGCATTTATTTAAAAAGCAAAATTTATTTTGTCACCTTCGTAACAGCAGGTCGCTTAATTGTTCTGAGACACTTACATAATCAAGCTCCACGACCCAAGGCGTTTAGTCCTGGCGATCGAGAGAGGGCTCACTTATCATAGACCGAGAACACGGGAATCATTTCCTGCATCTATCCTCTCGTCGCCTTGCCGCTACCGCGCAATGGCGACTTTTTGGACATAGCTTCGTTTATCGTCCAGCGTGCATCGAAGGATGTAAATTCCCGTGGCGAGATGACTAACCGAAACCGATGTTGTTGATACTGGTTTTTCCTGGCTGAACACTGTGTTACCCAACATATCTGTAAGCGAGAGTGCATGTATGCGGCCGGTAACCGTTTTGAGGGAGATATGACTAACAGCCGGGTTCGGGTAGACCTGAATGATTTCTTCATGATCGGCAATTGTTTCATTATTGTACGTTTTCGTGCCCGACTCAGTTGCGGTATCGGCGACTGTACGGCAATTAATACACCACCATGTCCAACAATCTTTCTGGTCCCCAATAATGGTCCAGAGATAGGTTTGGGTGAGCCGTTTCCTGCCGCGGCCATTGTCTTCAGCCCGGCAGTACGTCAGCCCGTCCGCACCGAGTGTCACCATGGCTTTAACAGGCTGCTCTGCCCAGCCCAATAGTGTGGCGTCATATTTGGAGGTTGAAAGTCCCGAATAACTAAGCATCGCCCCCATGTTGGCTACGTTTGTGATATTCCACATGCCGAGCCCCTGGTTGAAAGATTTTGCTTGTTCAAACATCCATTGCATGGTGGTTACCTTGCCGGTATTCCAGTTATTCAGGGGCTGATTAAAGGCTGTTGCATAGGCAAACGTGCCTGCCATTGCAGTAACGTTGGCGGTATTCCAGCTGTTGATCGGCTGGTTGAATGATCCCGCATAAGTAAACATGCCTTCAATATTGTTCACATTGCCGATGTTCCAGTTGCCTATCGGTTGGTTAAAAGCGGCCGCCTTGTGAAGCATCCACTTCATGGTAGTCACATTTCCGGTATCCCAGTTGCCAATCGGCTGATTGAATGAAGCGGCTCCTTCAAACATCGATTCCATGGTGGTTACCTTGCCGGTATTCCAGTTGCCGATGGGTTGGTTAAAGGACTTGGCATTGACGAACATCCATTGCATTGTTGTAACGTTGCTGGTATTCCAGTTGCCGATAGGCTGGTTAAATGACCAGTTGTGCCCAAATGCACCTAACATATCCGTAATATTGGCTGTGTTCCAGCGGTCAAGGGGCTGATTGAAGTCGGAGAGCATAAACATCCGCCTGATTGTGCGCACGCTGCGCACATCCCAACTGCCTATAGGCTGGTTAAACTCGTGAATGCCGTAAAACATAGACTCCATCGTAGTTACATTTCCGGTATCCCAGTTGCCAATCGGCTGATTGAATTTGTACGCACTACTAAACATGAATGACATGTCGGCTACACGGGTAGTATTCCATCCCCCAATCGGCTGGTTAAAATTAGAGGCAGACTGAAACATACCGGCCATGTTAGTTACCTTACCTGTGTCCCAACTGTTAATTGGCTGGTTAAACAGCTTCGCGCTGCTAAACATGTATGACATGTCGGTTACGTTCATCGTATTCCATCCGCCGATCGGCTGGTTAAATTTGGAGGCCCAATTAAACATACCGGCCATATTAGTTACGTTACCAGTGTCCCAACTTCCGATCGGCTGGTTGAACATCTCCGCAACGCCGAACATGTATGACATGTCGGTTACGTGCGTCGTATTCCAGTTGGCGATGGTGGCATTGCCGGCAAAAGCCCGGCATCCGCTGAACATTCTACTCATATCATTCACCGCAGACAGATCGGGAATATCGGTCGCTGTCACCTCCATCTTTGCACAACCTTCAAATGCGGAGGCCATACTTGTCCATTTAACATTTCCCCATTGCTCTACTTTTAGTAGTTTCTGTTGATTGACATATTCGGTTTCCGCCATTTTGAACCCGTGAAATGTGCCCGCTCCGGGTGCGGCCCAAATAACGTACATACCGGCATACGGTAGCATCAAAGTAGTTGTGTTACTGCCCTTAAGGGAGCGAACCACCCTGTAATCTGCCCCGACATACATCCATGTAAGGTCATAATTCTGGCCTGCTCCCGGGAAAACGATCTGCTTTTTAGCTGATTCGGACAGTCCGTATCCTTTTAGGTCCGTATTCCAAACAGTCACAAATGCATTTTGAGATTGCGCAAATACCTTATCGGTGGACCTACTGAAAAGAAGTGTTCCTATCAAGAAAATCACAATTTGCCGACCGGCAAGGATTGCGCCGGGCAACAGGTTCCTGGAAATGTAAGATAGAATTTTCATGTCCTTAGTTGATATGTTGTGACGACCTAGCTTGAATTGATGCCCCCACCCACCTAAAATGAAGCCGGCTAAGCAGGATGTACTTTCAGAGCGTGGTGAGACTGGTTTGATAACCTCTTTATTCTCGTTCAAGTTAGAAGCAAATATTGTATCTCCTTATGGGACTGAGTGTATACGCCCTATCAACGAGCAAGCGCGGCTTCCCGATTAGGCGGCATATTCAAATTGAACCTGTTTGCTCTTCTCCGTTACGTTTTTCCATTAATATGGGCCTACCCCGGAGTGTTCCTGAAGATCTTCGGAAAAGTCAACCTGGCTATTGTCCCGGTTCCCTCTCCCAAACTTTTACTGCGTATTTCAAAGGCAGCCGCCGGATCGTCATTCATGGAATTGAAGATATCTATTCTCTCTTTGATAGAGGACAATCCGAAGGATCTGTTTTTATAGGGTAATCGGGTTCCGGTGTTTTCTGTATGCTCAATGCCGATCCCATTATCAGAAACAATAAATATTAGACTGTCAGCACTGTACGTCAGGCTTATGATGACTTCTCTATTTTCTTTTGCTGATCGACGCAATCCGTGATGTATGGCGTTTTCGATTAAAGGTTGTACCAGCATTGGAGGTATCAGCAGGTTGGTGAGATCAATTGACGGGTCAACCTCAAACCGACAGGCGAATTGGTTCCCGAACCGTATTATTTCGAGCTCTGCGTATAATTGTAAGGCCTTCCACTCACTATCAACCGGGACCTGGCTTTGAGTAGAATTTTCGAGGATCAGCCGGCTCAGCAACGCAAACTTCTGCACAAGCTTTCCGGCGGTATCCGGGTCCTGCTCAACGACATAGGACTCAATTGAATTCAGGATGTTATAAGTAAAATGCGGGTTCATCTGGCACCTGATGGCCTTTAATTCACTCTCAGCAAGTTTATGCCGGTTTCTCAGCTCCCTGTTTTGCAGCTCATTTTTCAGGCGAAGGTGCCCGATGCGATATCCTGTCAGCAAAATGAGCAGTAACGCACTTACGCCGACAATAGCCAGTGCGCCATACAAATAGGCCTGTCTGAGCTTTAGCTTTGATAATTGTTGCTGTTGCCTATACGCTTGCTCCCTGGAATGAAAAGTATGCTCGGCCCGGAGAGAAGCAATCTTATTTTTATTTTCTTGAGAGTACAAGGAATCTGTAAGAATTTTAGATCGTCTGAAGTTTTTAAGCGCATCTTTGTACCTTCCGTTAAACTCCTGCAGGTTGGCAAGTTCTGCCGAGAAAAATGCCAGGTTGTCCAGGTCCCCCGATTCCTCCGCCGCTTGTACGGCCCGCGTTAAATATGCTAATGCTTTTCCGGAAGACTGTGCGTCCTTGGTTTTGTAGAAGATCCCGGCGTAGACCGATCCTATGTTGCCGGTATTTGTGATAGAAAGGGCGTGAAAAGGATTCGTTTCATCGAATAGCTTTTGTGCATTCATTAAATATTTCAGCTTTACGGCGATATTTGCTTCATGCAGCAATGCAATATGCGACCATGCTTTGGCTTGCCCTATTCTGTCATCCGCCTTTGTATAATTATTAAGGCTTTCCCAGAAATACGGTTTAGCTTTTACAGGCTTATTCCTGGCCAGGTATACCGAGCCAATGCGATCTGCCGCTCCCGCGATGCCCGAAGGGTCACCGAGCTGTTGATAAGCATTATAAGCCTGTAAACTGTAGTGAAAAGCCTCCGAATAGCTCTCCTGGGATAAATAGACATCGGAAATATTGCCATATAGCAATGCTATGTACCTTTTTTCGCCTATGTCCCTGGCAACTTCCAGCGCTGCAAAACTGTTTTTTAGCGCTTTTACGTTGTCGCCCTGACGCTGGTAAACTGAGCCGATATTAATGACATTGCCTATTTCATTTTTTTTGTTTCCGATCCGTCTGTTAATTTTTTGAGCGGCACGATAGTACTCGATCGCCCTTTGATAATCCCCGTTGTTGCTAAACAGGCTTCCTTGGTTGTCATACAACGCAGCTATTCCTTTTTGCCAGTTATTTTTTTTCGCTACGCTCAGGCCCCAGGCAGAATAGCGCCATGCGGAATCAGTATCGATGTTCTTATATATGTCCGCAAGCCTGAAAAGCATCTTTACCTGGACCGTATCAGACAAAAGGTAGGCATCTAAATCCGCTTTCATGGAATCTATCACCGCCAATCCCCGACTTTGGGCTTTTGTAACCAGACTCGCACACAGAAACACAAAAACGAGGGCAATTTTAGCCATTAACATTTTGTTTGCGATTGTTGGTAAATATCTGACTTTGAAATAAAGTAATATTTCCCCGAATGGGGGGATATGGCCTGTTTGTTGAGAAGGCTATGTGAATAGCCTTCACTTGCACTACAACAATAAAAAGACGAGATTTACCACTACAATACTTATCAAGTTATGCTCAAAGCGGTAATATTGGACGACGAAACAAGAGCAGCAGCCTTGCTGAAACACAAACTGAAAGCATTTGCCGAAGAGTTGTGCGTAACTGCAATTTTTGACGATCCGTATAAAGCGCTTGATGGGGTTACAGAACAGGCCCCTGATGTTCTTTTCCTGGACGTAGACATGCCGGGATTGAACGGGTTGCAGTTTTTGGAACAACTGGGCCATTTTAAGTTCCAAGTCATATTTACGACAGCTTATGAGGGCTTCGTCCTGGAAGCGCTTCGCCTGAACGCCGTAGATTACCTTGTAAAACCAATCGACCAGGAGCAGCTGCATGCAGCTATCGGCAGATTGCAGAAACGTGTTGCCAATCAGTCATCGAGCGTTTCTGTGGCAACACAGGAACCTCTTTCAGCTAACCTAGCCTTATCAACGGCCGAAGGAATCTATTTTGTAAAAAAATCCAGTATTGTACGGATCGAGGCAATGAGCAACTACAGTGTTTTCTTTCTTCAGGAGAAAAAGAAAATCATTGTCTCCAAAACCCTAAAAGAGTACGAAGGAGTTCTGGCCGGTTTTCCCTTTTTTCGTATTAACCGCTCTGTAATTGTCAATCTGGAATATGCAGTGAAATATAAGAGAGGCGACGGTGGAATACTAGAGATGACCGACGGAATCGAAATAGAAATCTCTGCCTCAAGGAAAAACGACCTCCTTAAACTTATGTCAGCGGATCCGCACCATTAGCATGGAGGGAACTAAACGAACACCTAACACGGCTGCGCATATCCGGGAAAGAAAGCCAGGCAAAATCATTGGGATCAGTAGTATTGGGATAGTTAACTCATTTGGGGGTAAATTCGTCAAGTGATAACCGGTAAAGCCGCGCATCGGGTTAACACCCGACTGGTCTTCAAATATTTGCCATATTACATTATTGGCGATCGAGTAAAGCGATTGCGGATTGTGAAAATAGCGCTGGTTGGTGTTGGCTTGGGGGGTTATACTTTATGGCCACGTGCAAGAAAAATGGTGTTAATGAGCAGGAATGGCTCAAAGACGTATTCGAAAGGATCCAGTCACACAAACAAAAAGATCTTTATCAACTGCTTCCAAATAACTGGTTGGAGTATCGGAATCAGAACGTTTAACCTGCCTGTCAGAAAGTCAAACTACACAATACGGGTTCGTCGGATGCATACTTTTCATCAGCAAGCTACGTAAAATAGTTCGAGATCGGACTGGTGGTCAATCTGCGGTTCATCCCCACTTTTGGTGGTCTGTCTCACAGTATTCTCCACTTAACCTCACAAGTTGTCTAGTCAATCAAATCAGCGTTTAGTGGCTGGATGTCTGGTGACACATACTCTTTCCGAGCTTTGACGGAAAATATTAGAGCTTTACTATAGAATTTCAGAAAGGCGGTTCGCTCAGAAAAAGGGCTAGTGAATAAATGATTACAAGCTTCTAAAAAAGTCATCTTATCTCGAACCCGTTGCCAATACACGTCCAAAAGCCATATCCAGAACTGAGTAATCGTTTCATGATAACCGCCGGTATCAGTGTTTTTTGTCCCAACGGACTTGTTGTACGTATAAATACAATCAGGCATTTTCCGAGCTGCTTCAGCCTGGCCGTACTCACGGACAAACCATAGCCCCACAGTCAAATGAGCGACATGAGTCCACTCTTCAACCGGCAAGGATTTGTCGGAAAATTTGCTGATTAAAACGTCTATCTCTGTTAAGTCTTTGTAGCGAATTGAATTCATACCACTTTTATCTATTGTGATTATTAAAATAATCTAAAATACAATTACTGATAGTCTACCTACAACGGAATCCGATGGGCAACGCCGCCGAATTCTCCAAGCCTTTGATGTACAAAACTGCGTAAAACCGACCATGCATTACCCTACTTGAAGTTTTCGAGGGCGACTTTCCTTCTGACCCGACTCAAACTTTCCGGCTTCATACCCAGGAAAGATGCAATGTATTGGACCGGCACATTGTGCAGGATTTCTGGGTGCGAGGCGATAAGCTTGCGGTACCGTTGCTCCGCGTTAAGCGTGGCAAGCTCCTTTGACCGATTTTCATTGTAAGCAATTGAGTGCTGAAAAACGGATATGCTGAAATCCTTCATTACGGGGCTGGCTGCTATCAGCTCATCCAGATCCGGTTTGGTTATTCTTAGAAGTTCGCATTCTGTAATGCATTCAACATTTTCGCCCGAGACGGTTTGGGTAATAAAATGGCCATAGGATGTAAAAAAACCTGGCGGGCAGTTAATGTGCGTCGTTACTTCGTCACCATTCTCATTATAGTGGAACAGGCGCAAGAAGCCGGAAACGATATAGTACAGGTATTTAGGAAGTACGCCCTGCTCCTCAATGACCCGGTTCTTAGGAAAAAGTACAGGATCAAACGCCTTCCGGATCAGAATTGCTTCTGGTTCCGGAAGAGCGTGATATTGTTTGATAAAATCGATGAGTTTGTTATGCATTGACCGTTGCTTGTTCGAGGCTTTCAATATATGCAAAACTATTGAAGCAGGTTCTTATGTTCCATTAGGTAAGCCAGTGCCGACTTCACAGCTAGTTCAGGTTTGCCAGGATTAAAACCAAGCTCGTTTCGCGCTTTTTCGATATCGAAATTTTGTTGCAGGCCCGAAAACATCTTTATGTCCTTTCGGGTCAGCAGAGGCGCCTTTCCTGAGCCCCTCGCTGACAACTCCATCATAGCGGCAAGGCCCAACAGCATAAATTTGGGTAAGGCTCCCGGCACTTTCAAATTCAGTTCCGGATAAAGGCTGCTGGCCAACCGGGTTGTCTGGGTAATGCTCATACACTGCTCGTTGGCCAGGATGTACCGTTCACCCGGAATGCCCTTTTGCGCAGCCAGGTAACACCCCTGGGCCACATCCTTGACGTCGATCCAATTCAAGGTGATTTGGGTGTCGACGGGAATCCGCTTATTCAGGATCAATTTCAAAATTCCATAAGAAACATTCAACGGAAGGGTGGCGTACCCTCCTATCATCGCCGAGGGCAATACGGCTACTAACTCAACGCCGAGCCCGTCGGCCAACCGAAATGCCAGCTGCTCGCCGTCATTTTTTGAGTTGTAATACATGTCCCGTCTTTCGGGATTATAACCGTAGCGCTCCTTAGTCGGAAGTTTCGTATAATTAAGTGCAGCAACCGAACTCACATATACGATTCGTTTGACACCCATTTCAGCCGCGGCTTCAATCATGTTACGTGTCCCGTTCAGATTCACATCGTAGATCTCCTTTTGTGGATCCCTTGCCCAAAGCTTAAATGCCGCGCCTACCGCGTAAAACACCTCCACGCCTTCGAGTGCTTTTACAAGCGAGGCTTTATTGGTAATATCAGCTTGAACTACCTCACAGTCCACCCCCAAAAGCGATGCTTTGTTTTCGATTTTGCGTATCGAGGCCCTTACCGGTATGCCCTTCGATATCAACAGTCGAACCAGGTTATTGCCCAGATGTCCATTTGCGCCGGAAACCAGCGCTAAATTCTTTTGTCCCATTGTTAATCTTTCTGATTGTTCGGGACAAAATTCAAGACTTCCGGGTCCTGAGCACTTGACATTTGTTATTTAATCATCCGACCCATTACTCGACTAGTTTTACGCCGAACGGATCCAGCAGGGGAATGCATTGCGGCAATCTTTACCGGAAAGAGACCAGGCCGAAAAAGCGGAGGGTAAAGATAGAACCGCTTTTACATGGCTAATGCAGAATACGCCGGGCTCTTTACCATTCGTGGTACAGTCGACGCCGCTGCAATACCATGTCGATGGATTTTCAGTCAGGATTAATCCGTTCTTCCAAGCTCCTTTTTTACATTATTTCATTTTTGTACATCGCCTTCCTCGGCATCGGTGTAGTTTCTGGCGAGGTAATGTTGATCTGGTGTTTGCGGCACAGCTCAGCGACCAAGATTTCCACACGCAGAGCTTCCATAACGATCAATACCCTCTGCTCGGCAGTGAAAAGTCGTCTGGTCTTGCGACGAATGTCTTTGCGGCCGCCGCGCGAATGCAATTTTCAGGTGTAGGCTTCTTTGCGTTTCTCATAGTTTTAAAGTACTCATTTTTAGGAAAACACTCTCTTCACTTTCATTCAAAATTGTCCACTTTTCTCTGACGATTTACACGTATTTCCCGCACCCTGTAAAGTGTGGATTGGAAAAGCGCAAAGGTTGCTACCCGCGACCTCGAAGCGGAAACACTGGCGCTCCGGAAAGAAGATGGGCGGTGACATTCTGGTCTGCAGTCGCAGCCTGATCATTGCCCTGATCAATCTCGGCCTCGTAGATGAATTCCAGCTGATGGTCCATCCCGTGGTGGCGCGAAAAGGTTTGCCTTCATCTAAAGAACTGGCAGACGGAGTGGTTTTAGAATTGACAAAGATGCACATCTTTGCCAGTGGTGTCGTATTGCTGAACTATCGAAGCAACAATAGCTGAACCGAACGCATATTTTCAGCGCGGATATCGGTCCTGATGCTTCAAAAAACATATAGGTACCCGACGCCCCGCTCAGTTTTCGTTTACAAATTTAAGGTATGTAAACCACTGCTCTTAACTCGCTTTCCAGGGAAGAATGAATCGATCTTTTGACCAAGGAGCGAGATATTGTCAGCCAGCAAGACGGAGAGATAACTGTATCGATCCGGCGAAGCCAAATTACACAATATTGCTTCGTCGGATAGATACAAATATTCTCAATACTTCCTCTTTCACCCGCTGCGAATACCTTTGGAACGGTCGTTCGAAGCGGGCATACTTATTGAGCTTTCAGGCCTCTTTCACTTGCTTTTTCTCATTAATGCTGCTTTAACACCGTCCAGAGGGTTCAAACCTGTTTTACCGGGAGTAAGCCATGCTCCTTCCCCGTTTTCGTTCCAGGCGTAGAGCAACCCGATCCGCTCGCCTGTCATCAGGTTCGGATTCGCATTCATCCAGTTGATCATCCCGCTGACAGAGGCCGCCGCCGACTTGGCCGAAAAGCCGGTAAAATAAGGCCGCTCATTGTATTTATTTTTCTCATTGGACCATGGACGTGGATCCCATCCCATGGTCGACACGGGAATGTAAGGTTTCCTCAAAGACTTCCCTAAGTTCGTCCAAAGTCTCCGCTCGGCCGCGTGCAGGGTGTCTATCGGAATGGCCTGGTCCTTGCCGATGAACCCGACACTGTGGTAATTATATCCCGTAATGACATCTGCCCCAGCCCCTTCTGCCTTTGCAATTCCGTCGGGAGACCCAGCACACACTGCGATTGTGGCACCCGCCAATCCTGCGTCCCTGGCGCTTTGTCTCAGTTTTTCAAATGCTTCGCTCACAGCTTGCCCCGACCCGAAATTTTTCAGCAGCGAGGCACTTTCAAAGAAAATCAGCAGCGGTTTCTTGTCCACCTTCAGGTACTGCGGATTTTTAAACTCTTCGAGCCACATTCTGGTGAGCTTGTCCCAGTTCTCAGGGCCCACGTCAAATCCGCCGTGATTGGCCACCAACAAACAATATTCCAGCTTCTTTACATTTTTCGAAGACTTGTAAAATGCCAGCGCCCTGTTTTCAGGCAGCTCTTCCACGGTGCGACCATTGCGGTGATACCAGCAAAAGCTGAAAAAAGAAAGACCTGCATCGGCGGCAAGGACGATCTGCTCATCCACAACTTTCTGACTGCTGGTAACCCATCCCCACACTGGTTCACGGTCTGTGTAGTTGGTTTTCAGGTCTTCGGTAATGTGAAAAGTAGTGCCGCTCCATCCGTCAAAATAATATGCTCCGATTTTATTCTTACCCTTTTGGGCTAATGTTTCACTTTCTGCAGACAGAAGCAAAGTAATTGTAAAAAAGAAAGAAAAGGTGTGGTTCAGGAATTTCATGTCTTGTGGATTTTAAAAATGACTACTTTGCTACCGGCCGGGTTTTTGATCTTTCTTCGGATTGTTTGATGAAATCAATTCCTTCGATTTCAAATTTTGAGGTATCTTCTTTTGTCTTTTTGTAATAAGGGGAATACATGCTGGCCGCGACGATCTTTTTGTCGATATCGAAAGACAACAACCGGATGTACCCACCTCCAAGATCTTCATTCTGGTAGTTCTGGAGAATTTGGTATACGTTATTGCCATTTTCACCCTTGTCCGTTTTCAATGCCGAACTCATGACATGGCCGCTGAGCACGAAGCGGATATTCGCATATTTTTTCACCAGTCTGTCGAATACAACTTGAGGGCTGAAATCTCCGTAACCCGCATTGCTCGCGGCAACTTCGCCTTTGGGTGTGAGGTGATAATGGGTAATGATGATCACATTGTAATTGAAAAATTCCTTTACCACATCCCCTGCCCAGTTAACAGGGCCCATACGCGGACAGAATTCCAGACTGATCACCAGCCAGTTGGTATCGCCTGCTTTAAAAGTATAGTATGCATTGTCACTTTTGTCGGCCTCATATCTTCCCCGCTGATTGGAAAAACGGCTCACCGGAAAATAGGAATTGAATTTGTGGGTCTTCCGCAGATTTTGATTCACATTACCGGGAGCAGCACTGCCACTGTGAAAGCCTACGGCCTCCGTATCATGATTTCCCAGGGCGATGGCATAAGGAATATGATGGGCATCAAACACTTCGTATCCTTTACTGGCCACCTCATAATGATCGTAATTATCAAAATTGACCAGATCGCCCACATGCAGTACCATGGGAATGCTAAGTGAATCTTTGTGATCTGCAACCCATTTGATCCTGCTGTTGAACATGCCGTGATTACCACCCACCTCGCTCTGGGTATCCGGGAACACCGGTATGGTAAATTTCTGGGCGAAACCTGGAAAGGTAATTGCAACACCAAGAATTGGCACGAGAAGTGATTTTCTGAAATATTTCATTTGATATCAAGTTGTCCTTACAAGTTCCGGTGGGTTATTTTATTTGTTTGTTCTGATCGCGCACTACTTCTTTCACCGCTTTCAGATACAGTGCCTTGGGATCTCCCTTGGTAGGCACAAGGTAACCGCCTTCTCCCAGTTCATTCCAGGCATAGATTAGCAGCAGGCGTTCCGGTACGGTCTGGTCAGGGTGTTCGTCCATCCAACGCACGGCATCCCCAAGAAAATCTTTGAACTGACCGGGCGTTCGCCCTGTGTAGTACCATCCCTGCTTGGCTCCGCCTTTGCCGTTCCCGCTTGCGTCCTCCCAGGGGCGCTTATCCCAGCCCGCGATGACGGTCGGAATATACGGCTGTGCCTTTGTCCCCACCCATTTGGCCCGCTGGGCGTCGGCAAGCTCGGCGTATTGATGTTCTTCATGACCACCGGCGTAGCCCGGCACAACATTATAATGCGTGGTCACGTCGAAATTCTTACCCGCGGTATTTCCGCATCCGGCGATGGTCAGCCCCTGCGGCAGCCCGCCCTGTTTGGACACTTCCTGCATTTTTGTGAGCGACTCATTTTCAACACCTTTCGAATTAAAAATAACCACCAGCGGCTTGCCGTTTACCTGCATATATTGCGGATCATTGAAGTACTGCATCCAATGCGCAGTTGCCTGCTCCCAATTATCCGTCCCGGTTATTTCGGCGCCCTGGTGATTGGCAACCAGCAGTGCAAACTTGATCCTGTTCTTGTTTTTTGCTTTGAGATAGCGGTTCATGCTCTCGTGGCCGGGGAGTTTTGCAATGGCTTCCAGGTTGATAGGCCCCTGGGTGTCCCTCCAATACCAGCAGAACAAAAAAAACTCGATACCATTGTCCGCAGCCAGATCGATCTGCCGCTCCATGATTTCCTGCGAATCATTCCGCCAGCCCCATACAGGCTCCCGGTCGGGAAATTCGTCCAGCATTCGTTTGGTGACCTGCCGGGGTACATTTTTCGCCCAGGGTTGGGAAGGATCGTCTGCCTTGGCATTTTTGCCCCCCCAGCCGTCATAATAATATGCCCCCACTTTAATCGACTTATTAGCCGACTGGGCCTGTGTGGGCAACCATAAACACAACACAATGAACGTCACCGCCAGAAGACGGCCCGAAAATGTTTTTTTCATAATTCTGTTTTGTTAAGTCATCGACCTGCGATCCTGTTGCGCACAACTACCGGGATCCGGACCGCAGGATGAAATGAATAGATTTATCTGGCAACAACCGGTGTGAAAAGTTCGAGGACAACTCCCCTGTCCCGCACTACCAATGTATCGGTGGCTGTATATTTTTTACCTGCCTGGGTAAACTCGTAAGTCAGATGAATGGCGTTACGTTTTTCATTTCCCCAGTTATCCGCATCATTCAGGAATTTACCTGTGCCGGTGATTACCCCCGAAGTACCCGCGGTGCCCTGGACCGTGCAATTCCCTCCGTTGAAAGTCAGTAGCATGCGTAAATTTCCGGTAATACCTGTGGAACGGATCACGCCGTCTACCGTAACCTGGCTTTTACTCTTGGTATTCAATGTCCAAACCTCATCTTTTTCAACATACTGCTGGCGGTACACATTGGTTTCCAGCGTTTGCCCCGCCGAATCAACTACGCTTTTTCCCCGGTGGAAGTAGTTACCATGAAATGGATTGACGTATTTGACGGCAAACATGGTAAAGTCCTTGGGAGTCACATCCCAGTTTCCTACGATCCTGGGATCGGGTTGTGGCATGGTGGACCTGCCTCTGAGCAGCGAGTCCAGATTGGCTACCTCCTTGATGCGAATCGGCAGAACATAGGCTAGCCTGCTGGCCAGTGTATCATCGAAA
The DNA here is from genome assembly GCF_059568735.1 of Dyadobacter ginsengisoli DSM 21015. Lineage (NCBI taxonomy): Bacteria > Pseudomonadati > Bacteroidota > Cytophagia > Cytophagales > Spirosomataceae > Dyadobacter > Dyadobacter ginsengisoli. The sequence continues at coordinate 334,681 of NZ_JCANTY010000002.1, forward strand.
AAATCGTCGGACAGCTGTACTTCAATACTTCCGTTGAACTGGCCTGCCGGAATGATCAGTTGATTGAGGGAACTCAGCTTATAGTACTTTTCCGGAAGCGCATACATAGGCTGCCCGGTAGAGGCAAATCTGGCCTGATCGCACAGACTATTGTCGACTTCAATGGTAAAAACCCGCTCCTGGTTGTTCTTATAGACCCCGCCCATTGCCGCCGAAATCAGGAATTTGTGGGCATTGTCGTTTGTATTGTCATAAATGTAATCCCCCAGCACCAATGTACGGATCGGATATTGATACGGGAAATAACCGGTTGTGTATTCAAAGTCTGGGAATTCTATTTCCTGATTTTTGCAACCTGTCACGATCGCCAGCAGGATCAGTATGAATGATACCTTTTTCATATTTAAAATGATTTGATTGTCGTCGGTACAAGGAAAGCTCACCATCCTTTGTTTTGGAGAATAGCCGGATACTTAACAAGTTCCGTCTGGGGGACAGGACCGTAATGCATATAGTCATTGTTGAAAGCGCGCGGCTCCACATCCACGACAGTATAAACTCCTCCATTGATATTGACTCCTTTGGCCGGCTCCGCCAAGTTACTTTTCCAGCGGCGCAGGTCCCAGAACCGGAATCCTTCGAAGCATAATTCCAGCCTGCGTTCGTTGCGGATCAGGCCCCTCATAGCTTCTTTGGTATTAATAGAAATCAGGTAAGGATCAGCTTTGGCAATGCCGGCGCGTGCGCGTATCGCCGCAATCACATCTCTGGCAGAAAAACCCCAGGCTCCGGCTCCCTCAGGACCCCATGCCTCATTGGCCGCCTCTGCATAGATCAGGAATAGCTCGGTATAGCGCATATGCGTTTCATAATGCTTTTGCGTAGTAGTCGATACCGGGTTCAGGTTGACCTCTTCCACGAGCAATTTCTTAAGATAATAACCCGTGCGCGTCGACGCGTCGATGGAATCTTTCGCGTTCACGCCGCCGCCTACTCCCGTCAAAATGGTGTTTCCGGAAACCGTATTTCCGTTGTAAACAATATACTGGCGCAGGCGCGGGTCACGGTTTGCGTACGGGCTTGTCCGGTCATACAAGCTTTCAGCGCTTGAAATCGGGTATCCGTTGAGGGCAGGAAAAGCATCTACCAGGTTCTGAGTCGGGTTTACATTTCCTTTGCCAAAAAGAGAAGGCGGGAAATTGGCCGCCTCCCGGGTATTGGTCGTGACCACCGACCGGCGCCACAAAATTTCCTTTTGATCGCTAGGCGTCGCAGCAGACACGTTCAGCGCATCGACCAGTGATTTCAGGTAAAATTTATTTCCTTTGGGGTCCATACCCGCAATGCCGCCGATACCTTCAAGGACTGCGCCCGCATAATTGGCAGCCTCCACCCATTTGGTCTGGTCGGTATTAAAAGCCGGACTGGCTGCCAGAAGCGCTACTTTTGCCCGTAAAGCCTTCACCACCCTGGCGCTGATCCGCTGATTGAGCTCCGCCCCGAAAACAATATTGTAATTGGTAACACCCACTTTTTCGTACCCCGTCGGCAACTGGTCGGCACTGGCGATATTGACGTAATCATTCATCGTGAGGTACTTCAATGCCTCATTGATATCGGCGTAAATGCGGTCGACAGATTGCGAAAAGGTAGCCCTCGGAATATTGAAATTGGCATTCACATCCAGGAACTGATCAAATAAGGGTATCCCCAGCATCTGACCGTCCGTCCCGGGACCAGCCACGCCAACCAGCAAATGGTACTGAAGAAGCGCCCGGAGCGCAAAAGCCTCTCCTTTAAACCGCTGAGTATACAGCCAGTTGAGCTCGGGCACAGAACCTTTCCAATTGACTGTATCGATCAGGGTAGTAAACTGGTTCACCGTCTGAATCCCTGCAATACAGTTGCTCCACTGGTCGACGGGATTATACAGTGCCGACCATTGCCCGGTTGCCATTCTAAGGTAATCATTGAGCTTGTTGTTGCTGACGGCGTCATCTGTAGCCACGTCGTTAAAACTTAGGTTATTAGTCGGTATCCTGGCATATGCACTCATCAAGATACCCTCTGCGTAGGCGGGGTCCGCGTAGATACGCGCGATGGTACTGTGATTGTCGTCAACGGGTTCCAGTAGTGTGCAACCCGCCATCATCACGGCAAAAACCAAAAACAATACATTTATAGATAATCTCATGATCTTCCGTAAATTATTTAAAATGAGACATTAAGGCCCAGTGAGTACGAGCGAAACTGTGGCTCGGCACCTATATTTAACTCTTTGATATGCCTGACTTTCGACAACATGACCAGGTTTGACGCGTCGGCAAAAACCGAAAGCCCTTTCACTTTCAGCTTGTTCGAAATAGGGATCGGGAACTCGTAAGTCAGCTGTACACGGTCCACTGTAAAGAAATTGTCGCGATAGAGCCAGAAGCTCGAACCCCGGTAATTGTTTGTATTGGCTATGGAACTCAGCCTGGGCAATGTTGCCGTAGCAGTCGTAGCTTCTGTCCACCGGTCCAGGATAAAAGCTGAATATTTATCATCCCCGTCTACCCAGAAGTAGTTGTTTGTAAGCATTCCGTTCGACCCGGCGCGACCGTTCCCGCGCGCAAAAAGACTGAATTTTTTATAAACCAAACGAACATTCAGCCCGTACGAAAAAGGAGCCAGCGAGCGCCCTATACGGACTTCGTCATTGGCATCCACAATCCCGTCACCATTTTGATCCTTGTATTTGATATCGCCTGGTTTTACGGTCCCGAAGGCTTGCAGCGCGTGTTCTTCGATGTCCCCAGTGTTTGCAAACAAACCTTCTGCTTCCATACCAAACATGGCATCGACCGGCTGGCCCGTCCGGTTCCTGCTGCTTATCGCATACAATTCATCCTTCTTTTTCACCTTGGAGTCGGCCAGTAGCATGTTGGCACCCAGCGTGACCGAGAAATCCCCCCAGTGTTCCCGATAGGAAAGGCCCAGTTCTACACCACGATAGGTATTTTCCTCGAAGTTACGGTAAGGGATAAATGTGCTGAAATAGTTTGGGTAGAGCGTCTGTGGCCGGGTGATTTGATCGGAATAAGCACTGGCAAAAACATTTGCAAGGACCGACAGGCGGTTTTTGAACAGTATGCTTTCCACTCCAAAATTGATCTCATTACGCTTTTCAAACGTCAGATCCGGATTCCCGCCATTCACCGGAATTACCCCGGCCCGTGATCTGGTACCCTCATACCAGCTGTAACTTCCCGATCCGCCGTAACGCTCATCATAGTTGAAAACTCCGGAAATGCCGTTATCGGAATTCATTGAGCCTGCGGAAAGGCGTATTTTCAAATAATTTATCAATGAAACGGATGACAAAAACGGCTCAGAACTCAGTACCCAGGCAACACCCAGCGATGGAGAGAATGCCGTGCGGTTACCTTCCGGAAGTTTCACCGAATTGACATAGGCACTGCTAAAATCAATCAGGTACTTATTTTTGAATCCGTACGCAATGCGCAGGCCCAGGTTTGCATTTTTTGTTCCCTGCCAGTCATTTTGCACTTTATCATTGGTCACAAAAGCAAGCAGCGATCCTGCGAAATGATGATCTTCATTGAAAGTACGATCATAGTCGAACATTCCGTAAAATCCGATCCGGCGACGATAGGAAGCATTGCCCACATTTTGCGTTCCGGTACGTACATCCTCGCCAAACTTCGTAATGCCTGTAATTTTATCTTCAGTAGCCGACCAAACCGGAGTGTATACCGCATAAGTATTACTGATGTACTGATCGTAAAGCGTCAGGTAATCAAAGCTCAGGTTGGTATGAAAGGCAAGGCCCTGAACCGATCTGCTTAAGTCAAAGTCTATTCGATCATTGAATGAAAAATTACGCTGCACACGAAGGTTAGTCCCTCCCGAATAGCTCGCGGCAATGGGGTTTGTCAGATAGTTGGCCGCGCCACCCAGGATATAGGTGTCATTTATATCATTTTTGCGGCCTTTTAAAATGGCGTTTTCGGGATCTATTAACGAGATAGGCAGTAGGGGCGAAAACAAGTTGGGGCGGAGCGTTGCCGCGTTTGTGAAATAATCCCCGGCAGGATTGTTGGCATTGCTCAGAACAACGACGGCATCCATCGCAGTCTTGATCCAGCGGTTCACTTTAAGGTCAATATTTCCGCGAACATTGAATACATTGGATTTCAGCGACTTGCCTTCTCCGAAATTATACAGGCTACCCGTTTGTGACCAGCCCATATTGGTATAATAGGTAGCCACATTGTTTCCCCCCGAAAAATCTACCATTGCCCTGGAAAAAGGCCTCACGTTTTTCAGATATTCGCTGGAATAGTAATCTATGCTCGGGTAGCGATACTTATTGCCGCTTCTGTACTGCTCTATCAGCTCCGGTGCATACTGGATCGCCAAACCATCGTTTTTCCTGGCCTCATTGTAAAGTTCCATATATTGGGCGGAAGGAAGATATTCGGGCAGTGCGCTCGGACGTGAAATCCCGTAAAACACAGTGGCGTTTACCTGCTTTTTCAATGGCTGGCCGCGGCGTGTAGTGATCAGTACAACACCGTTCACCGCATCGTTGCCATACAAAATGGAAGAATTAATATCCTTCAAAACGGTTATGGTCTCAACCTCCGACAAGTTCAGTGTGCTCACGTCACGGGGCAGCCCGTCCACGACGAACATAGGCGCACCTATCCCGCGTAAATTGGAATTTCCGATCAGTCCCGGGATCATTCCGGTGAGTGCGGAAGTGACCGTTTGGGTATTGTCGAACTTTCTTAGTTCGACGGGATCCAGTACGCTCACAGCATTCACCAGATCACCTTTTTTCACTTTGCCGAAAGCGATATTGACAAAGTCTTTCCGGCCGTAGAGAAATGGCGATTTTTTCAGCGGCAGCGATGCCAGGTTTCTGTAATTTTCAGGATCAAAAACGCTGGATTCATAACCCGGGGCCTCGATCAGCAAGTCTCCCAGCTGCGGGGTCAAAAGAATGAATTTACCTTGTGCATCTGTTTTTGCCAATGCTGTCCCCTCATTCCCGTAAACCAATGCATCGCTGATTGGCTTACCGTTTTCGTCGACCACGACCGATTCAATCGTGATCATCTTCGCGTCGGGCGTTTGCTGCGCTTTGACCATGAGCGGGCAAAGCAGTAGCATGTAAGTTATGTACCTATATATCTTCTTCATGTAAGTTTGCTTTTAAGAGGTCAATGGATTACCAGCCGGGGTTCTGTGGAAACTCGGCATAGAGCTTCACGTCTTTCTGCTGAAACGGCAGCCAGTTGTGCTTTTTCTCAAAGACCCTGGTCACCACTACCCTTTCTTTGATATTGAGAGGCTTGCCATCGGCCCCGCGGTCGAAGTCCACTGCAGTTTTGTTCAGGTATTCAGGATTTCCGGAAATATTCCAGCGGCGAAGATCGAAGAAACGATGCCCCTCGAAGGCAAATTCCACGGCACGCTCACGTATGATCTGCTTCATGAATGCATCTTTGGAGGCCGTATACTTTACAGTCAGATTGGGCAACTGGGCTCTGTTACGGATTACATTTACCGCGTCGATAGCTGTAAGTGCAATGGCGTCGGATTTGGATGCAGCAGTACCATAGCCATTGACCACTGCCTCCGCATACATCAGATAAACATCCGCCAACCGCATGATCGGGTGATAGGACTGAAAGCTCCCCCACCTGTTGTCCCACGGATTGCAACCTCTTGGCGTCCATTTTTTGTAGAAATAGCCGGTTACGCTACCAGCAACCCCTGCACTGGCAGTGGTCCCATTACGATGAAATCCGTTGTTGGACAGCTGGGCAAATTCGTTTGCCTTGGCAGCTGCGGCAGTGGCATTGTCGACCAGCCTGACGCCGTCGTAAATGATATCGACATAAAAGCGTGGGTCACGGCCGGTCCAGGGATCAGCGGGGTTAAAACCGGATTCCGGATCGTGGATCGGCAGACCGTTTGCCATACCATAGTTCTTGGTAAAATTATGGGTGGGCACCTCCACACGGCTATTCCCTGCTCCGTACTGGACGGGATTGCTGGTACGATTGGTGGTAAATCTAACATAGCTGGGGATGATCACCGTAGGATTCATGATCACTTCGGTTCCTCCCGGCCGGTCGCGGTTACTTGGCGACCATACCCAGAAATTGTCCGTCCAGGTAGTCCATGGCTGCAACCTGTAAACGCCCGTTTCCGTACATATTTTGATGACCTGGGCAAAAGCTTCTGCCGCACGCTTGCTTAAGTCCACATCATAGGTATTGCTGCCCGTGGAAGATTCGTTCATCATCGGGCTGGCTGCGTAGAGCAGATTTTTGCCCAGTAGCGAAAGTGCATGGATTTTTGTAACACGCTGCCCGTTGTTGCCCAAAGTGGCCTTGCCCACCTGTGTATCATCCCATTTAAGAGGAAGTAGCCCGGCAGCGTCCTCAAGATCCCTGGCCACTTTCTCGGCTGTTTCGTTATATTTCAGCCTCGGTAGCTTGAATTCTTCTGAGGAGGGCAACACCTGGTCTACGTAAGCAAGCCCACCGAAGTAGCGCATAAGCTCAAAGTGCAGAAATCCACGAAAGAATAACAGCTGGCCCCTGATCACGCTCTTTTGCTCATCGGTGGCATCAGTAAGCAAATCGATCTTGCTCAGTCCCAGATTAGCTTTTCTGATGCCGTACCAGGCAAAGGGCCATACCCGCATCCGGGTTAAATTACCGCTATAAGTAAAATCAGGGCTCGCGCCGTAAAGGAAGGTGCCCTGGTTCCAATAGTTGCCGTCATCCCAAATGATGGGTGCGGTGGTAAGCAGTTCATCCGAGGCACTGAAATTATAAAACTGGTTTCCTCCCAGCACTTTATGTATATCAATGACGCAGTCATACATTTCTTCTACATAACCCTGAAAGCTGACGAAGCTCCCGAAAACGTCATTGTCCGTAATAGTTGCCTGTGGAGATCTATCCAGATAGTTTTCGCAGCTATTCAATACCAAACCTGACAGAATGATACTCCTGACAAGTACTTTGCTATATCTGTTTAATATACTTTTGATCATATACGTGTGTTAAAAAGTTAAATCAATACCGAGGTTGAAGCGTTTCGGAGTAGGGTAAGCGCCCTGGTTCGCAGCTCCTCCGGAGGCTGCCGATTCTCTGTCATCCGGAAGTTTCGACCAGAAAATCAGGTTGCTCCCATTGACAAACACCCGCAGGGAAGAAAAGCCCAGCCGGCTCAGTACAGGTTTCTGGAAACTGTAGGAAACCTCGGCTGTTTTGAGACGAACGTAGGAAGCGTCGTAAAGAAAATAATTCCCAACAAACTGCCCCTGCGATTTCCATCTCGGCAAAAAGGAAGTCGCATCCGGATTGTCTTTGGACCAGTGGTCCCTTACATGGGAGAAAAGCACGTTCTGATAGAGATAAAAATTATCCAGCGGCACGCTTCTTGACACGTTATTAACCCCGTAAAACTGCAGCATCAGATTGAAACCTCTATATCCGGCACCGATGGTTGCATTGTAGTTGTTCTGAGGTACATCCGAGTACTGATAGGGAACCGTATCATCGTTTCCGGTGACCAGTCCATCCCCGTTGAAATCCAGCATGTTGTAGTAACCGGGAAGCTTTGCGAGATCATTGGTCTGCTGCGGTACGCTGGCAAATACATCGTCCCAGGTGTTATAGAATCCGGTACTAATCTGTGTCCGGGCCTGCCCTATCTGATAGCCAGCCTGTTTCAGATAGCTCAACTGTAAAGCCGGATCATCCCGGTTCAGGATATTGTTTTCGGTATGTGTAAAGGAGAAATTACCAAAGAGGGTCAGACCTGAGCCGAACCGCTTGTTCAACTTCAACTCCACTTCGTAACCTTTGGATTTCACTTGTCCGATATTGACAGCCGGAGGGGTTGCCCCGAAATAAGGCGGTATTGCCCGGGAAGTTCCGCCGATTACGATATCCGTCCTGTTTTCGGTGAAATAATCGAAATTGACGGTAATCAGATCGTTGAGCGCGCCAAACTCGGCTCCGTAGTTAATCTTGCGCGCCTTCTCCCAGTGAATATTGGGGTTTCCGACAGTGGCTTCCTTGTACCATAGATAAGGGCTTTTTTCGTTTGGATTCGCATTCAGAAGCCCCGATCCTCCGTAGGAATACTGGGACTGATATGCCCATCGCGATCCCCCAGCATCGTCCCCTACGGTCCCGGCACTATATCTGAACTTCAAGTGATTGATCCAATCCACCTTGAAGAATTTCTCATTGGAAACCAGCCAGCCCAGGGCGTAAGAAGGAAAAAAGTCGAAACGATAGCCGGGGCCGAATTTTTCCGAACCATTGTAAGCCCCGTTAAATTCGAACAGATAACGGGAATCGTAGTCGTAAGTGACCCGGCCAATCCAGTCTTCCCGATAGCTTGGAAACATACTCCCCTGCGCGAACTGTTCTCTTTTAAACAAAGCCAGTCCCGTGAAATGATGCTTTCTAAAATCATTCGCATAGTTGGCCTGAAGCTGATACATCAGTCTTCTGCGGATGGGTAAATAGCCTGTAAAGGTGGAATTGACCTCCTCCGGGTTCACCGTCCATGGACTAACCACCCAATCAAACGCATTGGCGGCTGTCACAGGTGTGGTTTCTGTGTATTCGTTTGGATCCTGGTCTCCCCCCGTATAGCGCGAAGGATATACTATTTTCCCCAAAAGGTTACCTTCCGGCCTTACGTGGTTACCATCGCCGATGCCACCCACAGTCTGTACGCTGTTGTCATAAAACAAAGAGCCCGTCACGCTCAGCCCCCTGGTAATAAAATCAAGCTTTTGCTCAATTGTAAAATCTGAATTCAATGCAACTTCGCGGCGTTGCCAGACTCCCGTGTTGTATATCAAAGCAACCGGGTTCTGAAGTGCCTCCGGAGGCAGGGCGTAGTTCTGTCCCCAACTGCCGTCGGGATACTGAGGCAGGATTACATCCGGCGGGAACCTGTATACCGCAGCCCAGGCCAGGGGATTGGTCCCGGAAGTAGAGTTGGCATAGGAATAGCTTGTATTTTTCTGGCTGAAATAGCCCGCAAGATTTACCCTGACATTTGTTGTCGGAGTCAAGCGAAAATCAAGGTTGCTGCGAAAGTTGAAGCGGTTGAATCCATAACTTGGGTCATAGCCCTTGTGATTATCATACTTCTTGAACATGTCGCTCTCGTTCAGATAAGAAAGCGACCCGAAGTACTTGACAAACTTAGTACCTCCGGTAACATTCATATTGGCACGGTGCGACCATGATACATCCTTGAACATGGCCTTTTGCCAGTCAACGTTGGGATAGAGAAGTTCGTTTTCAGTGGTCTGTGGCCTTTTGTATCGAAGTGCCACGTCGTAAGGAATATAATCTGCCCATGACACCGGGCTCAGCAACCCCTCCCGCTCGATCATTTTGTTCCTCAACATGATAGCTTCGTACGAATCGAGCTTCTCGGGCAGCTTGGATACGGTAAGTGCCGTTGCATTGTAGGTAACCGAAAGTTGCGGTTTGGATACTGATCCCCTTTTGGTAGTAATTAAAATAACCCCGTTGGCACCCTTCACCCCAAAAACGGCTGTGGCCGATGCATCTTTAAGGACAGAAATCGTGGCTACCTCACTCACATCGACATTTTCCATAGCCCTTTCCACCCCATCGACCATAATCAGCGGCTGCCCGCCGTTCCAGGTGTTGCGCCCCCGGATGAATATCTGCGTCGCGCTTTCCCCGTTGGCTGTGCCGCCCGGTTCGCCGCTTGATGTAATGGTGGTGAGGCCCGGCAACTGCCCCGTTAACGCCTGCTTCAAGTCTGTTACGTTACCCGCCCGTTTCAGCTGCTCATTGGTGGTTTGAACGATCGAACCCACCACGCTTTGCTTTTTTTGGGTTCCAAACCCTACGACTACCACTTCCTCGAGTATCTTCTCATCCACCTTCAGGAGTACCTCTATCTTCGTCCGGTTCCCGACAATAACCTCCTGTGTGACATAACCTACAAAAGAGAAAACCAGCACCGCCTGGTTATCTAAGACGGAGAGCGTAAACTTCCCTTCCACATCCGAAGTAGCACCCTGCTGGGTACCTTTGATCAAAATACTTACACCGGGAAGCGGTTCACCTTTATCGCCGGTTACCCGACCAACCAGCGTGTTTTCAGTGGCATGATCACGAGCATTTGATGAAGCATCCGAAGGCACATTCTCTGAGGGCTTGATTTGCGCGGGCGGCATGGGTTCCGTTGCTTGCGGACTGAGTACAATCTGATTTCTGACAACACGGTAATTGATGCTCATCGGCCTCAAAAGCGTTTCCAGGACCGTTTTCAAAGGCTGATTCTGGATGTCCACAGTCGCCCGCCTTTCGGCCCGGATGGCCCTTGCGCTGTACACAAATTTCACCGAGACCTGATTTTCAATAGCTAAAAACACCGATTTCAGTGGCTTGTCAGTCAACTGGATAGAAAGCGGTTTTTCCAGCAGTTCCTGAGCAGGGGCATCCGTTGCATAGCTTAATCCAGCGAAGATCACAGCCATTATCATCTGTGTGAACGATATCCTCATGACCGACAGGATTAGTAAATTTTTCTTCATAGATTTGAATTACCTGGTTTAGGTGTTTTTGTTTAGAATGGTAGAAGTTTTAAGCAAAATGATCTCGTTTACGCGTTCCCCAACGCGTGTCACAAAACGGGATGTCTTCCCGGTCAGCAGTGTTAACGGCATTGCTGACCGTTTTTTAGACTATAAATAACGATTTTCAGTCACAATCTCTGGCATAGATTACGATCTGACCGTCTACGATTTCGTAACGTGCCTGAATCGCTTCACAGATCAGACCGAGCTTTTCATACAAAGGCTCGTTGGTTAAGCGTGCCGTAAAATTGCAATGGGCAAGCAGGTGTTCGTCAAAAACAATTTTGACCCCATATGCTTCTTCAAGCATCTGCAGTACCTGTGGAATAGGTGTATCCGAGAATTCAAGCACGTCTACGTGCTCACCCGGGTTCAAAACGACCGGACTTTCAACCAGTGTTTTGATCAAACGTGCTCCCCTTTTTTCAAATACCGCCTGCTGATTGGGAACAAGTATCATTTCTTCTGAAAGTGATTGCGATGTACGCTCCTTCGAATTTTGTTTGAATACCGTAACCTTACCTGATCTTACAGCCACAGAAACGTTCTCATCCGACTCAAATGCCTTTACAGTGAAACTCGTACCCAATACTTTCGTTACTACCTCTCCCGCGTATACATAGAAAGGTTTGTCAACATTCCGGGCGACGTTGAAGAATGCCTTTCCCGTGAGGATAACTTTTCTCCTGGTTTTGCCAAAGCCTGTATCCACACGCAGCTGACTGTTCGGGAACAAGGTCACCAGGGTATTGTCACTTAATCTGAAGGAGCGCGGCCTGGAATCATTATTTACCTCTACGACCGAATAAGACCCGGCACCACTACGACTGATTATTTCTCTGTTAAAGCTCCAGAAACCCAGACCGGTCGCCAGCAACAGGGAAGCAGCTATTTTCCATACCCAACTTCCGTCAGAGGATTGCATCGGATATGTTTTCGAATCTTCCAGAATTGCATCGATGGCAGTCCTGACCTCCTTCTGGTCTGTTACGAGATCGTCGCATTTCAATGCAATGATCAGATTCCTTGCCTGCTCAATAACTTCATACTGTTCAGGATGGGCTCTTTGCCAAATTGGCCAGAAACTGTCTTCCGGTGTAAGTTTGCCTAATACCCATTTCCTGAAATATAGGTCCTGAACAAAATCTTCCGTTTCATAATTGGTGTAATTTTTCATAGGATGCTCGATAGTTAGGGTGAGGGTAAAACAGAGCGCAGGTCGATATTCAAAAGGAATAAAGGAACTGATATTGAGACCAGGAACCAGTTTCTGCGTAGCATTTTAAGCGCTTCGTAAACCAGATTTACGGCTGAATGCTGGTTGATCGACATGATGCCGGCGATATCATCATATTCCATTTCCTGATGAAAACGAAGATAGATTGCTTCCCTTTGCCGTTTTGTCAGCTTCTCAAGATTGGCCCGGAGCTTCCTCAGGTCTTCATGTATCACCTCATTGGAAATCATATAAGACTCTATGGCAAACTGAACTTCAAATGCGTAATCTTCCGTCACTTCATTGGCTTCCCTGAACCATTTGATCCGCTGTGATTCCCGTAAAATTTTTCTTCTGAACGACTTCAAAAGGTATACTTTGATGAGCCGTACGTCATCAAGATTCTCTTTACGGCTCCAGAGGTCGAGGATCAGATCGTGCAGGCAATCTTTTACAAATTCACGGTCCTTGTGAAATCTCAACCCATAATTCAGTAGTAGCGGGTAATACAGTTCCAGCATCAAACCAAAGGCTTCTCTGTCACCCTGTTTAAATGCCGTCCACAGATCAACTTCTCCTTCCAAGAGGAGTGCTCCTGACGGACCCGAATGGAATGATTTCGTATTTTGATTAATCATTGGCTCGCAGTCCCAAGAAATACAAAATATTTATAGAAATTCTTGACTGAAGCTAAATTGAGCTCAACCTCAATAATAAAGAGACAGCTTAGTGCTATAAGTCCTGAAATAAATAGAACTTTTTTTCCTTTTTTTTATCCGCGTCTAATAAACAGTACAGGTCACAGATAGAAAAATACTGAAAATCAACAAATTGAAAAATTATCGAGGTAACGCTAAACCTTAGTATAAAAAGGGGAATTCAGCCACACATAAATCCAGAAGATTATCTCCGTTTAGGAAAGTGAGCAATCCGCGGGGCAGTAAGGTTGGAGTTTGCAACCCGATCTGACTATTCGCAAAAATCCCCTCCCGGCGATTTTTTATGACCAATCGCCCCCGGGGTAAATTCGCTAAACGCCTTACCAACTGGGAAATACAGATATAGTATCAGAAAGTAACGCGGCCACCAGACATTTTAAACGAAGCAATTTGACGCTTAAACAAAATGAGCACGCTGGTGACTATGTATTTTTGTCCCATCACATTTAAATATAGAATGACATAGCAGAACTTTCCAACGGCAGCGGCTCAATCAGGGGTAAACGTAAATTCGGGGAAGCCGCCAATGAAACTGAACTCGTTCAGAGTGGAGGTTGGAAAGGCCGAATGTTCAGATATAGGCAAGCCTTTACGCCGTTCGATTGCGAAGAGGATAAGTACAGACAAACGAAGATTGCGAACTTGGAAAAGGCTTTAAAACGCCTGAAAGAACATGGCCGGTTCTTTCGCTCACCAGTTTCAGGGTTAATATAATCGAACTTTTTACATTGACAGAATGCCCCCACCTCCTTGTCCCCGTTAATGAAAATCGCACTCATCCGTACTACATACTTGCACGGGTACCAAGTTTCCTTCACCGATACCTCTACGCGGTTATCGATGGCTTCCTACATCACCTGGGTCGCCTCAGATATCCGATTGGGAGCTGCCAGAATCCTCTCTTTGTGCCCCAGGAAAATCTGCTCGATCGTATTGAACTGAAAATCAAGTGCGTTAATATTTCCTTCAATGATCCTGTTACTTAATAGGTTACCCATCCCAGCAAGGCGCTGAGCGGTATAGCCAGCCAGATGATATTTTCCCCTAACTTCTCTGTGAGCTTTGAAAGTTCACAGAGAAAACCCAGGGGCAGCAGCAAACAAAACGTATTGGTAAAGTACAGGTTGATGCTGGAAAACTGGTGGGTAAGGAAAGTTCTTGATGCATTCACATTTGCCATGCTGATCATAGATATCTTTTAGCAGGCTCTCCAAAGCAACATAATTGTAATCAACGATCGCCCCCCGTTCATAGAGCACTTTGAGCTGTGCTGATTGCATGGCGATGATCTGTGTTGCCCGGTTTTGGATTGACAAGATATATTGATATTCGTTGTCATGTAAAAGTCCTTTCAGCTCCTGTTCTAGGCTGCTTTCCCATTCGGGAACCTTTTAATTGTTCAGGAACTGCCGGGTTATAGCTCCGGTTTTTTACGTTTCCCCAGCATTTGACTTCACGTAGTTGAACGCGCAACACGGTAAGCAGGCAAAATGCCGACAAAGGATCTGCGGTGAAGGGCCGTATCCTCTGCCTTATCCTTGAAAAATCCCGGACCATGATCCCAAGCGCCCTGCTACTGCTGATGATAGCACCGTATATCTGCCTGGCTTCCCAAATACATGGAGACTTCGGACGGAATGACCACCTTGTTCCGTGCCAGATTGATCAAAGATCGACAACCCCAATTAAACCGCTAATTTACAATAAGTAACACACTTGGCTTGGTCAATTCAGCCCGAAACAACATGACTGCAATTTCCGAATTCAAGTGGTCAATAGGTCCCGATTCTCCATCAAAGTCGCCAAATCTGTGAAACGTAAATCCCGTATCCTCACAGTTTTCCTAAGTTCCTTGGTTAATGCGCTGGACTGAGCTTCTGACTTTCACTTTTGGGAACTGATATTCGCTGCTTACCCTACTTTTTCAATTCCGGCTCGGATGTATTTGAAATCCATACAGGAATTGCCGTTCACGAACTTCCCAAATGAATCATAGGACGAAGTTACCCCGCCATCAAGTTTTTGATTAATTTTGCTCATGTGAGATCATTATTGATCATTTTAGTAAATTCTGTATTGCCATGAAAAAATTCACTGTTTTTGTTTTTGCATTTTTCGCCTCTATCGACTGGTCAAGCGGCCAGGATTCTACGCGCTACCAACTTCGCCTTTCGGTTCCGGTCATCGACCTTCCGCAAAACAGAGAGCTTCCCTACCGCTATCCTTCCATGAACCAGGCTTTGGAGTTCTCTGCGGGCATCTATGAAATGGGTTATATGGGTATTGACAAGCTGGGAAATGCGCTTTTTAAGCCAGAACAGGAAGGATACACATTCGGAAAGAAAATACTGAACATTGGATTGAAGTATCTGCTAAGCGCAGGGTTTGTCAAATATGGAAGTGAACTCCCTATTCCGCTGGGCGTTTGGGCACACGAAGAATTCCACCGGTCTGTGCTGGGTGTCAATAAAATCGATTCAAAAAACGGCAACTGGCTGGGGCACCGGTGGGATGGAACTGTGTATGGCATTAGTGATCAGGAATTGACAATGCTTAAAAGCACCAACCCTGACCAGTTGCTTTATGCATACGTAGTCGGCGTGCAGTCGGAAGTCCTGTTGAGCGGAAAAATTTCTGTTCAGGATTTTTATAAAAAACGGACTTTGTCGAAGAATGCGCTCCTCCTCTATAACGCCTGGTATGTCTGGGATTATTTTAAATTTTCTGCCAGTCCGGTGGCGGATTCTGTAAAGATTTGGGGCGCAAAAACCGAAAACCCTGACCCAAAGCAGCGCGATTTTGCCGGGGCTGATCTCACAGCCTGGGTTTACGACATGTTTAGCCCCGACAAGCCTTACACCGAAAGAGATAAGTTTCCGAATGGAGAAGGCGTGAACCGAAGGATTGGCTACTCAGACTTATCTGTTGAAGCACAGCAGTACTTGTCAAAGCAGAAAAAATTAGCACTGCTTAACTTTGTCAATCCGGCCATTTTTTTCGTCAACCGCATTCCGCTCGGCAGGCATTCGTCCTTTAATTTTTTTATGCAGTATGTTCCAACCCACTTTGGAAACGACATTTCGTTAACACTTCCAGTGCAATATCGGAATGAGAATCTCCTATTGGGAGTCCACAAATTCAGCAATTTCAAATCCGAAGGTTATGGGCTTGACTTAGGCTTCTACAACAAACAATTGACAAAACGCCTGGAAACAGATTTGGTCATGCGAATATGGAACCAGCCCAAAAGTTTTTCCAATGAAGCCAAGCAAACAGGCGGATCACTGCAACTGGATGCCAGGTACAAGATAGCTCGGAATGTGGCCCTTGCCATAACGCTAAACGGTAAGACCAAAGGCTGGCAGACAGGCTCTCCCTACCTGAAATCAAATCTATCTTCCAGTTTAGGGTTCAATTACGTGCTGAGTAAACAAGCAAGCAATTAGGCTGCGCTACCACGACGAAAAATCGGACAAGTACGAGTCGGTATAAATCCAAGCCCGTTTTAACGCGGCGAGTCCATATTAACGAACCCAATCGAATAATGAAGCAGCATGACATCATAAGGCAATTGTTTTTTTTCGCTCTCCTTCTGGTAATTGTAACGGGGTGCAAGAAACATAAGAATAACGATCCTCTTCCCCAAACAAAAGATTCCCTGGCATTTGAAGGACGACAATACCCGATTCTTGTGATCGGCAATCAGGTGTGGACAACGGTAAACCATTCCGGACCGGGCGGAGCCAGCTACAACGCAACCGGAGACAAGCAGGAGTACGGTAAGTATTACGCATTCGAGGAAGTAATCGCAATACCTTTGCCCGAAGGTTGGAGACTTCCGACCAAACAGGATTATATCGAACTCGCCCAACATGAAGGGGTCACCTTTACGGGTAATCAGGCGATAAACCAGGAAGCGATTAAAAGACTTGTATCGGTCAGCAACTGGCGGTCAATTCCGGGAACGAATGCATCGGGGTTTAACGCCCGGCCTGCGGGTTATATCTTTCAAAATCAACCACCACTAGATGGTGAAATCGCTGAGTTTTGGACAAAGGAAGGCTACACCGTCAGCATACAGGAAACTGCTAACGGTAAGACCCATAAAATAAGCTTCTATGGTAATAGCAACAGCCCTGAATACCGGTTTAACCTTCGTATTGTTCGAAATAAATAGAGCTTGTCCGCCCATGTCCCACAAGTAACGTAACCAATAATTAAGTAGCAATGAATCCATATCAACTAGCGCAGATCAATGTAGCTAAAATGAAGGGTGTCAATATCAATGACCCAATAATGAAAGATTTCGTCGACAATCTGGATGCAGTCAACGACTATGCGGAAATAAGCGAGGGGTTTGTATGGCGATTAAAGGAAGAAACCAACAATGCAACCGGATTAGACCCGTATCATGACTCTACTATAATCACCAATGTTTCAGTTTGGCGTGACATACCATCCTTACAGCAGTTCACGTACCGCTCTCTGCATTCAGAATTCTTAAAAAGAAGGCGTGAATGGTTCAGCACGTATGGAAAGGTGTACATGGCGATGTGGTGGATCCCCACAGGTGAATTTCCGACAATCGGAGAAGCTATACACCGGCTTGAATATCTGGAGCTAAATGGTTCGTCACCATATGCATTCAGCTTTAAGAATAGCTTTTCTATGCCCCAAGCCGGCTCCTGCCGGGCTTGATTTGCGGTGTAGCACCGGCCACTTACTTTGCCCCAACTGCCCTTCCGCTAAGGCCTCGTGCGGGCACGATCTTCGGATTGCCTGATGAAATCACATCCTGTCAATTGGAATTTCGATTTATCTTCTTTGGTTGTCCTGTAGAATGGTGAATACATGGACGCCGAAATAGTGCCTTTTTCAATGTCGAAATCGAGCAGGCGGATGTAGCCGCCCCCCCGCATCCTCGCCCCTGGTAATCCTGCAGGATCTGATACACCTTTTCACCTCGCTCCCGTTCGTCAATTTTCAACGCAGAGTCGGCGACGTGGCCGCTGAAAACGAAGCGTACATTTGGATTGGGCTTTACCAACTTCGTAAAAATGTCCTGGGGACTGAAATCTCCATAGCCCGAGTTCGTCTGGCCGATCTCGCCTTTTGTAGTCAGGTAATAGTGTGTGAGAATGATCACATTGTAATTAAAATATTGCCTGGCAACGTCGGCGGCCCAGTTGATCGCACCCAACCTTGGACAGAATTCAAGTGTAATGACCAGTCAGTTGGTGTCGCCCGCTTTAAATGAGTAATAGGCATTATCACTCTTATCCGTTTCGTAACGGGCGCGTTGATGGGTGAAACGATGCACCGGGAAGTAAGCGTTGAACTTCCCCGTTTTCCTTAAATTCTGGTTTACATTGCCCGGCGTGGCACTGCCGCTCGCAAACCCTACGGCCTCGGTATCATGATTTCCCAGCGCAATCGCATACGGTATGTCGTGGCGGTCAAAAATTTCGTAGCCCTTGCTGGCAATCTCATAATGGTCATAGTTATCAAAATTAACCAGATCGCCCACATGCAAAACGATGGGTACGTTGAGCGAATCTTTCTTGTCAGCTATCCACCTCACCTGGCTGTAAAACATATCCTGCTTGCCGTCCACTTCATTTTGCGTATCCGGAAAAACAGGAATAGTGAATTTTTGAGCGCGACTTTGCTCAGCTCCAATTAAAATCAAGAAGAAAGCCAAATCGGCGTAAATAAACCTTTTCATAAACACAAAGGATTGCTTTTCAGCACAGTTTAAAATTTTAAAAAAAGTAAGTTACAATTATCTGCCATCTGATTTCCCCGATTGTCCAGACTGCGCTATCGAATCAGCATACAGCGCAAACCCGGCTTTCACTGCCTGAGATGCTTTGCCGAAAGCCGACGAGGTCATCGTTTTTTCGAGCCTACTTTGTTCCTGGAAAATGGAGGCTGCCTGAATAGCCACAGCTTCGTCAAAAGAACCGAGCTGATTGAAAAGCTGTTGTATATTTTGCCCGGAACCTTCAACCAATCGCCTGGCGTAGTCATAAGCGCTTGTTTTTTTTAAGTCACCGTCAGCATCCACCCAAATGGCACCCGAAGAGCCGATTACCTGTGGATTCCAGACACTGGACATGCGGGAATAAGGTTTAGGGATAATCCAAAATGGATGCAGCGGATCAGGCCCTTCGGCGATGACCACGAAATAGGTATCCTGCGAACCAATCGGAACCGTCCAGCTGCCCTCCCATTTCACTCCGTTTTGTCCGTTCGTCTGAATGCGCGCTTCCCGGATCTTCTTCCCGTTTGCGTAGAGCGAAACGCGGTCCGCCCTGATCCACGAAGGGCCGAGTACCCGGGCCGCAATTTCCACATTTTTCCCAGACGAAGGCGCCATGTCGCCGGGACCATAAGCGCCGTTCACCTTCACTTCGGCCATGAGCCCGAAACTTACCATGACTCGGCCTTCCAAGAGCTGGCTTATGGCTTCCCCTACATCGATTTTTGCTGGAACACTGTCCTCACACCGGATATAAGTTCTCCCTTGCCCGACGAGGTATCGCATGACATCGTGGGAATCACTCGAACCGACGGGCGTTAAAAACTGACCTCTGTTCAGCAAGCCAAACCAGTCGCGATACAGCTGCATAATGTCCTTTTGCTGCGCGCTCGAATTCATTACTTCCATTGCATTCGCCGGCAATTTCCAGCCTTGCAGGTCTTGTCCGGCGACGGAAATATGCCGCGACGGGCCAAATGGCTGAAAGTTGTAGAAGACATTACGGCCATGATTCAGAACGATCACCTGCTTTGCGCTGGTACCCAGCACCTGTGAAACCGATGCCCAGTCCTTCACCTGGTGATCGGCCGCCGTGGCGTCGTCTACGAGTGGGAAAACATTGAAATGACCTACCCTGGTCGTAAACTCGTTTCCCGTGACAGGCGTAAAGACCGTATCCAGACCCATCTTCCTGATCACGGGCTTCGCGTCGTACACGATGTTGTGATCCGTGAAAACGGGAAGTTCAATGCCTTCGCCGGCGATCGTCAGCAGCCGCTCCTCCACGGTTGCATCCCCGTGGCGAGAGTTAGTGAAAGTATGGATGTGTGTATCCGATGACACCCATCCTTGTGTAGGCACCTCTCTGGCCAGAACAAACGCGTGGGTTACCGGTTTGCCCTTTTTTACTTCCAGCAGCACGGAATCTACACCGTACTCGAATCCGCGGCTTGCGTAGATCTTATAGCGTCCCTCGGGCAGGCTGAAAGAAGCCTGCCCGCTGCCAGAGTAAATGCATCCGGTCCGCACTGCCAAAGGCTGACCCGTTTCGACATGGATGGGCTGCAACGCTTTTTGCATTGTCGTAATCGTAATGCGCGAAGGTACCGCACGGTTCGACCCTTTTTCCGAAATGCTCACCTTCACCTGTGCTTCTTTCAGCAGTTGCTGCTCCGGGCAGTCGAGTAGCTGGATGTCCCCTACCAGAATATCGTCCGGCAGGAGCTCCGGCTTTCCCGCCGCATCCAAGCACTGAATGGTCAGCACGTTACCGGCCGCTTTCAGAATCTCAGGCGGAACAGGTAAGTAACGCACCCTTGGATTTTCATCCTGGTCGAGCGTTCCGAGATCCCGGCCATTCAGGACCACGGCCCACCTGGCCTTTACGTCTTCCTGTCTGATGCCGAGCGTTGTTTCCAGTGCATTCGCTTTTGCATTGAAATGAATGGTGAGCTGCGTTTGTGATGTTCCTTTGAAACTGTCCCACTCGCGCTCCGTACCCGCGCGCAGGTGGTGCATGCGCTGATCCACTGCCAGAAACGCAGCTTTGATGTGTCCGTTTGCTAAAAGAAATAATACAATCAGGCTGATTCGAATGCTATGCATAGGTTTTTCGGATTACCAGTTGGGGTTTTGGGTTAGTTGAGGATTCAGGTCGCGTTCCTTCTGCGGGATCGGCCATAAGTAATCCCTATTCCTGTTAAAGCTCCTTTCGAATGCAGGTGCTTCAATGGTTTTCAATGTCCCGTTGTCCACATAGGTCATCCCCAATACCTTGCCGCGGAGAACCAGTTCGGCCAGGCGCCACCGGCGGAGATCAATATAGCGCAAACCCTCGAAAGCCAGTTCAACCAACCGCTCTTTGCGCACGATCTGCCGCATGGTCTGCTGGGAGGCCAAATCTTTCACTGGGGGCATATTCACGTCGGTGCGCTGGCGAACCAGGTTGATCGCGTCCAGAACACTTTGGTCCAGCTCGTTCAGTTCGATCTTCGCCTCTGCGTAGGTCAATAAAATCTCCGCGTAGCGCATGAGGATAATATTGATCCCGCAATTGGCTGGTTGCGCCAGGTCCTGGGGGTTAATGTACTTTTTCAATGTAAAGCCGGTGGTTGAAGTAATATAGCTATAACCTACTGCATCGGCTGTGCCACTGCCGGGAATTGGGTTATAGGTTTTTCCGTCCGGTAACCGCTCCCCTGCCACAAAAACGGAATATCTTAGCCGGGAATCCCTGTTCTGATAGGGGCTTTCAGGATCAAACCCGCTCGACGGATCAGTTATATCCTTGCCATTGCTCATGGCATAAGCATCTACCATCGCCTTGGTAGGCACATACGTATTGGTACTGGCCTGCTGACTGTACGGCGCCATGGTAGCGAATACATTATTGTTATAGTTGTCTTTAATGAACTGCTTGTCAAGAATGACCTCCTTGTTGTTCTCGGCTTCGTAACTGAATAACTTTTCATACGAAGGATAGACGCCGTAGACGTCGAGATCCATTACTTCCTTCGCTGCCGCGGCTGCTTCCTTGTAGCGGCCTGCATACAACATTGCCCTCGCTTTGAAACCCAGCGCAGCACCTTTCGTGATACGCCCTTTTTGCCCGGCGGCAGGCGCAAGAAGCCCTGCCGCGTCCGTCAGCTCGGTAACGACGAAATCCCAGACTGTCTCGACCGAAGCCCGCTTGACCTGCCTGCTTTCATCCAAAGTAATTTCATCTGCGATGAGCGGGACATCTCCATACAAACCGGCAAGTTTCAAATACAGATAAGCCCTCAGAAACTTCACTTCTCCTTTCAACTGATTAACCCTGGCAGGATCAGCATTCTCTACCCTACCAATGTTCTTAAAAAAGCTGTTGGCGGCGCGAATTCCCTTGTATGCATTGGTCCATTCCGCTAGAACTTTGGTGTTCAATGCGTCCGTCTGCCCCTTTTCTATCAGCGCTTCGGTCTGGAAGCTTTGATTGGTATGCCCGATATCGGTCATCCCGTCCCAGCTAAAAATGCCCGGACCTTCCAGATAGGTGTAGATGGCATTTGCTGCCATGGTAGCATCTTGTTCCGTTTTCCAGAATAATTCTACCGGCAAGCGGTCGTTAGGAATAGTTTCCAACAAATCCCGGTCGCAGCCTGAGGCGATTGTCAGCAACAGGGTCACCACAATATTTCGTAAGGATGTATGCATGGTCTTCTTGAAGTTTTTTGTTTAAAAGGAAAGGTTGACACCCAAAGTGTAGAGTGAAGTCTGAGGATAAACTGCTCCTCTTCCCGAGACTGTTTCGGGGTCCAGGTTCCATTCGTTGAGCTTTGAAAAAGTGAGCAGGTTAGTCCCGGAAACATAGACGTTCATTCGCTGAATGAAAGCCTTTTCTGTAAGCCGTTCAGGCAAATGGTAAACAAGCTGAATGTTTTTCATCCGCAGATAAGAGCCATTAATCATCATTCTGTCGGAAGAAGAAAGATTCCTCAGATCCGACTTCAACGGCCGCGGAAAACGGGCGTCGCGGTGCTCCGGAGTCCAGTAATTGTCGGTATAGATAGCGTGGGTAAAGCCCTCATTGTTTCCCATTTCGGCCAATGCACCGGCCAGGCGCGTTTTCACCTGCGCTGCACCCTGGAACAATAGGTCCAAAGAAAAGCGTTTGTAGGACAAGTTGAAAGAATTCCCGAATGTGTATTTGGGAAAACTGTTGCCCAGGTATTTCCTGTCGCTGGGATTGATAATGCCATCGCCGTTAGAATCGACATACTTGACATCGCCTGGTTTGGTGCCCGCAACAAGTGTAGGATATGCGGCAATTTCATCTTCCGTCTGAAACAATCCATCGGTCTCATATCCCCAATGCGAATTGATCGGATAACCCTCACCAATGATAAAGATCGGATCGGTTTCGTCGGCGCTGATGTAAGGACCTGTTCCGGCAAGGCTCACCACTTTATTTTTATTGATATTCAGATTCGCATTCACATCCAGCGCAAACTGGCCCCATTTATTCTGAACATCCACGGCGAACTCCCAGCCGTTATTATCGACCACCCCCGCATTCCTCGCAGACGGATTCAAACCCAGCGTGCCCGCAACCGGCAGCACCAGCAGGATTTTGTCGGTTCGCTTCCTGTAATAATCCACAGTGAGTGAAATTTTATTGCTGAAAAGCTGGGCATCCAGACCGATATTCGTTTGGGTCGTCGTTTCCCAAGTGAGTTCCGGGTCGGCGAGGTTGAGCTGGGCATATCCCGAGGCTGGCGCACCGTCAAAAGTATAATTGACGAGGCTCAACGTTGGAAAGTAACTGTAAAGCGCAACGGCCTGGTTACCGTTTTTACCCCATGAGCCTCTCAGTTTGAAATCGTTGACATAGGTCCCGAACTTCTCCCAGAATTTTTCATTCGAAGCTCGCCAACCCAATGACATCGAAGGAAAATAGCCGTATCGCCTGTTTTGCATAAAACGTGACGATCCGTCATACCGGCTGTTTACTTCAATTATATATTTGTTCTGATAAGCGTAATTGATCCGGCCGAAAAATGACCGCAGTCCCCACTCGTAGTCCGCGCCGCCATTGTTTTTCGTATTGTCGTTGGCGCCCTGGCTGATCGACTGAATGTTGTTGTTATAAAAGTTCTGACGAAATGCATTGACATTGTTACCTACATTGCGGATCTGTGAGTAACCTGCCAAAACGCTGAATTCATGCGCGCCTAGTTCTTTGGAGTAGGTTAGCAAATTATTAAGCGTGGTCTCCCGGGCGAAAATCCGTTCCTCGTTCAGAGAGTTCAGCAGGACATTTTTCCTGACAATATCCCTATTATAATAATCGCGCACCTCGTACTTGTTGGCGAACGATTTGGTCATGGTGTTATTGAACCGCGCCGCAAACTGCGTCGAAAACACCAGGTCGTTGGTAATGGCCCAGTTTCCCTTAAAATTGCCGACGATGTAATCGTCGTTCGTTTTGGAAGTGCCTGCGATTTCCGCATACATCAACGGATTGTGCCCCTGTGCGCTCAATCCATAAGTTCCGTCCGGGTACTTCGGAACAGCCCACTGGCTGGAATGGAACATGCGGTTATAAATATTCTCGTAGCGGTTGTTGTCGTTAACCAGCGAAGTAAAATGGGTATACCGGTAGTTCAGGTCTGTGTTTAAGGTGATTTTGGAAGACAGTTTAAAATCCGTATTCAGTCTTATTTCACTGATTTTGGAGCCGGAATTAGGGACGATCGCATCCTGGTTTTGATAGCGGAGACTAAGCCGCGATTTCACGCCTTCGCTCCCCCCGCTGATCGACAACGAATGATTTTGCTGGGGTGCAACGCTGTAAAGAGTGTTAAACCATGTGTTGGGTAATGGATATTTAAACCTGTCCGTTGCTTTGACATATTCCTGGATATATTCCTCGGTGTATTTGGGCACCACCCCCGCATTCACAGCTCCCACATTCAACATGCGCATGAAGGCTTCCAGCCCCATATGCTCCGGCTTGTTATTGGCCCGCTGTAATGCATAATACCCGTGGTAATTCACAGCCAGTTTACCGGACCTGCCCTGTACAGTAGTCACCAAAATGACTCCGTTGGCGGCGCGTGAGCCGTAGATAGCTGCCGATGAAGCATCTTTAAGAACGGATACCGATTCAATGTCATTCGGATTGATATCCGACAGCCGCTGCTCGATCCCGTCGACAATGACCAGCGGGTTGTTGTCGCTCAATGTCGTTACGCCCCGCACTCTGACCGTCGTATTCGATTTGCCCGGTGCCCCTCCATTGTCGATGATCGTAAGGCCCGGCAGTTGTCCCTGTAACGCCTGCTGAATGTTGGATACAGGCCTTCTCACCAGATTTTCCTTTTTGATCGTACCTACGGCCCCGGTCATGCTGCCTTTCTTCTGCGTACCATAACCCACCACGACCACTTCGTCCAGCACCTGTTTATTTTCCTGCAACACGACATTCAGCACCGCCTGTGCCCGGACGGGAATTTCCTGTGAAAGGTAGCCTATATAGGAAAAAACAAGAGTGCCGGCCGCGTCCGGCAATTCCAGGGAATAGTTGCCATCCACGTCGGTGGGCGTTCCGATATTTGTGCCCTTCAGAACCACATTTACTCCCGGAATTCCCCCGCCGGACGCAGCCGTTACTTTACCCGAAATTTTGAACACATGATCCTGTTCCATACGGGGCTTGTTTTCGACGGACCCGCTTTCCTGTTTGGGTAGAACACGGTAAATGATAACGCTTTTATCCAGTTGTTTGTAAGCGAACGGCATTCCCCGCAATGCCAGGTCCAGGGCTTCGCTCACTTTGTAGTTTCCTTTGGCCAGGCTTATCGATTTGTGAGAGGTAATGTCATACTCGTTGTATGCAAACCGTAGTTGCGTTTGTTTTTCTATTTTTTGAAACAACGATGTAAGCTTCTCATTTTGCAATTCCAGTGTAACACGTATGTCTTCAAGCTTCTGACTGGTAGCTGGCCGAGCCGTCAGCAGCCCGATGCTCATGAAGAGAAGAAACAGGTAACAAAAACTCGCCCGCATTACGAATAGTAGATGGCGGTTGTGGAAAAGAGCGCATAAGTGTCCTCTTCCCAAACCGTTAGGTTCAGTAATAAAAAATTTCATACTTTGCATTGCTTTTAAGATTGGAACATGATTTTACAAGCACTCCGATCCGTCCGGCCGCAATCCGGATGGGTCTTTTGCTTTACAACCCAATCGGATTGTAGGTGCACGATCTAACTATCATCAATATACGTCATAATCTTTCTGTTTGTATCGTTCTTACTTGCATGGGGCTCCGCCGTCCAGTGTAATGGTGCCATCGACATGGACGGCATAGGATAACTGGTTCACCCCCGCAATTACTTTCAGAATATGCTCAACGTCCTCTCCATTGAAGAACGACGCGCTCACGTGACATTTTTCCAGGTCTGGATTAGTGAGCGTCAGCCTGACATCGAACCTTTCTGCCAGGACAGCCACCGCCTCCTTCATGGTTACATTATCCAGTATGATGAACCGGTCCTTCCACCCCGCAACAAGTTTGGCATTCACATGTTCAATAGTAAACTCACGGGTAGCAGTATTCACAACAATCAGCTGGTCGGGGGTTATCACGTCGTAAGTTTTTGTCTCATCCCCTACCTTGACCCTACCTCTGGTCACCGTAACGCCGACCTGCTGCCCGCCGGCAGCAGCAGTCACATTGAATGCGGTCCCCAGGACCGTCGTTCTGATCTTACCCGTATGCACGATAAAAGGCTTTGCCGGGTCGTGTTTTACATCAAAAAACCCTTCCCCGGTAAGCGTCACGCCACGTTCGGTCCTTCCGAAGTCTTCCTGATCGTAGGTTAGTTCGCTGCCCTGGTTCAACAAAACCGTGCTGCCATCAGGGAGATGGATTAACTGCTTGTCGGTGAACCTGACAAGGTGCTGATCAGCTGCTGAAACACTTGTAGATTCCTTGCGGCTGCTCAACCGCTCCTGATCTGGACGGGCGTTGAGCAGCCACCAGGTTCCAAACAACACACCGGCAACCATAGCCGCCGCTGCCAGCCAGGTATGGAGACGCAGTACTTTTACTTTCGCATCCACCAGCTTCTCCCGGAGCCTGCTATCATAAACTCCCTCCATCCGTTCCAATTCCCGCGGTGACGCCGACGACAACATTTCGTTTTGAAGCATTTCAACGATGTTATTCCCAAGTAGATCATCATATGAGCCGGTTTTAATCAGCTCGAATAGCTCTTCAATCTCTTCTTTTGAAGCAGTATGATTAAGATAACGGCCAAGTAAAATCTCAAAGCTGTCCATGTTTTTTTTGCTGGGTTGCTCATCCTGCAAATGCTGAAAGGCATCCGCTGGCAACCCCGTTTATGTATAAGAGAATAAAAAGTGACGCAGTAACTAGTTGCCCGCGTTTTTTTTGCGGTCAGTGAAGCAACGATGCTACCAGGTATGCAAGGACAATGGTGTACCGTTGCAGGCGAAGCTTAATGGATTTGAGCGCGGCCGTAATGTGATTGTTGACCGTATGAGCCGACAGGTTCAGCAATCTGGCGATCTTTTCATGGCTCATTCCCTGGATTTTGGCCAATTCAATCACGCGTTTTTGTTGGGGAGGGAGGGCTTGGATGGCATGGTTCAGCAGCGCTTGGTAATCTTCGCTACTGTCAGCCTCATCAGCATGCTCCATTTGTAGGTATTCGAGGTAGGCTGTCGATTCCTTTGCGAGCTCTTTCATGTGTTTCAAACAGAGATTTCTGGTCATCACGACCAGATAGTTTTCAAGTGCGCGGATTTCCTTAAAGTCCCGGCGCTTATCCCAGATCACAAGAAAAATCTCCTGTACGATATCTTCAGCCATGCCGACAGAACGCAGATACCGGTATGCGACCCTATAAACGGCGATTGAATAATGTTCGTACAGCTGCCTAAAGGCGACTTCATCCCCGCAGCTCACCTTGACCAGCACATCTGCCTGATCAGGTAATGGTTTCCTGTTCAATTTTTCGGGCAATTTATATCTTCCAAAAATATTGAAATACTTGAAAAGAACAATTAAATAACGGTAGCATATAACAATAATATAATACACCATAAATACCAGGCTAACGAGCCCATGCGGAATTCAAATGCTGAAGGCAATGACAATTCACCTTCGTTTTCCAACAACCGGATTACGTAAAATCGCATTCCAGCACGATCTGTCGGCCGGGAGGAGGCGCAACCATTTACATTTGCCATCACATAATTAATCCATTCAACAGCCATGATGCTTATCACCATTTTCCAGTTACTTTTAAATCTGATGGTCCTTGCAGCAACGACGCAGGGTATTGACCAGTTACTTTCCTTTCAGTTTATGGGTGAAAAATCCATCAATAAGGGCGATTGCGAGGCGACGGGCTGCATCCGCGTAGAAGCCGACAAACTGTTGATCCGGGGCAACCACTCAGGTAACCGCTACATCGAAATCTATATTGGCGCACCGGCCTCAGTCGGGCAGTATAAGATCTCAGCCAAAAACCGCATTGAACTTTGCCGTGGCCGCGGCAAAGAAAACAAGGTTTTCGAATCCGTATCCTACACATGCCGCGGATGCGACGCCAGTTTCCCTGTCGGCACCATTAACATTACACGTCTGGACGGACCGGGGGGCTACATCGAAGGTAGCTTCAAGACCTCACTTTCCGAAAAAGGCGTTTGGAAAGACGAATTTCCTATTGAAGGAAGTTTCAAGGTGTACAGGGAAAGATAGCACTCATCCGGACATCGTTAGCCTCGCTATGATGTCTGGATGCTTTCTGCAAAGCTGAGACCAATCCAGGATCAGTTCAAGTTAAGTGAAACAAGCAATGTCAAAAAATGATGGCAACCGGCTCAGAGCGGATTAAACTACAGAATGCGACCCTTGCCGATCGGGCGAACTTGCAACAATTATATCGGACATGAAATCGTCCGGATGGTGTTCGACAATCGACTATACTATGAAAAAGGTAGCTATCTAACACCTTACATCCTCTCAATCCTCAAAAGCAATTTATTGAAAAACAACCAGTTAGAAGAGTTCATTTTATACAAAAAAGGGGGAAACATTGCTATTTTCCCCTCAAGTGGAGATGCAGGGAGTCGAACCAAGTTTACAATTATCTGAAAATAAGGCGATAATACGGCCACTCTCCCTGATACTACATACTTGACGCATGTTGCGACAACTCTCAAAAATATCTTAGCTAATGTTCAGTCAACATCCGATCGTTCTCGGACAGCTCACTATTATTCAAATATAGCAAAAGATCTAATTATGCCGCCGGTTACCAACGATACTCCGTAGATTGGCTACTGAACAAAAGTGGGTGTAGGCGATTGTAGTTATCCATCCATTCATAAAATACGAACCGCAGCGGCGGCCGCTTGTTCTAGCGATTCAAACAAGTAGGCATTTAACACGTCTTCTCTATATTTCCGGTTCAGCCTTTCTACATAGCGGGCCGCCGCGTCCATTTTGCATCAGTTTACCTGGCTGAATGTAATGCATCGCGATACCAATCGCTTGGGGGCGCCCGCAGATAAGCGATCGTGCGATGGAGAATACTCAAAAGAATATCAAAATCCACCCTATTTCTAATAGTGCGAAAGCCCGTTTCAAGATCTGATGATAAAAGACTTCATTAAAACCGTCAACCTTTAAAGTTACAGTTTCGGCTTATTTCACTGGATTTATTTCAAAGGTTGTCAGAACGGCAGCGTGATCAGAAGGCCACACATCATCGATTTCAGCAGGCGTCCTCAGGATTTTTGAATCTATCACCCTGATACTCGGCCCCTTGTAGTAGATAAAATCAATCCTGTTATTTAAAAGTTGTCCGTAAATAGGAGCAAACGTACCTTCCGGCCTGGATATCTCGTCCGGATGGACTTTGCGGAAACTATCAAGATAACCTTTTTCAATCAGATATCTGGAAACTGGAAACAGGACCGGACCGTAACCATGATGAAGTCCCGCGGCTGCGGCTGTCCAATCCAGGTGGCTGCAAGAGTTAAAGTCTCCTCCCAGAATCGTGCCCAACTCCGTCCCATCGCTATGCGGATCGGTATCTTTTTCTAGGATAAGACGGATATCTTTCAGGGCCAACGCCGAATCCTCCCTAACCCATTCCCTGGGATCAAGACCGGTGTTGGGGTAACACCAGGTATATTCCGGTCGATATGCGTATCTCAGCCAGCACGCATTGACCAATATCCTTTGCTTATCGCCCAGATGCAGGTAAGCCGGATTGGAATTCATCGTCCCAGATGAAGGTAAAGAAGATATTGGATAGCGACTCAGAAGTGCTAGGTTACCCTGCGGTGAATCTGTCTGCAGGAAATATTTGAGCGAGTCCGCAATCTGCCGTTGCGACCCGTATGCTTCCTGCATCATAACAAGATCCGCTCCACTAACCATTATCAAATCGAGTATTCTGTCCAACCCGTTATACGGGAGATGTACACCCCCATGCCAGATGTTCCATTGCAGTACTTTCAAAATATTCCCACTGGTTTTTCTGCCTCTCGTAACCGTCTTTTCCAATGAACTCTGAGCTGGCGTTGGGACAATAGCTTTATTGCTTAATACGAGAGAAGGAACAGCTATCTTAATTATGTTGCCTGGCTTTGCCTTTGGGCTGATATCGGCTGTTACAAGAAAATAGTTAGCCCCTGCCGCCATGCTGACGGCCTGACCAGGGTCGCTAAATTCCATGTGTCTCTGCAGGACGCTTGATTCAAATAGCTTCCTTCTGATACCGGACCGGGGCGATTTTCCTGTATAGAATACCTGAAGGCATTCAATGTCAGACAGCTCAGACATTGCTGATAAATCCAGGCTTATACCGTTCAAAGCAATCGGTTTCTGATCACCGTTGACGGCAATCCTCAATTTCAGGATTTGCTGCTGCTTGCTTCCTTGATCCGAATCCCATTCATTATCAATCACCACAGCATTAAAAACGGACTGTGGTCCGGAAGATCGGACAAATCTGGGATTCTCGCATGGCATGGCATATGCTAATGGCGCTTTCCCCCGGAAGTTGATTCTGCCGTTCCTTAGGTGATAGGGTTGTTCTGCTTTGCCCACCCAGTTAACTGCAATATCGTTTATCCCATCATCAAAATTGTAGTACGCGACAAGGGCGTCGAACTGCGGATGTGCAGGCCCAAGTGGCTTTCCCAACCATTCATTGAGAACCAGAGGCGAAATACCCGCATTCCACACTCTGACCTCATCCAAAAATCCGGCAAATGAAGTTGACTCGCTTTGATGAATGCCTATAGCGCCCGGTATAACGGGAAAAGCGATTCGTGCGCTGTCTGCCAACCTTCCATCCAGGAAAAGATAAGTCGAACCCCCACTACAGCTAAGTGCAACATGGTGCCAGTTCCCGTCCAGCACGGCTTCCGAGTATAAGTTCGCCTTAGGGCTGCTTAACCGGCCATTGGAGATAACCAGGGGCAGATAATCCGCAATATTAAGTTCACTGTATTCACCACCCCCAAAAACAACTTCCTGCGCTTTCCACCGGTCGTCGTCTCCTTTTATCCAGGCTTCTAGTGTCCATGATCCCCTTAAGATTCCTATACCCGTCCTGACGTTGTTATCCTTCCCGTCAAGCCGCAAAGCCAGATTAGGCAACGTACCTTCTGCGTGAATTGTCCGGCAGCACAAAATAAGGAAAAGAAGGACCGCCAAACATTTATTAAACCAGGCAACAGACTTAACAAAGGCTGACAGCCAATTCATAATCCTACAAATAGACATACTGACTTTCAACAAGTAAACCCAATTACAAAAAGTAAATCCAACCAATAAACACGTAACAATGCATCTGCGATTAGAGGAGAACACCCGACCTTCCCCTATTTCCAGCCAAAACTTTTAGAGTTCCAATCCAACTTCACCCCACGACGGATGGTAACGATGTTCGGCTTGATTTGCCCGTCGTGTTTTCGGTTCCTCCGTTGGTTCAAAAAGAGCAGACTCGCCTTCGGGTTTGCCATTAAAGCTCCCTCACCCAATTTTGTATCCCTTATTTTACTGATAGTACTCCTTCATAAGGCTTTTTCGCTCACCGGTTTCAAGGTTAATATACTCGAACTTTTTATACTGGCAGAATGAGCCCATTTCCTTATCCCCATTAATGAAAATTGCGCCCACCAGGATGACATATTTGCAGGGGTAACGGGTTTGTTTCACGAGCACTTCTATACGATCATCTATGGCCTCATACATGACTTGCGTTGCTTCAAATATCTGATTTTGAGCAGTCACTATCCTTTTTTTATGGTGTAGAAATATCTGCTCGATCGTATTCATCTGCAAGTCCAGCGAACTGATATTGCCTTCAATGATCTGGTCGCTCAAAAGTTTGCCAAGAGCCCCCTTGGCTGCCCCACAACAGGCGGAGTTTTCCCTTTGCCCAATCCGGCTGATTTCACCGATAATACCCTGATTGGTAATACCTATATGGGGCGCATAGAAGACAACGACTGCTCCGTTTTCGGGAACGTGATGCGCAAAGGCGTTCATGCCGGTCAAACCCGCAAAGGGATAGCCGTTCAGCCCACCCATTTTAAAAGGCCCAAGCATCTGATAAGCTCTGGGAGGATATTGAATAGCGTTCACGTCGTCGCAGCACATGCTGTCAGCGTGCATGAGCTGTTCAGGTTTTAAATCCAGGTGTTTTTCGATGGTATCCAGCAGGCGGTCAATGGTCTCAATGGAGGTCAGGGCGTTAGGATACCATTGACGGACGGTATCCAGATGTTGATTGTTCATAATGTATTTCCGTAATAAAACTTTTTGTTACCAGGACTCAACAGATTTTGCCTCTGTTACATTAGAATGTGATTAATCGCCGTAATCGGTGCGGGCAGGTTCTTTTCACCAAGCATTTCCCGGAGGTCTATTTCTATGTTCCGGCTGATCTGGGTGATGGGTATGTCGTTGGCGTTTCCCTCAAAGGGGTTCTCAGTTGATTCGCCAATCTGCTCTAAAACCAAAAAGACCCATCCCAGCAAGACGCTGAGTGGTATAGCCAGCCAGATGATATTTTCGCCCAATTTCTCAGTGAGCTTTGAAAGTTCGCCCAGAAAACCCAGGGGAAGCAGCAAACAAAGTGCGTTGGTAAAGTACAGATTGATGCTGGAAAACTGGCGAGGATAGGGGAAATTTTTGATGCGCTCGCATTTACCCTGCTGTTCATACAGTTCTTTGAGCAGGTTCTGCAAAGCGACATAGTTATAATCTCTGATCGTACCATTCTCGTTAAGTGTTTTTAGCTGCGCCGATTGTGTCGCGATCAATTGTGTGGCTCTGTTTTTGGTACCCATGATGTAATCATGTTCACTTTCGCCCAAAAAGGCTTTCAGCTCCTGCTCCAGGCTGCTTTCCCATTCAGGAACTTTATAGTGTTTAAGATATTGCAGGTTATAGCTCCGTTTTTTTACGTTTTCCCAGCTTTTGATTTCCCGCAGTTGGAAGCGCAACGCGGTAAGCCAGGCGAAATGCCGGTAAAAGATCTGCCGGTGGACGGCCGCTTCCACTGTTTTATCCTGCGTTCTTACAAAGTCCCGGACCATGACCCCGAACGCCCTGCTATTATTGATGATAGCCCCGTATATCTGCCTGGCTTCCCAGCTCCGGTTGTAGGTCTGCGTATTCTTGAACCCGGAAATAAATGCGGTAGCGGTGCCCAGCAATGCCACCGGCACCCAGGGAAGGGCCAACCATTTCCAATCCATAAAATAAAACAACGTGGTCGGAACGCTGCTTATCAGCAGCATTTTGTAAATCTTCGTCCGGGTCCAGGGGATGAAATGATGAAGTTTATAGTGGCTCGCAGTGTTCATCTGTTTATTTATTGTCTGAGGAAAATTTGCTAATCAAGATGCCTACCAGTACGACCGTATAGAATTGCCCGGCGATACCGATAAAGGCGGTTATTAGTTTGGTTACAGGCAGATTGGGCGTAATATCGCCAAAACCGATGCTGGTAAAGGTAATCGAGCAGAAATACACTAAATCAATGAAGGTATGCGCGGGAGAGGATGTATCAAGGCCTTTGAACGCTTGTCGGTTCTCGTATTCGAAATACTGTAATAAAAAGACGGAAATTTCAATGAGTAGGAAATATCCACAGGCGGCCGCTGAGATAATGTCGGTGTTAATGTAGCCAGGTTTGATCAGGAAACGCAGAACCTGTCCAAACAGAAAACAGAAGAATATCACATAGTTGATATTGAGCAGTGTAAAATACCAGGCGACATCCCTGAAAAACGGGATCCCGATCGGAAGCAATAAGATGACTATAAAATGCAGGTTGCGAAGCCAATGCTCCCAACTATGTCTACCGTTGAAAATGAAAATACTGCCTATTCCCAATACAAGCATGTTAACCGGCCAGATAACTCGGGTATAAAAATCAAGGTCGGAAAGGAAGATACCAATGAATAAATGCTGTAACAATACCGCTAGCAGCAATTCATATTTCCGATTTGCAAGCTTTTTTATGGTATCCATAGTCACATTTAAGTCAGATCGTCGCCAACCAGGGCCTACTACCTTGCCTGTCCGATATCAAGGCGGTCGAACTTTCCTTCCGCATTTTGATGAAATCTAAAAAACACGTAGAATCTCCCCAGGTTTCCGGCCCGGAAATCACCATAGATATCCTTTCCATTATTTTCAACTTTGTCAACCGTAAGAAATTTCTCATTCCCCAGCGCCTTTGCAAAGAAATGTCTGAAATTAATCTTATCGCCCTCATCGGTCATCTCCGGCATTTCTGTAAAAAAAGAATACCAGGTCTGATCTCCGGCTTGCAACGCCTGAATGGCCAACCTTACTTTATCATTAGTGATTTGTGAATAATCCATATGAATCTGACTTTTGTCAATTTTTAGATCTTGCATTGGAGTCCGCTGACCACTCGCAAAATGCATTCATAAAAGCTTCATCTTGGCCAATTTTTGAGGGGATGTTGCAGGTATATGATCACCAGGTTCAAAAGAAAGAACGGCAATTCGATCGCTACGCCTTTTAGGTCGCGGCCAAGCAGATGACAACAGATGATCAGCAAGATACCGGCCGCCATCAGAAAATTGCCCCATAAAAAGGTCTTCGGATAAAGGATCAACAGTGCGGCAAGCATGGTAACAATGCCGTTAATCATAACAGCAGTTCTACCAAATCCCCATTTGCCGAACATATCAAGCATCTGGACTGTGCCGGTAAGCATGCCGTAGCCCTGTTTAAAACCCATGCATACAGCGCCTAACATCAAAAGCGCATTGATCGTTTTTAATATCACCGTATTTTATCTTTTATTACTGGTGGGCATTTCCATTTAAATATTTTCCTGGATTCCACTCAAATTCTTCGTAAATCTAACCCGCTGTGTTAAAAAAGGGCTCCAACATTGCTTGTGTTGGCATGGGAGCCCGTATTACTGTTTAAGCGCTTACCGGGTGGTGTAGCCGCCGTTAGCAAAAATCGTCTGGCCAGTAATCCACCAGCCGTCTGTTACCAAGAACTCAACCAGGGGTGCGATGTCGCGGATGTCGGTCAGACCGCCCAGGGCAGACGCGGATTTGTGATAGGCTACCGCTTCCTCACTTTCCTGACCGTAAAAGAACGGGGTGTCCATTGGCCCGGGCGCCACTGCGGTTACAGAGATTCCCCTTGCGCCAAACTCTTTGGAGGCAGCCCGCGTATAATGTTCTACGGGTGCTTTGAGTCCCGCATAGGTAGAATATAAACCCGTATAAGCGGCCAGCAGCGAGGTGACGATCGTACATATCTTACCGTTTTCACTGAGCTTCTTTCCCGCTTCCTGGATAAAGAAGTACGCCACCTTCGAGTTAATATCGGCCATGCTGTCGTAGTCTGCCTCTGTGGTTTCGGCAAATGGCTTTTTCAATACCTTTCCGACTGTATTGATTGCAATGTCGATACGGCCAAATTTCGCGATGGTTTCATCGAAAAATCTGGTGATGTTGCTAACCTGGGTAAGATCACCCTGAAAAAGAAAGCCATCCGCTCCGGCGGCTTTCACCTCGGCAAGTGTTGCTTCTGCCTGCGGGCGCGCGCTTTCGGTGTTGTAATGGATGGCCAGTCTGGCTACACCTTTTTTCGCAAGATTACGAGCCAGCAGACCGCCCAGGTTCTTTCCGCCGCCGGCGATCAGTACCACTTTGCCTTCGAGATCACTTTTTGACATGATGCTTGATTTTTCGTTTAATGATGGATCAAAGGTAGCGCCCGTGCGCACAGCAGGCATGGTGAACTTTTCGGAATTTTCATTCGGAGGCATGACTCTTTCGTCGGTACTGCCCGGGCGTCATTCCGGAATATTTCTTATAAAATTTTGTAAAATTAGACGGGTCATAAGTTAGTTTCCGCGCGATTTCGGCAGCCGAATAATCTGTCTCGCGCAACATCTGGTTCGCTTTTTCCAGGATCTTTCGAATATAAAAGTGACATGGATGATGTCCTGTCAGCTGTTTCATGATCGCTATCAGGTGCTTATGAGACACACACAATTTTCTTGCAATGTCGTTAAGCTCCATCATTTCCGTTTCCAATCCATTAACCAGATTCGATACGTGCACATCAATTAATTCAAAGTAGTTACTGATCAATTCCCTGTGTCGGGGAAAGCTATTCCCGTCCTCGTCTGCTACATGATTTTTAATCATAGATACAATCCGTTTGATTCCAGATAAGTGCATGATACTGTGCGTTGGCTTTCAAAGAACTTGAAAGATAGGTAAACTCACGCTCCTTGCCAGACCTGTTATTACGCTATCGCCACTTTGAGTTGACAACACCCGCGTCAGATTGATCAGGATGTTGCGTGCTTTCTGCCCGAA
The DNA here is from genome assembly GCF_059568735.1 of Dyadobacter ginsengisoli DSM 21015. Taxonomy (NCBI): domain Bacteria; kingdom Pseudomonadati; phylum Bacteroidota; class Cytophagia; order Cytophagales; family Spirosomataceae; genus Dyadobacter; species Dyadobacter ginsengisoli. The sequence continues at coordinate 370,971 of NZ_JCANTY010000002.1, forward strand.
TGGCCCCTGACTTTTGGCCCACTGCCGTCGATGCAACACATGATCAGCAAGAGGCCCGAAATCAAATATAAGAGCACTTTCAATACCAGGTCTAACTTTACAGGCTTTTTCAAATGCGATAAATCATTGAGTTTTACCAGGCCGGCTCGGGTTCCGGGGACGGATGGTTTCCATTTTTGGGCTGCCTTCAACGAGAAATTGGCTTTCAGGTTCCATTTTCGGGGGAACGGACGGGTCTTGACCAGCCATTCCACTTAGTTGCTGAACTAATTCTTCCCTTCTTATGCTACTGGTCAAATAGATATCCATGCAATATTGAGATTAGCTTTTTGCTTTGATTTCTCAAGTGGTGGATGAGCCGATCACCCGGGCGCCTGTACCAAACGCTCCGGCGATTGACTCAAAGTGTCTTACAATACCGGAATCCGCAGTACCTGGCCTGGATATATTTTATTCGGATCTGAAAGCATCGGGCGGTTCGCTTCGAATATCAAAGGGTACTTATGCATGTCACCGTACACGGTTAATGCAATTTTAGAAAGTGTATCCCCGGCCTTAACGGTATGGTAAGTTGCCGCAGGAGCCGGATTAGCAACTTTCAGGCGGTCGTCGATCGTTTGAACCCCTTCTACGTTTCCTACTGCCAACGCAATTTTCTCGGCATCTTCTTGTTTTGCCACTTCTCCCTCCAAGACCACCGTGTCGGCCGACACTTTTACGGCCAGATTGTTGTATACCAACCCCAGTGATTTCACATGGGCCAGCAAAGCGCTCGCGCGCAGAGGCTCCACTTCGACTGCGGGAACAGCCACTTCTTCTTTTTTGAATACTTTCTCCCCTACTTCTTTGATAAATGATAATAGACCCATTTTTGATAATATTTAAGTTAAAAAATCTGATTCTGGCCTATGCCAGATAGTGCTATTTTGAAAAAATGGATATGAAAGACTTACTTCGCCCAGGCCTTACCGTTCTAGTTATTCTTAACTACTTTATAGCTAGTAACAACACCTTGGGATGTTGTGATCTGTACCAGGTAAATACCATTGACAAGCTTGTCCAGAGAGATGTGCTCTATTGTACCTTTGGCCGTGGTCTGCAATACTACCCTCCCTGCGAGGCTGAATACCTTGATCTGTTCCGTACCCGAAAGCCCGGCAATGTTCACCCTTTCCGATGTTGGATTGGGATAGACATTGTTTGGGGTGCCGAATCTCACCTCGCGTATGCGGCTGTATAGAAATTTGCCGTCAAAATCGGTTTGCTTAAGACGATAGTAACTTATGCCGGAAAGGGGCATCTCATCAGAAAAGCTGTATTCCTGTCTCAGGTTCGTATTCCCGTTTTCCGCCTTGCTGCTAAGTGAACCGATGCGCGTCCAATTTCTCCCTTCTCGGCTTCTTTCAACGTCAAAACCTTTGTTGTTGCTCTCGCTTGCCGTAACCCAAACCAACTTCACCGCATTGCTTTCTCTGCGGGCGTCAAAACTGACAAACCTCACCGGCAATGGACTATCCGAGTCGCTGACTTTGGTGTACCAGGCATAATCCGTCGCTGTGAGTTGAATTCCTACGCCTATTATGTCTGATTGAGCAAAGATTGGGTTCGCATGAATACCGGCAGACACATAATCGGTGGCCGTTGAAGTGCTCCATGCGCCGCCACCTTGATACTGGGTGATGAATGCATCGCTATCGGTGTAGGCAGTACCGTCGGTAGCGTTGTTGTGCTGAAGAACCATATTCTGCGCAAAACCGCCATAGATGTGCCACGCACGGTTCACTCCTTCCTCAGGCCTGTCGATCTGAGCAGTCGCGGCTGCATAGTCTGTTACGCTTACATGATATGTAACAATGCCTGAGTACCCTAGGGTTACCGGGGTATAATCGCCCTCGGCAATACCTACCGGGAAGGTGAAACTCATACTAGGCCCCTCGTTCAAAACCTTCACCATGTGGCCTTGTATACTGTTGCTGGTAACTACCATACGGTTAGCTCCGTAATTGGTAATGGTAGCATTGTCTGAGCCAAAGATAAAATCGGTAATACTTGCCAAAGTGTTTCCTGCTGTCCCGTCGTCAAATACTTTGCCCATAATCACATCGCCGTTGTCGACGGCCAGATTAAAATCTTTGTGAACGTTCAGCGAAGCATTATCGACGACGGACGGGACGTCGTCAAAGCCCGGGTCAGATATATTTGCCAAGACCACATTATCGGCGTTACGCAATTCAAGGTTAACGTGGAACGGCGCATCGTTCCCATCGATATAGGTGGCCGAAGCTATTCCTCCTGCTTCGGAGGGGTTATAAAACTGGATGGTTCCGCTGCCATTGATCACAGCATCTGGGCTGACATAAACATATTTGGCATAAATTTCCCAGGTTCCTTCGATCTGGTAAGTACCCGGACCCAGGTATACTGATTCGCTTATGTCCGCCTGGATTCCGCCCGCGGTGACGGCCAGGCCCATGTACACCGATGAAGTGCCGGGCGCCTGTCCAGCGGCTGGTTCTGCAAGGATAATATTACCGATAAGCAGCCCTGTGGTTAGCAACGTTTTTATTTTGATCATGTTTAGATGGCTTAAAGAGTTTTAAAGTCCTGAGGAGGGATTTGCAACTACATTACCTGGCTTTGCGCTACATCCTGCCAACAACAAACCAATTGGTGCCGTCCGATTGAACAATCCATCCCTGATATGGCGTGTTGGTTTGCACAGAAATGCTACCGTCGATACTGCCACCCCCTCCATGAAGCGTCACCGCATTGGATGTTGTGTCAATTTTCTTCACGGTGTATCTTTTGCCCGCTGCCGCTCCCGCCGGGAGCGTTACGGTTGTCCCATCTGACCCGGCATTGACAAGAATCGTTTCATCTGTTGCCAAAGGTGTATAATCGGCCGCTTTTGTGACGATGGAAGATGACCAGGTTGAATTGACAGTTTTCAATACCCCGTTAGCGTCAGCTACGACGAGTTTATCTGTCGCCAGGTTTCCGGTGTAGACTTGTGAATTAATGTTTCTGATTTTCAAACCTCCGTAACCTGCTTCTTCTCTGCCACCCAGATCCAACAATTCAGTTGGTTTTGCCGCATCCTCGGTTCCTGAGACTCCGATAGCGGTAAGACCATTCTGGAGAACAGTCAGTACATTTCTCCTTGCGCTCCAATTACCGTTACCGATCTGCAATAGCGCATCCGTATCGGCAAAATTTGGTGCATTAGCATCTCCCCCCGTCACGGCATTATATCTTCCAAACATATATGTGTTTCTAGCACTTGACACAAGCTGCCAACCAGAGGCCATTGAATAATCACCATCAAGCGTCGTGCTTGCACCTGCGATGATACCGGAAAAATCCCTGGTTGTCTTGTTACCATTTCCTCCGCCAATAAAGGAACTGGACCTTGTAACGATGTTGCCTGAGCCCCCAACAATGGCGGAGTTTTCACCGGTGTAATACGCGTCCCCTTCGATGCCTGTTGTACTTGCTAATCCACCCAAAATAACTGATCCCTGACCATAAGCTTTGTTAGCTTGCTGGCCTGTTACAAAGGAATAATCGCCGGCCGCCAGATTGCCAGTTCCAAAAGCAACCGAACTAATTCCTGCTGCTGTGTTGAGCCCACCAAAAACCGCTGAATTTACACCGACAGTACCGGAGTGATCACTACCAAAATGCACTGCGCCCTCAACATCCAGCGCGGTTCCAGGTTGTGCCGCATTTTTGCCGATAGCAAATGTGCCCATCTGATAAACGTTATCGGTGTTGCTGGTTGCTTTGGTGGTGGTGTTCTGTATTTGAAGCGGCTCTTGATAGGCAGAGGCTGCGTTGTATTTTTTGGCTATCCAACCGCCCCCATCCCAATAATACTCCCCCACACCTCCGTTCAATACGGGATAGCCGGCACCTCCCTCAACGGTAGTTGAGCTCGTGTTGTAAACGGTGTAGCCCCCGTCGCCAGGGGCCGGCCCGTTCAAGGGTGCCCAGCTCGTAGTGCTGGTAAGCTCGACACGCGGAAGAAGCAAAGCTCTTTGATTGCTTTCAAGCTCCAATATAGCGCCAGGTTGGGCCAGGGATGAAGTTCCAGCTACCGATGAGTCCTTGATTTTGGTTTGCGCGTTGCCTGAAATGGTGATGAACAGCAGTATGCTGCTCGCTATGGATATGCGAAAATTGGTCATTTTACGTAGTTTGTTAATAAAGAACTCAACTATGATTCTCGGATACAGGGCAATCACTGAAGGCCTTCCAGCGGCAGATGAATTTGCACAAAGCGGTTAGCGCCTTGACCACCGGGTGTGATTATACGTTACCTGATACCATATATTGATGCGGCGGCGTAACGGCTTCTGTCCTTTCCACAATGGGCTTCTTTAATACCTTGCCTACCGTGTTGATTCCATATCTATTCTGCCAAACTGCTCAATTGTTTGATCAAAAAGGCGGGTAATGTTGCCAATATGCGTTAAGTCGCCTTTGTCCCAAGATCTGTAACGTCTGCCAGCGTTTGAACCGCATCTGCTTTGCTGTGCTCTGTGTTGTAATGGATGGCCAGTTTTGCCCCTCAACTTGCTAAATTCCTTGCCAGAAGACCGCCTAGGTTCTTACCGCCGCCTGCGATCAACACAACTTCGCCTTTCAAATCCGATTTTACCATTTTTTGTAAATTACAAGAACAATATGAAGTCTGTTTTGTATTGCTGCCGCAGCATTCAAGAGCTTTAAGGTCAGCAATTTCTTTGTTATCTAATGACGCTACAGCAATTTAACCAGCAGCTCTGTCGGAATGTAGCGCATACCTGCACTAACCACCTTCATGCATTCCCCAAGCTGTCCACCGACGCTCTTTGCAGGTAGATAACCGCTGGCGCCAGTCTTAAAATACCTCGGAGTTATCATGCGGTTAAAGGTTTCTCTCATAACAACGATCTTGGCAAGAGGCCAGCACTTGGTCGCAAATTGAATGTTGGCCATTTGCTGCGGCACATCCATTTCGTCCAAACTCAAAAGAATTACGTCAAGAGGTGAGTTGGCAAATTCATCATACAGGTTTATCAAATCCCTGAACGCGTATACAGTCGTACGGTCAAACTGAAAATTTAATTCATTGATAAGATCGGTTCTCGCCTTTGAGCGCTTTTCAACAACGGCCGTCTTCATAAAACAATCGATTTAGAATTTTGCGTTAGAATAATCTATCCACAAAAATCGATGTCCTCGATGAATTACATGGGTTGTTTTTTTACCAGAATGTGGGCAAAAACCTCCAACCTCACTTTCCAGACAATATCTCATGGAAGGTCGCTATCAGCACCACGCCTGCGCACTTCGTTTGGCGTTTTGCCATAAACCTTTTTGAACTCCCGGCCGAAATATTTGCTGCTTTCATAGCCAACAATTGTCGCCACCTCGCTTACATGATACTGACCCGACTCCAATAGCTGCAATGCGCGGGCCATCCGGATCTTCTTCACAAAATCGTTTACAGTCAAACCGGTCAGATCGCGGAGCTTTCGATATAGCGCCGCTACGCTGGTGCCTATTTCAAACGCCATTTCCTTCACCCCAAAACCAGGGTCTGATATGTTTTCCAAAATCAGGTTTTTGAGCCGGATGACGAATTCACCGTCAAAATTTCTGACAAAAACTTGATCTGGTTCCATTAGCACGGACTGGCTGTACCAGTGTCTGAGAACCTGCTTGGCGCTGATAAGGTTACGGATCTTGGTTTCAAACACATTCAGGTTAAATGGCTTGATCAGGTAATCATCAGCCCCTGCCTGCAGTCCTTCCAATATCTGCGGAGCAGTTGCTTTCGCAGAAAGATGAATAACAGGAATGTGACTTGTGAGAATATCCGATTTGAGCTTTCGGCATACTTCCAGACCATTTAAACCGGGAAGCATTACGTCACAGACAACCAGGTCCGGCAGATATTGCCGGGCAATCGCGAGTCCGTCCAGGCCATTGTCAGCCTCCAGAATCTGGTATTGCCCCCGTAATGTCTCCCTTTCGAATGCGCGAAGCTCATCATTGTCCTCGATCAAAAGCAACACAGGGCGCTGCTCCTCTTCATGAACTTCGGCACCCTCCGCCGTAATTCGTGCTATAGTTGCCAACCCCGGCTCGATAGGCGCCGCATCCACCAGCACTTCTGATGACAGATGCTTCCGGCCTTTGGGCAAAATCATCGTAAAAATCGTTTCGCCGGCATTAAGCCCGCTTGCCTTCCGGCTGGTTACCGATAGTTCCCCGTGATGGCGGTCGACGATTCCTTTTGCCAGGGCCAGGCCTATACCGTAACCGGTATTCGATTGAGTACCGTTTTCATAAACCTGGAAGAAGTTTCTAAACAACTGTGGCAAAAATTCGGCTGCTATACCTCGCCCGTTATCGGCAAAGCTGACCCTCACCTTATCTTCATCCTGCAAAACCGTAACAGTAATTATCCCTCCCTCAGGAGTATACTTAACCGCATTGCTCAGCAGGTTAAAGAACACCTTCTGCATTTGAGAGGCGTCGATCCAGACCAGGACAGGCAAAGCAGGAAAATCCAGGCGCACATGAATCTGTTTATCGGATATCGCATGCTCGAAAGCTGCTAATGCCAGGTGCAGATTCCGGGTCAGGTCGTGTTCCGCAAAACTAAATCTGGCGCTCCCGGTCTGTATTTTACGAAAGTCTAGCAGCTCTTCTACCAGTGTCATCAATCGGTCGGAGTTATTTTTGGCAGTATCAAGAAATCCCCGGATCACCGAGTCGGCCCTTAGCGACCGAAGCGCCTTTTCCAATGGGTTGCTGATCAAAGTCAGGTGAGTACGTATTTCATGGGAAATATTAGTAAAAAAATCGAGCTTGGTCTGGTACAGCTCATTTTCTTTCCTGAACAACGTACGTAACCAGAAAAACCGGGCAATACCATACAAAACCCCGGCTGATGTCAGCACATAAGCAAGATACGCGTACCATGTCTTCCACCAGGGTGGCAAAACGGTTATACCTATACGCAACGGTTCATTATGCCAAAAGCCGTCGCTGTTAGCGGCCTTTACCAGAAAAGTATATATCCCCGGGGCCAGATTGGTGTAAGTTGCCGACGGATAATCAACCTGATTCCATTGCTTGTCAAAACCCTCCAACTTGTAGGCATACCGATTTCTGTCAGAGCGGAAATAGCTAAGCAGCGCAAAATCCAGAGAAAAAACATCCTGGTCGTATTCAAATACCAGGTTCTTATAGCGGTTTTCGCCTTTGCTTAAAATACCTTGGTCATTCAAAGCTGTTATCTCACGGCCGAAGACCTTGACAGCTGTGATCACGATGCGCGAAGGCGACCTATTCAAGCTGATTTTGCCGGGATCAAAAGAAAACACCTCCTTATTGGTGCTAAAAAACAATACCCCTTTGGAATCCCGAATCGAGGTTGCTGCCCGCAACACTGCCTGGTCTGGCAGCCCGTCCTGGGCATCATAGTACTGAATGGTATGTCTATCAGGGTGATATCTAACGAGCCTGGCCGCATTATTGATCCATAAAAAGCCACCGGCGTCCGCCTGCACATCCAGCACATTCTCAACCGGACTCGAAGCCTTGACGATCCGCCCGGTTTTCGGGTCGTAAACATGCAAACCATTCATCGCCATCGCAAACCAGATTCGCCCCGAGTTGTCTTCGGCTATCCGCCACACCGTCGAACGGTCGTTGAGTGTTCCCTTACACAGTATACGTTCAAATCTGGCTGCACCTGCCCTCAATAGAAAGACTTCGTCAGCCCCCCCAAACCACAAGTTATGTTTAGAATCTTCGGTGATACAGTGAATGTACCGGTTTGAAACTGTGTTTCCGTCCGTGTCCTGGCCAATAAAATGTTCTTCAAAAGCCCCTTTTTGCCTATTGAACAAACTCAATCCAAAAACACCTCCAACCCAAAGACGCCCCTTGTAGTCCTGATGAAGGGAATTCACCAGGCCAATCGAGAATTTCCCCGGGCTAGCGCTAGGGATCTGATAGTCAATGCGCTCTTGTGTTTTTAAATCATATCGGCTAAGCACGGAATTTCCGCCGCACCAAAGCACTTTACTGTCGTCAATGTGAAAGGTGTTGTAACTAACTGCAAAAGGAAGTCGCAATTTCGTGCTTGAATACCTTCCCGTTGCTTGGTCAAGAAACGTAATGGCGCTTCTGTCATGATTAACTCCCCAGATCTCTTCATTTCTAAAAATGCCAAGCCATCCGGCTTCAAATGAATTCACGGACAAACTTGTTGTACCGCCAGTAGATTTTGACCTAAAATTGCATGAGGCTGGATGAATATAGCTAATGCCTGCATAGTAACTGCCGGTCCAGATGCCTCCCTGCTTGTCCCTGTACAGTGCATACAAAAGATCGTCGGGAAGACTTTGCGGGTTTTGGGGATCGTTATAAAACCATTCGGACTTTTGCGTCTGCGGGTCAAATTTTGACAAACCGGACCAGGTGCCTACCCAGAACTTTCCCAGGCTATCGGGTATGATAGACGAGACATTGGGCAACTTATAGGCGGGACGATGAAACTTTTCAATCGGATGAAAGCTTTCGGTGCCCGTATCGAACCGGATTAGCCCTCCCCTGTTGGACCCCAACCAAATACTTCCATCTTTGTCCGCGTAAATGGCAATAAATTCATCGTTAGAAGGATACCTCCCTTCCGCGCCGAACTTGAAGACCTTCTTTCCTTTTCCATCTTTTTGAATCCGGACTAATCCATCGTAAGTGCCCAACCACAATACTCCATTGGGGTCCTGGGCAATACAGCGCACCACGTTGGTCCAGCCCGACACCCCTTCAAGACGAAATCTTGAAAAGGTTGGCTTGCCGTTTGAAAAAGTGAGATGGTTAAGTCCATTGGCGGTCCCCACCCAGTATCCGTCCTTTTGATCCTCCATGACAGCCCAAACATTGTCATTGCTCAAAGAATTATGGTCGGTTGAGTCATATCGAAAATTCGTGAAGGTATCCGTTTCCCGCTCATATCTGCTGAGTCCCTGCCCGGTTGCAGCCCAGACTTTCCCCTTCGAATCGCAAATCACGTTCTGGACGATGTGCGAAGCAATTGATCCGTCCAACCCTTTCTTGGGAGTATACTTTTTAAATGTGCGGCCATCGTAGCGAACCAATCCCTCAACGGTTGCAAACCACATAAATCCCAGCGAGTCCTGAGCGATACCATGAACTGTCGCCACCGGAGCCCCTTCTCTAACAGAAAAGCGTTGAAATACCTGTCCGAAACTGCGGGACACTAAAAGCAAAAAGACAGAGAAAAGCAGCCAAAACAGCCTGTTGTCGGTGTTCGCCCTAAGGGCAAGAATGAGGTTTTTCACGATGAAGAGTAATAAGCCGATAGTGGTAGACCAAAGCTAGGAATTCCCCGAAACGGCTTTCGTAGAAAAAATTCTACAAAGAAAGATTTTACGCCATTATTGATAAAAAAACATCCCATACCCCGAAGGAAATGGCCGAATTAGCGGGGATTGTAACATCTCAATGCCCCAAAACAGGCTTAACAAACACTGGCGCAACTCACTCGGATACACAGAATTATCAAGTACAGGAGAACCTTTTACCTCCACACAATAGGCCGCATAAGATACCTGCCCTACATTGAAAAGTTATCAATCCCTCTACCTCAACAAGTTGATTCATCTTTGTCTCACTTCACTCTTAGCCGCCAAGTTACCAGTCCATCAACATTACGATACCTGGTAGAAGCAGCCAGCCAACGAAGGTCAAAGATGCCGGAGCATTACTCAATCGGCCCGAAAAACAGCTCACTCCAAACCGTAATACCCAAGATCGTCTTTAACATCATTTCACGACTCAACACAGGAAACCAATAAATAAGAATGTTAAACCAAACCAGCGAAGCCTATGCAGAATTAAAAGCAAAGAAATGACACTTAATCGACAAGAACTTAAATCTAATTTACATGAAAGACAATTCTACCATCATCGCCCATAGGATATGCGATAAAAGAAGGTACCTGGAAAAAATAACAGCGAGCTTTCTGGCAATACTACTGTTTTCCGTATCGCTTTACGCGCAGGACAGCAGCGTCCCTGCTAACCAAGTCCCCCAAGCCAACACCGCCTGGGTACAAAACACATTTCCTGTTTCGGTAAGTAACACCAATGGCTCCTGGGCCAGTACTGGAAACGTTGTTAACAGCTCGCTCTCCGACTATGCATCCACCTCCGTCGGAAGCACGTTTGGAGCTTCCTTTACCAACAGATCGATCAGGGTCTTGGATGCGACCAATGCGTACAGTACTACGCCTTTCACCGGTTACTGGGTTGGCATCAAATTGAGCAGAACCGGGGTTTGGACAGCAATCAACAGCTCATTCAATGCGGTGATCACCACCTATCTGAACGGGGTTATTCAGGAAACCTCCCCTTCCATGGCATATGATAATAACATCGGCTTTTACGCGCATCTTGATTTTGATGAAGTCCAGGTTTCATTTTCAGGTAACTTTGCGGGAGGAACCCCCGAAATCCGCGTATGGAATGTGGAGCTTCGCCGCTACACCCGAACCCAGCCGTGCAATACGCCCACGCCACTCGTTGGGCCGGGACTGAACGCCAGCACCGCCGGGCTCGGCCTATGGACTGGAACCGGTAATCTGGAAGATAGCGACCCCGTTACGCACGCAAACTTCACAACGGTGCTTATCAGCGGTGCTTACACAATCACCCTGCGCGACGAAGCCGTCGTATTCCCTGCCGGATCCTATGGCGGAATCAGGCTTACTACTGCTTCCGCATTTGCAGGCAACCTGATCAATCTGGCGACATTGACGCTGCTCAAAGATGGCGCTCCGGTCACCGTTGTAACGGGTGCTTCCCTATTCTCGGGTTCACTGCTCAGCTCAGACGGATCTGTCACCGTCGGTGCTGTGGCAACGGGAGATTTTAACGAAATCCAGTACACTGTCCTCAGCCCAGGATTTGGTGCGATTAATACAATTGAAGTCTCTTACCCGGTTATTACCAACTTTTGCGACAATGATCTCGCCTGTAACACGCCGACTAAAATGACCCAGGGCGATGGGACAAATCTGAACCACCCGGTGTATGTGACGACCAACCTTTCTGCCATTGGCTGCCTGCAATGCAGCATCGAGTCGCCGAACAATGCGGTGGACGTTGATACGGACAACTACGCCTATATGTCACAGGCGATCACCGGCATTTCAAGCTACTATGTCGGTGTCAAATCACGTCAGACCGGCGGCTATCCGGCCGGCACCTTTGCCGGACTTGAAATCGAGGACGTATACCTGGCATCGGGCGGAGCAGGGATCGGACATTCGATCAGCACCTATCTGAATGGAACACTCCAGGAAAGCTATGACGATGGTGGGGGCTTGGCTGCGACCAAGTTCTTTGTCAGCACGGGCCGTCACTTGGTAGGATTCAAAACCGGAAAACCTTTCGACGAGATCAGGCTAACGATCAATTCAGCATTTAGCGCCGGGATTTACGGTACGCGGATCTATGGCGCGGTGTTCGAGCAATTTTGCTCGACAGGCGCCCCCGCCTGCAACACCAACACGGCACTTACCCGCAATACTTTCCCAGCGTTTATCGATGGGCGCCATACCGGTGTAACGGATTTAACTTCCGTGAACAATTATATTGAGAATCCCGACAACGTCACCGATGCTTTGGCAACCAATTTTGCATCCATTAACTTGGTTGGCTCTGCAACCGTTACAGCAACATTGGCGGTACAGGATGGCGCGGCAGTCACCGGCGGCGCCACACCCACGTACCCGTCGGGAACATTTGCGGGCTTTGACATATCCAATAATCAGCTGGTAGGCCTAAACTCGCTATCCGGCGTGACAGTTTCAACACTCAACGAAAAGGGTGATGTCCTGGAAACCGTCAACGCCAGTGGTGCGCTGCTATCCCTGAATTCTTCTGTCGTTACCGGCACACAGCGTCAGGTTATCGGATTCGTTGTCAACCAGCCGTTCTCGGGAGTACGCATATCGTTCGCGCAAGGGCCGGGATTGAGCCTGGGTACGATCAGGATCTATTCGGCAGTTATCAAGAAATTTTGCGTGGCTCAGGAGCTGGTTTGCCGGCAACTCACAACGGTTACCAATCCCGATTATCCCGTATATGTCGACGGAAAAGAAACCGGATTCTTTGGAGTAGCATCTGCTGGGAACTCGATCAACAATTCGGAAAGTGCCATTGACACAGATGCCAGCAGCTATGCAGGTATCACCCTGGGTGCAACCCTCGGCGCAAGCGCAAGTTTTGCGATTGCCAACGCCTCCGAAACCTACCCGGCCAGTACCTACGCGGGCTTCGATATAGGCAGCGCGAGCCTTTTTAACGCAGGTGTATTATCCTCGCTAAGTATTCAGCTTCTCAACAACGGCGTGGTGGTGCAAAACAGTGCAGGTACCGCGCTTATGGGCGGTGTTACATCATCACTGCTCACAGGAGGCTACCAAAGACAGGTCATAGGCATTGTAGCCCATGTTCCGTTTGACGAGGTAAAAATTACCTTTGCCAACGGTGCAGCAGTCGACCTGGGTATAATCAGGATTTACGGTGCAGTCTTCCAGCCATTCCTGGACGAAACCGGCACCCAGATATGCACCGAAGTCATCGACTGCCAAAGCACCTATGTCCTTACCAATTCAACATCCGGCGGGAAAAACACTTCGGCAGTGGTAAACTTTGAACGCACGGGGACAACAGGCGCACTTGCCGCGGGGTACGGAGTAGAAAATCCATGGAATGTGGTGAGTGCCAGCACCTCTGATTTTGCAACACTACACAACGCCGTCAGTGGGGCCAATACGGTTTCCCTTGCCGTTGCTACGCCTGGCGTCGTGTATCCCAAGGGAACTTTCGCCGGGTTCACGATCAAGAAAAACGCCTTCCCGGTTTCAGGTTCGATATTTCCTAATATCACCATCTCAACCTATCTGAACGGCGTCTTTCAGGAAAGCAACCCGACCAGCGCATTGGTGGACCTGACCGTTGTGGTTCAATGGTTTGGAACACCCACCGATTTCTATAATCCTGGTTTCAAAACTACCAAGCCCTTCAATGAGGTAAGGATCACTATCAGTTCGCTGGCCACTGCATTGCAACAATATGTGGACGTGTATGGCGCTTACGTGGACACCCGCGAGGCCACACCCGAACCTGGCGACGGTAGTACTCCCATCGCATGCGCCCCGGATCTGACCCCCACAATCACGGTCATCCCAAGCAGTATCATCGGCAGCGCTTCGATTATCCTGCGTGTCCGCGTAACCGAGCTCAAAAACAAGCCAACAGACGGAACGCTCACGCTAAACATCAGAAGATCAGCAGACTGGTCGATAGGCATTGCGCCCGGCACGACAGTGAACGGATGGACATACAACGGACTAATCGGCATACAGCATCAGTTCGTGTCAAGCACAGTGCTCAACAACAGTTATTCCCAGTTCAATGTACCGGCAACCTTCAACCCCGCCGGCGCCAATGGAAAGTATGTGTTCACAGTCAGCATTCCGAGTGGTTCAGGCGGTGAATCGCCCGACACCAATAACACCGACCAGGAATCGATATCCTACCAGCCATAGTGGTTAAACATTAAACAGCAATCAATATGAAAAAGACATTCTTGACAATTATGGCCACTTTGGCATGCTTATTCAGCTATGCGCAGGAGCCCGACGTGGGTGGCTCCATCATCCAGGGAACAGGCGTGGGTGATAATTTAACTGCGTCGCCATTTGCCCCCGCCGAGGCAATATCCTTCACTATCGACGCAGGCAGTTCGGTGGGAAACATGAATTGGCCCCCGCCGGGCGGTTCCGAGTTCCAGGTAAACATTACCGTACGGGGCATGGGCCTTCCCACAGTTTCTGTTGAACCCGGGTTTACCAATTACTTTGCAGCACCTGAGATTACCGACCTGGGTGGAGGCGTATATTTTATCTCGCTTCTCCAAGACAAGGCCGTTCCCGGTGGAGAATATACTGTATTCAGGATATCCGGATCGGCAACCGGACCGAACGGGACAGTAGTAGGTTATCAGGCCAATGGAAATCCGGGCGGATACAATACAACCAACGTGGGGACGGACGATCCGAGCTCCTTTGGGGCACTGGATACTTCGCTTCCCGTTACGCTCATCGACTTCCGGGCCACCAAAGAAGGCAGCATCGCAAACCTGCAATGGGCAACCACCGAAGAGACCAATAGCGACTATTTCGAAGTCCAGCACAGTATCGACGCAAAAATATGGAGGGTTCTGGGTAAGGTAAAATCCAATGGGGAAAGCGCTATCCTTAGAAAATACAACTATACACATACTACACCCTCTAATGGCTTAAACTATTACCGCCTCAGAATGGTCGATAAGGACGCAACGTACGCATATAGTGCTATCCGGTCGTTGAAACTGGAATGGGCAGGCACCATAGCACCTTATCCCAATCCGGCATCGACAACCATCCGGTTAAAAAATGCGGATTTAAGTCAGTTGAGCGGAATTTTCATATATGATATGAAAGGACAAGCCGTCGTGAAGCTGAATACCAAGTTAACCGAAGAGATCGACGTGAGCAGGCTCCCTTCGGGAATCTACGTCTTGACTGCCAAGTCAAAAGATGGCACAACCAGCAGCCACAAAATAAATATCGGCAAATGAAGCGATGACAAACTAAAAAATACAGACCAGCCAGCGTTTCGCTCGGCTGGTCTGTTGTTGATTAAATATGTCAGAAAAGCAGTGAAGGAACAGATTTTTACAGTTTAACAATATTTGTATCCAGCGCATTTACCAACGACAAGAGCCCGCCCTTAACATTATCAGAGGAGGCGCATACAAAAGAGGCGGCCGGGACGCAGACAACTATTACATCGCCGATGTTTACAAAGATGTCGATGGCAACGGCCTGTTATGTGATGAAATATCCAGCTACCTTGATCTGGATTCTGACAATGACCGCCCCCCCCCGACCCGATCGAACCGGGCATAGCGTTCTCATTAATAAATCAGTTTGATCCAGATAACGCCGACGTGTTAATGGGCACATTCGGAAATCCTATTTACCCTTCGAGCTCAATACCTTCTTTAAATGGAGTGCCGAGCCAACGCCAAGTTTTCGGAAAATAGTCGATTTTATCATCGTAATATGAACCTGCTTTTTGCAAAAAAAATCCGCTATCCACCGCACTGGCATGCCGTTTGCAATACAAATGGCAATTTCCATTTCCTGCCGCGTGAGCAGTCCTTTAAAATGAGTAACTGACCAGTTTCCGTATGGCCTGTTTTCCAGCTCCCCGAGCATCCAGATCAGCGCTTCCGGGGAGACATGCCGTTTCCCCTTCAATACAAGCTGTATACAATCCATCAACTCCGCTACCGGGGCATCTTTGGCAACATAGCCCATTACGCCTTCGCTCAGAAAAAAATGCGCCATTGCCGGATTCAACATGTAGTCCAGAATTATCACCGGCGCAACAGGATACAACCTTCTGACAAGCTGCATAAGCTCTGCCGGCCTGTCAAGACTGAGCTGTTCCAGTCCAATGATAACGATCTCAGCGGTGAAACCCGCGTCCAAGTCGCGTAGCTCGAGAAGTTTGTCAGATTCGGCTACATCAATGCCCGTAAAATTCGCGGTCAGCTCGGCAATAAGTCCCCTTCTGAGCAACGGGTGTTTATCAACCAATGCAATCTTCATCACAAAGTATTTTTTAAAGCGTGTAATAGGGTAAAACAGGGGTCAGTAAGCCTCCAACGCGGTTTGGTTGCCATGCTGGCGAATAACCTAATGGTTGACGATCGATTATATTTCATAAGAACCCACTACCTTCCGAGACGATTGGAACGTACATTCGGCAGATGATACGCCTGCTGAACTCACACCCGGTCAGTATTTCAGGACAATGGGAGCGATAAATCAAAATCTCCCGGAAACACCGGGAGATTGATCCTTTTACTCAACGTATGCCTTGCCCGGGTCTGTCATCGTCGGTTCTATCCACGGCCGATACCCTGCAAGCAGTATCTAATGTTCTCATATAGCAAACCTGTGACGCCTCACAAAAGTCACATCTCCTGGAAATCCAGGAGACTGATTTAGTTACCAAACGTCATCTGCGTAGTCCTCACGTTTTCCTGTGTCTTCTTTCGCCAGAAACCGATCCTGCGATGTATATAGACTGATACGATCTCGGACCCTACAAAGATTACACAATACGGTCAGCTCTATGGGGCAAAATCTGAGCAAACATGCGGCAATTTCTTTTTGCCAGAAATTTTTCGAGAAATACGTCATATTCTCAACGGCGGATCGTGTGTTTACCCGCCATCACTTCCTACTTGTGGAAGCAAGCCCCTTCAAATAGGCTACGATTTGTTCGTTTACAAGCCGCGCTGCCCGTCAAGTGGATATTGCATGGACCCAAGGCTCAATATTTACGGAACGGGTCCGTGGTCAGATACCCCCTTTGTTCCGTAGCGGCACTCAAACTGATTAGGAGGGGAAGAAAATAACCCCAAATGGATTTTGACCTATCTTTATTAAGATTTTCGCCCGTTACCTGCGATAGTAGGATTTACCTTGCGAAATCATTTAGACCATGGCATTTCCGATAAAAAAGCTGTTTTTGGCTCAAGCAGTGGCAAGTCGCCGAGTCTTACAATCTATTCCTCCCCAAAAATGGTATACCTGGCGCTGGCAATCCTAAATTCACTGTTTTTCACCTCACTGGCCCTTATACATCTGAACTGGCTGTTGGGCGGCTCGTTTGGTAGCCTATTGATCCCTACCGATGGTAATAACCGATTGCTTTTTAAACCTAACGGAGCAAAAGTGGGCATTTTGTGCGCCGGTTTTCTATTCTTTGCATTAATCAATCTGGCGCGAACCGGCATGTTGGCTCAGTCAACAGTTGAACCCTTCGCCCGTTACGCCATAGCCGCGATCGGAATGCTGCTATTACTTCGAGCGATCGGAGATTTCGCCTATGTCGGATTCAGTAAGCGCTTTTATAACAGCCGCTTTGCACATACGGACACCAGGATTTTCAGCCCGATTTGTCTGTTGATGGCCTTTTTCCACTTCGCATTGCTGTAATACGGTACCCTGCCGATATCCGCCAGTCGCACAAGTCCCAACCACCTACCCGATGGAATATCGGATCGAACCGAATTAGTTCAGGGGATTCAATCTCTTCCTTGTATTCATCACCCTTCCTGGGTATTGCTACGGTACCTGCAAATTGGGAAACCAGCGTCTGGCAGCTAAAGAGCGATAGGAGTTATACCGAATTTGTTTTTAAAAGATGTATAGAAATGTGATAAATTCTCAAAGCCCACATCAAGGTAGATATCAGAGGGCTTTTTTCCTTTGCTAATGAGATAGCCGGCTTCGGTAAGCCTCTTATCTTGTAGCCACAAGGAATATATAAAGGGTTTTTCCTTGGGTCTTATCGGAATGTTCGTGTGCCTGCTATTCATTGATACCTTTCTAGATGAGCGGCTGAAGCCTTACCTTATCACTTTACAGGCAATGGCGGGGGAATAATCAAGCAAAGGTTGGATCCGGCAGGCCAATAATAATTTTCGACACTTTTATCCCTTAGAGTCCGATTCATTCTTTCTGCCAGGGCATTTTCGTATGGATCACCATTCTCGGTCATGCTGATATCAACCTTATTATCCTTCAAAAGTTGAATGTACGCCCTCGAACAATACTGAACACCCCGGTCAGAACAAAAAATCCCTGCTTCACTAGGAAACAGGAACTTGACAGATTACCTGTCTTTTCATCGCCCCCTTTGCTGCTTAGGTCGCAATATTGTAGTCAACCATAATTTGGTATCGTAGCCTCTTTGCATGATGAATTTAGAAACCGTACATACCACCCGAAACTGAAATTTGCTCGCCCGTAATCCAAGCTGCATCATCGGAAGCAAGGAATACGGCAGCTTTCGCAATATCTTCGGGCTGGCCTCTACGACCAAGCGGTGTATGGGCAATAAACATTTTTTCATACTCACTGTCAACTGTGACGCCCGCGCTGGTTGCCCCTTCTGTCTGAGTAGCGCCAGGTAAAATAGAATTGATGCGGACGTTTTTCGCACCCAGTTCTTTTGACAAAGAAATCGTGATGGCATCTAATGCTGCTTTGGTTGCAGAATACAAAGAGACTCCCGCCATCGGCGATTTGCTTGCACCCGAACTGATGTTGATGATATTGCCACCCTTATCGCCAAACAGTTCTAAGGCTGCCTGGATCGTAAGTACAGGACCTAAAACATTGACATTGAAATGCTGGTGAAAAGCTTCAACTGATGCCTGCTCAATGGGTAAGAATTGCTGAAAGACCGCGTTGTTTACTAAAATATCCAACGTGCCGAAAGTCTTCCTAGTTTCTTCGAACAGCCTGATTACGTCGGGTTCCTTCGACACATCGGCCTGTACCGCAATGGCTATCCCTCCATTGTCGGTAATTTCCTTTACCACATTGTCTGCGCCTTCTTTACTTGAGGCATAATTCACAACCACCTTTGCGCCTTCGGCGGCAAAGTGTTTTGCGATGGACGCACCTATTCCTTTTAAAGCACCGGAAACGACCGCTACTTTGTTTTCTAATTTATTCATTATTCTATTAGTTATTGTTTAACGGCAACTCCTGTTTAGGCGAGTGCTTTGCCATTATTTAATATCAAAACTTTGGTTCTATCTGTTCAAGAGGTAGGATCGCATTGAAATTTGCGATAGCAATTCATCAGTCGAACTTCACCAGGTCTTTAAAGATCAGTTGACCCCAGCTATTTCTGCGCGCCTGCACAAGTAGTCCACCTTCTGAAAGTCCGCCAAGCTTGATGGCCGAAAAGCCGAGATTTTCCGCAAGCGCACCAATCTCCGTTGCTGCGCCCTCATCGTCGCTTGCAAGGAAAACGATTCTCCTCCCACCATGAACGGTCGGATCCTGCCCAATGACGGCAGCAACCAAATGATTGAAGCCCTTAACGAGCCTAAAGCCTGTGAAGGCCTGGGCAACGGCTACCGCAGAAGGCTGTCCTCCCAGCTTTTCAGGCGACACGCCGTAGGCATTGGTCACATCGACGATGGTTTTTCCCTGTCAGCTGGGCAGCGCCTTTGCGACATCCGGGTGCGACTCAAAACGCACGGCCAAAAAGATTACATCCGCCTTTACGGCTTCTGGCAGCGTTGTAGGAATGATTGCAGGTCCGATCGCGGCCGCCTCGGATGCAAAGTTCTCCGGCTTGCGTGTGGTTGCAAGCGATACTTGGATGCCTTTGCGGACAAACGCCTTGGACAAGGCCCGTCCGATCTTTCCAAAACCGACAATAGCGTAGCTCACTTCTTTATTTTCTGATTGATTCAATTTAGATTATTTTTATTAGCACGGGTTAATCAACCCGCGTCAGTACTGGGTCAATTATTTAGACAAATAGCTTAGTCCGCCGTCAACAAGGAGTTCAGCCCCAAGCATGAATGAAGAATCATCGGAGGCCAGGAAAACCGCTGTTTTGCCAATGTCAGAGGGTTGCCCGATCCTGCCGATCGGCATTACCTCTGCCCAGTATTTTTTAACAACTTCCAATTGTTCTGCTGGGACAAACCTGTCGAATACGGGTGTGTCTGTCGTGCCCGGAGATATGACATTTGCTCTGATTTTTCTGTGCAAAAGGTCATTTGAAAAGCCTTTTGCGAAATGGATCACAGCCGCTTTGGCAGCACCATAAAGTGAAAATGAGGCGTAAGCCCGGTGCGCTGCATTCGAGCCGATCAGGATGATAGAACCACCATCGTTCATATGCGGCAGTGCTTTATGAACAGTGAAATAGACACTTTTCAGGTTCAGATCCATTGTCCTGTCGTAGTCTGCTTCGCTGGTATCCGCCACAGAACCAAATGCTGCTCCTGTAACCGCCCCACCTGCATTGGCTACAATCACGTCTATTTTACCGAATTTCTCCGATGTTTCTTTAAACACCCTTTCCAGGTCCGCAAGGCTTGTCACGTCAGCATTGATGCCAATGAAATCCCCCCCCAGTTGCGCCACAGAACGATCCAGCGTTTCCTGGGATCTTCCGACAATAGCTCCCACGGCACCTTCATTTTTGAATTCCTGGGCAATGCCAAACCCAATGCCGCTATTGCCGCCTGTAATAACTGCTACTTTGTTCTTTAATTTGTTCATTATCAGGTTTATTTTAATTTGTATTGCAAAGGAACTATCAATAGTTTATTTTATGAAACCATAATAGTCTATTTTGGTTACCAATGGGTAACTACAAATTCTTCCAGATATGAGAGACGACAGATTTTGCAATTCAAATTGCCCGTTTACAAGAGCTATTGGCACGATTGGTAATAAATGGAAGCCCATCATTATCAATGTAATGGGCACCCGTACCATGCGTTTTGGTCAGTTAGATGCCATCGTGCCGCATATTTCAAGAAAGGTACTGACCGAACAGCTGAAAGAGCTAGAAGAAGACGGTTTATTGGAAAGATTGGCTTACAAGGAACTACCGCCAAGGGTGGAATATCGGCTGTCCGAAAAGGGCTTGGCTTTTTTGCCAATTTTAGAACACATTAAAGAATGGAATTTAAAGTATGAAGTAGCTGCAATTCCTAAGGAGACTCATTACAAATATCCCGTATAGGGAACAAATTGACAATTTCGGCGTTCTTAGATGCTTTAAGTGTTCTCCCAGAGGGATTTAAGATCGCTCGTTTATTTCAGTTTCAGCCCAGATCGGGTTCAGACTCACTTCCCAAATCTTAATTTTACGGCGAACAACCACAAACACGCATCAGAAATGACCAAAGCAGACCTTGTTTACCAGATAACTGAAAAGACCGACATCCCAAAGGAAGAAGTTGAAAAAATCATCAAATCTATTTTTGCAACCATCAAAGATTCGCTCAGTCAGGGAGAAAACATCTATTTCCGCGGCTTTGGCAGCTTTATCATCAGGCAAAGAGCTGCAAAAACGGCAAGAAACATTTCTGAGAAGACCACTATCGTCATCCCCGCTCACCAGATTCCTTTCTTCAAGCCAGCCGACGACTTCATCAGTCAGGTCAAGGAAGGGATGCTGGTAAAATAGCACAGCACCGCTTTGATGGCCTAAAGAACCCGTAACAAATGCTGCGGGTTCTTCAATACCAAGTAGTACCGGCAGACCCTGCTCATTGCCTCTGCCATTTCCGGTGGTAGGCATCCGGTACCTGAGGGGCCTGACCCAGATGGATCAGGCTGGGCTGCTTATGACTAAACGAGGGTTCGTAACAGATCTAACCATACTCGCTTAGCTGCCTGACATATCTGAAATAGGTATCCCGGCTACTGACCCTGGCAAGACCAATTACCTGATGGGAGAAAACCATCAGCGGCTGCCGGTACTGCTGAGCGGCCCAGCATATTTCTTCACGATTGCAGCCTGGTTTTCCACGTATAGTTGTTCTTTTTGCTTTACAGATTGCGAAAGCAGCCGGGGCAAGAATCATCGCGACAACCAGTTCAAACGAAAAAGCGGAAAGGTTAAGATCCCTGGGTGCGTATGCCGTGATTAATTACAACGAATTCCCCAGGTGGCATGCGCAGGTATTGTCGCTAACAAATGGAGAAGGTGTGGACATTACCCTTGATATGGCCGGAACCAAAACCATCGCAGAATCTTTGCTTTCTGTCAAGGAAAATGGATTTGTGGGCACTGCCGGGTTTATCTCCGGGGCTGATTTACCAATTAATATTCACGAGCATCACATCAACATGTCCTTCCTCAGAATACAGGGGCTTGCTGTTGGCAGTGCAGAAAGTTTTGCGGCGATGAACCGGGCAATCGAGATCAATGATCTGCATCCGGTGATTGATACCGTTTTTCCACTTAATCAGGTAAAGGAAGCGTACCGCAGACTGGAAAAGGGTAAACGTATCGGCAAGGTTGTGGTATCGATATCATAAAAAGTAAGGACACTCTAAAGAAGGATTTATAAGCTGAAAGCATTTGTGATCAACAAATATCGACAGGCGGACTCAGTTTTTTAAAACTATTGAATTTCTTGCTCTTGACAATCCGTCAACTGAAATCAGGCCCCGGAAACAGCAGCAGAAAAAGGAGAGCCCAGTTTTTAAATCTTAAACAAGTAAAGCCTGGTGTATTACCACAGGCTTTACTCTATTTCACCCTTGACCTCCCTCGACAAACACTGGAAACTTTACTTTCAACCATCTGAAAACCCGGGAGGGGCTCAATTTAACTTAATTTCATCCGTTCGCTGTCCAGTAAAACGGGAGTATTTCAGAAGCAAGCGGCCGACAACATGCGAGCGCTTACAAACAGACGTAAGCCAATGCGGCTTGTTTTGAAATTTGCATAGTGATCAGGAATAGTGATAAAGCTGCCATCAAATTACCGATTTTCCGAGACGGCCGCAACCGGGAAATTGCTGTTCCCCCTATTTCCCGAGCGACAACAAGTTGACAAAGATGCGGTACGCGCCCGGCACCCCGGCAGGAAGCTCGCGAAACCACGACAAGCTGGTATACACATAATTACCCTTCCCGTACTTAGCCACCAGGATACCGCCGTCCAGCGCCGGACTGTCAGGATCGTTGGAAGAAATCACGGCTTCATATTCAGATGACCATTTTTGCGGAAAATACAGGCCCCGCTCCTGCACCCAGTTTTCGAAGTCGGCAGCCGTGATCTTGTTCGGGCTGTTCAAGACCGGGCTTTCCGGTTTCAGGAAGCGCACCTGAGAACCTTCCACGGTGATCCTGTCACGCGTTAGTTCAAAGGGATATGGGCCGATAACCTTCATCACCAGATCCATTTCAGTATTGTACTGGATAATTAGATTGCCTCCATTTTTAACATAATCCAGCAGCACCGGCTGATGATGCCTCATGCGCTCATTGGTATTGTACAGCCGCACCCCTGCTACAATGGCGTCGAAATGGCTGAGTTTTTCGGGGGTAATATCCTTGTCTTCGAGGATTGTCACCTGATAACCGATCTGGCGGAGGCTCACAGGGATCAGGTCGCCCGCGCCCATCAGGTAGCCGATATGATTGCCCTTCTTGATCAGATCGAGCCTAACAGCCCTCGCGGTCGCTTTTGGAAAAAACGCCTGTGCCGGGATATGGTCGTAGGTGATCTGTGCCAGGCTGTTACCGTAATCCTTTCCGTCCACCTCTGCCAAGACGGTCATTTCCACATCCTGCGAGCCTGCGGGTGGGTACAGCATAAACTCCACCACGTGTTCGGCCCCCTTCGAACTGATCGCGAAAGGTTGGCTGGCCGGCACCGATTTCCATCCTTCAGGCAACCGTAGTGCCGCCTGCCCTTTGCAATCGTCTTTCCCGGCTTTCAAAGCCACGAGCACTTTCTTGGCTTGCCCATCTTCGAACATGTACACATCCTGCAAAATATTTGCAAACACCGGCGGCGTCACCACCAGCGGCTGGTACACCTCCCCCGCCACTGGGTCTTTCTTTTTGAAGACAACCGGCGTCTCATAGCTAAGTTGCTGTCCATCGATGCTCAGCTCGAAGCCGACCACCGCCACCGGCGGATTCTCGTCCCTACCGATCTCGTGCTGGTCGTCGACCGAAAAAAGTCCCTTGTAACCAATCGGCTCCCGAAGCCAGTAAGGTTGTGAAACAGGCGTGCTGACAGGAATTTTGGTTTGAAACACCAGGTCGGCCCCCTCGTTGTTTTTCAACGGCTGGCTGAGCACGGTATCTCCGCCGAAGGGCAATTTCACCTTTTGTAAAATCACTCCGGCTGCCGAACGGTTGATCGCCTCCACAGATACCTGCATGGGTTCTCCCGCCGTGAACGAATAGTCGGGTGCGGTAGCTTCCAGGTACAGGCCCAGTGTGTTTTTAATGAGCTCATCGACCTCTTTCAGCTTGATATTTTTCCAGAAGGGATCCTGCAACTTACCGACCTCCGTCCTGATTTTCAGCAATGCAGGCACGCTAGCGTCTGGATTCCCGGGTTTGTACGCCGCGATCAGCGCTGTTACCATGGGTTGAATCTTGTCCCCGCCCTTCACCCTGCCCCAGGTGGTATTAATATCTTCAAAAAGGTCTTTTTGCGCCTTGGGCCCCTTGGTATGTTGCAGATACTCTATCGAAATACCCCGGCTGCCGATCGATCCGAAACCTTGGCTTTTATGCATGCTGCGACTCTCGGCCGAGATTTCGCCGTACGATTTACCCAGCAGCGCGTTGTACCCGCCTACGTCGATCTGCAAATAATTGCGTGCATTTTTGACAAACTCCTCCCGGTTGCGCACGGCCCACATGCCAATGTTCCACATCAGCCGTTTTGCTTGCCAGGGTTGTATAAATTTTAACTGCTCCGGGAACCGTTTTGGGTCGGCAGCGGCGTCGAATGCTTCTTCGGCCAGGATAGACGACGCGCTATGGTGTCCGTGACCGGCGCGAGCATCGGGCGGAAAGCGGGTTACAATCACGTCGGGTCGCACATTGCGAATCACCCAAACGGCATCCGCCAGCAGTTTCTCCCGCTCCCATATTGTGAACACCTCTTCGGGGTTTTTGGAAAAGCCAAAATCGTTTGCCCGCGAAAAATACTGCTTGCCGCCATCTACACGGCGGGCCTGCAACAGCTCCTGGGTGCGGATCAGCCCCAGCTGCTCGCGAATCTCCGTACCGATCAGATTCTGGCCGCCGTCGCCACGGGTAAGCGCCAGGTAGCTGGTATTGAACTGGCGACCGTTGGCCATATAGGCGATGAAGGTCGTATTCTCATCGTCCGGGTGAGCGGCCATGTAGAGCACATTACCGAGCACATTCAATTTCTGCATATCGTGCAGGATCTTCGCGGCGGTCGGTTTGGCCGGCATTTGCGCCTGACTGGCGGGTATTTGCGCAGCCAGGGCAAGGCACAGCGCTGCCACCGCTTGTCGTAATAGAAAGCGTGTCATAGGAAAAGGGTATAGGAAAGAGTCTGGTTAGTTTTGAGTATAGGATGAATTGATGTCCAGTTCACGTTGCGGGATCAGGAAAAGCAACCGGGCATTTTTACCCTGTCCCTGCATGACTTCGCCGGCCTTTCCAAACCGGAGCAGGTCGGCCCAGCGGTGATTCTCGAAAGCCAGTTCCACCCGCCGCTCACGCAGTAGTTTTTCCTCGAATGTACCGGGTGAAGCTGCGCTGATGGGACTTAACTTCGCCCGAGCACGCACCTCGTTGATATAACCATAGGCCTCCGGCGATTCGCCCAGCGCCTCGGCCAGCATCAGCAGCACGTCGGCATAGCGCAGTACCATAAAATTGTAGGAAGCATCGTTTTCATTGAATGCATTCTCCCTGCCGAATTTGGTGATAAAACGGGTGTCGTTCCGCGAATGCGAGATCAGCACGCCCGAACTGTTGACATAGCTGGTGTCCATCGATTTCAGAAACCGGTCGTCGCCCCGTTCGAAAGCATTCATCATGCCCACGGTAGGCCGGTTCTTGTAAGCACCGGTTGTTTGCCGCAAGAGCGGTGAAAATGCGTTCGTAAAAGCATTGCCCGTACCAGTGCCGCCTCCCTTGAACTGGACTTCGAAAATCGATTCAGCATTATTCTTGTTGGCAAGTCCCCACAGGCCCGCATAGTCGGGCAGCAACGTGTAGCCGTAGGTATCCACGATCCTTTTCAGCGCGATTGCCGCACCTGCCTTATCGCCGGCGGTCAGCATGACTTTCCCCAGCAATGCCGCAGCCGCACCTTTGGTAGCCCGACCGATGTCCGCCGCAGCATATCTGACAGGCAACGCAGCCTCCGCAGTTTGCAAATCGGCGACCAGCTGCTGGTATACCTGCGTGGCAGGCACTTGCGGCATCGCCAGGCCCTCCGCCACGGATTTCGGCTCGGTCAGCGGCATCGGAATGCGCCCGAACGAAACCGTGAGGTTATAGTAAAACAGTGAACGAAGGAATAGCGCCTCGCCACGGATACGCTCTTTCAGGACGGCATCCATCGCGATGCCGCCGATGCGGTCGAGCACGATGTTGCAGCGGGCAATGCCCAGGTACGAATCGGTATAGGCGGCGGTGATGAGCTCGCTGGTGGCGATTTCGGAGAAGTTGTCGATCACCGTCAGTTCCGCGCCCAGGCCGGTGCCGTCCGGCCCCTGGTCGGTATTGTCCGAGCGCATTTCCTGCATGATCCAGTAACTCTGGTTATAGGCGCCGTTGAGTTGCAGGGCTTTGTAAGCCGCATTGATGGCGGTCGTCATGTCGCCGGCGGTGAGGTAGAAACCGTTGACGTTGCGCTGGGTGACTGGGTTCAGATCGGTAAATTCCTGGCTGCACGACCACGCACCGACAGCGATCGTCAGGACGGCGAGAATGTGTTTCAGTTTCATATATTGCGCGGATCTATGAATTTCAAAATGTTACATTTAAACCAAATGTGAAATTACGCGACAGCGGGTACGCACCGTAGTCTTCCCCTTGCACGCCCGTCAGGCCCGACTGGTTGTTGACTTCCGGATTATAACCAATGTATTTGGTGCTTGTAAAGAGGTTAGTACCCGACACGTAAGCCCTCAACGACTGTACTTTGCCCAGCATGGTTTTAGGAAATGTATAGCCAAGCGTAATGCTTCGCAACCGGAAATAAGAGCCATCCTCCACCTGGTACGATGAAGGTCTGTTATTGCCCCCGTGGAGATCGGTAAGGCGGTCGGCGCGCGGAATGGTGCCGTTACCGGGGTTCTCAGGCGAAATCCAGCGTTCGGTCCAGTCCGTGTAAGAGTTGGTCGCAGCCTCCCCGTTGCCTAGGTGGCGGCGTGTGAGGTTCAGGATCTTGGAGCCTTGCACGCCCTGGAAGAATATGCTCAGGTCGAGTCCTTTGAAGCTGAAACGGTTGGTAATCCCGTACATGAAATCGGGCATGTAGTTGCCGATCACCGTCCGGTCGCCGGCATCCACTTTACCATCGCCGTTCACATCTTTGAAACGCAGGTCGCCGGGGCGTGCTGCCGGGGCGAGGGCATCTTTGGGCGCGGCATCGATTTCCGCCTGGGTCTGGTAAATGCCCTCGACCACATAGCCGTAATAACTTCCGATGGGTGCGCCGATCAGGGTGATATGCCGAATGCCAGCACCGCCTGTGCTCAGGATCGGATCGCCGGTAGGGCCTAATTGGAGGACTTCATTCCGGTTGCGCGAGAAGTTAAAGTCGGTAGACCAGGTAAATGCACCCACGATGTTGCGGCTGTTGACTGTCAACTCGATCCCCTTGTTCTCTACTTTCCCGATATTTTGCAAGGCTGTCGAAAAGCCAACAGAGGAAGGCACTTGCACATTCAGCAGAAGGTCCGTCGTCTTTTTGTGATACCAATCGGCCGAAATGAACAGGCGGTCTCTGAAAAGGCCCATGTCCAGTCCTATGTCCGTCTGGGCTGTTTTTTCCCAGGTCAGCCGGTCGTTGCTGATTGTCGAAGGCGCGATGCCATTCACGATCACATTGTTGAACGTGTAGTTATATGGGCTGAGCAAACCGATCGCGGCATAGTTCGGGATCAGGAAGTTTCCGGTTTGCCCCCAACTGGCCCGGATTTTCAGGTCGCTGATCGGTTTGACGCTTTTCATAAAAGCTTCTTCCGACAATCGCCAGCCCACCGACAGCGACGGGAATGTGCCCGACTTGTTGCCTGCCCCGAAACGGGAAGAACGGTCGGAACGGATCGTCGCGGTGAGAAGGTATTTATCCCGGAAAGCATAATTCATCCTGGCCAGCATCGAAACCAGCGACCATTCCTGGCGGTTATCCCCACCGCTCGTTACCTGCCCGCCGCTGATAGAAGGCGACAGATCGTCGGGGTGGTTCTGCGCGTAAACCTGGTTGGCGTCCAGTCTGTCTTTCTGGGCGCTATAACCCGCCACCGCCGAAACATGGTGTTCCTTGCCGAACGTCTTGTCGTACGATAAGGTGTTTTCGACCAGCCAGTTGTAATTCAGCGACGCATTGGACTGTGCATACGGGTCGCCGGTGGTCGCATTGCGGTTCAGAAACGCGCGTGCCATATAAAAGGAGCGGTTATAACTATTCACATCGACACCGGTGTATAATTTGTATTTCAACCCTTCCAGGATTTCATATTCTGCAAATGCATTGCCGAACGTCCGGAACTGTTTCAGATCGTCGGTCACATATTTGATGATCGCGAGCGGATTACTGGCGGCGGTCATGTTGGCGCCCCGGCCGTCTTCGGTTAGCAAATGCGACTGGTTGTCGGTCTGGTTGATGCTGCCGTCGGGCAAATAGGGCGTTACCGTGGGTGATGTTACTAGCGCGGAATAGACAATCCCCGGCGGATCGGCAAAGTACGGTGCGCCGGCTGGCGAGCGGTCGGTGTTGGTAAATGAAGGGCTTAATCCGAAACCGATCTTCAACTTTTTCACCGGGTTCACCTCCATATTGGCGCGAAAACTGTAACGCTCGAAACCGCTCCGGTCGATAATCCCTTTCTGGTTGAAATAGCCGCCTGAGAAATAGTAGTTCATCGTTTCGGTCCCGCCGGACACCGATGCATTATAGCTTTGTACCGGCGCGGTTTTAAAAATAATATCCTGCCAGTCGGTATCGGTGCCGGTAGGGTTGGCAAAATCGTCGGGAATAAAATAGCTCCCGTTGGTCGTTTTCGTGTAGCGGGTTGCATTGTTGTCGTTGATATTGGCACCGGCTACATCTTGCAGGTAAGCATTGTTTTTAGTATCCTTTACGTAGGCGGTAAGCTCCGCCGCATTCATCAACTCAACACGCTTGGCTACCGACTGCACCCCGAAATAGGCGTCGAAACCGATCTGGGGTTTGGAACTGCGTTTACCATTCTTAGTCGTGATCAGGATTACCCCGTTGGAACCTCTGGAACCATAGATTGCCGCTGCAGAAGCGTCTTTGAGCACTTCCAGCGATTCGATATCGTTAGGATTAATCGTTCCTAACGGGTTTGAAGGCGGCAATGCAAAAGCCGTCGTCCGCCGCGAAATGTCGCCCTGAATACCGGGATCCATATTTTTGGTTACCGGAAAACCGTCGATCACATACAGCGGCTCATTGCCGGCAGATACCGAGCCAAGGCCTCGTACGCGCACGGTGGTAGCCGCACCCGGCTCGCCGCTCGGCTCCTGCACCTGCACTCCGGCGATCTGCCCTTGAATGGCATTCTCGAAGTTAGTCACCTGTACCTCGCGGATGTTCTTGGCCGATAGCGAGCCGATCGAACCGGTGATATCCCCTTTTCGCTGCGTGCCGTACCCTACCACCATTACCTCGCTCAGGCTGCTCACCGAGGCATCCAGGCGTACGTCGATCGTCGTCTGGCTGCCTACCGTTATTTCTTTGGTAACATAGCCGATAAAGGAAAATACCAGCACGGCATCACGCTCGGGTACCGCGAGTGAGAAATTCCCGTCCATGTCGGTTACCCCACCGCGGTTGCTGCCCTTCACCAGGATGCTTACGCCGGGAAGCGGTTCATTCTTTTCGTCGGTCACCCGGCCCTTCACCGTCACGTCGGCTGTGCGGCTGCGCTCGGGCGGGCCTGTAAATTCCGATTCCGGTTGCTCGCCAAAACGCACCTGCTTCACGGGCGCCGCGTTTGGCTTTTCATGCTCTTTTTTTCGGATCAGATAAGTCTTCTTACCTGTCTTCACATATTCCAGACCGGTGGGTGCCAGCAGCCTTTTGAGCTCCGTTTCCAGATCGCCCCTCACGGATTCCGCACCGGCGGCCACCTGGATGCCCTGTATCGCCGAGGGTTCAAACAGAATGCTCACGTGATGCTTTTTGCCCAAATCGATGAGCACTCCTCGGAGCTTGACGGAATAAACTGCCTGCTGGCCCTGCTGATACATGGCGGGCCTCAGCAGCGCGATATCCTGTGCGAAAACGGTCGGAGCAGCGAGTACGGCCCCGCCGGCCAGGCATGTGCGTAAAATCGGGATCTTCATAGGTCTTGTTTTTGGGGAATACGCAGTTCTATTTCGTCGCTAGTGCGGTCAATTTCCATTTCAAACATGGCCGAAAGGGTTTCGAGCAGGGCGTCGGCATCCCTGGCCTGGTAAATTCCACCGATGGTCAGCTCGCCGAGGCGCTTGTCTTGGATCCTGATCCGGACCGCAAACCGCTCGTTGATCTGCTCGACGACTTCGGTCAGGCGGGTGTCTTCAAAATAGAAGGTTTGCTCTTTCCAGGCTGTAATGGACAGGGGTTCTGCGGGGGTCACCACTTTGAACGTGCCTTTATGCTCGGTCATAAAGTAGTTGCCTGGTGCCAGGTACACGGGCTTGCCCTCAGGCAGGTTGAGTTTCACTTTGCCTTTGGTCAAAAACACGCGTTTGCCGCGCGCCCGTGAAAAGGCGTTGAACTCGGTGCCCAGCACTTCTATCCGGTAGCCGTCGCCCATCAGCACCTCGAAACGCAGGTCATCGCGGGTATGCGTAACCTTGAACTCCGCCTCGCCGTCGAGCCACACCTGCCGTACATTCCGGCCAAAGCCGAACCGGGGCACTCTTAATACAGAATTGGAATTCAATGTCACTTCGGTACTGTCGCTGAGCAGGATGCTGGTAAAATGCGCTTTGGACGATTCGTAGGTTTTATACATGATCTGCGCCCGGAACACAAACCCGAGCACCAGTAATGCCAACGCTGCCGCGAGCGAACCGGTTGCGGCAGCGCTGAACGAACGGCCCTTTTTTTCTTCCGACTCGGGGGCGGTAAGTGGTCTTACGGGCCTCTTCGCTTCCCCGTTCAGGAACGAGTCGTAATGCCGCTGGGCACGCTGCTGGTCGATCCGTAATTGCGGGTGGCCCCGCTCCCATTCGTCCAGACATCGGTAATAGTAACTTTGGTGATCGGCGTCTTCAAGCCATTGCTCGATCAGCTTTCGTTGCAGGGACGTCGCCTTCCCTTCGAAGGAGTCGAATAAGGCCTGCCTGGTTATCAGTTGATCCATTGAAATAAACTTTGAATGTGTCGTTGTCTGTGCCGGTGGTCAGGGAAGCAAAAAGCACATTGCCGCGAGAAACCAGCTCTGTTTCAAGCCCGTGCGCAGGCGGGCCAGGGCCCTACCTACCAGTCCTTCGACCGCTTTGGTTGTAATCTGCAATTCACCGGCGATCTCCTCGTATTTTTTGCCCTCCACCCTTTTGAGCAGGTAAGCGCGGCGGCATTGGGGCGAAAGCTCCTGGATAATGCTTTCGATTTTCAGGTAAAGCTCGGTGTATTGCATGGCGTCATCCGGAGCAATCGTATGCGCCACCGGTGCGAAATGCAAGGCTTCGAGCGGGTCGGTCGGCTGCACTTTCCAACGGAGATAGTTATACGCACGATGCCGGATCGCCGTGTAGAGGTACGACCGGTACGAATGAATCGGCTGTTCGAAAATGCGCTGCTCCCAGAAGATCTCGAAGAACTCCGAGACGATGTCCTCTGCCGTCTCCCGCGAATGTACAAAGCGCGCGGCGTGATTGCAGAGCGTTACATAATACCGTCTGAAAAGCAACGAGCAGCCCAGCCTGGGATCTTCATGGAAGGTTTCGCGAAGAAGCCGCTCGTCATCCGTTTCGATCGTGGGCTTGTCGCTGCGGAAAGTTCCGGGCTGAAAAACCCGGGTGAAGTCTGCGGAGTTGTCTGGTATGGGTAAAGTCATGCCGGGAATCGTTTACTGCCTGAATACTTACCAGACAAGTTTTCTCCGAAAATCCCTCGCAAAACATTCCATTATATTTTACAAAAACAAAGAAGTGCAAAATATTATTATATTTTATTGCGATTTTACAAAATCAACATATTGTACATTGTGCCCTTTCCAAAAATGGAAGCTCCTATATAACCAAAGTTTGTTTGTTATCGGTAAAATCCATCATCTTGTCTTTGAGGCCTGCCAATTCTCGTTCCATGTAGGCAATCTTATCTGCGGTTCTTTTGGCTTGGTATCTAGTTTGGTCAACGCGGATAAATTCCATTCTATGTCTGACCATTTTATAGTAAATGGTCGCTATTTTATTAGCCGTAGCAACAATCGCGTACTTATCCACCTTTTGATTTCATTCTCCGGTCATTGCCAGTTTCGCCCAAAATAGATAACGCGCTCAGTTCGCTAAGACCATAAATTTTCAAAATGTCAGATCCTGAAATTACCTTCATAAAGTTGATCACATTCATAGCGGGGGGCATTCTTCTTTTGTTTATTTCCATTTCAGTCAGAGGAATCTCGGTCGTTTTTGAAGGCAGCATATCTTTCAAACTCCGCTTCAATCTTTTGGTCTAGTTTATTGATCTCTGTCTGAAAGAAACAGTAGCATCGATAGCTCTGTACCAGTGCATATACGATACACTGCTACGATTTTCGTTGAGTCATCTCTTTGATAATAATCATACTCTCTTAATGCAAGTGAAAAAAGCGCCTATTATCTTTTGTCTCTCCTTATCTACGCCGGATTGGGAACAAACTAGTCCCGATCATTTAGAAATTCCATCCGCTATGAAAGCGAAAGACAGAAAATAGTTAAAAAGGACCACTGCCCGGACGATCCTTTTTAACATCAACCCTGCCTACTTTGTCGGGTGCGGAGCGATGAGCTGCACCTGAATATACCCTCCGCCGTCCAGCGAAATACCTTTCTTGAAACTGTCGGCACCGCCGTTCGGGTCGAATTCGTAAATGAATGCTTCCTTATCGACCGGGCTGATGCCGGTGTAGTATTTGCCGTTGAAAACCAATGGCGAACGCACCATCCCTACCGGACTAAGCGGGCTGTTCATCACGGTGACGGCTTTGATGTTCAACTTCAGTTTCACTACCTGCGCGATGTCATTGACATCCCGGACCAAATAATTAATAACTTTGCAAAAAACCTCGATCTGTCAGTTGGGGCAGGTATCGGTTATCACTCACGCATTGGCCTGGGCGTAGGCGCTCGCTATATCGCAGGGCTATCCAAAGTAGGAGACTTCTCAGGAAATAACATTGACCCGGACTTTAAAAACAGCGTAATCCAGGCAAGTATCTTCTGGGCAATCCCATTCAAAAAATAGCATTCGACGCGATTGGCATTGTATAGCGCCCTCGTTGCAAGATCCCGGACAAATTGCATTAGACAACCTGTCCGGGCTCGTTTTTGAAATGAAAGCATCTAAACCAGACCACAACCAAAAATTCTACACTACCGATTAGCCAGAACACAGCAGAATGGGATCTATAAAATCACGCATCGTAGAATGTGAAAAAACTGATCAGGACTTTTCTCCAGAGAACAGACTTAAGAGGGCGGCTATCTCTGCCTTCGTTAACAAAGGCTTTTACGGGGCAACTACCGGCGACATCACTGACAAAGCAAGCGTAAACACTGCTTCGCTCAACTACTATTTTCGTAGCAAGGAACGGCTCTTCGAAATATTATACAAGGAACAACTGCAAGCCTTCAAGGGTACATTCACTTCAATCGTAAAGAGCGCCAAGCCACTTAGGGAGAAAATAATAGAATTAGTAAACGACCGGTTTGATCTCTTAATAAATAATATTGAAGGGGCTGCCATGCTCTTACACGAGTCGGCAAAACATCCAGCCTTATTCAATGAAATCATAGATAGCTTTGATCTTTCGGCGCTCGATGAGCTCAATAGCAGTTACAAGATAGTGCTGAAAAGGGTCAAACAACACTAATTGATGCCAGGCAATTAATGATGATGATAGAATCCATTGGTATAACGGTACTTCTGCACAAGCCGATCATTATGAACCTACAGAACTTGAATGAAAAGCAATTCCCGGAGTATGGTGAAGCTTACAAGGAAAATGCGCCTGAGGTATTAATCGGAGGATTATTTTTTAAATAATATCTGTTGACTTAGCTGAGAATCAAGCCCGTAACACAGGCTTCAACTGTCCTGATTGCATAAAGGACAATTGGTCATGCTCATTTAGTTTACCACGGCGAGCCCTATGAGCAGTTATTACGCACGGTTCAGGAGTCGTGCAAAAAAAAGATAAATCCTCCCAAAAAATCAGGAGGATTTATTACCTAACACCCTGGCAGTCACCTGCTGCCATCTCATCCAAAATTGATAGAAAATTCGGCCCTGAATTCTCCAAGGAAGAATTTATTAAAAAACCCTACAAACGATTGACGCCGCTTACATTAACGCCAACAATAATCAACTCAAAACCCAACTTCCCAAACAGGAAGAGCGTTCTTCACCATCTGTGCTTCATCATAATTTTAAAACTGATCAATCGGTAGCCGATTTAAAATATTTCCCCGAAAAGTCGGGGAATATTTAAATCACAACTGTACTATACAACTTCTAATCATTTTACTTTGATGCGTTCTATTTCGATCATTTTGTCGATAACCCGATACCCTTGAATTTCAATGTAGGAAAGCTCGGGGGATAACGTAGAACCACCTGTTATGTTCAAATAAACTCTTCCCAGCCTGCATGTCTTGCCGTTAATCGCTGTCTGCACCCAGTAGTTACCCGGCCTATCTCCCCGCAAAAGCAAACGACGTCCTGGTACAGCCACAATCCGGAAATCAATTGAGTCCTTTCTGAACTGCCGCACCGTTACACCATAGGCGAAACTCCGTTGCAACGCGGTTAGCCCGGATCGTTTCCCGCTGGTGGCATAGTTCATCCAAAATACATCAACCGGATGATCCGGATCTAAATTGCCATCGCCTTTGACATTTGCCGTATAGCAAACTGTGTTTGTGTTCGGGTCCCGCTGGATGTAAAACAACAGTTCCTTGACATCCGTAGGCTTCGGCCATTTTACGGTTTTGAAAATCTCTTGGGAGTAGCATCTGCCGCAGATCAATAAATAAGCCAAAGAAATTGTTATCGCCTTCATCACTCAATTCCCATTACTACTGGTTTCTACAAGCACAATCCTGTAAAAGCCCAGTTGATTTTTCCGTTGCAACAGTGGAAGGCTACTGTACGCAAACTTGACGTTAGTAAGGTAATTTGCATCTAAATCCAATTCAATATGCTCCGCCTGGCTGAAATCAACGTTAGCGATAATACTTCCTTCAAATTGACAATCCAGCAAATTGGACTCACAAAAACTTACACTGTCTAACGCGCAACCGCGGAAGTCGGCACCTCGCAATGAACTTTGATCAAATACAGTATTTGTCAGCCTGGTGTTTTTAAACCTGGCCTTGTCCAGATTACATATCCTGAACTGAAATGAAAGCATGTGTTGGTTGCAAATGGAAAAATCGGAATGGCTTAACTGGCATTTGGCGAATTCCACATCCATAAAACCAGCCCCTTCAAGTATCGGTGAAGACAGGTTGCAACCAGAAAATCGGCAGTTGATAAAGTTAGAACCGGAAAGATCACAGCGCGAAAAATCGCTTGCGGTAAAATCGCAGTCAAAGAATTGCCGATTTTGCAGGTCCCCTTCGAACACTTGGTTGTAAAACCTACCTTCTTTTACTGCAACAGGGATTTGTGGATTCTTAATCATCTGTCTTGTATCATTATCGGCCTGAGGGCCGTCAATTTCCTTCTGGTTATTAGCACAATAACACAGCAACTCAATCACGAAAGTCTTTTCTGGCACCATAAAGCCTAAACCCCTTCTCAGTTAATAATCCCCGGATGAAGTGGCGCTTAGCATGTGGCCAATCGCCAGGAGTTATGGGCTGCCATTCGACAAGTCCAAGCCACATCTGTGAAACAAGCACTTCATTTGTATCTTCCCAAAAGTATCCCTCGCTAACACCGTTTTTGATTGCCGGCTGTATGATCCATTTCTGTAAATCGTAGTTAAATAGTCTCAGTAGATCGTTGGCGAAATCAAACGATCGTTTCAGGTCACGGAAGAAGTTCGCATTGGTATCATTCTTGACTTGCTGCAAATAGTCCGACACCTTATCTATTATTTCAATAGCGCTCCTCGCCCGCGAACGAATCTCGGATAACCGGCAAAAGTGAGCAGCCAACTCAGTTTCCACAACAATATTGACCAGGCCTTCCTTACTTTCAAAGTGCTTATAGATGGTCGCCTTGGATATGCCAAGCGATTTGGCAATGTCATCATTGGTGACAGCATTGATCCCTAACCGTCCGAAAAACTCGGATGCCTTATTGATAATCCGGCTTCTCGTTTCCATCTTTAATTGCTGCCATCTATGAGTACGATCGCTGACACGGCGCGAAGGACATAGTTTTCCAGGCTGCTGACGATCATCAATTGGTCCTGATCGGTGTCCATAACCTGGATCCCGAAGTACAGCTCGAGCTTTAATGTAAGTTCAGCGATATCCAGGCTGTCCAGTCCCAGATCGTAAATCATATGCATTTTTTCGGTGATTGCCGATGCTTGCAGCCCGGAACACTCGCTAAGCAGTTCGTACAAAGGCCTTCTAATGTTGATATTCATTAATTATTGTTGGTGTCAGAAGTGGCTTATTTCAATTCTCCGAGCGCCTTTAACAAGGCCGCTTCGTTCATACGGTATTCTACTTTCGCGTCAATAATGCTGCTGGTCGCCTGCTGCCAAAGGGTCTGGGCTTCCAGCACGTCCTGGCCTGTAACAGTCCCTGCCTCGAACCGGTCGTTACTGAGCCTTAGGTTTTCCTCGGCCTGCAAGACAGACGCGCGTGACAAGTCGATTTTTTTGGCGGATTGGTTGACCTGTAAGTAAGCATGCTGGATTTCCAGTGAAAGCAACTCGCGCGTTTCCTGCAACTGGGCCTTCTGCGCCTGGATTTTGAAACTTTGCTCTTTGACTTTGCTGGCCTTCAACCCCCAATCCCATATCGGTATACTGACGTTGAGCATCCCCACATAGGATGCCATCGCATTGCCCCCGCTTTCGAAATTGATGTTCTTTCCAAACGAGCCGAAACCGGCAGCGAGCAGCGAGACACTGGGTTTAAAATCGGCCTGCAACAGCTTTCGATTGAGTTCCTGGGCTTCCAGTCCCCGCTTGATCAGCTGTATTTCTGACCGGTGCTCTACTGCCGAAAGCAGCGAATCGTTTTGAAGCATTGCGAAATCGCCGGTGACAGAGTCAGACACTACGAAAGAAGTATTGCGCGGATCGCCCATCAACTGTGCCAACTGCATTTTAGCCATCAAAAGTCCGTCACTTGCCCGGGCCAGATTGAGCTCGTTCTCGTTCTTTTGCACCTGTACCCTGAGCAGGTCATTTTTGTAAGTCATCCCGGCCTGATAGGAGTCGTCCAAGTCTCGGTAAAGAGAATCCAGCATGACACCAAACCGGCCAGCCAAACCGATCTTTTCGCTGATGCTCACGATCTGCCAATACGATTTTTCTACTTCCAACAGGACTTCCGTTTCTGTCAGCACTTTCTGTGCCTGGGCTATTTCGACGCCTTTTGCGGCGGCCTGCTGACCGAGGCGGATCTTTCCCCCAACGTAAATGGGTTGCCCGATCGTAACCGTAGGACTGGCCAGCACAGAAGGTAACAGCGCGTTGAGCGGCTTTCCAACATGTAATGCCGCTACCGAACCATCAATAACCGGCTTACTGGTAGCTTTGGCCCCTGCTTCCGCGGACTGTGCCGCTTTGATCTGGAAGTCAGCCTGGGCAAGCCGGTTGTTGGCCACCAGCGCCATCTTTTTTGCTTCGGTCAGGGTGACCCTGACCTGGGCATTGGTTCTGTAACTTATAAGGGCAATCAGCCCTGCGATGATATATGGTTTATAGAAATTCATGGGTATTATGCGTGAGATGGCCGGTATTGGATTGGATCGTCGGCATCGGGCTGGGCAAGCTCCTCTTCGACAGGTTCGGGTTTGACAAACATGTAATAGAGCACCGGCACGACAAACAATGTCAAAATCATCGACACCATCAGCCCGAATGCCAGTACGCTGCTGAGCGGTGACCACATCGGGGACCGGCTGATAATCATCGGGATCACACCGACAGCCGCTGCGGATGAAGTCAAAAAGATGGGACGCATCCTTCGCTTGGCAGCCGCCAACGCGGCCGCTTTGATTGAATAGTCATGGTCGCGGACGAGCTCGTCAGCGTAGTCGACCAGGATAATACCGTTTCTCACCACGATCCCAATCAGAGAAATAATACCCATGAAAGCAGTCATCCCCATCGGATTGTCTGTCAGGAACAGCCCCAGGAAAGCGCCTAGAAGGCTTAGTGGGAAAGTGGCAAGGATTATGAGTGTTTTCTTGAAATTCTTGAATTGGAAAAGCAATGTCAAAAAGATCAGCATCAGGCTTACACCCAGCGAAAGGCCCATTCCAGGCGCATTTTCCATACTTCCTTCAATTTCACCCCCATACTGGATCGTTGTCCCTTCCGGAAGGTCGAGTGCTGCGATCTTGGGCTGGATAGCCGCCTGGATTTTTGAGGCGCGTACACCCAATTGCGCTTCGGCAGTAACACTCAATGTGCGCAGCCCATTTCTGTGAGCGATCTTCCCAGTATGCCATTCCGGTACAAGCTCAGCCACTTCATTCAGCGGCACCTTACCGCCAAACTGTGTAGAGATGTACAGACCCGAGAGATCATTAAAATCCCTTCTGTTTTCCGGGGCAAGTCGAAGGAAAATATCAACAGGCTTATCCCCTTCCCAGATCGTAGAAACGGCAAAGCCTTTCAACAATGCGCCCAGGGTCTGGGTGATGGCCTGCTTGGAGACGCCGAGCCTGCGCGCAATGTCCTCTTTAATTTTAATGGTTACACCGAAATTGTCTTCTTCATAGTCGTTGCGGATAAAGTTTGCCCCTTTCTCCTGCCGGAGGATTTCCTGCACCCTCTCGGCGACGGCCTTCTGGTCATTGATATCGTCGGAAATCACTCTTACTTCGATCGGGGATGTTGCCTGCATGCTCAGCTGTCGGATCTTCACCTCACCATCGGGGAGCTGGTTGGCAAACTTGACCAGGTATTCCTTGGCCATTTCGTCGGTTGCCTTCTCGCTCTGAGTGGTGATGAATATCTGGGCGAAATTCCTTCTCGGCGTTTCGGGCGCATAAGTAATGTGGAACCGCGGGGAGCTGCTGCCGATAAAGCTGGCTACGCCCACTACCCTGCTATCCTGTTTCAATGTCTTTTCAATATCCTTCACTACCTGCTCAGTCACAGTCAGCGCAGTACCATTGGGCAGCCATACTTCCATATTAAACTGGTTCCGTTCCGAAACCGGAAAGAATTCCTGCTCCACATTTGTCGCCACCACCAGGGCCATCACAACCGACAGCAAAGCAGCGGCCATAGTCAACTTCGGCCACCGGAAGCATGCCTCGACGGCTGTGTTAAACCCATCCTGCAACCGGTCCAACAATGTCTTTTTGATCGGGCGGTCCGAAACATTGTGCTTCAACCCCTTTTTAATGAAAAGGTAGCAGGTATAAGGCGTTACCAGCAGCGCTACGGCCATGGATGCCGCCAAGGCAACGGCAACAGTTGCCGGCAAGGCTGCAATGAAATCTTTGGCAATCCCGCTCATAAAGAACGCCAAAGGCGCAAAGGCAAAAATGATTGCCAGCGTGGCCGTAAAGATGGGTAAGGAAAGCTGAGTAGCAGCCTGCCAGGCCGCCGTCCACGGCGTTACGCCCTCGTCGAGCTTTTCGATGTAATTATCCACCACCACGATCGCATTGTCGACGACCATGCCCATGA
Organism: Dyadobacter ginsengisoli DSM 21015; assembly: GCF_059568735.1. Lineage (NCBI taxonomy): Bacteria > Pseudomonadati > Bacteroidota > Cytophagia > Cytophagales > Spirosomataceae > Dyadobacter > Dyadobacter ginsengisoli. The sequence goes on from NZ_JCANTY010000002.1 coordinate 410,698, forward strand.
CGATGATCAGCGCGACCAGCGTCACCTGATGCAATTCGATACCTATGATATTGATAATACCAAAAGTAATCGCGATCGAAATAGGCGCAGCCAGCGAGGCGATAGCCGCAACACGGAACGGCAACAGTAGCATGATCACAATGAGCACGGTACCAATGGCGATCCCGAATTCAACCATGAAGTGACTGATACTGTTCCCAACAACTTCCGGCTGATTGACAATCGCATTGACATTGACATCCTCGGGAAAAGTCGATTTTACTTCTGCCATTTTCGCCTCCACCTCCTTACCGAACGCGACGATGTTATTGCCCGGCTGCATTTCAACGGTCAGCATCATCACTTTGTCCTCACCTACACGTATATACGACGTGGTTTCCTCATAGCGTCTTTCAATTTTAGCAACGTCTTTCAGCCTGACGACTGTGCCGTCTGTATTGGTATAAACGATCTGGTTGGCGATATCCTGCTCGCTTTTCAGGCTGCTGCCTGCAAAGACGGGTACATTGTTGGCCGACACGGTCAGCTCGCCAGCGTAGCCCGTCACGTTTTGCGATTGCAGCGCTCCTACGATGGCGGTCATATCAAAACCATACTGGCGCATTTTGTGATCGTCGACCGAGACATAGATCTGTTGCCTTTGTCCACCGGAACGGTTGATTTTCGAAACCGTCGGGATGGTTTTCAGGCCATCTTCAAGTTTGTCAAGATAGTCCTCCACCTCCGCGTAGCTACGCGTGGGCGAGGAAACCGTGATGATCTGGGCAACCACATCACCAAAGTTCCCGTTCACGATCGGGCCAACTACACCCTGGGGAAGTACACCGGCCATATTCATATTCAGGCCGTGTTGCAGGGTGCTCCAAAACTTCTTGACATCCTTCACTTCCGGATGCAGCTCGACGGTGATGAAGACCTGGCCGTCCTTGGTGGCCGATTTTGTTTTTTCCTTGCGGACCTCCTCAAAGGAGAACAGGTACTGCTCGATTTTATTGGTAACCTGTTGCTCCATCTGAATTTCGTCGGCACCCGGATAAAAAGCCATGACCATGCCCACTGGCATGTCGATCTTGGGGTCTTCGCTACGGGGCATTGTCATCAATGCATTGACCCCCAACAGCACAAGCAAAGTAGTTACCACGAGCGTAACTTGCTTGTGCTTCATCGCCGCTTCGATGAAGTTTATAGTTCGTTTTTTCATGTTGTTATTGAATGAATGTATCCAAAAGCGGGCCCGCTACAAGGTGATCGGCGCACCGTCCTTTAATTTCGTCTGCCCTGTTACAACTACCTTATCGCCCTGCTGCAAACCTTCGCTTACCACAATGTCTGTCCCCCGAAGCTCCCTTGCCGTGATACGCCTTTTAATGGCGCGGTTTGTATTGGTTGCCACAAAAACATAAGTGATATCGTTAGCATCCCTTACGACAGCGGTAGCCGGGATCGTAATGGCGGCGTTGCTCTTCCCGGTCCCGATTTCAGTATCAGTGATCATTCCGGGCAGCAGCTTTCCTTCCGGGTTGGGAAGCTGAATCTTAACTGTGTACGTCTTAGCTACCGCGTCGGCAATTGGATTAATGATTGCAATTTTACCGACCACCTGCGTACCGAGCGTAGGTATAGCTACCTGCGCAGATTGCCCCTTTTGTATCTTGCCGATTTCACTCTCTGGAACTGTGATCCTGGCGTACACCTTGCTTAGATTAATAATGGTGAATGCCGGAACACCAGGGGCGACGGTTGCCCCCTTCTCGATATTTTTGGCAGAAATTACGCCTGAAACAGGTGCGTAAAGCTTGGAATCTTTAACCCTTTTAAGCGCCAGGTTCTTGTTTGCGCGGGCCTGGGCCACTTTGGATTTGATATCCACATAATCTTTCGCCGGAAGGCTTCCTTTTTTGTACAAACCTTCCAGCCTGGTGTACATGTCCTCTGCCTGTTCCACGGAGGCAGCCGCAATCATCAGCGCGTTGTCGTATTCCAATGGGTCGACAGTCGAAAGCAGCTGACCTGCCACCACGTGCTGGCCTTCGCTTACCTGTACAGATGACACTGTGCCCGGCACGGCAAACCCGATTTGAACTGTACTTTCCGCCTCGATTGAGCCGGAGTATCGCAGCCTTTCGGCCTGGTCTTGAAGTGCTATTGGGCGAATGCTCACTTTGATAGGAGCAACAGGCTTTTGCTGGGCAGTTTCTTTACCGCCACATGAAAGCAGTATTGCCGAACCCAAAAGCCATATGGACGAATTTTTGAGAAATCTCTCCATGAAAGACAAATAATTAGGGATTTTCATTTTGGACTTTTAGACTATTATTGTTTTTTGGTCTATTATTATTCAAAAAAAATTACTTCCGAATGCCATTGAAAAGCAAATCCTGAAAGAAATCGATACGTGAAAGTAGCTCGTCGAGTTTGTTATGGACGATCAAGTCCATTTCCACCCCGTTCAATGAGCTGATGGTTACAAATGCAAGCATTTCACTCTCGCTTTCGGTCAGCACCCGGAATTCACCTGTGATGATCCCAAATTGCAAGATACTTTTCAGGATATTGGCCTGCTTCTGGTCATATTGTTCGCGGTAGTGCGCGATCGTGTGGGGCTGGCCGGCACTGATCGCGTCGAGCGCTTCCTGGATCATGATATTATAGAGATTGGTCATCATTTTCAGCCTCTCAAAGCGCATCCGGGTAAAAACACGCAGCTTCTGCTCCGCCGTGGCGGCGTTGGCAACAGCTTCCTGCACGTCCCCGAAAAATTTGTTCTTTTCAGCCTGGACGATCACATCGAAAATCTCTTCCTTGCTTTTGAAGTAATAGTACAAGGTACTTTTCCCCTTTCCGGCTTCTTTGGCAATATCCTCCATGGTGGTCTTGCTCAGGCCATATTGCCTGAAAAGCTTGTCGGCCCCAGCCAGGATTTTCGCACGCAGTACCTCTTCCTTATTTAAAGACATTTTCGACCAATATTCAACAATGGTCCAAAATTAACATTGCTTTATTAGAAAACAAATTTTGCCAGCCTGGTTTAAAAACAAATTTTTAAAATTTCAGCCCATAGAAACCTCGTCAAAAGCCCAATCACAATGCTGAACCCGATAATAAGGTTCACCAACCGGTGATTGTCCTGGTAGTATATTACTTCAGCACAACACATCTACTAACGGTACAAACTATATCGATGATCAGGCCTATATTACCCGTTATAATGGTAGTGCTCAATGGCAACCTTCGGATAGAATTGATTATGTATCTCCCGGCGCGCATATGTATTCCATCAACAGCTCGGAAATGCTCATGGAGTTCAGTATCCCTTTTTCTGCTACCAGTGAGCAGGCCTGGTTCACCAAAACCAGTGACAGAACCACGCCGCTGCCGGTTACGCTGCTAAGTTTTAAAGCAAAAAAGACAGAAACTCAGGTATCCCTTACATGGTCAACCACATCAGAGAGAAACGCATCGCACTTTGAGATAGAGCGTGGTGCCGACGCGCGTCATTTTGAGACAGTGGGGAGAGTAACCGCGAAGGGTGAAAGTAACGGAATCCAGAATTATTCATTCCTGGACGAGCCCACATCTTCTTCAATAGTCTATTACCGATTGAAAATGGTAGATGTGGACCGGACCTATGCGTTTAGCATGATCCGTAATGTATCTATGGATGGTTTGTCGGATATGGTAAGTGTACATCCAAATCCCGCTTCGGAATTTCTCAAAGTAGATGCACCCAACGCACGTTCTTTAAAGATATTTAACAGCGTGGGACGGAATTTATTCACCTCCGAGGGAGCTGCCCCTGGCCGGATCGACATCAGGAGCTTTCCTGAGGGAATCTACATTGTGCAGGTGGTACAGCAAAGCGGTAATGTAAAAGTTACCAAAATAGTTGTGATGAAATGATTGGCTTTACCCGCTTAATGGTAGGATTATGGTGCGATTAAAGGTTCCTCTTTCTTTCCTCTCTTGTGTTTCACAGCATCGAACTTTTGGAGTTTTGAACTAGATAACTTAGTATGATGAATAAAGTCAAGGATGGCCTGAGCCCCTCCCAGGTTTTCAGACGGTTGAAAGTAGAGTTTCCGGTGGAGGAGGTCATAATGATGTCCGGATGGCATCAAGTGAAGAGCGGAGCGTGCCGCTAAAATGGTTCCCCGGACTTCTTAACGCTTCCCAGGCAGAGCGCGAGCAGTTCGAGCTTTCTGCTTTTGGGATCCATTGGCCGGACCTCGATGAAGATTTAAGTTTTGAAGGCTTTATTACCTATTCAAACAACTAATGCCAAAGCTGGTAGTACTTCCCAAACCTTCCAATATCAGTACATCAGGCCTCTCCCACACCGAAAGAAAAACGTTATAGGCGATTTCAACAGCAATATCCCTGTCGCCTACCACGTCGAAGCAAATGGCACATAATTTTGTCACACATCTTTTGTAAACGTGCTCAAAAGATTCCCTGAAAGACGTGTCGACAGGTTTCAAAACAAAGTAGGTAATTTAAAACAAGTTGATCGTCGATCAGTCGACTCAAAAGTTTTGAACACATCAAAGTACAGCTCGCTTTACTGACAAAAGTTGAGGTCCTGACCCTTCCGATTTAAATTCAACTCATTTCGTCCGTCTGACAAAAAAGACTGGGCGAAACGCTTCCGACCAGTCTTCTCATCATTGCATCCACACCTACTTCGTTAGCTTTAAGAGATCCGTTATCAATCCGCCGGCAGTAACATTGACCATCTTTTCTGATTTTGCTGTTGCCGGATCATATTTGTAGTAACCGTTCAAATTCATGCTGGAATTGTAAACCGGAAGGTAAAACTTGCCGTCGTATTTGTGTGTGCTGGGATAACTATAAGCTGCCGTCAGCGGTAAATCCGCAATCACTGTCGCAGTTTGTGCATTCAGGTCCAGCTTCGCCCAGCGCTGAACGGGACTGTAAAATGCAAGGTCCGACAGTTCCGCATACTCTGCCGCCGTAATCGAATTGACTGCCAGCTTACCGATCAGTTCCAATAATCTCGGAGGATACGGGGCTGCTGAAATGCAGGCGTAAGCGATTCCGTTCGAATCGTAAGTAGTCCCCAAAAGCAATTGGAACATTGAACTTTGTTGTCCTACCGCATTAACCGGGTTAAAGGCATAGGTCGGGTCAAAGTCAGTTTTGCCGGCCGGAATTTTCAAAATCTGCGGTCTGGACCTTTTCGCAGCATTTGGCCCAAGTTGCCCGTCCAACCCGTACTGGCCTTGTGTACTGATATAAACATTGCCCGCTTCATCCACAACACTATGTTCCAAACCGCGGGAGACCGGATAAGTGGCTTGCTTAAAAACTGCCGTTTTCTCCCATTTTTTTGTCGCCAGGTCCACCACCTCGACAAACACATCCTGTGCATCATAAAACTGGCCGGTTTTGCTGCTGTTCGTAACAAGTGAGGCAAATAACTTGTTATCATTGGGCCTGTAAGTTAAATGCGCATACACATTTAACTCGTTCTCAGGAAAATTCTTGGCATTCGACATATCGATCTGCCCCAGGTTTTCCATCGTTGCCGGGTTAAAAAGGAACAAGGATCTGTTTCCCGAAGTCGAGTAAACACCCAGGTTTTCGTTGATGATCAGCACGGACTGCAGATATTCCAGCAATGGAATGCTAGCGACCTCCACGACGGCCCCGGAAGATCTCAAAATAGCCTGTTTGGACAGCTTGTTGTCGCCATCCAGTGAGATTCCGTAAAGAAAATTTTTATAAGACGTCCTTGCCATGAAGGTGTTGTAAGCCGTATTCTTGGTCAGATCGACATCACCCGAAGGCTGTTGCGGAAAAAAACCGGCGTAGTAACTATAACCAGCCGTAGATTGCGAAATGCTAGACAACAAAAATCCTTCTTGCTGATAAAGTGATTCAGGTTCGGATTGGGGGGCATCGTCACTGCTGCATGAAATCAGTGCGGTTGCAAAAAAAACGGATAGTAATAGATGGGTTGTTTTCATTGAGAATTGGTTTTGTTGAAAATTGTTGTCGGTGGAAGCAGTCTATTGCTTGAAGCTTTTAGCCGGACGCATTCCACTAAAAGCGCGAAATCTCGCAGATAAGCTTTACATTGAAATTCGCCCCCGCGCGTGGCACCAAGTAATTATCAAAGAGCTTGGCATCGAAGACGTTAATCACATTCAGAGAAGCTGTCAGGCCACGTTTTGCGAACTTGTAGGAGAAACCCGCATCCAGGCGATGCTGGACGGGCACGTAAGCTTCCGGCGTATTTTTAATGCTGTTGCCTTTGCCGACCGTGATGTGGTTAAACGGGGCGATGTAGTTGTAAAACAGGTAAACCCGGAAATGATCGTTGGTTTGTAGCAACCCCGGTTTTTGCCATGATAACTCCGAGTTACCAAAAAAATTCGGGTTGTTTGGAAAGTCGCTGCCAGCCAGGAACTGGCTTTCAACCAGTTTCATCTTGGTGAAAGTCTTGCGCAGAAAAGTCAGATTGGTTTTCAGACTGATTGCATTTTTAATGGTGAGTGCCATGTCACCTTCCACACCCAACGTCCGCACCTGGTCCGCATTGTCGTATCTTCGGATCACGCCATTTCCTATGAAAATGATGTCGTGCTGGCTCCGATAAAACCCGTTAATGTTCGCAGCAATGTTTAAAAACTTACTGACCGGCTTGCTGATTACAACACCAATATTGAGATTATCGCTGCTTTCCGGCAACAAATCTGTATTACGGACGATATCTGCCCCGTTGCCTACAAACTGGGCAAACTGCGGGATCAGATAACCTTTTTCAAAAGATGCGCGGGTAAAAATACCTTCGGCTATATCATACTTGAGCGCCGTATTCCAGCCCCAGATGCCATCCTTCTTTTTGACCAGCTCAAATGTGTTATTCTCTGCCCCATCCAGCAGATAATCATACCTTTTAATGGCTGCAGAAAAGGTTAGCCGGTTCAGAAACAAGCCCTCATACTGCGCTCCGGCCACATTTTTGGTCAGATATTGCGGAATACGCAGGTAATCCTGCATTGGATCGGCTTCCAGATAATTGATGCCGGTCAGCTTTTGCTTAGCATATAAATTGGAAAAAAGCAGTTTGTGATCAGGGCTTATTTTAAAGGTAAAGCTGCTCCGGTTGATCCAACCATGAATGTAGGTATCCGAATTGGCCTCGTAATATTCACCGGGGTTCTGTCTTCTGCCAATTACTTTTCCACTCCAGCTGTACACATTTCTGGTCGTGTCCACATAATTCAGTGCCTGACTGCTGTAATTGGCGGCTGTGGAAAACAGCGCACGCTGTTTCCAGAGTGACTTTTCATATTTTAAAACTGCTGACAGGTTTTCAGCCTTGTACTTCGCCTCTCCGAAAGCGGTCCCGCTTACCCTGGCGCCGTTTTGCAATTCTTTGTTTCCACCTGAAACATTCACCGAAAGTTTCAGCTCGTCGGCCCAGGGCTTACTGTGCGTGCCGACGGTAATGCCGCCAAAAAAGATCTTATACTGGTCATGGAAGCGCTTGATGCGTTCAATCCGGTTACCATTCTCAAAAATCCTGGCGTCCATTCCATAGCTATTGCCGGAATAATTGACAGCGCCTGTAACATTGATGAAGTAGTTTTTCTTATTGGCAAGTCCGAGGGCAAAATCGCCCATATGCGTACTGTAAGAGCCGACATTATAAGAAGCGCGAAGCGAATTGTACGATTTCTGCTCGGTTACCAGGTTAATTCCCCCGCCTAACGCATCAGTACCAACGTCGACCGGCAACACGCCTTTATATACATCGATCCGTTTCAGGTTTCCGATCGGCAAAGTCGAAATATCGAAGTTAGGATAAATAAATTCCATCGGCAGGCCATCGATGTAGACCCGCACCGCATTGCCGCGTAATCCGTTGATCGAAATATCCGAAGGCTCCCCGAGCGAACTGGAACGGCGGATGCGCACACCCGAAAGCCGGTCGATGACGTCGGTGATCAGTACATTCTGGCTCACCACATTCTTGATCTCCACGCTACTGATCGTGATCGGCTTCGTTTCCTGTAGACGGCTTTGCTTTTCGGTTCTTACCAAAACCTCGTCGAGATCTTTGGTATCGCCGGTCAGAACAACATCTTCAACCCTGTGGCCGATGATTTTGATTTCTTTTTCAAACGTTTTAAACCCTACGTGGCTCACAACGAGCTTGTAATCACCGGCGGGAATATCTAAGAGCCGGAATGTCCCATCTGCTCCTGATGCAGTTTCATATTTGGTATTTTTCAAAGAGATAGAGACAAAAGGCAAAACGTTGCCATCTTCGTTTTTGACTGTTCCGGAAAAGGCAAACCCCTGGCCATATCCAATTTCATCAACAAGCAAGAATAAAAAGAGGAGGGAAAATATTCTCATAATAGATCATTCATGAAATTTTCGTCAAATGTAATTAGTTATTTGTATTTAGTTTAAATAATTTTAATATTTGAAAAAATAAATTTATGACTCAGTTCTATTTCATCTACCTCGGAATGTACTTGTACTATTCCAAGTCAAAATATTACCCAGACGTTCTATTCACCCCGCAATTTCGTAGTACCCGGCTCATTGGATTGCTTTTTACAATAGCCGGATCATTATTATATGTGCGAATGGAGGGCTGGGCTGCCGGGCTTTTGCTTGCATTGGCCGCCAGTATGTTGGCGATGGTTATAGTTCAGCTCTTTGCGGTGTTGGGTAAATTTTATTTCTATGGAGTGGCCGTTGTCTTACACGTTTTATTACTGATACAACTGATCTGCGATGCCCGCTAAAAAGGAATATCTGACAACCCGCGGCCAGCGTGCCCTCAAAATCACGGCGGGACTTTTCGGCGGCTATTTTCTTGCAGTGGCCGTTCACTTGCTTCTGGCGGTCGTACTTCCCTATCGCATGGAAATCATACTTACTGGCGCGTTTTCAGTTTTTTTACTTTGGACAGCATTCCTGATCATCGCATTTCTAATGCGCAATGGCTGGATCGTCTGGAGCATATATCTTCTTTCGATTATTTTTTGCGCAGCAGGAATATATCTTCTAAAATAGCTATGAAGAAACTAAAAGGTTTATCGCCGCGGCTCTACAACATTACTTTTAACACCCACACCGTTTCGGGCATTGTCATCAGCTTTGGGCTATACGTTATATTTTTTGCCGGCGCATTTTCGCTCTTTAAAGATGAGTTTTATCAATGGGAAAATCCGGCTGCGCGGCAGACATTGCTGTACCCGGTTGACTATGATCAAATGCTCACCAGCCTGAAAAAGTCCATCCCCCGATTTGACCTTTCTGAGGATATCACCATCGTGACAGAATCCGCGGAAAGACCTCTGGTGAAGGTTTACGGGCATTTGATTGTACCAAAAGGCAAACCCGAACAACATTACTACACGAACTATTTCCCGGCGAGCGGAGAATTCGTCAAAGATGAAAAAACAACGGTTGGAGAAACATTATACCGGTTGCATTTTTTTGACCAGATCCCCTTTATAGGCAGGTACCTTTCAGGCTTTGTGGCACTCTTCTTTGCTTTCGCAGTGATTACGGGTCTGATGATCCATTGGCAAAATATGCTTACCAAGTTTCACGGCTTTTCGCTAAAAGGATCATTAAAAAATCTCTGGACCGATGCACACACCGTTTTTGGCTTGCTGGGACTGCCTTTCCAGCTGATGTATGCGATCACGGGGGCTTACTATATGCTGTCGTTCCTGGTTTTACTACCTGTGGTCATGGTGTTCTACGGTGGCAATCAGGAAAAAGCGATCAATGATATCATTTCGGAACGTGCTATGGAGGTGAGTGAAAAATCTGCCTTTGCCACCAAGAATTTAGGGATAACCGGCATCCTCGCCAAAGTAAAAAGTGAAAATCCGGAGCTGAATTTACATTACCTGCAGATCAAACATTATGACCGTGAAGATGGTATCGTTTCAGTTTCGCTGGAAAACAGCAGAACTTTCGCGGGTAGCGGCTCGGTGGCAGTAAGGTTGAAAGATGGGGAGTTGATCTCCGACAAATTACCAGGTAAAAGGACTTACGCGGAATCCGTATTATTCGGGATATCCCGACTACATTTCGCGACTTTCGGAGGGCTTACATTGAAGATAATCTATTTTCTATTGGCCCTGTTTACCTGTTTTGTTATCATAAGCGGCGTATTGCTCTGGAAAGAGGCGAGGAATAAAAAAAGCTATACTGACAAACAAAAGCAGTTCCATCACAGGGTCACCATGTGGTATCTCGCCATTTCATTCGGGCTTTTCCCGGCCACAGCCATTCTGTTCAGTGCAGAACTATTGGTACCAAAAGTAGAAAACCACGTTTTTCTGGTCAGGACTGTGTTTTTCGTATCGTGGCTGGTACTGAGTATAGCAGGTTTAATGCTGAAAACGGAATCGCGAATCACCTGGTTTTACCTGTTTGTTGGCGGACTTATTTCGGTTTTTGTCCCGCTTACCAATGGATTCGTAACCGGTGACTGGATCTTTAATGCATGGTCGGACGGGCTTTATTACACTGCCCTTACCGATGCTTTTTGGGGCGGAACGGGCGTAATTTCCTTAATTCTGGCCACGTCAATCAGGCGAAGTTTTACTAGATCACCGGCTCAATTTCATAGTGATCCAAAATTACGTCGCAACGCCACCAAAGATCTCCATCGCATTTGAGGATATATCTGGAAGATTGCTCATGCGAGCCAATTGCCACGCCTACCTACGGTTGGTAAAAAACCATTTGATCGGTTATTCCAAACACGAAAATGATCTATCGCATGACAGGAAGCCGTAGAGCGAAAGCCAAAATAGCCTGCCGTGAACGGTGATTCATCTATCCAATCAAAGACGACTATACCGTCGACTGAGAAAGTGGTCCGTGCGTTTTCGACCTGAATGCTGATGTGATACTTCTGATTGGGTTTCAGCAAGTGCTCCCGAGACTTGTGGTGGATTTCCGTTGGCGGGTACATGGACCAACCCATTGTCGCTTCCCGCCCAGAAATCACCCTGGCTTGTTTGGCTTACCGAAAAAATGTCCTTGTCGAGCCCCTCAAAAGTACGGTGAAGAATATAGGTCACCTTTATTCCACCTTTTGTAACCATAATACTATTTAGGCCGAAAGGCGTTCCCACCAATACCCGGTGATCGCGGTCTTCCGCTATGAAATAGATGTTGTTGTTGAGTTCAGGGTTGGTCTTGGGCAAATTGTGATCGACGTGCGTAAGATTGTCTGTCTCCCGGTTATACCGATCGAGTTCGCCCGTTCCGGCCACCCAAAGGTCGCCTTTCGAGTCGCAGAAGACGGCATTCAGCATGTCGGACGAAATAGAGTTCGAATCCGGAAGAATTATGTAGGTATTTTTTCAGTGTGTGAGAATCATACCGGAATAGGCCCGCGTAGGTTGCAAACCACATGAAGCCCTGCATATCCTGGACCACACCTTTGGCATTAGACATGGAAGCGCCTGGCAGGCCAGCCAAATTCCTGAAAGCCTGATTCTCAGCAAAATGAGTAGAACAGATAATTATAATTACGAGTCCTATCCGGCGAAAGACAAACAAAGTTTTCAAAAAACGTGAGTTAAATTAATCCAACTATAAAGAGCAACTTGATGACGAAGGTGCTCCTACTGAAGACCAGCATAGTGGTCAATCCTTTCATTTGAATCAACATCATCCCAGTTTGGTTTAATTGTACTTCAAGGTGAGCAGGGTAAACAAGAGTGTGTGCCGATTTCTGGGGCCACGTCAAACTGAGAATCACCACGTTGGCTCGCACATCCTCATTTTCAGGAAAGTGATCTAAACACAGTGGCTATTTTGCACATCATCCTTAGTTAACACATTCTACAAAGAAAATGCTTTTCAAGTATATATAAGCTTCTATTCAAAAAAGTTGTACAAGGCAATGACGGCAGGTCGGCACCACCGTGTTTCTGACCACCCTGTACTTGGAAGAAGCTCAACAGCCACGGTTGCAAACAGGATGGTTACCTGGGAAATTATCAGCTGTCTGATTTATCGCAGGGAGGTCAAAGCATTATATTCTTTTTAAGCCCTCCAATTTATGGATTAAGGCCTTATTTCTTGCAGTACAAAATAATTGCTCCCCGAAACATATCATGTTTTACACAAGGGTGGCAGGGCCTTAATTTTCAATCGAAGTGACTTAGGTGTCCAATAGCCGTGTCCATTGGCCGCCTGAGACCTAGCTTGCTCAGATCTATTTTTTCTTCTTCGCTGGGAATTCAACGAAGGTTAGATTTGGTATTGTTGGTCTGGATTATACTTGCCCGCATTCAGATAGTGAGCAGAATTTAGTACCAAAAAATTAGAGGTGCTCATTGAAGAAACGCCTCCATAGAGGCTGACTTAAAGTCGCTTTAATATACAAAATAGTTAAAATCAATAATTTGTTATTTGGTTATTAATACAGAATCGAATTCAATGCATTTTTTTGATTAGCCTTTCAAGTTTATTCCTTTACAAACTTCAATGCATTGCCCAACTGGTTACTGATGAAGTATACACCCGCAGGCAGAGGGGAAATGTCAACCCGTTGTGTGTCTGGCGTGGCTGTGACAAGGTTCAGCACTACCCCTCGTATGTTCACCACTTTCAAAGAAGTTCCCCTGATACCTGCACCCTGTACCCACACAAAATCGCGCGTGGGTACAGGGTAGACGATCACCTTGCTTTCGTTGTCCGGCAATACCACCCTGAGGATACGGCTGTAAGCATAGCTTCCGTCTTGTTCAGTCATTTTCAACCGGTAATAGGCAATCGCGGCGGAATGCGAACGGTGATCAATAAACTCGTAACGGCTTTGGCTGGATTCGTTAGCAGGAATAGTGCCTATTACTGTAAAATTTCGGCCATCGTCGCTATGCTCCACCACGTAATCAGCCATATCCACCTGCTCGGTCACGTTCCATTGAAGCAATATGCTGTTGCTCTCAACTAGCTTACCTTCAAATCTCACCAGCTTCACCGGTAGCGGAGAACTGGCTGAACCTACAAAGAACCCGCTGAAACCGGTTACACTAAAACTTACCTCCCAGCGTCCCAGGCCGTAGTTCCAGCTCAGGTCGGGCGTAATGACGGTAGGTGCACCGGCATATGCGCCCGGGCCGGTTTGTCCGGCTTTGGGTGTACCGTGGTATTGGAATACCCTCGGATTGTCAGTGTAGTCATTATACGCAGCAGGGAGTTCTTCCCGCCCCAGGCTGGTATTGTAGGCCGTGAATTCCTCCTGGGTGAAATACAGGGTTACGTGGGCGGTAGCAGCAGAAGCACCGTTGTCAGGTACTATCTCGTAGTGCCGCTGGACATAACGTGCACCATTATACGTCTGCACAGTATTGTCGATATAAGTACTAACATGGACAGTACCGCTAACCGGAGACATCCCGCTTGACGTAAGGGCAGCCACGCTGCGGCATACATCATCGGCCACCCGGATGCTATAGGTTTGTCCGGGAATGACATCAACTGTAGTCGTATAGCCATTCACAGCAAGACGATCAGCACCGGACAGATGGGCTGCCTGGGACTTATACGCTCCTGCATCTGCAACTCCCACGAGCCTGGTGTTGCCGGCCAGATCGGTGATAAACCCGTTGAGTACGCCGCCGGCCCTATATTGATAGCCGGGCTACAGGTCTGCAAAGTGAAATTACCACTGGTCGTATCGGTAAAAAGCGGGCTTTGGGAAACGATCCCCGCAGACTCTCTTTCTCCGATAATGGCTGCCGCTCCTCCTTCCAGCACACTGAAATAGACTTTGGTTTTGCCCATATCTGCTGTATAAAGCTGGCTGCTGGACGCCCATCGCTTGTTCCCCCAAACAATACAGTTGGTAAGCTCGGTTTCTGCCCTGTTGTAGTTATGTACTGCGCCACCGTTTTCACCGGCGGTATTGTTTGCGATCGTGACATTGATAAATTTCGGTTGGGCGTCCATATTGCTGAATGCCGCCCCGCCGCTCTGTGCCGTATTTTGGTAGAAAAGCGAATTGACAAGGGTCGTAGTACCGGGACCGATATTACAGATTCCTCCTCCCCATTGCGTAGCGCTGTTACCTTTGAAAATACAGTGGTCCACCAGGGGATAGGCCAGGTTATAATTGATCCTGCTAAATATCGCGTAATTAATAAGTTTATCAACTCACTTAGTGAGATTACCCAGCTTAGACATGTGATCGCCTATGATGCAAAACCGGATATCAATCGTATACGGCAACTGCTCAAGGCGGGCGTAAATGGCTACCTGTTTAAGAAGGATCCTGCCGAGGAGCCTGCATCCATGAGGTGCTGGCAGGAAAGAGATTTGTTTCTAACTCGAATATGCAATTGATCTTTCAAAAGGTTTGTCAGAATGATTCACACACCAGCTATTGGGGGAGTTTGGAGAAGGGGCTCACAAAAGAGGAGCAAGAAGTAGCACTCCTTCTGGCAAATGGCATTACGCTACCCATGATTTCCAGGTTCATTGGGCTTGATCAGTCAGGTGTCCTAAAAATGAAATTAAGGATCTTTCGAAAATTGAAGGTCACTAATATCTCTTCCCTGAACTCCATAGCTACCTTTTTTACATCGTGATCCAGCAGCCAGGCCGATAATTTTTTAATACCTCAGCTAAAAGTTGAAAACTTCTGCACTTCTGTGTGGACCTTCCCATTGTAAAGCGCGGCATAGATAGTTTCCTTATGCACATCTAGGCCGCAAACGACAGTTCGCTCTTTCATGCTATACTATTTTAGTGAATCACAAATTTCTCGCAAATCCCTTATTATGCCTAGATCCGCAGGGTTTTTATTCGTCCGTGAAAAGGCTGCTTTATCCTAGTTTGATGATAAAACGTAAGTAACAATTACACAATTATTTTACTGCATAGCCAACCTAGCTTTTGAATTCTACCTCAATTCTTCCCAAAAGCTTATAAATCCGGGAGCTTTTATATTACGTGTTGTATTACTTATTAATCCATTCAAGCAATGGTGGCCCAGCCCAACGCATTTGAGAATACCCAAACTCATCAAGGGCGCAATTCAAGACAACATGCCGAATATCTTCAAGGTCAGATAGAGATAAAATTGATTCCCCCCCTCGCCCTGGAAGGTCATATAGCTCGTGGATCCCTTGGTTTTCAAACTGGTGCACCCAGTTGGTGACTTGTTTAAAGCTTACCCCATAAATTTTGGCAACCTGCCGACTTGAGGTCAATCTCAGGGAAGCAATGGAAAGGTCGATACAGCGGCACAGTGAAACAGTCAAATCGAGTTTTGCCGCTTTTCGGAGCCACCTGAGATTGCCATAAACTGAGTCTAAGTCTCTCTGGTTCATTAATTCTTTGCCTGAATTTTACAGCTACTGATATTTAGAATTAATTGTAACACCAGGCCAGGTATCCGTGCGGAAAGGGCTTGCAGGGAAACCTTCCAGGTTATACAGGTTTCCGTCGATGGGGGAATCAGACCAGCCATAGCGCACAGCAGCCGGTTTGTTTACTTTTGGATGTGATACAATTACCTGATGACCAACAATCTCCGCCTTGGCAAAATAAAACCTACCATCCTGGGCAGCTATTTCAAATCCTTTTAGATAGCCATATTTGTCTTTCACAATCAGTCCACCTTCTGCATAGTTGAACGAAACTATTGCTTTGTCACCTTCAAATTTCACCTTATCATACAATGGCGAGCAGCAAACGATATTCAGTCCATAGTCAAATTGAAGAGCAATAGCAGCGAGCCGATGCCCTACCTGCTGTTTATTGGTTGGGTGAATGTCTTTGGGGTTTCCGATATCTGTTGTCACAGCCATCCCTGTTTTCGGTAAGCTCAAAGTCATGACCTGTGCTTCCCTCAGTTCAGCCCAGCTACTTCCTGTGTTACTGTCATTTTCGGGCCCATAACTGGAAAGCTGTACCCAATAAAAGGAGAACGTGTCATTCCAAAGTTTTCGCCAATCGTTGATCATCAATGGAAAAGACTGCCGGTACTGATAGGCCCGTCCAACATTCGCTTCTCCTTGGTACCAAAGCGTTCCTTTGATTGCAAAAGGAATCAACGGGGCAATCATCGCATTGTAAATGGTGGTTCCTACATTATTCATTAAATGAGCATATTCATATTTTTCCACAAACGAGGGCATCAGTTTCCACTCTGTGGATAAGCTTATTTTCTGCGATCCTTGTTCGAGGTAAAGATCGGTCGCCTTTCCTGGCATTCCTGGTCTCAACCCCGAAGTACCCACCATACCACTCATTTTTATCACAAGCTGATTATCTCCAGCTTTCCACGTATTGGCCGGAATAATTATTCTTCTCAACCCCTTCAAAGTCTCTGATGAAATCAATTTACCATTGACATATATGTCACTTTTACCATCATTGCCGGCAAGTGAGAACACTGATTCCTTCGCGACCCAGTCTGCCGGAAAATCAATAGCTTTCGCCATATATCCCGATCCGCGAAAACTAGGCAAACCTCTCCAATCCCACGGCCCTACCGGGTTAGGAGCATTCAGCCATTTTGAAATATCAGCTGCACCCGTGAGATAGGCTTTTTCCTCATCGGCCGAAGGATTGTGTGAGGTGCTTTTAAAAAGCTGACTCTTAAGTTTGGCATCCATGATCTTATCTGCATCCTTCCAGGTTTTGGGCATTCCTTGGGCGTAGTCTTTGAACACTTCATTTTCCAGCATAGCTTCCTTGCTTATCCAGCCCTCTATTTGAGAACCTCCCCAGGACGAATGTAGAATCCCGACAGGTATTTTCAACTTTTGATACAATTCCCGTGCAAAGAAAAAGCCAACAGCGGTAAAGCCTCCAACAGTTTCGGATGAAGCTATTTTCCATTCACCACTTTTTAAATCTAATTCGGGGGTAAGGGTCACGTTATGGTCCACCTGAAAATGGCGGATCTGAGGAAAATCAGCATTTTGTTTTTCCTGCTGATAATTTATAGCCGAAGACACAGCCAATTGCATATTCGATTGACCTGAGCATAGCCACACTTCGCCTATCAGAATATCATTCACCGTTGCTTTTCCGGATTTGGCGCGAACTGTCATCACATATGGGCCACCAGCTTCCAAAGGATTAATTCGCACGATCCACTTGCCCGAGGCATCCGCTGTTGCCGTTGCAGTCTGGCCCGCCATCGTTACTGTTACTTTTTCATTTGCAGCGGCCCAACCCCATATCGGGATGGATTTCTGTCGCTGCATAACAACATGATCTGAAAATAAACGAGCTAGTTTGATCTGCCCAAAAACATTGCCGTGAACAAATAGTACTACGATGAAAAACAAACGGTTCATAAACGCTTTGGTTACAAGTGAATGAATGGTTTACAAAAGTGCGGAGAGGAGGGGCTTCAGTTTAAATTCTAAACCTAGCATAGGCCGTCTACCCTCAGCACTTTATTGTGTTCTCTAGCGTAAGGCAAAAGTTACGGAACGACTCCCCTTTTTTTGCCCTAATTTTACCCCGCCGCACGCAATTACGATATAGGTTGAAGGCGTGGTAAAACAGGCTGGGGGAAGTTTAGTTTGCCACAGTGATTGGCCAATTTTCTTATCAAAGGCACGCAACTTTCCGTCTTCTGTCGCAGCAATGAAAAGAAGTCCGCTAACGGTGACGACAGACCGCTGTAATTTTCGGTTCCCGTTGCAGGCAAACGTTTCCAGACAAGCGATTCGATTTAAACATTATCAATCGGGTCTCCGCCGCTCAAACAATCCAAGTAATTATTACTCTAATGCGGTTGTTTTATCTGGGATCGCTAAGGACGTGGGTTCCACCTCTGGCGTATCGATTTGGGGCATCAAGACGCTAGCTGCAACAGATCGAGGCTGGCGGGACGGCTAAGGGTTTCAAAACATACAGCCATACTGATTATCAGAAAGATAAGCCTCTATCATGAATAGTAAATCGTCATGTTGAAAATAAATTATACATTTTACGCCAAAAATGAGGCTACCGGCAGAGAAAAGTTTATTGATAATCGAAGCTATTTTTTCAGTTGGTTCAATGTATAGCAAATAATGTTGTTTGCGAGCGGCTTGCCATTATGGGTCAATAAATGATTCATCCTCAGCTCATAAATGCGTCCGGGTTTCAGCGATCCCAGGGTCAGTGAGACTTTCTTTTTGTCTGGCGAAATTTTCACCTTGGCGACAGGTATGGATTGAACATCAAACTGATCGGACCCATACTTGTTGTGGTATTCATAATAGTAATGTCTCAACCGGTAGTTTTCCATTTTCGAAAGGCTTGCTTCGTCCATGGGCTGGGTAAAAGTTATGTCAAACCCATCCTTTGTAAGGCTCATCATCTGAACATCAGCGGGCTGCTTTCCAGTAAATGTGATCTTTTGGATCCCTGTTGCACCGGCCCAGGCATGTTCTGCCTGGCCTACCCAAAGGCTTCCGTCAGGTGCAAATGCCAGTCTGTTATTGCCTTTCCTAAGGCCACTCGAATCAATAAAAGGAATGCATGCTCCCTGTAATTCTCCGTTCACTTCTTCAAGCATTACCCGCAAAATTCTGCTTCGATTCATTTCGCCTACAAACAGCTGGCCCTGGAATGGGCCAAACTTACCATTTGTAATATCAAATTGCGGCTGGGTGATCGAGTTGGCCATGATGTTATGGGGGAAAAGTACGCTGGCTTTTGTCCGGATCGAATCCAATGCCGGCAACGGAAGGGAAAAAGGATCGCCCCTATTCCAGCCCTTAGTCCATACCAAGCTTGCGGGATGCCCGTAAAAGTGGTCCTTTTTTATATGGTACAGCGGCGATGTCCCTACCCAATCTCCTTGGTTATCAGTTGAAAAAAGATTCTCCTTCCCATCAAAGGCCATTCCATTGGGTGAACGTAAACCACTTGCGTAAGGAAGCAGTTGCCCCTCTGGGGTAAGCTTCATGATCCAGCCACGATATGGGACCGGCGAAAACATCTGTCCGGCGCGATTAATACCCAGCGTATCTACGGCGCCCCTGGCCTCCTTCATTACCCATCCCCTTTGCGACGCTGTATTGAAAGCGAGCACCAAATTGCCCTCTGCATCTTTCAGCGGACCGTAATTGTATTCATGATAGTTACCCGAAATCCCGAACCCATCCGAAACCGTTTCGTAAAGATCAGCCTGCCCATCCCCATTTGTATCTTTTATCCGGGTTAACTCCGGCCGGTGCATCACAAGGAATTCGGATTGACTTACTACCAAAATTCCCAGCGGCTCCTGCAATCCCTCTGCAAACAGTTTCCATTTCTTGGTTTGCGGAGTGTATATCATCACTTCTCCTCTCAGAAAGCAGGCCACCAGCCGCCCGTCGGGCAAAAATGCAATGGCACCGGTTTCAGCGGCCAGGCCAGGGGGTGTAGGGATGTTTTCCAGACGGTAGGATGCCTCCGACGCATCCTTTTTTGTCATGACCACGGTGAACTTCCGTTCCCGATCCAGGGATAATTTCACTCTATCTTTCAAGACTTTTCCGTCGCTTGTGGTAAAGACCACGTCGCCATGAGAACCAAAATCAAACCAAATGTCTTTGCTGCTGTCAGGAAAGCGGAAAGTCCTGATGATCCCTTCTCCGCTTTCAGTTGGATGCAGGGTCTCAAAAACCGCTGTCCCGTCCAGGAAATAGTGAAATTCCGGGTAGCGGTTGATCAGCCTATACCCTTTGAACTTGGACACAGGAATTCGATCCGGGCCACCTATATGAAGGGAAGATTTGGTCGTATTCCGGTAAAATATGTCGCCCAGAATTTTAACATAAGCATCTTTATGGCCTTTCCAGAAATCCGAATAGTCCAGAAAGTCGCCCTGCCAGGCGAACCTCAGCTGGCAATTGCCTGCATCCCAGCAGTAGGAAAGGCCTTTTGCCAAATGCACGGCGATCGCGGCGGGCCCTGCTCCTTCAATAAATACACGGCTTACAGATGGAATGGTCTCATTGAATGGATGCTCCGGGCCTTTTGTATGAAGGAATTCCTGTCCTGAACCCTCCGCATCCTTCTTATCAGGAATCATGTTGGCAGCCACGGATATTTCCTGATCTATAACCTGCATTTCTCCGAACATCATATAACCATGTCCGGGATAAGTACATACATAGGGATAAACTCCGGGTTCTTTCGGTGCAACAAAACTCAGGACTCTTGTATCCTCGGGTGAAAGTATCGGTATCGACCAAAGCACTTTGGGCGATAATGGAATAAAATTCATTTTCATTCCATTATCGCCCAGATTGAGTGCAGCAGCCACTACTTCTTCCCGTGCACCAGGTCTGGTGATCACCAGATTATGGCTCATGTCATCCGAATTGACAAAAGTGATCCTAACCTTGGAGCCGGGTCGTACGCTAAACTTTTTAACGTCAAATTGCAGCCCTTCCATGGCTTTAATCACCACTTCCGTCGTTTCGACCCCTCCATATGATATCTTACTAAAAAACGGGGCTACAAAAAACAATAAAATATAACAGAATTTATAACGCATTAGCTTAATAGAATTAAACAGTGATTTAAGAACTACACAGTTGAATACATTTTTAACTACATACGGCATTTGCCGACTTCTCCTTGATTTAGGCTACTCAACCTGGTTATGTAGGGAAACAGACGGGGAATTGTGTATCTGTCATATCGTCAAGCAAGCGTTCCGGCATTGTGGAAGTCTTTTGAGCAACCATTTTCACAATCTACTTCTGGGACAAAGTCATGCCCTCCCTCCCATAGGTCTGAATGTTATAGTAGATCCGCTTCTGTCAACTATTTTACCAATTAAAAACCTACCGTCTTTTGTAGTTCTCCGCAGGTATTCATGAAAAGTTCTCTTCCCCTTTCCCTTTTGCAAAATCGCAGATATAGCCCTTATTCGTTCTGTTTTTTCCGCCGAGATTACCATTTGCTTTGCGGCCACAAGTCATCTACCTGCTTGTTATTTGCAGACCCTCAATTAAGCCCTGGCAGCATTTGCCAACTTAAGCCTTTCCTATTTATCCCTTTTCCTCATTCAATGGAATTTAAACAATTGACGCTCCCAGACCGTCAACCAACCAATAAAGTAATAGCATAAGATTGCAGATCTTTGTTATAGTCCAATTTTTAGGTACAGTCCAATCATCTTGGCTGCTATTTCTTCTCCCTTGAATTGTTGAAGTGACCGTACTGCCTCTTGTTTGATAAGATCGGAAGTTTGGCTGGCTTCAACCTACTTAAATAGTACGTGAATGCATTTTTGTATAGACAATTCTCATCCGGCATTTGAGCTGGAGTTATCCGATACAACGTCTACCCCATCGAACTCGCCGAATGTTTTAGCAATCCTGTGATAACCCCAATATCTCACAAATCCGTTGGCCTTCTCTTCTTTAAGACCAGACAACCGGAAATCAAAATAATGGTAAAAGGACATCTATTATCTTGAAGCCAGGAATATTCATATTAGATAATAGATTTAAAATTGAGGTATGCCCTTGCAATAATCCCTTATTTGAGCATCTTCTGATAATGGCCAGGTGTTTCAAAAATACCTCCGCTCTTGTCGTAAAAATTCGAATCGAGATCGAAGGCCCCATTTTTAACACTTGCCCAGGATGACTGCCGATAGGAAGTATAAGTGAGCATCTTCTGCCAGTTCAAATAATTGAGGTCCCCATTGGTTTCCATAATTCCCATATCAAGTTCTGGGAACGGAGCGATACGGGCTGCCAGGTTTTTATGCCAGTTGACCAGGATTGGATTGACCGTCAGATCTGCACAAAGACATGGAATGCCTCGGTCATGGGCCAGTTTAGCCATTTTCATCGATAAGCTCAGTGTTTTGGCTATTCCTTTCAGAGCCAGTGCACTATATCCTTGTTGCAGGCGCCTCAACGCTCCGGCCTCGTCGTGCGCGCTTTCATCTGCGGCAATCCTTATTCCGATATCGGCTACATTTTCTTCATTCACTTCCTGCAGCGGTTCCTCCACAAACAATATCTGCCCGGCCGCTCCGATCTTCCTCGCATGATCCAGCAACCTGATGAACGTGGCCTTTTTTTCATAGCGCGCATTGGCATCGAGCGAGTAAAACAGCTTTCCCGTTTTGGTTTGCGAGGTGCGGGCGTTCTTAATGGCTTCGTGCACTTCGGTCAGGCGGGCCATATCTTTCTGAAGCATTTCTTCCTGGGTTCCTGGCTGGCCTATTTTTATTTTTATCACAAAATAACCCTGCTGAACAGCTTTTTTGAGCTCAGCAATCGGCAGATTGTAAGAAGCCAGATAAATGATGGCGATCTTTTTATTGTGGTATGACAATGCCTTCTTGTAAGGCTCAGGGACCATCGCGTCAAAATTCGTGACGTTATTTTCAGCTGCGTAGAGTAGCCAAGCTGCATTGTCGGCACTTATGAGTGCATTCAAGGCAAATATTTTGCTAAGCTCGCGCTTGCCGGTCAGTTTCTGGCCCTCAATGTAAACTTCTGGCAAGATCTTTTCAATAAGATCCACGGGATCCCGGAAAGGTGTACTTTTGACGATCTGCAGAGCCTTTTCGGTGAGCGCATACATTAATGCGTTCCCGCCGGCTTCGGAGTATGCGGCGAATACATCTGCATCGGCATATAACACATTCTGTGTACAGATTCCGATCTCGCTTTTGCCCGATTCGGATTCCAGACGCGAAGCCGATTGCCACATTTCGGTCATATAACCTCCTTTGAAACCAAATGGCCGGATCAGCGGCTCCCTTTCGAAGTTGGAACAGGTTTTTACGACTTTTATAAGCTTTTGTCGGGGTGGTTCCTCATCTACTGAATATCTGTCCCCAATGAGGCCCAGACCGGTTATTGCCCCTGAATTGCGAATGAACTCTCTTCTTGAAAGGTTATTTTGAAACATTGACTCTATGGCTTTCATCCAGCGGAGTAGTTTTCTTTGATCAGTTTCTTTAAGGTTTGTAAATCACGCGTCATTGCGACTAAAACCTCTTTTGGGGCAATGGAGAGTTGTTTGGCCCCTTTATCGGCACCTCCGAGTGGATATTCCAAGTGAAGTGAAAATGGGCCGGAAATGCCGTGTTTTCTCAGAAGATTCAAATAGGTTTTGAAATCCACCATACCTTCTCCGAGCGGCACAATCGCAATCTGCCATTTACCATTATTCTTTTCCCAAATAAAATCTTTGATATCCATGCAGCGGATGTGTTTTTGCAATATATCCAGCCCATTCACCCAGGACATCCCGCCTTCGGCTGTTGCATGCTTGATATCATACTGGCAGCCCATCCACTGTGGATCCAAATCTTTGAGCAGTTCCCAAAGGTCCCACACGGCCGCACCCACGTTTGTTCCTGCATGGTTTTGATAGGCCCCATGTATATTATATTTCTGGTTCAGTTCGGCCAGCTTCCGGATTTTGACTTTATGGATATCCAGGTTTTTTGCCACACTGATTTTGGGGTCGTATTTCAGGTAGCCCATACGGTAATATCCGATCCCCAGCTGCCCGGCAGTTTTAAGCAGACTTTCGGTGTCGGGGTGTTCAGGGTCGACGATATCGGTGACCATCATCGGGACCTGCAGGCCCGCGTTTTTGAGCAACTCCACCGTTTTAGGCAGTTCGGTTGTCACCTGGGCGGGCTCAACATGGCCGCCTTTCCGCACCGTAAGGTCCACACCCTGAAAACCCAGATCTCTCACGGTAACGGCCAACTCCGGTATCGACAGCCATTGCAGGTGTTTGGAAAAAATACAGATCATTGGTTCGGGATTGGGTGCGTGACCTGCACTAAGGGCATTGGTCAGGCCGGTTAATGGCAGCCCTGACACTGCAACCATGTTCCCGACGAACTGGCGTCGGGACACGCTGTTAAAATTGTTGTCTGTAGCCTTACTCATCTGAAAGATCTTAATAGAATGGATTTTGTAAAAGCAGGATATTCCTAACCATTTCCGTGCGCGTAATTGAAAAAAATAGGTCTTATCCAGCCAGGATCTTTTTCAACTTCCTTTGAAGTTATAGTTGATACCTTTGCAGTGACATGGATTGACGGATGCATTTTGTAAAGAATACTGACACCCAAAGCAGGCGAATATGCTTTGGTGCTGTTGTCGAGCACCTAGCGTCCTACATGCGGCGATCTTCAAAAGCAAGTTCCACTCTTTGCCCGAGCATCATCTCCTACTGATCGAAAACGGGGACGACAGCGCCCGACCGGCTTATATCCGATGGTAAACTCAAGCCAGCCAGCGCGGGCGCCGTCGACCAGATCTATAGTCTTGCACGGAACTAACTACCAAATTCACGAAAAACAAGGTAAGAACTTGAGCGTCTATTTGACAAAATCTTCACGCATTGGGGCGAAGATATCGATAAGCACACCGGCCTGCTTGCAAACAGCACCATGTACCACATTCGAGGGGACGTAAAAGCCGTCTCCTTTGCCGAGCGTTTGTGTCTTGCCACCAATCGTAACTTCAAAAACCCCGCTTTCAACATAGCTCATTTGCGTGTGAAAGTGCTTGTGCGGTTTGCCGACCCCTCCTTTCTCGAAAATAACCTTGACCATCATCATGGTTGAATCATAAGACATGATTTTCCTTTTTGTGACGTCGTCAATAGCTTGCCAGGGAATTTGGGAATCAATGATGAATTGTTTGCCTTTTACAGTTGAAACGACCGACTGGGTTTGCGCATACAATTGATGCAGTGAAAAAAAAATCATTGCAAACGCTAGCTTGACGATTGAGGATTTCATAGAACTTTATTTTTGATGATTTTACCTGAAATAAAAAGCATGGGCTACAACTGCGCGAGCCATAATTTTCCTTAAAAATACCCCCCCTTTTCTGTGATATCCTGAATAGACTGCCCTTCTTTCACCCAGCCAAAAATCACCTTTTCGTTTTCGATAATTTCTTCCGCCCGCAGAAGAACGTCATAAGCCACGGCCCTTGGCACAATCAGTACACCATCAATGTCTCCCAGAACGATATCTCCCGGTTTGACGGTCGCATCCCCGATCTGAACCGTCACCTGGTAGTGCGTGATCAGGCAGCGGCCCAGACTTCCGTTGGAAATCCGGTATTTATAAAACACCGGAAAATCCGCTTCCAGAATCTGGTGCGTGTCCCGGATGCCGCCGTCGATGCAAGCCGCTTTTACTTTTTTACCCTTCGCTGTCGCAGTCATTACACCGCCCCACAATGTAGCCTTCTCATCACTGGTCGTGTCCCAGATCACAAAAGAATCTTCGTGCATTTCGTCCAGCATTTGCACCCGGAACTCCATTTCTCCCCTGATCATGGCATTCGGCGCACTTTTGACCGTAAAGGCAAACCCGGCCACGGTGCGGTATTCCCTGAGCGGCACAATATGCCCGGGAAGCGCCTGATTCAGCAGGCAAAATTCCCGCATCACGTCGTTTACGGCCCCGGTGTACAGTTTCTCGAAACGCTCAAGTAATTCTTTATCGGGGATCGGAAAAGGCTCCGTTGAACGGCCTTCCCTGAATTCGATCAGGTTCTCAAGGTTCATCATCCCTACTTCTTTTTTATACTGGTCTACACTCATGGTTTTCGATTTTAAGCGTTGAATTTTTTATTTTAATTGGTGTTTTGGTTCTAGTTTTTGGGTGTATCCAGCGTTGAAGTTGCGAGCGGAGAGTTCCAGGATTTTACAGTCAGCGTTGGTTGTCCGGCTGCTTCCGGTTCCCGCCAGAGTACATCCAGCACGATCTGTCTCGTCTCTCCTGCCGCCAGCCAGAAGTAATTATCATCCGCGACAATCGCCCTTTTCACTCCCGAAATATCCATTTTTGTCATAAATGCGGGCGAAGCTCCGGTGTTTTTGACGGTCACCTTAATCCGGCTGCGGTCTTTGCCGATCTTCTCCTGGCTGTTCACGACGATGGTCAGCGTCGTTTGCGGCGATTTCGCCATCGCAGGTTTGAGCCAGGGGCCTTTGTCTAGCGCAATCCAGGGAATCGGTGTTGAAGTATATTCCTTAAAAAAGGCCTCGTCACGCATTTTGGAAAGTACTCTTGGAAAATAAACGGAGCGGGAGATCGGCTTACCAGCCGGATCCTTCAACTCTGCGAGCACCAGTAAAAAACGGTCGTTGTACTCAGCAGGAATTGTGAATTTGCCCGTGGCGCTGCTAGTTACCGAAGTTCCGCCCTGGATCTGTAAGGTTTTTTCATTTTTCCAAAGGATTTTAAATCCATCATCCATTACACTGACAAACAATTTCACGCCATTGATCGCCCCTGGCGATGCATGCGTAACTTTGACTGGCAGATCCATTTGCTCCCCCGATTTCCACAATAACCGTGGAATATCTACGGCAACATGCGTCGGCTCATAAGTTCGTTTCAGGAAATAATAAGGAGCCCCTGCGTTACCGAACCAGTCGATCAGCTGGATCGCGATCACGGGCCAGTGCCGTTTGAAAACCCAGGGCATCAAACCCGTAGTCACCGGATAGTTTCCCTGCACCTTCTCCGAAAATACTTGGTAAAATTCCCCTGCGCCTACTTGCGATGCCTCCGAGATTTCATCGATGGTTGGATCTGCAACATCAATGATATGAGAGGCGCGGCTCAGCATACGCGGTACACGGCCAGGGCCATACTCCGTAAAATGATGGATAAATTCCGGATGGTCTTTTTCAAAAGTTTTCTCCCACATTTTGCCCAATCCTACAAACTCCTTATTGTCCACCGTTTCATAAAAAACGCTTGCTTCGGGGAGTGAATGCATGCCGGTTTCGGAAATCCACGGAGCTTTTGCATAGCTGCGATTGTACCAGACCGGGTCCATATCCGGGTAAACGTGTATGGCGCCGTGGTCGGGCGTGGTCCGTTTGAATGGTCTTGCGGGATCGAAAATTTTCAAATTGCGTTCCAGGATACCAATGGAAGTGGCATTGCCGGACGAATACGCGTTGAACTCATTGCCACCGCACCAGACCGCCAGGGAAGGGTGGTTTCTCAGCCTTATTATATTCTGAACTACCTGCGCCTCCCACACATCCTGCGGATAATCGGGCGTATCCTGGTTTCCGATCGGAAAATCCTGCCAGACCATAATCCCCAGCTCGTCGCAGATATCATAGAAATGTTTTGTTTCCAGCAGGCCTCCGCCCCATATCCTGATCAGCTGAACACCCATTCTTTTGGCGGCTTCCAAAGTCCACTGGTATCGTTCGTAGGGCAGATCCAGCAAAATATCCTGGGGCGTGAAATTCATGCCTTTTACAAAAACCTTTTTGCCATTGATCACAAACTGCCAGTTGTCCCACCTGTCGCGGGTACGGGGCCCGGCAGTCGGCAGGAATGCGATGGTACGGATGCCGTGTTTAAAACTGATGTTATCCAAAACCTTATTATCCTGCATCAATGTGATCCTGACATCATACATATCCGCTTTACCGAGGCCGGTGGGGTTCCAAAGCTTTGGGTTGGCGATAGTAATATCCTTTTCCAGCCAGTTCCTTCCTTTGGTGAGCTCCATTTTCCAGCTTTGTTTACTTACCGGTTTACCGTCAGACAAAAGCTCCAACTGTACCGCGTAATTTCCGTTTTGCGCCTCGAATTTTTGCCCGAAATTGTCAGGGTGGTCTAGCTGGGTGTTGTTCCAGGGGTGCAGCTTCAAATTGGTAGAAGCTTCACTGGCAAGAAGTTCGAGCGACAAATGGAGCTCAGCCTGCTTATCTGAAGATTTTACGGTAGTCAGAAATGGACGTTCCAGGTGTACTTTCGGAACAATCTCCAGCCTCACTCCCTGCCACATTCCTACGCTGAAAAAGGCTTCCCCACCCGATCCGCCTGAAATTACCCACGGTTTAATGATCTTACCACTTACCCTGGGATTGTAACCCTTGCGTTTGGAATAATCAAATTCCCCGGAAGCGAACCGCGGCAGATCTTCCAGTTTAGTCACTTTGTTTTCCCAGTTCCCGGCCCGTACTTCAACCACAATTTCATTCTCTGCTTTCAGAAAGCGGCTGATCTCTATCGTCGGCCCTCCGAACATCCCTTCATGAACACCCACGAGCGAATCGTTCACCCATACTTTTGAAAAATAATCGACTCCCTCGAAACAGAGAAATACGTAGCTATCCGCGTCCTTTTCGGGCATTTTGAACGAACGGCGGTAGTACCATACTTTCTCGTCGAGCCACCAGTACTTTTCTGAATTTTTATTGTAATAGGGATGAGGCAACTTCCCCGCCTTGAAGTACGACCAGTGAACCGAATTGGGAATGCTGGTTTTGAAAACGTCCTTCAATCCGGATAATTCGGAACTCTTTTTGATTGGCTTATCCGCATGGCCAAGCGTCCAGCCTTCGCCGGATAATTCCACGTGCTGCGCGCCGCTCCGTTCTGTGACCCGATACGGTTGCCATAGATTTTTCTCTACCGGCTGGCTTCTTACCGCCGCCGTTATTGAAAGTAATGATATAATGAGGTATGTGAATATTTTCATGCCTTATGATTATAAATGGTTCATTTCCCTCCACTGTCCTGGTTAGTAGTATCATTGTGGGGTCTGGGCTTTCCATAACCGCGCATTAGCAAAAGACCGCCGTCCACGGTAATAGATTCGCCGGTGAGATAACTCCCTGAAACCAGCAGATTGACCAGCACAGCAGCTACCTCATCGGCCAGCCCGAACCGGCCCATAGCAATGCCTTCATTGATTTCCCTGAATGCAGCCGGATCTTCCCGGGCTTCCCGGGTCATATCGGTTTCGATGGCCCCAGCTGCAATGGTATTTATTTTGATATTATGCGGCGCAAGTTCCAGTGCAACACCTTTCATCAGTGTTTCGAGGGCACTTTTGGAGGCTCCATAGGCGCTCTGCCCAATTCCCGGACGAATTCCGTTCACGGAGGTAATCGTGTAAATTGCCCCCTCTACCCTATTTTGCACCATACTCCGGGCGATCGCCTGGGTAAGAAAAAACGTCCCTCGGAAATTGGTAGTCATAAAAAGATCGACGTCTTCTTCGGTCGTATCCAGAAAGAGCTTTTTGTAGGACAAACCCGCGTTATTGACCAGAAAATCAACTCCGGACATCTTTTCCCAGGCCTCTTCTGCAAGCTTTTTTACTTGTTCCAGATCCGCAATATCCGCCTGAAAAATATGGGCTGTACCATTGCGCGACCGTACCAGTGCGGCAAGTTCTCCTGCCTCTTCCCTGATATTCTGGTAATGAATACCGACCTCGCATCCCTCATCTGCAAGTTGCAGCACCACTGCCCGCCCTATTCCCCGGTTCGCGCCTGTTACCAATGCCTTTTTACCTGCCAATCTATTCATATACTGTTGATTATGACCATGATGTTAAATACCTCCTACTTTTGGATACCAGTCTGGCCGGTAGGGGTCCTGGTGGAAACGGGCATAGTAGTCTCCTTTTTCCTCATAATATTTTTCGTAAAATTTCATCTTGTCCTCATCCAGACTCACACCCAGCCCCGGCCCCGTCGGTACCTTGATGTTTCCGTTTTCATACTCCATTTTGCCTCCCTGAATGATGTCGTCGGTCAGATAGTGGTAGTGGGCGTCGCCTGCGAAAGTCATGGTTGGGATTGTTGCCGCGGTATGGATCATCGCCGCAAGCTCGATCCCGAATTCCGCCCCGCTATGCATGGCAATGCCCATATTGAAAGTATTGCAGACTGCTACAAGGTCTTTCACGCCGCGTGGCCCTTCCCAATAGTGGATATCAGTAAGCACAATGTCCACCGCGCCCAGCCGGATCGCGGGCGCCAGGTCATCGAAACGTGCGGGGTACATATTGGTAGCGATCGGAATGCGGACCTGCTGGCGAACGGAGGCATTTCCCTGCAAACCCCAGGACGGATCTTCAAAATACTCGATGTTCAAATCTTCCATCCGCTTTCCCATCTGCACGGCAGTCGGTACGGACCATACACCGTTGGGATCAATGCGAAGACCAAAATCATCGCCCAGCTTCTGACGGCACAGTTCCAGCACCCGCACTTCCTCCTGCGGTGACATTACGCCCGCTTTGAGTTTCATGGCATTCACGCCCAGGGTTTCGTGCAGCTCCACACAGTAATCGGCCAGATCTTCGGCTGTTTCGTCATGTTTGCCATCGCCGGAGCGGTCGTAGCGCCAGAACAAATAGGCAATAAAAGGTACTTCGTCACGAACGCGGCCACCGAGCAGATCGCTCATCGGCCTGTTCAAAACCTTTCCCTGAATGTCCAGGCACGCCATTTCAAGGGCTGCATACAGCCGGGCATTGGACATGTAATAAATACTGCGCAGCACTTTCAGCTTCATGATTTCGAGCTGAAAAGGGTCCAGTCCGATGATTCTCGGTTTGAGTTTTTGCAATGCGCCACGCTGGTCACCGCCGCCTACTTCACCCAGGCCGACAATGCCTTCATCGGTTACTACTTCGAGAATCGTCCGTAAAAAATAGCCGGGATGCACACCGGTGTTATGTCTTAACTGGGCATTCAGGGGAATGGCGACGCAACGCGTCCTGAGGTCAACAATTTTCATATTCAGATATCTATGGACAGGATGTTTTTCTGGTCTTTTTTAACGGAAAATTTCTTTTCGACAATTTGTTTTCCAACCGTGATTTTTACGGAATAATCGCCGTAAAACCCACGGAAAATAACAGGATTATTGCTTTCAACATTCTGACTGACAGATGTTTTCCACTCTTTATTAATCAAATCATTTAAAGCATAATAGGAAGGTTTCGCGCTCATGTCTTCATTCAGAAATCCGCCGCGCCATTTATCCTCCCCGGCTACGGCCGTTCCGTCTGATACGTTCCACCAGATGATGGCTTCAACAGCCTGATGACTGAACCAGGCGCGGTAAAAATTACGTGTCATTTTCGCCTGGTTTTGCAGTCCGGTTTCGTTGTAAGGCAAAGTTGGGATCGTGATTTCCGAGATGTGAACAGGTACATTGTATTTTCCGTACAGGTCGAGTACATCAAAAACTGTCTTCGGCGTGATGCTTTTGCCAGCTACCACATCGTGATGGAGCGTCTCGCTGAAAAAGTGGAACTGCAGACCTATCCCGTCAATTTTAGCCCCTTTCAGTTGCATGTTTTCAATCAGCACATTGTACGGGCTGTATTCTCGGTGATAGTTCGACCAGATGCTCGTGGTTTCATTGATAAAACCGCGGGTCGTTTTCGGGAAACTATTGGAAAATTGCTGAAACGCTTTAAACCCATAATTGTCAGGCATTTGAATAGCATTACTATGATAAGAAAGCAGCTCGTTGACCACATCCCAGGTTTTAACCCGCTCACCGTACCGTTCGCCCAATTGCTTGATGCGATCATTGATTTTTTGCTGGATCACGGCAGTATCGCGTGGCAGCCAGTCGGGAGTGGAATGTTTTACATTGTCCCAAACCAGCGTGTGCCCTTTGGGCGTAATGCCGTTTTGCTCGCAAAATTCAAGTACAGGGTCAGGCGGCGGACGGCGGTAAATTTCCTTGCTCGACGCTTCATATCTGAGATTGCCCGGTTCGGGTTCCAGTGTTTTCCAATAAAAAGGTACGCAGGCGGTGTTGAAAAGGCTCTTGAAAACTTCCTCGTAACGCTTGTTCTGCTCAGGCTTCTGATAGCCGTTCAGCATAAAAATATTGGAACCGAACTGGAATTCATGCGTCAGTTGGGTGATCTCAATTTTCGTGTTTTTGGGCAGTTTCCCTTTTTTTGAAACAACCGTAATACTGGCGTCGCCTTTGCGGTTGGTTTCAATTCCCTGCTGGATACGCTGCTCTACAGCCGGGTCCGACCATAAGGAATCATACCGGTTCTGGGCCGACACCCATGTGGTAATGAGGCTTAACGTAAGAAAAACGAAGATTTTTTTCATTGAAATTCAATTTTATCCTTTTTAAAAAATACAAGTGCGGCGACCACAATGAGCGCGCCGCCGATTACATATGCGATCGAAAGCAGGGACAGCCCCAGGGAAAGTCCGAGCGTAGGTTTAAGTATGCCAAGCATATAAGGTGAAAATGCCCCCGCCAGAAAAGCGCACATCAGCATCAGGCCCGATGCCGAGGAACGGGTATGAACAGAAACCACTTCATACAATGAAGCGAAAATATTGGAGTCGTAGGCTCCGCGGAATACACCGAAAAGAAATAGCGCGGCATAAGTGACAAACTGCGTTTCTGCGGCGGCCATCCAGAAAATAAACGGGGAAGCAATTAAAAGCGCAATGCCTTGCAGCAGTAATCTCGCCTTTCTGTCCTTCAAAGAAAGCCTATCGGCAAGCCTACCGCCGACCAGCACACCGATCACCGCCCCGGCATGGTGGTAAAAAAGGGAGCTGAAACCTGCCTCAGCGAGTGAAAGATTGAATTTGGAAGCAATAAATGACGGCATCCAGGTAAGGTACCCGACGTTCACGAAAACCATGCACGCGAACCCGGCCGTGAGCAGGATCGCCGTAGGCTTTTTGAAAATAACAGCGGCCGTTTTCAGGATTTCAGGTTTTTCCAGACCCGCCGCCGGTATGTCATTTTTCAGCCGCATAAAAACGAGTATCCCCACCAGGACCCCAAAAGCACCGAACACGAAGAAGGCCTTTTGCCAGCCATAGGTTTCACCAATGTATCCTGCAATGAGCCCGCTGAGAATGATACCAATGTACACCGCGGACTGGTGCAGCGACAAGGCAAACGACCGGGTTTCTTTGTGGTGCTGGCTGATCAGCGCATTAGCCGAAGGCGCATAAAATGCCTCTCCGCCACCCGTCGCGATGCCGCGAAGAAGCACAAACTGAATGAGCGTGGTACAAAATCCGGTCGATAAAGTGGCGATACTCCAGAAGATCAGACTGATACCGATGATCTTTTTTCTTGAAAAGCGGTCGCCAAAAAAGCCCGCTACCGGCACCAGCAGCCCGTACGTCCACACCAGCGCTGATGCGATCAGCCCCAGTTCGGCATCGTTGAGGCCCAGGTCCTCGCGTATCAGCGGAAGCACCACACTGAAAATCTGGCGGTCGGCCTGGTTGAGAAAAAAGGCCAGCCATAGCAAGGCGAGTAATTCCCACTTATAACCTTTTTCAGGTTGCAACGTGTTGGGTTCTATTTCTACAGACATTCCCATTTTTTTAGATGGCACATTTTCGATCATACCGAGTATAGATTATTGATTTCCAATTCGTCCAGAGCGCGGTCAAACACAGCCAGGGCACCGATATTCCCTTTAAAAAAATTCCCCATTTCACCCATTCTGTGTACGGCCCCGACTGTAAAATCGGCCCCGTTTTCACCACCATCAAATATCCCTTTTGTGTATGGATAAGGATTGCGGCCTTCGCGCAGATCCAGTTCCCTATTGAGATACGACTTCACGAGCTGACCATCGTAGGTAAAACCGACCCATGACCATTCGTTTCTGAACACCGGAGTTTTTCCGATGGAAGCATCCATGCACCACTTCTCTCCTTCCGTTGGCCCGCCCACGCCGGATATATGGCCGCATACCTGGTTGGCGCTGTCGTGTATCCAGAGATTCAGGAAAAGGCAGTATTGTCTCTTTTTTTCGGATTCAAGCCACATGCCGACAACGGCTTCGCATTCGTCAGGCATCAGTATTTTGGGTTCCCTTTTCACTAATGCCAAAACGGTTACCTGGGCGTTTTTACCGTAAATATTCAATCCGGGACAATCTGATCTGGGTATATAGCAATATTGCTGCTCTGCCAACCTGATCGAATGACCGGAAAGCGGCCCGGTCTTCTCTACATCAATGGTGCCCGGCCCGGCGGGCAGAAGCTGGTAATTATATCTGCCTTTCGAGTACAGACTACCGTCTTCAAAATCCCAGAGACACACCAGATTTTCGGTTTTTAGAATTTTATCAGTCACCTGGGTTACGATTTTGTGATCAATAATTTTGATTCAATTTTTAATGTTTATTCTAAATCTGCCCGAAGGCCGAAATCCGGCAACATGATTTTGCGGTCATTTTTCAAAACCGTTTCCTGATCATCCAGGGATCGTAAAAAGTAACTTTGCTTTGAACGGAGTTTCTACTGAAAGCCCCCGGGAAATTTGCTGGGACAGTTACCGTATTATTTAAACCCGTCACCATTTTGGCTCAGGGAGAAAATCTCTTCTCTATAGTCGCCGGCTTCATTCTTCCAGGTTACCCGGTATTTACCTTTAAATCCCCGAAAACTGATTTTATTGTTTTTGTCTGTTTGGGTTGAAAGCGATGTGACCCATTCTTTGTTGATCAGCTCTTGCAGCGCGAAGAACGATGGCTTGGGTTCCATGTTCCTGCTGAACAGGCCCGATGTCGTAGGTTCTCCCGGAGCTCCGCAGTCGTCTACAATATTCCACCAGGTAATTCCCATCATACTTTCAACGCTGAACCACAGCCGGTATAAATTGTAAGCGATCACAGCCTGGATATTCCTGCCCTTATCATCGTCGCCTGGAGCCGTAATGGTTATTTCGCTCAAATGAATCGGCAGTTTGGCCTGGCTCATGATCTTCATTTTGTTCCAGACGATCTTAGGCGTTTCTATCTCCTTTCCAGCTGCTACATCCAAGCATTGCTGCGGTTTAAAAAGGTGCATCTGAGATCCCATAATATCGATCCGGCGGCCCTTTGCCAGCAGGTCTTTTACCTGGTCGGCATAGTTCTGATTATTGGCGTAGTCATTGATATTCAGTGAAACATTTTTAGGAAAAACCTCATTGGCTTTCAGAAATGTTCGGTTGGTATAATCGCCGGGTAGCAGATTCCCATATTTACTGTTGGTGACGGCATCACCCGTAACAGCATTTCCATGAAAATCAACAGCGCTTTCATTGACGACGTCCCAGCCTGGTACTTTATCCCCGTAATAGGTTGCCAGTTCCTCCACTCTTTTATCAAATGCCCTGCCCACAGCCAAAACATATTCGGGGGCCAGCGCCGCTATTTCCTTGGCTGTAAGTTTGCCCAGCTCCTCCTTTGTGAATTTGGCCAGCTTTTCCTTTTCTATTTCTGGGCAAAACTGCTCATACAGCCATTCGGGATGCTGCCATTTTTGCATACCCCAGGCGATGGTATGCCCATATGGGCGAATGCCTCTGCTAATACAAAACTCAACAATCGGATCCGGAGCAGGGCGACGCCAATGCGGCTGTTCCTTAGGCTTTTTGACCGAGTTCCAAAATTGCTCGGTATCCCAATACTCCTGCTTAAACCTGGGACGGCCCGGTTCCATTTCGAATTTTTTCCAGTAAAATGGAATCGTAGCTGAATTGAAAAGTGTTCCAAACAGTTCCTTGTAACGTCTGTTTCGCTCTTCAGTCCCCAACTGGTCGTAATTAAATATATTGGCGCCGAAGATAAAATCATGCGATATCTGTTCAATCCTGACCTTCGTTCCAGGTGCAACGTCGGTAAAATTCAGTGATGCATCCGATTTTCGATACAGATCAATATCCTTGTCAATTTTACTTTGCACGTCGGCATTCCACCGTTGCCAATAGCCCTCGGTCATGACCTTTTTGGCCGAAGCATAATTCCAGGATGCGTTCTCCGGCTCCCTTTGTGAGACGACCGGCCTCGCTGCTGCCAGCACACCAATGACTAATACAAATAGTTTTACTCTTTTCATTTTGGGTAAATGGCTGGTTTCAGGTTAGGAATAGGTAACTTTTTCAATATCCCGGGTTTTGATCTTTTGAAGGATCCAGAGCAGTATTGAAATTGAGTTCACCGACGGGTATAGGCCAAAAAAGATGTTTGTCGGCTATATCTTTTCCCGTGGCTGCCTTAATGATCTGTTTCAGCTTTGGCGTACCCAGCCTTTTCAGGTCTAGCCAGCGTTTTCCTTCATACTGCGTTTCGTACCCTCTTTCACTGAGCACTAAATCGTTAAAAGTGTCAACAGTGTAGCCACTCAGAGCAAAATCGACGGCGGATGCGCCCGTTGCCGGCAGCCCGTAGGCGCGGCGGTGCACCTGGTTCAACGCTTCCAAACCAGCGGCAGTTGGTCCGTTGTTCACCCGGTTATCCGCTTCTGCAAACATGAGCAGGATATCCGTATAGCGATAAATCGGAAAATCATTGCCTGCGGCAGTCTGTGTTGGCGCCAGCGGATCTGAGAATTTCTTGCACAAAATGCTGTTGGGGCCCAGGCCAATATCATATTTGATCCAGTTGAAGGTTTTCCGCAGGTCAGCATCCTTCCAGCCTTTTTGGACCGGGTTGCTCTGGGTGTCGCTGTAATGCGCATAGAACCCTCCGGCGCCGTGCAGCTTTGTGCCCGGATGATGTGCAAACATGGCCAGGTACATGCCCTGGTTATTCTGTCTGGTCATTTTCAGATAAAATATTTCTTCGGGAGAAGTCACGATGGTAGGGCCAAAAACTTTATCGAAATCGGCTGCCACAGTTACAGGGACCAATGAGAATTTTTTCGACTGAATGATCTCGTCAGCCTTATCACGGGCTTCTTTGTATTTGTTTTGTGTAAAATAAACTTCTGCCAATACAGCCTTTGCCGCCCATTTCGTTGCCCGGCCAATTTGGGTCTGTGTTTCGGGAAGGTTGGCCTCAGCTTCCGTCAGATCAGCAAGGATTAGTTTGTACACTTCATCCACCGAGCTGCGCGGAACGTTCGGCTCATCCAGCGTTGCCTCTGTCCGCATCGGTACGGGTCCCCAGTTCCTTACGAGCCAAAAGTAATTGTACGCTCGCAAAAACTTGGACTCTGCCGTGTATTTGGCGATATCCACAGCGCTGATACTTTTTCCTTTCGGTGCATTCGCAATCACCAGGTTGGCATTACGGATACTAAGATAAAACAGTCTCCACCCGTCATCGGTCCGTGGAATATTGGTGCTGTTGAGCCCCTGAAAATCACTCAATACCTGATAACTCCCCCGACCGTAACTGTAATCCGTATACGCTTCAAGCTGAGCGGCCAACGTACCGCTGATACCGTTCGTAGCCCGAAGTTGTTCATAAATCGCATTCACGGCCGTTTCTACTTCACCAGCTGTATTGTAAAAAGTTTCCACGGCCACTGCTTTCGGTTTCTCCAGTAACACGTCTTCACAGGAAGTCAGGAACCCGAGCAGAATAATAAACATGTATTTTCTCATGTGTATAAAAATTAATGTTTTGATAATCAGTCCAGCCGTAATCTTAATTAATGGCTAAAAGCCGATTCTAACACCCGCTGTAATAGACTTGGAAGTAGGGTAACTGTAATGGTCTATCCCCTGACCCAGCGAGTTTCCACTGCCCTGGGAATTGGTTTCGGGGTCCCACCACGAATATTTGGTGAACGTCAAAAGGTTCTGACCACTCACATATATCTGCGCCGAACGCATCCAATTCACTTTCCAGGTGGATAGCGGCAGATTGTAGGCCAGCTGTATATTACGTAGACGCATATATGACCCGTTCTCAACCAGCCTGTCGGAATAATTATAAGTGTTGGCACGGGAAATCACAGGGTATTTGGCATTTGTATTTGTCGGCGTCCAATGGTTAGTAAATACCTCACGCGGCATATTCAGTCCGAATCCGTAATCCAGCGTATTATTGATCGAACTGACATTCAACAGATCATTGCCTTGCACGCCTTGCAAAAAGATAGTGAGTTCAAGTCCTTTGAAAGACATGGTTGAATTGAGGCCATAAATAAAATCGGGGTTAGGGTTACCGATGATCGTTTTGTCAAGCTGATTAATAAGCCCGTCCTGGTTAAGATCTCGATAGATCTCCTTGCCCAGTTCGTTGTACCCATTTTTCTGGTAACCATAAAACACGCTCATGGGCTGTCCCACTCTTAACAGGTTGGCATTATCATTGATCAATGAAACACCTACATTGCCTCCTAGAATGTCGGCTCCGTTGTAGAGCTTGACTACCTTGTTCCGGTTGAACGATATATTCGTACCGAGCTCCCATTTGAAGGCTTTGTCGATAATACGGCCGTCCACCGCAATTTCGAAACCTTTGTTCTGAATCTGACCAATATTCTGGATAGTACTTGTAAAACCAAAACCCAGGGGCAACTGCACCGTATTCAGCAGATCACGGGTGTTTTTGATATAATAATCAACTGTCAGACGGTACCTGTCGTTCAGGAACGCTGCGTCCACTCCAAAATCCAATTGTTCCGTCGTTTCCCATCTCAGATTACCCGGAAGCCTCGTTCCTGGTGCAAAAGTATTATACAGCGCATCGTCAAAAACAGTTTTGCCTGCCGATAGATTGTTAAGCGTCGCATAGGTTCCAATTGCCTGGCTGCCTGTAAGTCCCCAGCTGGACCTTAATTTAAGATCGGTAATGGCTGAAATGTCTTTGATAAAAGCCTCTTCCGAAAGCCGCCATGCAAGCGCCGCCGACGGGAAAAAGCCCCATTTATTGCCTTCGCTATATTTCGAAGAACCATCCGCACGGAAGCTCGCCGTAGCCAGATATTTGTTATTGTAGCTGTAATTCACACGTCCCAGATAAGACAGCAAGGTGCTGAACGAATATTCCGACGATGGTATTCCGGGTGTGTTGGCAGAGCCCAGGTCGGCTGTCTCGGTCACGTCACTCAAAAAACCCACCCCCGACCCATCTAAATTCTTTCTAAGAAAGTCCTGGTAAGTGAATCCCGCAACAGCAGAAATACTGTGTTTGGCGCCCAGTGTCTTGATATAGCTGATCGTATTTTCACTCAGCAAACTCATGCCCCGGGCGCTGGACACACTGGCACTTCCTTGTGAGTTGATAAACCTGATGGTCTTATATCCTTCTGTGAGATCATCGCTGTTTTCAATGCCACCTGAAATTTTGATGGACAGTCCCGCGAAGGGTTTGAACATTAATGCAGCGTTCGCAAGCACTCTATTTGCATCCACATCATCCGTTTGCTCATTCACATAGTTCAGCGGATTTGTCAATACGTTGGAAATAAAAGGATACGCCGTGGCCAGTACACGATACGAACCATCCTCATTATACGGCGTAAGCGTCGGTGGTGCGGAAATAGCTGCCGATATCAGCGAACCTCCCCGGTTCCCTCCCCCATTATTTTGTCTGCTCGATTTAATCTTCGTCAGTGTGGCGCCATAGCTTATGCTGAACATTTTGCTGATGTCCGTATTCAGCGCCGCCCGAAGTGAGTAACGTTTGTAATTACTTCCAATCAGGATTCCGTCCTGATCAAAGATACTTCCACTT
The DNA here is from genome assembly GCF_059568735.1 of Dyadobacter ginsengisoli DSM 21015. NCBI lineage: Bacteria > Pseudomonadati > Bacteroidota > Cytophagia > Cytophagales > Spirosomataceae > Dyadobacter > Dyadobacter ginsengisoli. The sequence goes on from NZ_JCANTY010000002.1 coordinate 449,922, forward strand.
ACCGAAAACCGTGTCTTTTCATTGCCTCCACTGAAGGTAAGGTTATGAGTCTGCATCGGCGCTTTGCGGAAGATCAGGTCCTGCCAGTCAAAACCTTCACCGAAACCATCGATCTGAGCCTGGGTAAAAAAGGGTGCCACTTTGTCTGTCGTCGCCTGCTCATTGTAGAACATTGCATACTCCTTGGCATTCATTAGGTCCAACTTTTTACGGAGCGTCGCCTGACTATAACTCCCTTCATAATCGACCTGCATTTTTCCTGATTTACCCTGTTTTGTCGTGATCAGCACCACACCATTTGCCCCTCTCGACCCGTAAATTGCCGTCGCTGACGCATCCTTCAGAACCTCAATACTCTCAATGTCACTATTGTTGATGATTGTCGGATTGCTTCCCGATGTAGGAAATCCGTCCACCACATATAGGGGTTCGTTGCTGCCTTGTACTGAGTTTGTACCCCTGATCCGTACACTTACACCTGCGCCTGGTGCCCCGTTATTCTGTGTCACCTGTACACCCGGCGCCCTCCCCGACATCGCCTGCAAAACATTGTTGGCAGGAAAAGCGTTGACCTCTTTGGCTTTGACCTGCGACAGAGATCCGGTCAGGTCACTCTTTCTCACCGTTCCATAACCAACCACTACTACTTCCGACAATTGCTGATCATTTTGCTGCAGAGTAACATCAATGACCGACTGCTTTGCTGTATTGATTTCTGTGGAATTGTAACCCACGAACGAAAATATCAAAACGGCATCCGTAGCCGGAACCCCAATGGAGTACCCTCCTTTGGCATCCGTAATTGTTCCCTGCGTGGTTCCTTTGATCAGGACGGTAACGCCCGGCAGCGCCTGTTTGTCAGCCCCTGATACCTTCCCCGAAACAGTGCGGTCCTGCGCATTTGCACCATATGCATGTAAAAACATACATATCGCTAAAAACCTCATGTAAATTATTGCTTTCATCAGCCAGAGGATTAGAAATTAATTTTATATTATAAAATTTAATTTTATTTTATAACAATATTGATGCATTCAAAATATCTATCCAAATTTTCTATCAAGTTTTTTACATTTTTTTTTGATAATGTCCTAATACAATACATCAGAACACAAAAAAGGAGGCCTGAAAAGGCCTCCTTTGGCAGAATTTATTCTTCAATCAATGTTTCAGTTTCTCAGAAATACGGTTGGCCGTTGATTTAAGCCTCTCAACAAGTGCGATCTTATCCATATTCATGTACCTGTATTCGGGCAGGTAAATACTGAGACTTGCAATAACTTTTCCGTTTTTGTATATCGCCGCTGCCAGGCCGATCACTTGTCTTCCCGGAAGGACCTGCATAGCACACTGCTCGGCCCGGATTTTCCCTATCGCTTCTTTAAATCCTTCCAGAGTACTGGCTTCCTTCCAAATCTGTTCCGCAGGTAGTCCATATTTTGCTATAAAACGCTGTATATCAACATCTGATAACATAGCTAGTAATAGCCTCCCCGATGCAGAATCAAACACATGCTTTTCCTCAGCAGTACGTACCTGTAACTCCTGCTCAGCGCTGACCCGGTGTATCACAATCCTATTTTCTCCATTCAAAACAGCCAGGAGGCTGTTTTCATTGATCAAAGCAGTCAATTTTTCCATTTCAGGTGCCGACATCTCTATCAGGTCCTTGCGATAGGCATCATTGCCAGACAGAGTGTAAGCTTTGCTCCCGAGCACGTAGCCTTTCTTTGTCCCTATCTGTTCCATATACTTTCTGGAAACAAGTGTTTTAATGATGTTGGCGCACGTTCCGTGGTTAAGACCAAGACTGTCAGCAATCTCGCCCAGGGACTTGGGTTTTTCGGGGTCAGCTGAAATTATTTCCAAAATATCAAGCGCCCTGTTAATAACTTGTATCATTACTTATTTTGTTTTATAATATAAAATTAACTTATTTCCACTATAAAACAAGTTTGCCATGTCTTTACCGACTTACCAGTTGCTTTCATATGAAGTGCAGATAGGTTCCAATTTGTCAAACTAGATCCTATCCCTTCTAATCTCTCCGGACGACAGTCCCCTCTCCTGTGACCAGAAATACAATTGTCCACTACACACTCCTGAAGTGGCCCGGTTGACCAATACTCCAAATCAATAGCACGCTCAACAGCGTCAGATCTGATTTGATTATCGTTATTTTTGTTTCATGAATTTGCAGGCAACTAAATGCGGTTGAAATTTGAAGAGAAAATGATTGTGCATTTTCCTGAAATTCAGCAAGTTAATATGAAGCCCAAACCGTATTAACAATGCACAATCACGCGGCGAACCGTCTGAGGGCCAATTTCAATCGCATCGGCGCTCCGAAAATTTTTGACTATCGCCAAATCGGTTTTTCGGGCCGAAATCGATGCTCACGGTAATTTTAGATTCTACCCTAGTAAACCTAAAATGTCTGATATGCAGATAATTACACTCTCATGTTTGGCAGAATCCCTTTCAATTGACCGCGCGGCGGACCGCTCTGAGAATTGGCTTTTTGGAAAGCTTCGCTCTGGGTATCCTAAACTGTTCCCCAACTTAATTCACCGGACAACGTACAACAGGAGAAGGCGCAGACTTTCCGAAAAGACGGCACAATTGTCAAGGCTGGTATGTCTAAAATTCTCCGGTCAAGATAGCGAATATGTCATTGATTCAATTCCGGTTCCTATTTGCCAAAAATCTCGGATTGCACGTTTGAAAATATGCAGGGACGATGAGTTGGTCCTACCTTCCACTGCCAGGCATCCCAGTCATAAAAGCTACTACCACGGACGGTTCGCCGCTGCAATTTAAGATGCACCTGGTAATTTCCAAAAGTGGGTTTCCGTTTGCGGCTGGCATGATCACAGCAGGCATGCATGATTCTCAGTATATTCCGTTTTCAAAATACGATAATTTACCTGAATGTGAACTACTTGCGGGTCTAGGTTACATTTCAGCCGGAAGGCATTACTTTGTTCTAACAAGCAGGCGTAAAAATAGTAACACCATTGAAGGCCAATATGAAAATCGAAAATCTGTGGAATTATCAACGTCGAAAGACACGTAGAATAATCGAAGCCCTTTTCTCACAACTCTGCGACCAACAATTACTCAAACGTAACTACGCTAAAACCTCGGAAGGATTATTCGCCCGAATTGTCTCCAAAATAGCTTCCGTTTCAATCCTGAAGGCGATCAATTCATTGGCAAACCGACCGATTGGGCGGATTCAACATGCACTCCTTTGTTAACCGCACAACGGGTTAACTCTTATGACTTGCATGCCAAGCCGTCGAAGGCAGAACTAAGTCATCATCTCGACAAATTTTTAGCCGCGCAATCCGAGGTTTCTGACAAATTGGTACCGGTATTGAGTCAATAATGTATTCACTATCGCTTCCGGAAAATTTTAAACAGACTAGCTTTGACAATTGCGCAGTTCTCTCTGACAGCCCGCGCCGCCTTCTGTTATAATTTGTCCTGTGAATCAAGTCTGGAAACAGTTTCGGATACCCGGAGCGAAGCTTACCAAAAAGCCAATTTTCCGAATCTATTGATAAGGATTCAGCCAAACATGACAGGGCAATTATCTGTATATCAGATAGCTTAGGTTTGTTCGGGTAAAATCTAAAATTACCATCGGTGTTGATTTCGTCCCGAAAAACTGATTTGGCAATCGTCAGAAATTTGCTGAAATTGGCCTTAAGATTGTGCATCGTTAATACGGCTTGGTACCCTTATTAACTTACTGAATTTCAGAAAAATGCACAATCTTTTTCTATTTTATTTTCAACCGCACAACGGGTATTAAACGCAACTACGCGAAGACCTCGGATGGACTATTTGCCAGAATTCTCGCCAAAATAGCTTCTGTCTCAATTCTGAAAGCCATCAACTCACTGGCAAGCAAACCACTCGGATGCATTAAGCATGCACTACTTTGCTAACCGCACAACGGGTTGTACAAGGACTCGGCAGGAAAAATGGTTACCGAATGGGTTACACTCATGCCGGATGAAGATTGGAAAAACGGCGATCGTAAGTTTTTCAGTGGAAGAGCGCTAGTCCGTGACTGGGCGGGCGAGTTCATCCGATACTATAGCTACACAAAAGACGGTATGTTTAAATCAACTAAGATTTCCGAGGTGACGGCTAATGAGAAAGTCACTGGTGGGGTGCAGTATGGCCAATTTTGTTATGACTATTCGTATAACTGTGATCCACCAACATATCCGACAGTGAGAACAATGTATGATATAAAATGTACAAGTTCAGTTTGTGTTCCAGTTATTGAATGGGAAGACGAACCTTGGGTACCTGTCACGGTCGGCGGTGGAACCGGCTGGACTGGTAGTGGCCCATCCTCATCAGCTCCGTCATCTGGCGGGCCCGCTGGTGGAGAGTATGTCCCGTATCAATGCGATGCATCACTTCCGCAAGGTACATCAGTATCACCGAACCAGGCTCCGCCATGTCAAACGTTTGTTTCAGCGGGAGGATTGACTATGCCACCTTTAACGGTTACAAGTTTTGCAGAATACTCGTCTTTGGACGATGTTATTGCTGATCCACAGTTGTATCCCATTTGGAATAGACTCAATGAGAGTGAAAAACAATTCTTTAGAGATAACTGGGAACTTGCGCCGTCAGGTTTAGTTAACTACGGAATTGTTATAGGAGCAGGTGAAATTCTTTGGCAAAACCCAGATGAGGACAACAGTAACGCCAATGCATTTAGGCATGCTTTGTTGACGGGATTGAATTCTCTCGCATGGAATTCAGAAACTTTGGCAAAAGAGTTCGGGCGACGACACGAACTGAATGGAGGACAAACTCAGAATCAGCATGAGATGGATAGATTAAACAACGAAGCCGGTGCGGTATTTTCAAGAACTTATAAATTACCTGATGATCTACTGTTTGCAATTTTATTCGATTTTGAGGAGCAATTCCCTAAATTAAAGCGCTTAGCAGGAAATTCAGCGAGCGGCGCAATCATATCCACAAGTACGGAAGGGAGAAAGTATCCACCCGGATATATCGAAATTCCATAATCTGACATGAAGTTATGAAATTCAAAGTAGTCTTGTTTTTGTTTTTTACTGCCTTGTTTATGGTAAGTTGTACTGAGTCAGAGCGGACATGGAAGTTCAAGGTACGTAATAAGGGGGTGTTTCCGGATGCGTTCTTTTTATCTGCTGATTTTCGGCCGCTCAAGTACGAAATAAAGGCAAAAGGTATTTTGACTGGAAACGCCAAACTTCAATATAACCAGATTAATGATAGTGACACGTCAGATATGGTGATTCGAGAATACTTCTTGCCGAAAGGCAAAATTGATACGACTTTTAAGGGTGACGTCTATGTTAAACAGATGAGTATCATTTACTTACCTGAACGAGAGGCCTCTGGTAGCCTTAGCTTTGATGTAACCATTAAGTAATGTGACTTTGGCGACTAAAAAGGCGGAGGCGTAATTCAGACTGCCCCCAAAGTTGGACGCTTAAAAATTAACGATTAGTGTAATGAGCCCGGTATTGTATCGGGCTCATTCCGTTTAGATTGAGATTGACCCCGTCGTTATTGTAAGGTTAGAATATTCCTTGGTAGCTTCTTTGTTTTCATCGATGTTGTGGTCGTGTGCAAACATTTTCGGAGCAATTATCGGGAAGATCCAGGAAAAGATGATTGCCATGGACATCCGTCAGATCGAAGGTTCGGGAGACACGTTTTTTAACGCCCATGACATGGCCTATTTGATTTTTTTGATCATTGGCATCGTTGGGTACTTCGCCGTCCCTTCCGTTGCAGGCTACATTATCCACGCTGGCGGGCCGAACGGACTACTGCATAAAACGACCAGCATTTTTGGAAGCACCATCAATTCGGCTGGTCGCGTTGCTACGCCTTCTTACCCTGTCTTTGGCACACGCACGACTAATAGCTCAAAATCATGATCACTATGTTCACAAAAACGAAAGACATCGACCGGGCCTTCAGGCATATCCGGGCATTTTCGATTGCAGTCGTTATCTCGTGCGCCATTGTCGCTGCGACGGCGATTTACCTGGGACTCAGTGCTGCCAGCGATTCCCGGCAAAAAGTCTACATTTTAGCGAGCGGCAAGGTGTTGGAAGCTTACGCCTCAGAACGTAAAGACAACATCTCCGTCGAGGCCAGGGATCATGTCGCCACCTTCCACAGGCTATTCTTCACGTTGGCGCCGGATGACAAAGTCATTACCGCCAATATCTCCAAGGCCCTTTACCTGTCTGATGCTTCTGCGAAAAAACAGTACGAAGATTTAAGGGAATCCGGATTTTTCCCCGGTATCATTTCCGGTAATGTCTCACAGGACATTCAGATTGATAGCATTCAGATTGAGCTCGAAGCTCACCCCTACCACTTCCAGTGCAAGGCCATCCAGCGTATTGTCCGGCCAACGTCGGTCGTGTCCCGGAGTCTGGTTACGGAAGGATACCTGCGCTCGGTAGCACGAAGCGATAACAATCCACACGGTTTTTTGATCGAGCGCTGGCAAACGATTGAGAATAAGGACATCCAAATTCAAAACAGATAGCAAATATGTTTTATCAATTCAAACCAGCGAAAGCAGGTGGAAGAATACGGCCCAGCGCCAGATCAACGCCAGCGAAATCCCGGCCACTGATTGCCAGCATGACCGGAAAGGCCCGTGCATTCGCTTCCAGGTATCCCGGCGTCGGTAAGTTAATTTTGGTCTTGGCGCTTTCGGTCGTAGGTGCCGTTATCGCCGGCCTGCTGTTCTACCAGGGAATTTTTCCAGCGCAGCCAACAATCTTCAAGATCGATCTGAACAACACATTCCTGGGAGAAAGGATCACAGCTCCTCAGGGTGTTGCTAGGCAGCACGCCTTAGACATCTATTTGGATAGCCTTGACAAGGCGATTACAGCAGACAGCATTAGAAATTTAGAAACACAAAAAAACAAGGACCATGCAAACGCTCAATTACACTGAAGAATATCTCCGACGAAGGAAATTCTACCTCTTCCTTCCGCTACTAGCCCTGCCATTTCTGACTTTAATTTATTGGGTCCTGGTAGTGAAGAATCTTAAATCCGAGCAAGTGACCACTGTTGCCTCCGGATTACAACTAAGCCTTCCTGATGCTTCACTTAAAGACGAACCGGCAATGGACAAATGGCAGTATTATCGGAAAGCCGATCAGGACTCGGCGCTCAGAATACAGCAGATCAAACGCGATCCCTATCGAAATGGTGATGTTTTAATAGCACCTAGCGACACGCTCTATTCCCATCTAAGGGGCCTGGACGCCCCTGATCAGCAAAAGAAAGGACGCAGCCTAACTTCACAAGTTGCGAGAGAGCATTCGAACCATGAAGTACAGGTACAGCAAAAGCTTCGAGACCTGGAAAAGGCGATGACTTCCACGCATTCGCCGACGTTCGCCGCGAAAGGCCGAGATGTTGTCCCCGCCAGCAGCCCAGTAGAACAAAAAGACATCGCAAGACTTGAAGCGCTCTTAAAACCAAGCGAACCGCAAACGCATGCTGAAGAGGTGGATCCAGAGCTAGCGCAACTTAATGGCATGCTAGACAAGATTCTGGCAATTCAAAACCCGGGCCAAACCGCGCAATTGCTTTCCTCTGATCAAGCTACCACAGCCCGCCCATCACTTCCGGTGACTGTATTGGGCAAGGAAAATATCGTTTCAATTTTATCCGGGCAAAATTCCAAGGATTCAGTAATGCTAGCGAATCCAGTCACTGTTATTGGATTTTTTGGATTGAATGAGGAGCAGGTCGAACCGGAAAATGAAGGGCTAACAGCAGTCATCGAAAAAACACAACAACTTGTCTCCGGCGCCACGGTCCAATTGAGGCTGACCCGGCCAATCAATGTGAGCGGACAAGCCATACCAGAAAACACTTTCATCTACGGAATAGCGTCTCTGTCGGGTGAACGTCTCAAAGTCAAGATCACTTCGATCAGCTCCAATGAGAAGATTCTGCCTGTGAATCTGGGAGTATATGACCTTGACGGTATTGAAGGCATCTACATACCAGGTACTATTTCGCGAAATGTTACGAAGCAGGCCTTAGGTAGCCAGGTGCAGGGGGCTGACTACGATCTTGGGGGATTCTCACTGGGTGCACAAGCAGCTAACGCAGGTATGCAGATCGGCAGGACGTTGTTGGGCCGAAAGACGCGTCTAACGCAGGTCACACTTCAGGAAGGATATAAGGTAATCCTGCGTGACGATACTAATACGCAAACTCAAATCCCATCTAGCCATGAAAAGTAACAAGGCGTACTATCTCATCATTTGCTCGTTGCTTGCAGCGCTGTTTTTTACACAACCGGCACCCGCTCAGCCAATTCAATTTTTTGCGATTGAATCCCATCCTGTTGAAATCAGTGCCGAAAGGACTGTGGCGGTCAGCTTCCCTTTTTCTATTACGTCGGTGGATCGCGGCAGCGCTCAAATTCTTGCCTAGAAAGCCAAGGGGACGCAAAACGTACTGCTCTTAAAAGCCTCTCAGAAGGGCATACCACCCACAAGCCTGATCGTCATCACTTCTGACGGGGCGATTTACAGCTTTGGGGTTAGCTATCGGGAAGAACCAAGCTCGCTAATCCTACTATCAAACCCGGCATCAAGTCGCAGCGCAAAAAGCGTCAGTGGCATAGACGAACGTCAAATTAGTGAAGCCATCGATTTGGCAAGTCGGCACCCTACCAATCTCAAAAAGCGATCGAGCAGCGGAAGGGTCTCGGCGGTACTAGAAGGACTTTTCATCAGTGAGCAGTTAATGCTGCTTAGAGTATCACTGGATAACAAGTCTGCAATCGACTACGAGGTCGAAAGTGTAAGGATGTTCGTCGCAGACCGAAGGCAGGTAAAACGAACAGCATCCCAGCATAGCGAGATCCTGCCAGTAAAGATGTCCGTGGAACTGGGCCAAGTCAAGGGATCTGAGCAAAGATCGCTGGTGATCGCCATTCCGAAAATGACCTTACCGAGGGCTAAACGATTCAGCATTGAGGTCCACGAGAAAGGCGGCGCCAGGCATCTCCAAATCAAGTTCAATGCCAGGCAATTAAGAGGCGTTTCAACGCTCTAAATCACGAACCATTAAAACAATAAAGTTATGAATGAGAAGAACCATGATTACCTGAAGGACCAATTAAAGTACACTGGCTTCGGCGAGGATGCCCAAGCCCAGTTGCGCGACAACCTGATGAAAGCTCAAAACGAGTTCAGTATCAAACAAGTGACCGCGTATGGCAAGGACGAGCTATCCGTCTCGCTGAATTTCAAAAAGTCGACTAACTCGGATATGTTCTTCTCTAACAACTACAGGGCCGAGCTTGCGAAGCCTGGTTCAGATGTAAAGATCAGCCAGACGTTCTATATGAACAACGAAGGAAGAAATATTACGCAAAAAGAGGCCTATAATCTGCTTGACGGGCGATCGGTCAACAAAGACTTAGTAAACAAGGACGGCCAGATACACAACGCCTGGATCAAGCTCGATTTCAAAGAAACAACGGCCTCTGGCAACTACAAAATGCGTCAATTCAGCCCAGAGTACGGATTTGAACTGGAAAAAACGCTTGAAAAATTTCCAGTGAAGGAGCTACTTGACCCGAAGGAACGTGTCAGGCTTTTTGAATCGCTGGAACGAGGTAACAGACAGGCAGTAACGTTTAAAGGCGAAGATGGCGAGCATAAGCGCTTTATAGAGGCCAATCCGCAGTTCAAATCGGTAACAATTTTCGATGAAAACCAAAAACGGATCCGGCAACAGGATATCCTTTCAGAGGGGCAGAAAGACAATCGAAAAACGCAGAATGTTTTTGAAAATGCAAAAATCGATGACACAGAAAGTAAAAATAGCCAAAGGCGGGGAGCAAAAGTTTGAATCTGACGCTCAAAATTGTCGTCTTGCGATGCAAATCTCCTCATTTTTAAAGCGGATAGAAAGGGAACCTCGCATTGGGACATCTCATATTGCCCTTTACTTCGCATTGTTAGCATATTGGGATGCCCAACATTATAATCCTATTTCAGTGTATAATTGGCAAATAATGAAATTGGCAAAAATATCGAGTACCTCGACATCGGCCAGGGTGCTTAAAGACCTATGTGAAACAGGCTTCCTCAGGTTTGAGCCGTCGTTCTATCACCAAATACCCAGTCAAGTATTTATCTCGAAACTGTAGATAATTACAATAGGCGCCGTGGTCAAATAGATAGTCATCCCAGCGCCGAATTCCGACAGTTGCTGGAAGAATTTAATCGGTGGCCTCTTGGTGGTCAGGCTCAAAGCCATCTGTATTTGCTCGTAGTCCGCATCATCGTCTTGATACAATTTTCCATAGAAGACCGTCGACCATTTGACCCCAAGGTATCGTATAACTCATTTTATGTTAAAAGAGAAAACACAGAACAAGGGGCCGCGGACTCTCTGGGAATATTCTTCGATTAGTGCAAGGATGTGGGACTTTTTATTTTCAGGGAGCCTGGTTTGGGGCAGCTACCAGGCGTCGGGTAAATTAGCTACTGTCGGAGCGAAGCTTTTCATGATAACTACAACTTTTGACTCTGAATAGTGTCTAAGCAGAATCAGCTACCATTGACATTATGAAAGCTATAAAGCTCTTTACCTGGTTTAAGTCATGGCGCAAAACGGTCATTTATCTGACCCAAATTAAAATACCTCTTGCACTTGTGCTGATAGTACTCATTGCAGGATGCAAAAAAGACGAGATTGATCCCCGCCAGGCTATTCTAGGAAAATGGGAACCGTTCTATTTAGGTAATGGTGAATACCAACCACCCGTTGCGAAACCTGGTGCATATTGGCATTTTCTACCTGATAGTGTACTAATTGAATATGAGTATGCTACGCAAAAAACATTCACAAAAAAATATTGGATTGATACGCTGTTAAATGTAGCAGCAACTTATGATGACGGATATCAACTCAGGTTTTATTATACCCCCAAATTTTATGAGGATACAATGGAGCTTCGCATGGAAAATGCTTCGCCAATATTCTCAACATCGAAATGGAAACGAATCAACTAATGTATTAGCTTCATAATGAACGACTTAAAACATAAAAAATCCTTACGGCCCTTCTTTTGACGAGAAGGTCAAATAGGCCAGGTCCAGTAAGGCAAAAGGGGAGCTGATCCCAGTCAACCCGGAGAATGTATGGGAAATTATCCAGCCCGGATTAGAGCAGGATAGCATGGAGATTAACATACAAGCTATTTGGTTTCAGGATGATCGCATCTTTATCCGAACGGCATCAGCCGAAGAGCCGAGTATGCCGCTGGAGTGGTTCCCAGGCTTTCGAATGCTTCGCCGGCAGAGCGCGAGCAATTTGAGCTTTCGCCGTTTGGGTACACTGGCCGAAACTGGATGAAGATTTGAGTTTTGAAGGGTTTTTCACTTATTCGAAACAACTAGGTTAAGAATGACGAAAATTATGAGATCTTGTAATAGGCTTATATAAAATTGATTAAATGTTTAATCCTGGTTGTACTAGCAGCTTTTTGCATGGAAATTAGCTACAATTCGTATCGTGAATATCAAATGCGAAATGAGGTTATTAAAAGCGGTCAGCAGGTATGGATGAAAGTTAAAAGTAGACGAGCCAGCAGACCGAAATCACCTGCATACATTGTGGTCGAGCATGCAGGACAAAACTATAATTTAGAATCATCGCCGTCTTACTACCGAGATACACAATATGCTGATAGTGTTTTTGTATACTATGATCCTGAAAAGAATGTTGCATCTCTTCCAGGGTGGAAGGTGAGAAAATTGGCTTGGCTATCGGGGATGATAGCTATTTTGGGTTTGGCCTGCTTTTTTGAGGCCGGCCGAACCTTGCTTCATTTTCGCGAATAACGCCCGTTTTGGGACACATTTATCACCGTTCGCTTAAAATTAAGATTGATACGTCCTCTATCAAAAGTATTACTCCATCAGCAACTATCATTGGCGTTATTTCCTTCAGAAATTTGGCCGATTTCGCAAGTCTATCTTTATCGAAATATATTTGTTCGAAGCCCAAATATTCCGAAGGAGCCTTAGACGCTTCGTTTTTCAGATAGAGCAAAAATTGGATCTGGTATTATAAACTGATCAATATACAAGGCTGTTTGCTTTAAAAGATTTAGTGGCGTCTCACCCTGGTGAGAAAATACTTTTAGAAATGAATCCCGGCCTTTTATTTCATTTATTAAATCGTCGAAGTTTTTGATGCAGAAGTTTCTATATTCTTGGATCTCTTTTTCTAGCCGATCGACGGGAATATCTTTAAAACTGTTTTTAAGGTTTTTTTCATGGAAGAGGATGCTGTCAGCTAGAAATCCATACGTTATACTTCCCATTGGCTTATTAATTTAGACGGGTGAAGTTCGTTCAATATTGACAAATTTGAAAGTTTGGGCATGCCTGTCCTATGCCTTTTTGGACCTCACCCAACCTTCTATTTTTATTCCCTCGTGTCTCAAGTAGTTATACAAAGTCGTTTTGCTCCCAATTTTAAGTTGATCGCAGATTTGTTTTGTTGTGTATTTATTGCTTTGATATAATGTTGCGGCCAGGCTCGCAACTTCCTTTGATCTTTTCGTGAGGCCCCTAGGCCTTCCTCCTACTCTACCCCTCGCACGCGCAGCCTCCATACCGGCTAATGTCCGCTCCATCAAAATTTCCCGTTCATTCTCGGCAAAGACAGAGCTGAGCATATACCATAGGCGCCCCATCTTGGTTGAAGTGTCGATACCCTCCGAGATACTGCGGAAGTTGACACCCATCTCCTTCCATTCTAACATCAACTTGATGAGCTCGTAAGTAGCGCGACCTAGGCGGTCGATTCGCCAGACGACAATGACATCTCCTTTCCGAAGCTCCGAGATCATCTTCGTGTACTCGGGTCGGTCCTTCGACACGCCGGATACCTTTTCCTGAAAAATCTTTTCGCAACCTGCTTTCTGAAGAGCATCAAATTGTAAATTCTGGTTCTGCTCATTCTTCGAAACCCTTACATATCCAATGATCATCGATAATTACATTTTAACCCCTATCTGCGCAATATAATGTAATTTGATTCAGTGTACCACTAAACTGTACTATTTGAGCCCTGATTTCATAATGAAATTGCCTATACTGGGGTCGTGTCACACAGTACAGAAATACGACCGGATTATTTGGATGGATAAGATCGTATAGTCGGAGGCAACCACACGCCGTTTTGAACGCAATTAGCTGGTGTTAAAAGTGTATCGGTTGCCGTGAGTACGGGATTGTTGACAACGTTAACCTTTGCCATCTTTTTCAGGCCGCTTGGAATCGATCCGCCAGCAATCGAACTACTTTGAGTTTATTTTATAAATATGTAAATATTTTTTTGCACTTGACAACGATTTGTACTACTAATGTGTCTATCGGTTAACATCATTGTTAATACTCAGAAATGCCTTTTATGTAATGCCCTACAAACTACTAACATTTTTAATTTGGTAATGATCAAGTCACCCTTATCTCATCTACTAGTCATTAATCGACTGATGTTGGCAATGGTACTGCTGTCTGTTGGATGCGTTGAATCGGATACAGACCCGGAAATTTATGAGCCTGATAAGTGTTACGAAGGAATATTTATACAGGGAGACTGTCCTAGTATAGCATTCGTACAGTTAACCAACGCCGATGAAGGCGTAAGCTGGACTGTTCGGGACAAAGTTTATGAAAATGTATTGGTGATAAAAAACTACCCGGATAGCCTTGTAAAACCCAATACAAAGATCTTTTTTTCGATTGATGTTGACCGTACCAAGAACAAGGTTAACTGTATCATTGATGAACGGCTTTGCCCACAGGAAATACCTGTCCCTAGTATTGTACCTTCTGTTTGTATAAAATCAATCTCCACTTCAAATTGTAGTCAATTATGAGAAAGCATTTACTCCCGCTCTCAATTATCGTATTTCTGTCTACTTCACTAAGTCTGAACTGACTATGAAACTGCTCTTAACCTTTGTCTTCATCTTCTTGCTGGCTGGCTGCAAAAAAGACGAGATTGATCCCCGCGAGGCCATTCTTGGGAAATGGGAAAACTTCTACGTAGGTAATGGGGAATACCGGCCGCCTATCGAAGACTCTCTGGGCTATTGGCACTTTCTCCCCGACAGTGTGCTGCTTGAATACGATTACTCTACAAAAAAGACTTTAGAAAAAAAATACTGGATCGACTCACTTTTGCACGTGGGTATCCAGCGTGAGGACGGCTTTTGGCTAACGTTACAGTATAGTACTAAATTTTATGCCGATACAATGGAGCTTCATGTTGAACATGCGTCGGCCATTTTTTATGTATCTAAATGGAAACGCATTAACTAAACCAAATACATATCTATGAAAAAACGATTACTTTCTGCAATGATGCTGGCCTTGCCTATGCTAGCTATTGCACAACAGCGCGAAACAGGCCCAACTGTACTGAAAGACAAAAAAGGCATTGTTCAGGCTATGGAGTTTCCAGAATCGGATGGGAGTAAAAGCATTTCCGATCAGGACTTTATGAAACAGTACTTAAAGGTGACAGCTGACGATGGCTTTGTAAAAGCAAAAGACAAACAGAGAAGCACCGAATATACTGACGACCATTTTGACCAGTTTTATAAGGGAGTAAAAGTGGATCGAGCCGGATATAATTTCCATTACAAGAATGGGAAATTGTTCTATGCGCACGGTCATTTTGTCAAACTGGATAACCTTGATGTGACTCCGGCCATAACATCCACAAGGGCAAAGGAATTATTTTCGGAATACAAAAAAAATACCTGCCAACGATATTTCTAATTTCAATCACGAACTGCTGGTCAAGGAGATCACATCGTCGGATAGTGCAGCCTTTCTGGTTCATAAAATATCCCTGTATAGCAATTCACCTTCAAATGACGAAATTGGATTTGTCGATGCCAAAACTGGTCATGTATTAACAGTCGAGCCTAGGTTTAGCCATGCTTTGTCTACTTCTACGGAAACTGGGACAAAACCTGGGAATAGGCCTATTCCAAAGACCACGTTCAGCCATGCTTTACCTCCGGCCTCGGGCACCTTTGCGACCCGGTATAGCGGGTCCCGAACTGCGAGTGCGTTCGATGACGTCTCCATAACACCGCGCTACCGCTTATTTGACAACACCAGGGGAGCCACTATCCACACCTGGAACTTGCAGGGGAGTACCAATTTTACGACCCGTATAGAATTGAGGGACAATGATAATAATTGGACTTCGGCTGAGCATGGCGGTAACGAAAACGATATGGGATTGGATGTACATTGGGGGCTTCAAAGGATCTACGACAGGCTCAATACCGCGCATGCTATCAACAGCTTTAATGATCCTGCCGCCGGGGCCGGGTTTCCTATCGATGCACATATCCGGTTTGGAACTGTAGCCAATGATAGGGACAATGCATTCTGGGATGGCTTAAATCAGGTTCTTCTTTTCGGAGATGGTGCAATCATTTTCAATCCCGTGGCCAGCGTGGATGTTGTTGCCCATGAATATGGGCATGGGATTACCAACTTTCAGATTGGATGGGGCAATACAGGGGATCAAGGCTCCTTTAATGAAGGCCTTAGTGATATTTGGGGGGCTATGATGCAACACAGGATCACCGGAGGGGGAATATCTGGCAAATCGCTGAGCAGATTACAACAGTCAACTCTGTTTGAGAGATCTGGGTAACACCAACTCTGCCAATGTTAGACAACCAATTGCTGATACGTATGCAAGAGCACAATATAATACCAACTCCGGAAATCCTGATATCGACAAATATGTTAGAAGTGGTGTGCTGTCCCACTGGGCCTTCCGGTTAGCTAACGGTGGATCTGGGACCAATGATGTAGGTGGCTTTTACAACGTATATGGTGTAGGGATGGATCAGTTAGAGAATTTGATCGTCAGGGCAGTGTTTGGAAATTTCCTTGATAATACTACAACATATGCGCAAGTTCGAACCGGGATGGTCAATGCGGCCAGGGCATTATGTGGCAATCAAAATGGTGTTTTGGTTCAGCAAGTTGAAAATGCATGGAAAGCTGTTAATGTTGGAACAGCAACCCAGTCTAGTATCTCAGGGGTTGACCATCTTTGCCCTAGCTCAACTTATTCTATTGCAAATCTTCCGCAAGGCTCTACGGTGGCGTAGTCAAGCAGTAATACCAGTGCAGTAACGATAAATAGTAGCGGGGTTGCGACACGGGTGGGCAGCTTCCACGGGAGTGTTACACTAACGGCTACTGTTTCTGGTGGTTGTGGAACACTCGTGCTGACAAAAACCATCAGCGTAGGTAAGCCTATCGCGACTAACATTGCCATTAGTGCGCCTAACAATTGCGCCGGTACCAGCCAGCTTGTAGTGGCGACAATGACTGGTAACCCATCAAGTTCCGTTTGGTCTATCACTAGTGGAAATGCTTCGAATGCCTCTTTAAGCGATTTTGGAAACGGTAGTGCCTCTTTTTTTACAAATGTGCCAGACTGTTACGGATTGACACTTAACATGTCTAATTCTTGCGATTCTGCTAGTGCTGGTACAACTATATGTATCGATAATTGCTCGGCACGTTACACAGTATTCCCAAATCCAGCAAAAGATCAACCATCAGTAAAGTTCGATCACTACGAAAGTTCCGCCTCGATGCCGGATCAAATTAGCTTATTTAGTGAAAAAACACAGGAGGCCGTTTATACGATAAAATCTGACGGGATTTACTCGAAGTCTGGCTCAGACGGACTTTTTAAAATTGATGTCGGTTCGCTGCCACGTGGTACGTACTATTTGCATGTAACATATAGTAAAAACGGTGAACAAACGACAGACAGAACTAGAATTGTTTTACAATAATAAGACCTAAAATAGATCAACTGATAGTATAGAAATAACCGGGCAATACCCGGTTATTTTTTTGATCCAATCTGAGATTGAGAGTTTTCAGCTCTTTTCAGGTCTAAAAGGAAAGAAAAATCAGAGGCATCAAGAGTACATAAAAACCACCGGATTAATTTTCACCCATTTCCCATAACGAAAAGTTATTGACTGGGCATCATCAGTCCGTCCAACGCCATTCGAGCCGGCCACGGGCGGGCCCATTGAGCAGGTAGTGGTTTATCTTGGCAGGTTTGCTCTGGACTCGATAAATTCGAGTGTGGACGGCCTAATTATAGATGAATCGTTGATACTGATAAAAATTGGAGCTCGTTGAACCATTGTTGTATTTGGCTTGCGATCGGTAAGCCTCTAAAAAAATTTAAATACACTAAAAGCACAATCAACGAGAATTCCATGAATTTACTGGACAGGACAGTAAGAAGTGGCTGGCATCCTCGAAAATCTGGGTATTGAAGTCAGCCAACTAAGTCAATTCTATCAGCAAAGGGCCCTCCTGGTCTTTCAGAATGCCAAAGGAGCTGATCTTGTAACCTTCTGCATGCATTTCACTTTCGAACGCCTCAGACTTTTCCGATTCAACAGCTATCAGCAGACCGCCACCTGTCTGGGGATCGGCCAGCACGAACCGCTGGATATCGGTCAAAGCGCCAATTTTATGACCATAGCAAAAACACACCGAGATCACCAAGTATTATGCCGACCTGCGCGCGGATGTCGAAGCTAAGGCACAGGACAAAACATCGGCCGGCTACAAAAAAATGATGGCCGCCATCGACAAGAAGGAAAAAGACGAGCTCAACGCGTTCGAGCTCGATGTTATCCAGGGATCCGAGGCCTACAAGGAGCTTGAAAAAATCGTCGCTCTATCGACCGACAAACAGACCAAAATGAAGGTCGACGCGCTTCGGGGTGAGACTGAAATGATAAAAGCCCAGTTCGGCGAACAGTCCGAGGAGTACCAAAAGCACCTTCTCAGGCTACGCCAGGCGGAAGAAGACCATCGCCAGCGCAGCATTCAGAATTGGCAAACCATTGCCGGAGTCGTCAGCGAGCTCGGCGATACGCTCGAGAGCATGGGCGGCACTATCGGCGAGATCGGCGGCGCCTTGTCCGGTTTGGCGCGGAATGCGGGGGCGGTCACCTCGGTTCTCAGCATGAAGGACGGCGAGAAATTGAGCGTTAACGAGTATGCCGCAGCCATTCAGGGAGTGATCCAGATGGTAACCACGCTGATCGGGGCATCCAAACGCCGGGCGGAAGCCGAACGTCAATTCGCGGCCGCACGTCTGGGTTTCGAGAATGATTATCAGCTGGCGCTCACCAAGAAAAAAGGCGACAATTACAACGATAACCCGTTTTACCAGGATTATGAAGGCCAGATCAAAGCCGGTGTCAACCAATACAAGGACGCGATGGACAAGTACCAGGCGGCCATTGACAAGCTGGAAGAAGGACGTTCGAAAGAGAGGCAGAAAAACGTCGTCGACGGGAAATCAGTAGGTCAGCTTGCGGGTGCTGGCGCCGCTGCGGGTGCGGTCATCGGGGGGATTGTTGGTGTCGGTGTATTCTCTGCCGCGACGGCGGCAATTGGGGCCGTTATTGGCGGTGCTGTCGGAGCAATAGCCGGGCTATTCGCCAAAAAGAAAAAAGACGTCTTCGGTAGCCTAATGGAGCAATACCCCGAGCTCGTAAGCGAAACAGCCGACGGATGGGCTGAGCTTAACGTCGAGATGGCCCAAGCGCTGATCACCAACGGCCAGGTCGACGACAAAACGCGGGAGATGCTTGAGAATGCTATTGCCCTTAACGAGGCGATGCAGGAGGCGAAACAGCAGATTCAGGATACCATGGTTGATCTTACCGGTCAAATAGGCGACAACTTGAAGAATGCGCTGGTGGAGGCGTTCCGGGCCGGGGATTCAGCTGCGCAAGCGTTGCACCAAACCGTCGGTGAAATCATCTCCGACATTACATCTAAACTCCTGTTCTCGGCGCTGGTCGGGCCTGCTTTGGACCAACTTGTCAAGGAAATGACCCAATCTCTGACAACCGGCGACGGCGCGATCGTCGACGATTTGACTAGATTTGACAAATATGGTTTGCCTGCCGTGGAGTCGTATTTCAAAGGCCTCGAAGAATTCGATCGGTGGGCGAAAGATAAAGGGTTTGACGATGTGTTTGGTCGTAGTCAAGGACAATCCCAGGCGATGCAAGGAGTGATCAAAGGAGTTTCAGAGGAAACTGTATCAGTTTTGATCGGGCAGACTAATGCCATTCGGATTTACCAGGCGCAAATGGCTTTTGATGTAAGATCGTCGCTGCTCGTGTTGACTCAAATATCTCAGAATACGTCCTACAATAGGATTCTTGTGGATGTCAGCGCGAAACTGGATCGGATGATTGATCAGAATAATCGGTCTTTGAGAGGGTTTGGATTTAACTAACTACAAAGCTAGCCGTTTGGAAGGAAGCGGTTTATCCAGATGCACATCGGATCCGGTATTCGAATAGCGTGCACTATGCTGTAAAAGTGCCGAATGCATGTTTAGGACGTATGTATCAAGCCGTTAAGTAAATACATACGTCCTCCAGTTCAAAGTATTGAGAAATAGTGTATGTTAGCCGGGTAATCCGAACAACGAATAATACTCTAAAAAATATGTCAGTATCACCCGAGAACCTTTTAGCAATTGTTGAAGGAAGCATCAAATCTTTTGGCT
Source organism: Dyadobacter ginsengisoli DSM 21015 (assembly GCF_059568735.1). NCBI lineage: Bacteria > Pseudomonadati > Bacteroidota > Cytophagia > Cytophagales > Spirosomataceae > Dyadobacter > Dyadobacter ginsengisoli. The sequence goes on from NZ_JCANTY010000002.1 coordinate 469,643, forward strand.
ATAAATTCGGAGACGACTTGCGGCCGGAAATTAACGAGATGATTGCATCCTGCGTGAATGGACTAGGAGATAACCCCGATTTTGTTGAAGTCAAAGTAGCACAGCGGAATTTACTGCTAATAGCTTCTTCCTTAGTTGAGGAAACTAAGGTAACTTTTCCGGAAAGTTTATATATCCCCGCCAAAATATTCAGGCGCGTAAAATCATACCTTTGCCCACTACCTCCTATATGGTATGAGCCATGTAACTAGTTTGTTAACAACTCTCAGACATGAAGCGATACAGACCTAGCCCCAACGCAGAAACGAAAGAGCAAGCTTTAGATCGATTAAAAGACGAATCGGCTCAGTTTGATGATCGACAGCAGAAAGCGTTTGATTTTTCGGCCGAGGCTGTCAAACAATTGATAAATTTAGCCGTTGGAGTAATTGCTTTTACTGTCACTTTTTCCAGTAGTTTTCTATCTGGGGTAAATAATACAGGAAAAACAATTGCCTTAATAACGTGGTTCTTCTATTTTCTTTCGGCTTTGTTCGGCATTTTTACCCTGAATGCTCTGGCGGGAGAATTAGATTCGTCCGAAAACTATATTACTAGTCGAGAGAACCACGAAATACCGACTCCTTCGCGTCCTAACATTGCCAAACTTTGGCTAGGTCAATTTGTGACGTTTTTAATTGGCTTATTTGCTTCTTTTTGTTTCGGCATTTATTCATTCACTAATCAGCCTTCATCGTCGGCACAAGAAGTCAAGTTGGTCCTCCCGAACTCCGTGGTACAGATAATACAATCGCCAAGACAAGATAGCTTAAAACCCTCAAAATAAACTCATTAAAATCACCACCAAAACACTTAACGTCGTAAAATGCTTCAACAGAAAAGCAAGTCGTTTTCTCAACTACCTCTAGTCCTAAAAAGCCTAATTCGAAAACATCAAATTAGTTTTTGTCAATAGGTGATCGAGATGTACGGTACAATTCCGGCCAAAAAAATATTTTTATCTTTGCCGAGTCTACATTTTCTAAACTGCTAAATCACACTATATCCCATGAAATACCAAGACCTCCTGTCCGTCATCGATGGCGGCGATATCGCCAAGACCATCGAAATCCTCACCTCCCAGGCAGATAAGCCCGACACTAATAAACTCCAAAGTTAGTGGTTTGTGAGCGGTCACGACGTCATGGACCGAACCAAGCGCCGCGACCGCAATGTGCTATACGAAGAGGCTGACAAGGACGACACAACCTTGCCACCCTTTTGAGAAAGGCAGAGTAGATGTATGATAGATATGCAAATAACTTAATCCCGGACCAGACGAACTGAGAGTCCACTAGAAATTGGGATATCCCAACGGAATGCTTTTTTTAGATTTTTTTTATTGCTACTAGGAGGACCACCATAGTGAAAGTTCCATCCCCATGCATTATCAGTCGAAGTATTAAGTGAGGACGTCCAAAAGATACCGAGAACACCTTTAGTTAAGTAACCGCCATCAGACTTTCGGTGGCCTCCAGCAACCGCATCGAACCCGCTGCTGTTAGTACCGTTACCATCTTCATTCCAGCTTTTGACACTTTTTAGGGCTTCACCTGCCATATCCGTACCACCAAATTGATTCACAAGCATAGCCCATTCGTTATCCGTCGGTAAATGCCAACCGCTGGGACAGGCTTTTTTCGCCGCCTCCCAAGTGTAAAGCAAGCCCAGCTCTTTTCGACTATTCTCATTGTCATCATAAGCATAGCTGCCTTCCACTTTGTAGTTCAGGTTTTGTGCCATCCAGGTAACGGTTTTGCCCGTTAAAGCTTCCTTAAAGCTGATCGTTTTATACGTTTGACCATCTCGCGAGTCAGTGAAGGTACCGGCAGATTGCGCAATTATTGCCTGTGTAAAAAACAAGGAAGCAAGTGCAGTAAAGATGTATTGTTTCATCACTGGTATTTCAGGTTTAGTTGGGTAATTACAACGCTAATCCACAGGAAGTTATTTTTGTAAACCTGAACACATCGTATTTGTCTGAAGCACTGCTTCACAATTGTTTTCAATGTAGGTTGGTTCACCCGTCCATCACAATCTATTTGCCTGGCTCGGCAGATTGTTCGATATTGAGAATAAGTTACTTGTTAACCTATCAACCATGAAGACCCTGTCAACAAATAGATCTGTATCTCGGGAAGAACTTGTTTCAATTCTGGAAAATGAGCTTTCACACGATTACAAATGCAAGCTTGTCGATGACTACCAGGAAAAATATGTGCTCGTAAAGAAGAATGCGTTGATAGGGGCCAAGATTTATAATGTCGCCAACAAGATATCCATCGAAGGCGTAACGCCGACAATCGGCGGGTATTTGTTCACTTTCGCCGCTACCTTTTACACCGGGATGTTTCTCGGAGGAATAGCGCAGCCTTGGCTTGATTTTGAGAAGTCGGTTGGGCACGCATTGCTGAACAAACTACAATAAGGCATTCATCGTCGTCTGTCGGCGAGATCTAAATGAAAGGTCCACCCTAAGAACGTACCTATATGAACGCTTCCAATTCAGCAAACGCGGAAAATACACAAGACAAAAAGATTAGCCGCGACTCGGGGGTTGGTGTAGTTGGTCGATCCTTTTTGGAGATATTCCTGCACTTTGTGCTGTCTCTCTTGAAATAAGCCAACCGGCCCTGCCGGACAACCTTATCTCGTAATCTCCAATATCCAAGTTGATATTTCGTCCAGGGCCTTCGGAGAAAACGTTTGGTCCAGCTCGGCATACTCCTGCGGTGTACATTTCTTGCATTCTTGAAAGAAATGATTTAAGCCCGGCATTTCCTTGGTAGTTGCTTTACTATTGAAATTCCTTAGAGAATTGGCGATCGCAGATAGGTTTTCCTTGGAAGTCACTTGCACGTCCCTATCCCCATTCAAAGCAAGAACCGGACATGCTACTTTTCCAAGTGACAATACCGGATCATACTTCAAAAAGAATATCCACCAAGGCGTAGTCACCGCGGCTACTTGTTCGCTTACAAATTGGGCTTTTTTGATGCCCGGCGACATTAACTTTTTTGGAAAATCTTGAAAGGAATTTTCTGCCAGGGCGGTTAGCTTCGCATTTCGCTCTGCCACATCTTCCGTATTTTGAACGATTTGATAAGCTTTGCGGCTTATATTTTTCGTATATCCTATTTCCGAATCTGAAAGCCCCATAGTCTTTGCAACCAGGCCTATCTGAATGAGCATCAATGAATCCCCCGTAATTCCGGGAGCCGCAAGTAGCGTAATAAAATCAATATATTTAGAGCGGCTCGCTACTATTGCCGCGATTGTTCCTCCCTCACTATGGCCAATAAGACCTATTTTACCTGCCTCGATTTCCGTTCTGGTTTTCAGGTATTCAACCGCACTTTCCACGTCGTCGGCGAAATCCATTGATGAGGCCTTTGCGAAATCACCCGTGGACTTTCCCACACCTCGATCGTCAAATCTCAAAACTGCTATTCCGTGCCTTGTGAGATGATCGGCCAACACAAGAAAAGGCTTGTGCCCACCACCCACCTCTTCGTCTCTATTCAGTGGGCCACTTCCAGTAATTAACACGGCAGCGGGATACACGCCTGTTTTTTGGGGCATCGTTAACGTGCCTGCGAGTACATCGCCAGTTTTTGAATTTGTGAATGCAATATCCTCACTGTAATACGGGTAGGGTTTGGTAGGCTCTTGCGGGCGTCTATTTTGGGAAGTGTTTTCTTGCGGATTGCAGCTACTCAGAAAGACCGCAGTGAGAAACGTTAACACACTCAGCAACTTTGTATTTTCCATTTGCATATCAAGTAGATACTGTGGCCCGTGAAGTAAAATCCCTTATCCTCCAAGAGTTAAAAGGCTTTCGGCTCTTCTACTTACCCGCCGATAAGGTCTAAACAATCGATAAACAAATATCTGGCCTCCAACGCCGGGAAGGCCGTCATTTCTCAACAAACATCCGTTCGCCTGTCGGGCCTGGTTACTGATCCGGCGCGGGAGTTTGAGCGGTTGCAGGCCGAAGGAATGGCTAGTTAAAGGCCAACGCTATTAAAGTTTGCTTTTTGATAATTATCAAAGGAAATAGAGTTTCCCTTGTTCAGATTTGAGTGTTCAAAAAATTTCTCATTCAAATCAACAAAACAAATGAAAAGCAGATCTAAAAATTACCTAGCAATTCTTTTACTGTTCTTTACACTTTTCGCCTGCGAAAAAAATATTACGACCGTTCCTGAGAAAATCGTAGGTCAAGTACCGCTCGCTACTTCCGATATCTCTATGCAGGAAGCTAAAACTTGGTTTGAAAAAGAATATCTACCATCTCAAAAAAAATCAGAAACCACCATTGCAAAAACAATGACTAGAAATGCATTCTGGGAAAAGGCGTATATGGACAAGATGTCAAATGGGCAAGACCTCTTAGTTGTCCCGATCGAGCATTATGAATCTGATAGGTTGCCCAACGCGGACACCTATCTTTGGATATTTCGCGACGATGCTAACAATTATTCTGCGAAGGTAATAGAATACCTTACTTCTCTTAGGGACTACGAAGGCGAAATAGACATAGCTAACTTTTCAGGAGCTATGACCGTTAGAGACTGGAATGGTAAGCTCCTGAATGGTTTCACTTTCAAAAAGGGAAAACCAGTAGGATTACTTGTTAGCGTGAGAGGAGTTGAAACGGAACGTGTTCAGGAAGGCAAGTCGGGAAGGCTCAATGGGACTATTTGTAACACACTCAAATTTACTCTTTCCTCGTGCACCAGCTTCGCCTACAAAATCTGCACCAACGGAAACTGTACTGAGCTACGCCCAAATGACACCCCCACTTATTGTGATCTTTACGAAATAACCGTACCTCAATGCTACTGGGTAGCCGATTTTCCGAACCAAACAAACCCGTATGCTAGCGGAATTCCCAACGAGATTAAAGCAAGATCTGTCTCTGAGCTAACCATGCCCGGGTTTAGCGGCCCAGGAATTAACCTTGCAAAGTTCATTAAGTGCTTCGGAACGATAAATGCCAATTCGAAGTATAAGATTACCTTCTATGTAGTCGAACCTAAGGCCGGGACTGGAAAAATTGTTAACGGTTTTGATGTAGGTCACACATTTATGAGCTTTGAAATGAACACTAATGGCGCGATTGTCACGCAGACAGTTGGATTTTACCCGAACACAATGGCTCCTGATTGGGTACAGTCACGGGTTTTGGATAATGGGGGGCTGGCTTATACGGTATCCTCTACCCACGAAAATATCGGAGCCGATGCCTTTCAACGCGCTTTAGCGGAGCTCGGAGTCATCGGTAATCGCATGTATCACTATTCTGGTTATAATTGTACAACTGCCGCGGCGTCTGTGGCAGCTGCTGCGGGATTAACCCTGCCAAAAAACGAAACTTATTTCCCTTTCGGAACCGGCAAAGGGCTGTCACCAGGGCAACTAGGCTACGATCTTAGAGCCAACCAAAGCTCCGGCACACTAAATACCAATGGAGGTACCGCCCCAGCCAGCAAAGGGGCCTGTAACTGAAACAACTATGGCCATATTCATATTAATAATTGTCTATTTGCTTGTACTCCTGTTAATTGCGGTTTGGAGTTTACGACGCCTATTCTCAAGTACTAAAAATTACATGAGGATAATTGGCCTTGTGATAATTGCCATTTATGGCGCGATTTTGGCAAACGAAACGATACCATGGTTACGGGATGAATATGGAAAGTCTTTCACCATGGGGTGGTTTGGAGTCATTCACTTTTTAGTACTTACGCTTACGCCATTTACATTGATTTGTTGGCTACTACAATTCCTAGCCAGAAAGCTCAACTAATCGATAAGAGACTCCCGGTACAACATCACGTACTGGGGGTTTTTCGATAGTTGCCGCGAATTCGGCTCAAATGCTCTTGTGTTATTCCCAGATATGAAGCTATATGTCCAAGCTTTACTCTCTGAAATACATCCGGCAATTGTTGCAAAAGACGATCGTACCTTTCTTCCGCCGAACAGAAAGCAAATAGCTTCATCCTTTCGTCCAAAAGAAGGTAATTATGGGTTATCAACAGCCTGCCCAGCCTTTCAACAGCAGGATTCTCGGTGACAAGTCGTTCTAAAAATCGGTATTGAAAACTGTAAACTTCCGAGTCTTCAAGCAATTCGATATTATACATTGAAGGTTTTCCTGAGAACAAACTATCAATCGCGCTGGCAATTCCCTCTTCTGCTGCAAACCAAGCAGTAACATCCTTACCATCCTTGATATAGAATACTCTGGCTAGACCGGAGGCGAGGAAGTCAAATTCATGACAAACTTCACCATTTGAAAGCAAGACGGTCCCGCGTGGCTGGCTTCTTCGTATCGTCAACTTATTGATCGCCGCCTGTGTTTCTACCGGCAACTCGACAACTGAATTTAAGTACTGGATAAAAGCGTTCATTTAGATTGCCTGAATAATTCAAGACAAGGGTCGAAAAAATACCGGACTTTCCAAAATGGTAGCGTTACCAATACATCAATTCAATGTTTTATTGGCCCAAAGAAGGCGCTTTGCAGTCCATACATACATATCTATTATTATTGACTGAATTGTAGGCTTACCAGAAATTGTAGGCTGTTGCCGAATGTTAGAGGAAGATCAGCGCTCCGGTTTATAGTTTAAACTGCGGTTTAAATTAAACTTAAACCTCTAAACCGCTAGAAAATACCCGAAATCCGGCAGTCGTCAGTCAGGATTATTATAGGATGTATTCAAAGAATCAGTACTGGAGCTATCCTCAGCACCCAAAATTCTCTCGACCAGCAGTTTGCGCTCGACTAGGTAGTCTTCTAAGGGTAAGTAATGCTTGAAAAGGTCTGAAACTACTAGATCGAGTGTTTTAGAGATTTCGTCGACGTTTTGCAAGTGTTGACCAACGATTGATTCGACTTGCTTGTCTAAGATTTGCACCTCCAATGCTTTATTATACAGATTAACCCACTCGGCATCTCTTGTTTTTCTGTGTACTTCGATCGTCGCCGTAAATGAAGCGACTAAACTCTCGATCAATTCCTGATATTGGCGCTCCTCAGTATGTTCTTTCTCGGCGTAATCGACAAATATTTGCATCAGTTGATTACGCAAATTTAAGTCTGTAGGGTTGTCAACATTTACCTCCAACACCCTAAGCCCAAAATCGGACGTCGATGATCTAATATCGTTTTTTCTATTCGTAATTTCTCTATTCGACCGCTCCCAGACTTCACCGAATGTTCGACGCAATCCGTATGCGGTATCGAGACCTTTAAATGTGATGTTTAACGACTGATCGTCAATTCTCATTCGGTAGGCATAAAACAAGCTTTCACGGTCTAAATCGATGACTATTCTTTTTAAATCAGTATCGTCGCTAAGTGCTAAGTTATCAGAGTGATATCTATTACCTTTCAGACTTTCCACAACTTTGTCCAGAGTATCCTGGAACTCGCAACAATATTTTAGAGCTTCTAGCAAAAGGCTGTGGAAGTACAATAACCTGAGATTCTCGGTGCGATCAAACTTTTCCTTATCTTCAGAGCGCTGCGCGTCAGCACGTCTGCGCTCCTGGACCAATCCCCAGTAGAACAGTAGCAAAGGAACCCCTACGCCGGCAAGGGGTATCAAAAAGTCTTTAAACACTCCAATCCAAAAGCTTCCTTGATCGCCATGAAACTCACCGGATTGAAAATAAAATCTGAACATTACACAGAGAGTATTTTAACCCCCAATATACACGAATTCTTGCTCTGTAAAGTCTTAAGCACATTGCGATCGCAAGTGCCCATGACTACTCATCTAAAATGATGATATTGCAATAAAGACCTCCGAAACTTTACAAAATGGATTTAGCTAAAAAAAAGCATGCGATTCTCGAAATGCTGACCAAAATTGCACGCGAGCATAGAGACAAAGATCTTTTTCATCTCCCGGCCAGTGAAGTCAAGCGCCTCTGCGGCTACTTCTACATCCGTCAAGATATCGGAATGGCCTTAGCTACCACAAAAAGGCTAAAAGAGATGATAAGCAGGCCCGATACTGACGAGGATGCCGATAAAGGTGGGGTTTTAGATATAATGTGGTACGGCATATTAATCACTTACTCCAGATGTTTTACCAACAATAAAGGCGGACAAACCACTATTGATCAAAGCATATTTTCTGGGAGACAAGATTTTTTTTCTATTCACAATCGGATTTGGACAACTCGCAATACCTTCATTGCTCACAGGGAGGATACTGATATGCTGGCTAGCACTATGACTATCGCTGTTCCTAAAAACGGCCCAAAGTTGTATATCCTCGAAGCTCAACGGAAACGATTTTTACTAGAGGACCTGGATGATTACACGATACTCTTTAGTTTTCTTAAAACAGCAGTAGATGCAAAAATTGAGCGGGAGAAGTCCCGAATTTCGAAATTTCTAAATTCAGCAACCATAGAACAAGTTGAGGCCATGAAGCTGACCAAGTCTATTAGCCAGCTTTTGGAGGACTTAAATAGAGCCAAGCGAGCCGAAAGCCAATAAACTAATGCAGCATCGCTTTACCTCGTTTGCCGGTGATCGCGACTTGCCACCCGAACACGTAACTTCTTTCATCAGCAACTAATATTTTGCAAAAATTTTGTTGAAATTTCCCCAAGAACCTTTACCTTCATGCCATGAAACAGTTCGCATCAATACCTGAGGCTTTTAAGTGGTGGCTCACGAATATTTATCCAAGTCTTCCGGCGGAAGAGAAAAAGGGGAAACTGGTTAACGCCTGGCGGGATTACACCCACAAGGGCAGTATTTCAGAAACTCGTATGAAAGAAGTCCTAACTGAGTACGGACACTTTGAAATTCAGACGATTGTAACGTACAAGCCATAAATGGCTTTTTATTTGTCGAGTTTATGGGGAAAATTCCCCATAAACTTATATAAAGAAATCCCGGAGACGAGTTTCGAAGGCAACATCTCCGGGCCAGTTAAATCAAATAATCTAACCTTAAGTAAAAGTATGGAAAAGTTAGAATTCCCGGAAACGCAGCACGACAACTTGCGCATCTTCGAGATGAGAGGTTCATTTATGGACTCAGGAGGCAAAGACCGCATCAGTGATGGCGACATCATCCACGGCCTCCCAGTGCCTGGGAGCCATTGGACCATCGACTTCCTTGACAAAAAGCTTCCGCATTATATCATCCGCAGCGGCCGCAGCCACACGGTATGCGTGATACGCGGCTATGATCCCGAGACCTCTTGTTTCAGGGTGTCAGGATTGAACCCGGACAAGACCCGGTTTCCGAACTTCGACATCTACCTGGACGAAATATCTGAAATGCATTATGTGAAAACCGTCGTACTTGAATGCGGCAACGAGCAACAGGACAGGTTGTCCTCAGTGGCATCGGAGATCGCCGATGCGCTTGACGAATTCTTTACTGAGCACCCAGACCCCAGCGAAACAGAATCAATGCTCTGGAGGATGTTTTTCCACGCTTCTCTCTATGATCAGGAACGCAACGGCGCCGCAGCTTTCTTTGAAGAGTATGGCCGTGTGAAGGAAAGCTTAGAAAAACTTGTACGAACGCTGCACTCGGGATACATTGAAGGCTGCGCCGCGTGAAGAAGGGTCGAAAACACAAAAGCACCAGCTATAAACCGGTGCTTTTGTGTGCAAAAAAGAGTGTAAATTTTGTAACTAGCTGATTATCAGCCTTATTTGTGCACCCGAAGGGATTCGAACCCCTATCGGTGGTACCGGAAACCACAATTCTATCCATTGAACTACGGGTGCTTGTTGAGACTTTCCGCCGGTAACGGGGTGCAAATATAGCCGCTATTTTGAATTATGACCATATTGAGGAGAAATTCTTTAAAAATTTCTTGCACTGGCTCCCTCACAGTTTCTTCAGCAGCTCCCAGTCTCCAACGCTCTTCAAATACAGGTAATCCAGCAGCACCCCATTCACATTGGTAATGAGCCGGTGTCCCTCGTCGAAAGGTACTACGTAGGTTTTGATGTACTCATGCTCCGATACCACGCCCTGAACGATATCGTGATAGGACTTTATGGCCTCGGAGGTCAGCTCCAGTTCGCAATAGAACATGTACATGGCTTCATCGCTGGTGCCGGTAGAGGGATAGAATGGTTCGCGGTTTACGCTGATCAGCTGCGATTTTTCTACGCGGATGCCCGTTTCTTCAAAAACCTCCCGCGCTGCCACGGACGCCGCGTCGCTTTCACTGTCCAGCATGCCGGCAGGGTGTTCGTAGGTCATGGACCCGTCGCATATGCGGCGCTGCTGCACGAGCAACAGGTATTTCTCCCTCGTCGATACATCGACAAAGCAAACGAGTACGCTGACGACCTCCCCTTTCAAAAAGCAGATCGGCGGAATCTTGTTGCCTTCCGGTGTGGTAGCATCGGTATACAGCAGCGAAAACAACACTTCACCGTGTCCGTTGTGGCGCGTGTACAGTTCGTCAACACGATGGACATCGAGGCCATTCGCAACCAGCCTGCTTTTCCAGAGATTGTATTTATGTGAATCCGTCAGATTCTGTGCCATGGAGTTGTTGACGTCAATTGTATAAAGGGAATGACAATGCCACATAGGGCACGCCGAAAGTGGTGGAGTAACGGGTCTGGCCGTTATCTAGCTTCACGGGTGACGCATAGGTGAGCCGGCCATGCACATAAGCCACTTTCAAACCAATGCGGTCGGTAATCCAGAAGCGCACAAAAGCCTCCGATTGACCGTTTTGTTTGTCGAGCACCAGTGGTAATGCATTCAGGGTTGCCGGCGCGCTCGAAAGATACTTATTATAAGAGTCGCTGCCCTCTCCGCCATACAGGCCCGAACCGGCATATAAAGCGCTTCTTTTCAGGCCAAAAGCTACTCCAAAAAGGTCGGTATTCGCTCCGATGTCAAAGCGCCACAGCCTGAAATTCGCTCCTAAAAGAAAACTCGCCCCATTGGCGCTAACCCGGCCAAATTTGAGTGTATCACTGGATAATGCGTTGCTCTGGGGGAACATATCGGTGCGCCCTGCGTAGTAACCCCAGGCCCGCACACCCCACCCGATCCGGAACCATGGAAAATTACTGAGGCTCAACTCCTGGTGATACATCGCGGAAGGCACCCAAACCTTATCCTGGTAACCCAGTCCGAAATCCATACCCGATGTCACCCGAGATATGTCTTGTGAAAAAACTTTTACTGAACTTAAAAAAATAAAAAGTACTATTAATTGAATGCTTTTCATTTGATTCCTGATGTTATGATCGGCAAAGGTAAAAAAATGTGCAAAAAATGCGGCAGAGACCAGGGTCCCTGCCGCAAGATAATCCTATATTCAAGTAAACGGTAGACACACCTCACACGATCTTTTGTTGCTTTAGTGCGGCTACTTTCTGTTTGGAGCTACTTTTCTGAGCACGACCGCGCCCATGGGCGGCAGGTCAAGGATAACCGAATTAGCCTTGCCGTGCCATTCGTGGTCTTCCGCCGTGACGGGATCGTGGTTGATAACCCCGCTGCCCCCGAACGCACTGGCGTCCGAATTAAAAATTTCCTGCCAGCTGCCCGGGGAGAGTACTCCTACCCGATATCCCTTCCGGGGAACTGGTGTGAGATTCAATGCGATGATCAGGTTACGGGCGGGATCGAAAGATTTCCTCGCATATACCAATACCGAATTTTCCCGATCCTGGGTATCGATCCACTCAAAGCCTTCATGAGAGAATGAATAGTCAAACAAGGCAGGTTCATCTTTGTAGAGCTGGTTCAGTGCTTTCATGCACTCACGCACCCCTGCATGCGGTGCAAATTCAAGCAAATGCCAGTCCAGGCTCTGCTGAAAGTTCCATTCCGAAGTCTGTCCGAATTCGCCTCCCATAAAAATCAGCTTCGTGCCCGGATGGGTGAACATATAGCTGAACATCAGCCTGAGATTGGCAAATTTCTGCCATTCGTCTCCGGGCATTTTATTCAGCAGCGATTTCTTGCCGTAAACCACCTCATCGTGGGAAAATGGCAGCATAAAATTCTCGGAGAATGCATAAACCAGGCTAAACGTGAGCTGATCCTGGTGCCATTTCCTGAATGCAGCATCCTTTTCGAAGTACTTGAGGGTATCGTTCATCCAACCCATCATCCATTTCATGCCAAAACCAAGTCCTCCCACAAAAACGGGACGCGACACTCCCGGGAATGCCGTCGACTCTTCGGCGATCGTCTGGACATCCGGAAATTCGGTGTAAACAGCCATGTTCATTTCTCTGAGCAACGAAATCGCTTCGAGGTTTTCGCGGCCACCAAACTCGTTCGGGATCCATTCGCCGTGCTTGCGCGAGTAGTCGAGGTACAGCATGGAAGCGACCGCGTCGACGCGGAGACCATCGGTATGATAGCGGTCCAGCCAGAAAATGGCATTACTGATCAGGAACGAACGGACCTCATTCCTGCCGTAGTTGAAGATGTAGCTTTTCCAGTCGGGATGGTACCCTTTGCGCGGATCCTCATGCTCATACAGGGCCGTGCCGTCAAACCGGAACAAACCGTGCATATCCCCCGGGAAATGCGACGGCACCCAGTCCACATACACACCGATACCGGCCTGATGCAGCTGGTCGATCAGGTACATCAGTTCCTGGGGCGTACCCATTCTCGACGAGCACGAAAAATAGCCGGTGATCTGATATCCCCATGACGGTGCATAGGGGTGCTCCATCACAGGCATCAGCTCCACGTGCGTGAAACCCATTTCCTTAACATAGGGCACCAGGCTCTCGGCTATTTCTTTATAGGTAATATGTCTTTCCGGGTCCGACGGATCTCTGCGCCAGGACCCCAGATGCACTTCGTATACCGAGATCGGCGCGTTTAATTTGTTCTTGTCTTTCCGTACTTTCATCCATTCCGAATCCCCCCATTCGTACCAGGTGTCCCACACGATCGACGCAGTTCGCGGTGCCACCTCGCACCAAAGCGCAAATGGGTCAGATTTTTCGAGATGTTGTCCGTTTTGCGAAATAATATAGTACTTGTACACCTCCCCGACACCCACGTTGGGGATCCATCCTTCCCATATTCCTGAACTGTCCCACCGGGGTGCGAGCAAATGGTCCCCGTGGTTCCAGCCATTGAAATTTCCGACTACCGAAATATAGGTAGCATTGGGTGCCCAAACAGCAAAGTAGGTCCCTACTACCCCATTGACTTCCATCACGTGCGAGCCCAGCTTTTCATAGAGCTTAAAGTGCTTGCCCTGACGGAACAAGTGAATATCGAAATCTGTAAAACGGCTAATGGATTCCACCGCACTCACCGGTTGGGCTGTGACATTGGCTCCGACATCTTCTGCAGGATCGATGGTTGCGCTTGTTTTTTTCTTCCCAGTTGACTTAGCCATTTGCAAATCTTCAATTAAGTAAAATTCAGTAAGAGGATGTAAGATTTACAATTTTATTAAACTATTTATAAAAATGTATATATTTTTTAGCCCATTTCCCACGGATGAAATATCCAAAACATAAATCACATTTTGTCAGCGACCTTTTCTACCTGATCCAGAACGCGCATGATGTTGCCGCCCCATATTTTCTCGACGTCCCTGGCGGAATAACCTCTTCTAACCAGTTCCTCGGTGATGGCGCCGATCTGGCTTACATCCTGCAAGCCGATCACCTCACCACCGCCGTCCATATCCATTCCGATGCCCACGTGGTCTACACCGGTCAGCTTAATCACGTGCTCGATGTGATCGACGGCATCCCGGACCGTCGGCATATCTGCTTTGTATTTCTCGTTGATCGCCTTCATTTCATCGCGCAATGCCTTTTTATCTGCATCCGACAGGTCTGTCTGACGAATTTTCAGGCGCAGTGCTTTCAAAGACATTTCGTGCGGTTGTGATGGTTTCTTGACGAAGCCAGGCACAAAATTGATCTGGATCACTCCTCCGTTCTTCGCCAGCGTTTTGATCATATCATCGGTCATATTGCGGGGAACGTCGCATAATGCGCGGCAGGACGAATGCGACGCGATAACCGGAGCTTTGGTGAGCTTGATGACGTCATAAAAGGTAGAGTCCGAGACGTGCGAAATATCCACCATAACACCCAGGCGGTTCATTTCCTTTACCACTTCTTCTCCGAAAGTACTCAACCCGTTGTACTCCGGCCCGTCCCCGTCCGTCGAAGAATCGCATATATCGTTGTTCAGCGAATGGGAAAGCGTGATATAGCGCAATCCCAGGTCGTAGTAAAGTTTGATATTCGACAAATCCTTTCCGACAGGCCAGCCGTTCTCCATGCCGATAAAAACTGCCCTTTTCCCTTCCTTCTGAAGGCGGTAGGCATCTTTTGACGTAACCGCGAGGCCCGCAGTCTGCGGATTGGCCTTCACAGCTTCGTGTATTTTGTCAAAAATTGCCAATGCTTTTTGCTTCGCCTCAGCGTTGGCGGCTTCGGTACGTTTGCCCTGCCCGAGGTACACGGCAAAAAACATCCCGTCCATCCCACCGCGTATCATGCGCGGGAAGTCGATCTGTGACCGGTCTTTTTCATAATCATGCTCCACGGCTACGTCGAACCCGTCCTTCATCATATTGATCGGCACATCGGCATGAGTATCGATCGTCAGCGCATCGGCATGGATCTTTTTTGCCTTTTCAGACATCACAGGGGATGTCAGCTGCGCATGCGACAGCCCGGGAAACAGTAACAGGAGTAAAAACTTTTTCATTTTTAATAGTAATTGGTGATTGCTGAAGGAATGTTATGTGTTTTTAAATTGATGTTTTTTTTCTGAAATATCAACCTGCACCCGCCATTCCTTTTTATTCTCCTAAATAACCCCGGTAGTATGCCATAATGACCTTTTTATTGAATCGGATGTCCAAACATTGTAAAGATGCCGCGGTATGCCGTTTTTTGTAAACATTCCAACCCTTACACCGTATGATCCCTCTATCGCCCTTCAGTTTCAGAAAGGTCGCGCCCAACTTCCTGATCGCACTCCTCGTCTTATCCGCATGCAGCCGGTCAAATTCCCCCATGCGCAGCCATGTTGCCAAGGAAGCGCCAGAGCAGGATTTCATGTACCAGTATTCCATCATCGATGCGCTGATGGCCGGCGTATTTGACGGCGATCTGACTATCGGACAACTCAAAAAGAAGGGTGATTTTGGCGTCGGTACATTTAATAAGGTGGATGGCGAATTGCTGATCGACCAGGGCCATGTTTACAAAATCAGCTACGACGGTTCTGTCAAAGAAGTACCCGATTCGGATAGCACATCGGCCGCATTTGTCAAGTTCTTCAAGGCTGACACTACGATTTATCTGACCGGAACTAATCTGACCTATGAAAAAGTGCAGGAACAATTGACTCACATTTTGAACCCCAACAGCATTTACGCATTACGCATTTCAGCTGACTTTTCGTCCATGACTACCCGTGCGGCACGTCCGGCGCACGCCCCCTACCCCACATTACCGGGACATTTAAAAGAAAATCAGGCCGTTTTTGAATTAAAAAATACTGAAGGGATCTGCAATGGCTTCCTGCTGCCTCCCTACCTGGCACGTACCAACGTTCCGGGCTTCCATTTGCATTATGTCGCCGGTGACAGGAAATCGGGCGGGCATATTTTCAACTTTACAGCCAGTTCCCTCCGGGTCGAAATCGATGAAGCCAAAGGATTTACAATCGAAAACAATACCAATGCTGAGTTTCGGAAGGTAAATCTGAAACCCGACCGCGGCGAGGAGCTGAAAAAGATAGAATAGTATCAAATGTTGCCACAACGTATTTCACCATATATTTACAACCATCAGCAAGTATGGTCATGAAACATTGCTTTTTCACCCTTCTCATCCTGCTATCGCACCAAATGGCAAGCGGCCAGGTGACCTACTATGGGGATATGCTGGGAAAAGGGTTCCGGCAAGCGACTATTGTCCAGCCTTCCGACTACGAAGGAAGTGTTACCTGCACCATTATCAAAAAAAATACACCCGAAAACAGCACCAAAGCGGTGCTGTATGTCCACGGTTTCAACGACTATTTCTTCCAGGAGGAAATGGCTGAAAGGTATATACGGGAAGGCTTCAACTTCTATGCCGTAGACCTGCGGAAATGCGGCCGTTCCTGGCTGAGCCATCAGAAATTCAATGATGTGCGCGACCTCTCGGAGTATTACGCCGATATAGACACGGCGCTGGCCGTCATCCGGAAAGAAGGATCAGAAAAGATCCTTTTGAGCGGGCATTCCCTGGGCGGGCTCGTGGTTTCCCTGTATGCGAGTGAGCGCACAGGAAAGGAACGATTCGATGCCATACTGTTAAACAGCCCCTTTTTCGCGATGAACTTCAAATCAGGCCTTAAAAAAACTGCGCTGCCTTTGCTGATCAAAAGAGCCGAAAAACATCCCGAAACGACTATTGATTCCGGTTTGAACCCGCTATATGGGGAGAGCCTGCATATTACCGCGCACGGAGAGTGGTCTTACAGCCTGGGTTTCAAACCCCTCATTGCGCCGCCTGTCAGCCTGGGGTGGGTTCGTGCCGTCCATAACGGCCAGTTGAAGGTGTCACAAGGGTTGCAGATCAACAAACCTGTGCTGGTACTACACGCGGCGAAATCGATCGACGAAAAGAAATGGAGTGATGCGTTTTTTACCGGCGATGCAGTCCTGAATGTCGACGAGATCGCGAAACAGGCCCAGAATATCGTCGGCCAATATAGTATTCAGGCAGTACAAGGCGGGATGCACGACCTGATCCTCTCCAAAAAGCCGGTCCGCGACGAGGTGTACTCGACGATTTTCAACTGGGCCAAAAGAACAGTCCGGTAAACCCAACTTCAGATTTCCACCAGATTTCGTAGTTTCATTTGTTAAAAAAACAAGCCCATGAAACTGCTGCTCATTGAGGACGAAAAAGCGCTGGCGACCAGCATTCAGAATTACTTCCAGCGTGAAAACTTTGTCTGTGAATGGGCCGCAGATTACGAAACCGCCATTGAGAAGATCGACATTTACCGCTATGACTGCGTGCTGGTCGACCTGATGCTGCCAGATGGCGACGGTCTGGATGTGGTGAGGGCGTTGAAAAAAAGCTATTCCGAGACCGGAATCATCATTATTTCGGCAAAAAACTCGCTCGACGACCGCATTGCCGGCCTGAACCTGGGCTCCGATGACTACCTGACCAAGCCTTTCCATCTTTCCGAACTCAATGCACGGGTACAGGCGGTGATACGAAGGCGCAACTTTCAGGGCAGCCAGCAGATCCGTTTCGGTAAAATCCACATCGACCCGCAGGAACATCTCGTGCAGGTAGACGGCCAGGAAATCGTCCTGACGCGAAAGGAATACGACCTGCTCGTTTACCTCATCGCCAACAAAAACCGCGTACTCACCAAGGAATCCATTGCCGAGCACCTTTGGGGCGACGATGCCGACCTGATGGATAACTTCGATTTTATTTATACACACATTAAAAACCTGCGAAAGAAGCTCATGGATAAGGGGTGCCCCGACTACCTGAAATCCATTTATGGGGTAGGCTATAAATTCAGCGAGCAATGAAACTGCTGGAAAGGATACTCAAATACCAGATCATCACATCACTCTGTGTGCTGCTCCTCGGTGCCGGGCTCTTTTACGTCTCGGTCGACTATCTGATAGACGAGGAAGTGAATAAGGAGCTGATGCGGAGCAAGGCAAAGGTCAGCTGGCAGCTGCGGCATATCGACACTTTGCCGGTTTACATCCTCCAATTGGGTGATAGCCTGCAACTCGACGCCGTGCGGTATCCCGGCCAAATGGCATTGGTGGAGCGCAATCTGCTGAACGAAGTCGAAAACGAATACCAGCCTTACCGGCAACTGATTTTTTACGAACAGGTAGAAGGACAGTGGTACCGGGTCACGATCAGCAAGTTATTGGCCCAGCGGCAACAATTGATGGAAGCGGTGGTGATGACGGTCACATTCATCGTCGCTTTGCTGCTCATTTCGCTGCTGGTTCTGAACAGCTGGCTTTCACGGCGGCTCTGGCGGCCATTTTACAGGACACTGCGCGCATTGGACGCCTACCAGGTGGAAAAGCACGAAGTATTAACGTTTCCAAAGCAGAATACGGTCGAGTTTGAACAGCTCAACCATTCGGTGACGCAATTCACCGACCGGTTGGCGACGACCTACCAGAACCTGAAAGAGTTTACGGAAAATGCATCGCATGAAATACAGACTCCGCTGGCGGTGATCCTATCCAAGATTGAAGGACTTTTTCAGGACGAAAGCCTGAAAGAATCACAGCTGATAGCATTATCAGAGATCAGTGAAGCAGCCAACAGGCTTTCCAAACTCAATCAGGCTTTGCTGCTGTTGACTAAGATCGAAAACCGGCAGTTTCTGGCCGGGACCGAGTCCATTAACCTGGTACCGATCATCAACCGTAAACTCCGCGACCTGGAAGACCTGATCGAGCAACGGCAGATCAACGTCAAAACCGACACAGAGCCCACCGGGCCGGTTATGCATCCTGCATTGGCGGAAATACTCGTCAATAATCTGATGACGAATGCGATCCGGTATAACTCCGATCGCGGCAATATCGAAATAACGCTGGTAAAGGGCAGGCTGACAGTCCGCAACACCGGCTCCCCTCTCCACGTGGCTCCTGAACTCCTGTTCGAGCGCTTCCGGAAAGAAGGTTCCCATTCGGCTTCGCTGGGACTGGGGCTGGCGCTGGCTAAGACGATCTGCCAGGTGAACGGACAGACGTTAACCTACGAAATTGACGGCGACTGGCACACGCTGACTGTCGCCTGGTAAATGATATTGAAATTTTTCATGGCTGGTAGTACATCAAAGGGAGGGTTTCTGATCCTCCTTTTTTTATGTCTTTTTAAAAACGCCGAAACTTCAGAATGTCTTCAGAATCTCCACAGGATTGCGACAGGATTGCTGGCGAAATTTGAATACACTTAAATCAATTGACCAGCTATGTCAACAACACGTAAATTCAGTAAAATCACCGCAGTAGCCTTTGCATCGGCATTATTAGGCGGCACCACCTATGCGACTTATGAGCATTTCGGCAAGCCGGACACCATATCCACCTGGGTCAGCAATGCCACACCGTTCGTGAAACAGGCCAGATTGGACGACAAAACCAACGCGCCAGCTCCGATGATCCCGGCCGACTTCTCATTTGCCTCTAAAAAAGCAACCGGAGCAGTGGTCCATATAAAATCCACATTGAAACCCGAACGTACGGTCAGTCAGATGGAAATTCCGGACGCATTCCGTGACTTCTTCGGCGGCCGCGACCCGTTTGGCGGTCAACAAGGTGCCCCACAAGGCAAAATGGAAAAGCCCCAAGCCACCGGCTCGGGCGTCATCATCAATCCCGATGGATACATTGTCACCAACAATCACGTGATTCAAGGTACTGAATCCCTGGAAGTAACCCTGGCAGACAAGCACACGTACAAAGCCAAAGTCATCGGCAGCGACCCGAATACCGACATTGCGCTCATCAAGATCGAAGCCAAAAACCTGCCATCACTTTCTTTTGGCAACTCGGAGAACGTACAGGTGGGGCAATGGGTGCTTGCAGTTGGGAATCCCTATAACCTGACCTCTACCGTTACCGCCGGTATCGTGAGCGCAAAGGGACGCAGCATCAATATCCTTGGCGAAAATGCCAAAGCCCCGATCGAGTCATTTATCCAGACCGATGCCGCTGTAAACCCGGGCAACTCAGGCGGTGCGCTCGTGGACCTGAATGGCAATCTGATCGGCATCAATACCGCCATCGCCAGCCAGACCGGCTCTTTTGCGGGCTATTCCTTCGCAGTACCTTCCAGCATTGCCCATAAGGTCGTGGAAGATCTGTCCAAATTCGGGTCCGTCAAACGCGGTTACCTGGGAGTGGGCATCAGCGAAGTGGATGCGTCGAAAGTCAAATCCTTTGATCTGAAAGTCGACGAGGGGGTGCGGGTCGAAAACTTTGCAGATGAGAGCGCCGCCAAAGAAGCAGGAATTAAAGTCGGCGATGTAATCACCAAAATTGACGGTCATGACATCACCAGCGTACCGCAGCTCCAAGAAGCGATTGCGCAACATAAGCCATCCGACAAGGTAACCTTGAATGTGAATCGCGATGGTACTGAAAAAGCAATCTCGGTAACCCTGAAAGGTATTTCGGAAACTGCATTAAACAGTGAAAATAGCTCGGCGGTAATGGAACAGCTCGGTATTGAACTGAAAGACCTGACCCGTCAGCAAAAGCAGGAATACGGTATCGAGGCCGGTGCACAGGTCACCCAGATCAACCCTGGCAAGATCCGCCAGAACACCGATATGGAGGAAGGATTTGTGATCACCAGGATCGATAAGGCACCCGTTGCCAATGCCAGGGAAGCCGCCAAAGTGCTCCAAAGCAAAAAGGGCGGCGTCATGCTAGAAGGCATATACCCCGGCAACGACGAAATCCAATACTTCGCTATAGGTCTCTAGAAACCCAGGCTTCCAAGCCCGGCGCAAACAAATGAAAAAACAAATCATCTTGCTGGGACTGCTGACTGTGCTGAGCGCCACCGCGGCGCTCGCACAACGTTCCCAACAGTCGGTCAACACCGGCCAGGCACTTACTTACAACTGGATTGTCCCAGATATGAAAACCAACCAGAACCCGATGTACGCCAGCTCCTTCTCCCGTCACCGTATTCAAACGGCATTCGACAAGGCACTGGAAACCAGGGGGCTCACCAGGAATACTCAACACCCAGACCTTCTCTTGCAATTCCATACCTATACGCAGCGCGTGCGTAAGAATTACTACGGTGGCGGAGGTTACCCGATGATGATGGGCTGGGGCCGTTTTGGCTGGGGACTACCCTACGGCATGTACCCTTATTACGGCGCTTATCCCGGCTACGGAGGGTATCCCTATTCCAGTACCGGAACCGACGGAACGCTGATCCTCGACGTGATCGATACCAAAACCGGTAACATCATCTGGCAAAAAGCAATATCCGGTGATGTGACCAACCCAAACCGGCTCGACAAACGGATCGACAAGGGTGTCAGGAAGCTGATGAAAAACTTCCCGGCGCGTCAAAGCTAGCAGCGCGTCCCTCTCCGGAGAATTCAACCTCCTTACCTCCGAGTCTACAGTATTTCAACAGAATCGCCTGGTAACTTGGCATCATCAAAGGTTAAGTAATTCAAATTTTAATAGTTACGACCATGAAACCGCTTCATTTTTTTGCCACTATCCTGCTCTCCGCCGCCACCCTCAATGGTTACGGCCAGGACGATCAGATGGTTAGTAACGCGCAGCAAAACATTGTCACTGACCAAAGCCTTCTTAAAGTCATCGCTCCCTACAACGAAGACGTCCGCAACGATATCCTCGCCGCTACCCAATATCCCGATATGCTGACAAAACTCGCAGGCATCCGCGAACAAAGCAGCGCCGGATTTCAGCAGGTGATCCAGGGGTATCCGCAGAAAAAACAGGGCTGGTTTTACGAAATCACCCGTTATCCAGACCTGATGCACAAACTGGCAACCGCTCCGCGCAAAACACCGAAAGACCAGATCGAAGCGATGCTTCCTAACCAGACCCCTGAACTGAAAGAGGCTGCCTGGAAGCTTTACAACAATCACCATAGCGATCTGGTACAGGTCGACAACCTGAATGAACAAGCCGGTACCACATTCCGGCAAATGATCGCACCCCTCGACCCGGATGCACAGACAGCGTTTAAAACCCTGGAAGAAATGCCCGACGTGCTTTCCATTCTAAACGACCATTCGGACTTGACCGCCAGGCTGGGAGCGCGTTTTAAAAATGATCCCGGACAGGTCCGCGAAGAGCTGACTAATATCCATGACCAGCTGGAAGCCGAAAATAAAGAACAGCTAGCTTCCTATCAGGACGAGCTGAAACAAAACCCGCAAGCCATGCAGGAGCTTAGTCAGGCTTCGCAGGAGTATGCAACCCAGGGCGGATACAGCTATCCTGCGCCTGCCGGCGATAAGGTCGTCAATTACGGTAGCCCCTACTCCTACTGGTTCGGTTATCCTTCCTGGTACGGATCACCGATGTGGTATCCCGGCATGTACGGTTACGGTTCTGGCTTCTATTTTGGTTTAGGAGGTTATCCTGTGGTATATGCATTGCCATCACTGGGCTTTTCAAGATGGTTTTTCGGAGGGGCTTACCGGTATTATCCACACCTGTACCGCCAGTATGACCATTACTACAGGTACTCCGTGGCTCCCCGGCATTACGCCTACTCGCCACGAACCGCATTCATCGGCTCTGCTGCCCGACATTTTAATCCTTCGGTCAATGCGCGGGGTTATAACTGGAACAGAAGCGGTGCCGTACGCTCGTCAGAACGTTTTGCACCTTCCGGAGGCTATCGTCCGATGACTCGCAGCAACTCATTCCAGAGTGCACCATCGCGGTCATTCAGCGGCCGTTCCTTCAATGGGGGCGGGTTCAGCCGTGGCGGCTTCAGCGGAGGCGGATTCCGGGGTGGCCGACGCTAATATGCGCAGTTAACTTGAAGGTCACTCCTCAGACACCGGTTCTCAGTCCTCCGGCCCAGTCTTTACATCTGAATGTTAAGGACCGGCCGGAGGACTGAGAATAATATGTTCGAATGAGTTTTGCTTTTTACCGGAAAAGTAATTTGCTAGCTTCACAGCCGCGCTTTGTTTTCAAAACAAATAACCTTTTCCATGCATTTGACATTCAATGATCCGGGCACAGCAAAATACGCGACGGGCTGCCAGCTGGTTATGGCAGCCTTGCTTATTTTCTTGCTCGTATCCTGTAAAACCGCCCAACCTTCCGCTTCATTAAGTACAGAACTCGACGCCGTCTTTGCCCGGGCGAGGGATTTCAGTGGTGTCGTCCTGGTTGCGGAAAAAGGCAAACCTGTTTATGAACGGGCATTCGGTTTTCGCAATTTCGAAACCCGCGAACCGATGACAACGGCTGCCATCTTCGAACTGGCCTCGGTTTCCAAGCAGTTTACTGCCATGACCATCATGGTGCTCGCTGATGAAGGGAAATTAAAGTTTGATGACCCTATCAATCAATACATTCCCGGCCTGCCCTATACGGGTATTATCATCCGGCAATTATTGAACCACACCTCTGGTCTTCCCGATTATCAGGAGGTAATGGACAAATATTGGGACAAGACCAAAGTCGCCGGCAATGCGGACAACATTGCCTACCTGATTCAATACCATCCGCCGGTATTGTTTGAGCCGGGTGCAAAATACCAGTACAGCAACACGGGTTACATGCTGCTTGCAAGCATCACAGAAAAGGTTTCGGGCCAGGACTTCATCACATTCTGCCGCGAGCGTTTCTTCAAGCCTTACGGCATGAAAGACACGGACATCCGTAACCGTGAGGAGAAAAGCAAGCTTAAAAACCTGGCCACCGGCCATTTGTATGTAGCCGAAAAACAAAGATACATCCCGGCCGACTCATTCCCGCAGTTCAATTACGCTGTTTGGCTCGGTGACCGC
Organism: Dyadobacter ginsengisoli DSM 21015; assembly: GCF_059568735.1. Classification (NCBI taxonomy): domain Bacteria; kingdom Pseudomonadati; phylum Bacteroidota; class Cytophagia; order Cytophagales; family Spirosomataceae; genus Dyadobacter; species Dyadobacter ginsengisoli. The sequence goes on from NZ_JCANTY010000002.1 coordinate 493,242, forward strand.
AAAGGGCCGGGGCGCGTAAGTTCCACCACAGCCGATCTCCTGAAATGGGACCGCGCATTATACGGCGGCAAGCTTGTAAAACCGGAAACACTCCGACAGGCATTCTCTCCGGCCAGGCTCAATAACGGCACCCTTTCTCAATATGGATTCGGCTGGAAACTGGAAGAGCACCCGCAATTGGGGAAGGTGGTCAGGCATGATGGGGACAATCCCGGCTACAAGACAGAGTTTGTGCGGTACGTCGATGCGGACAAAACCATCCTGCTGCTCTGCAATAACAACGATGAAACCTTGGCGCAAATCATCAGGGAAATCGAAAAATCAATTCGAACTGACCGGGTTAAGCCAGGTCGGAAGTAAAACAATAAGTGCCTGGCCAGGTTACTCGTTGGCCAGGCACCTGCGCGCTATTTTTTTATCACTTTGTATCGTTTTACCTGAGTTTTACTATCCTCCACTTCTACGAAAAACTGCCCTGACGACAAATGGTCTAATTGTATTGTCCCGGAAGGATTGAAGTGGGTTGATTTGTAAACGACTTTGCCGGAGGTATCCAGAATCCGGACCTTTGCACCGGGAGCCAGCTCTTTTTTAAATGCAATTGCACTAATGGCCGGGTTAGGATAGACCGCATTTTCCTCGCCGTCCTCAATATGGACACTTACTATTTTAGAATAAGCAAACGTCTCGTCCAGGTCGACCATTTTTAACCGATAATAGTGGAGTCCGGGAGTGTCCGACATATGGGTAAAATCGTACTCGTGTAACTCCTTGCTTTCGCCGGATGATTCCACTCGCCCAACTTCCTTCCATGCTTTGGCATCCTGGCTATGCTCAATACCAAAATAGTCACTGTTAATTTCTTCCGAAGTGGCCCAGGTCAGATGACTTGCCTTCCCTTCTCTGCTTATCTCGAAGGTTTTCAACTTCACAGGCAAATTGGTTTCATTGAAAGTGGTCATATTGAGAAACGATGAAACAATATCGTTGCTAACAGTAACCCCTGGACCACTGCTATAAAACCTGTTGGCACCACCCGCTAAATCCACACCATCCACCTCAACCACCCAATTTTGGTTCGTCGGTATCATCGGATCCTCATATTGCATCCGCAGGGTGCCAAAGCCGTCCGGGTCTTCGTTGCTGCTAACTGCTAATGAAAAGCCGATCAGATCTATTTCCTCTCCCGGGTCCAGATCCACTGCTTTCGATCCTGTCCATGTCGTGGCTAAATAATGAGAAGCAAAACTCACAAAACTCGAACTACTGAAACTTCCGGTACCGGGCGTCGGAAGGGTAGAGATGCTGCCAAATGTCAAAGCGTCCCACGGCGTAGCAGTACCGATGTACATCCCAAGTGTAAACTGTACTTTTGTAACATTACCGGTCACTGTCGAAGTTGAATTGTTACGGATTCGCAGGATCACTTCTTTGGGATCAGATCCAAAAAGCAACGTTCCCTGAATGGTTTGCGCATTCAGTTGAAATGTCGCAGCTATCGACAGGAGCAGAGGCAAAAGTTTTGCCGTCTTCATAACTATCTATTTAGCGTAATATTAAAAGAGTGGTCAACAAATGATCAGAAATAAAGCGCCTGGCCAGGTTACTCGTTGACCAGGCACCTATACTCTATTTTTTTATCACTTTGTATCGCTTTAACTGGGTTTTACTATCCTCCACTTCTACGAAAAACTGTCCTGACGACAAATGGTCTAATTGTATTGTCCCGGAAGGATTGAAGTGGGTTGATTTGTAAACGACTTTGCCGGAGGTATCCAGAATCCGGACCTTTGCACCAGGAGCCAGCTCTTTTTTAAATGCAATTGCACTAATGGCCGGGTTAGGATAGACCGCATTTTCCCCGCCGTCCTCAATATGGACACTTACTATTTTAGAATAAGCAAACGTCTCGTCCAGGTCGACCATTTTTAACCGATAATAGTGGAGTCCGGGAGTGTCCGACATATGGGTAAAATCGTACTCGTGTAACTCCTTGCTTTCGCCAAAAGACTCTATCCGACCGATGCTAGCCCACTGTTTGGCATCCTGGCTATGCTCAATCATAAAATAGTCACTATTAACCTCTTCCGAAGTGGCCCATTTCAACTGGACGTTCATTCCCTCCCTGCTGGCTCGGAATGCTGCGAGTTTCACCGGCAAATTTGATGCGTTAAATGTGGTCAGTCTGACACTCGCAGAGCCTGGTGAATTACTGACTGTAACGGTAGGTCCGCTGCTATAAAATTTTGCATCACCATCTGCTGCCAGGTTTACGCCACCAAGCTCAACAACCCAGTCCCGACCGTCTACAAACATAGGGTCCGCGTAATACATCGCTAAGCTGCTAAAACCAGATGGGTCGTCCCACGACTGCACTTTCAATGAGAACCCGATGAAGTCCATTGCTTCCCCGGGATCAAGATCAATTGCCTTGGACCCTGTCCAGGTTGCCGCCAAATAATTGCTGCCAAAATTCATAAAACTAGAACTACTGAAAGCACCTGTGTTCGTCGGAAGCGTATAAACGTTCATGAAGGTCAAACCTTTTTCCGGTGTCTGGCTTCCAAAGTACATACTAAGCGTAAACTGTACTTTTGTAACATCACCCGTCACTGTTGAGGCTGAATTGTTACGGATTCGCAGGATCACTTCTTTGGGATCAGACCCAAAAAGCAACGTTCCCTGAATGGTTTGTGCATGCAATTGAAATGTCGCAACGATCGACAGGAGCAGAGGTAAAAGTTTCGTCGTCTTCATAAATGTCTGTTTAGCGTTAATTTAAAAGGTTCGTCAATAAATGATCGGAAATAATCCGTCCCCCAATACGATGGAACTCTTTCATTTCTTTAAAATAGGGTATTTCCTTAGATTGCCTTCACTATTCTCCAATTCAACATAAAACTTGCCGGATCCCAGATGACCAATTGATATTCCCGATTGATCGATCCGTGAAGACTCATATACAAGTTTACCGGATACATCATAAACTCTGGCTCTCACAACATGATCCAACCCGCTATTGGTGAGTTGAAATTTATTTAAAACAGGGTTAGGATAGACAGATTCCGTAGTAGTCCGCTCATTGAATTTCACATTCACAATCTGCGAATAGGCGTGTGTTTTATCTAAATCCATCATTTTCAGCCGGTAATAGCTCATGCCCGCTTGGCCCGGCGTATGGTTGAATGTATAGTCCCTCTGCTCGCGGCTTTCGCCGAATGATGCAACCCGGCCTACTTCCTTCCAGGTTTTGGCATCCAGGCTGTGCTCGATACCAAAATATTCGCTGTTGATTTCCTCGGACGTCGACCAGCTCAATTGTGATACACGCCCCTCCGATTTGGCTTCAAAGTTTTTAAGTTTGACCGGTAGGTTGGCTATTGTAAAATCGCTTAGTTTGGCGTAGGCGGTCCGTGAATCAATGAACGGTGGGTCAGCATACGTCGTAACAGAGGGGCCGGTGCTATAAAACAAATCCTGGTTGCCGGTGGTAAGATCAACGCCATCCACTTCAACCAGCCATTTCCTTTCCGGCATGTAAGTACTTCTTACACAATACAAAAGCAGGGAGTTAACATTATTCCAACTATCGGGGTAGCCTGCCGTCTCCACGCTTAGTGAAAAACCAAAAAGATCCATTGATTCTCCCGGATCAAGATCAATCGCCTTTGAACCTGTCCAGGTGGTTGTCAGATAATTCACCAACATGCTTGAAAAACTTGAATTACTAAAGGACCCGGTACTTGGGAGCGGGAGCGTATAAATATTCTGAAATCCAAAACCATTTGGTGTGGCCCATGAATTAAAATTTTTTAGCAGCGTAAACATTACTTTTGTCACATTGCCCGTAACCGGCGAACCGGAGTTGTTACGGATCGTCACAATGATCTCCTTTGGGTCAGAACCAAGCTTAATGCTTCCCTGGATCGCCTGTGCCTGACCCCTGAATGCCGTAAATGCCGTGTAGAACGAAAAAATAAGAAGAAGTAGAAGGTTTTTCATTTTCTTAGCAAGTCAAATGTTCAGAAAGGTTATGTGAATGTTTTCATGAAACAGGCGGAATATATTTAAGCATAAATTAACCTATAAAAAACTTTAATAACAAAATCATTTGTAACCAATAATTATTTCTTTTCAACCATGCAGATAAGCGATCTTAAAATTCTTTTCTTCGACATTGGCGGTGTTCTTTTGAGTAATGGATGGGGGCACGAATCCCGCACATTGGCAGCCGAAAAATTCGGCCTTAATTACAAGGAAATGGATCAGCTCCACAATTTTATATTCAATGTGTATGAAATAGGAAGCGTCAATCTGGACCAATATCTTGATACGGTCATATTCAATCACCCACGCGATTTTGTGCGCGAAGATTTCAAGGAATTCATGTATTCCCAATCGGTAGAGTTGCCGGGAATGCTGGCGTGGCTGAAAGAATGGAAAAAAGATTGCGGCTTCCGCATTATTTCCATCAATAATGAAGGAAAAGAGTTGAATGACTATCGCATTCAGAAATTCAAATTACACACTTGTTTCGACGCCTTCATTTCCTCCTGCGAAGTGAAGATGCGCAAGCCTGACCCACGGATTTTTGAACTGGCAATGGGCATTGCGCAGGCAACACCCAGCCAGTGCGTGTATTTCGACGATCGCATTATGTTTTCCAATATGGCCAAAACACTCGGACTCCGGGCTTACCAGCACACGACGTTCGAGTCTACAAAGGAGATTCTGGAACAGCTCAAACAAGAGCAGTTCGAGCGCTTCGGCCCCCCGCGCTGATCAGAAGGTCCGCTCGTCAGCAGAAGGCCCGTAAATAGATGGCACTGCGATGTCATTGAGACGCATATAGACGGTCAGCTGCCCACGATGATGCACCCAGTGATTGATCGTCGAGCCGACACCTTCAAGTCTGGGCTGGGTAAAAATCACCTGGCCCTGATTTTTGAGATAGAAAGGCGCGTCGAGGCTCTCGTCCGTGGCATTCTGCAAGGCTTTTTTGGCGCTGTTAAAATTTTCCTCAAAATGGGCCACCAATTCCTCGGCAGTCGCTGCCTCAAAACGCTTGTAAGTCGCCAGATCGAGCTCACCCACCTCAACCATTTGCGTGATCCAGAATGGAATCTCGGCAACCAGCAACGTGAGATACCCCATTTGCATCGACTTTGGGTGCGGCTTGTAGTCGTACAAAGCAACCGGAATACGTTCCAGGCATTTGCGCGTCGCTGTGTATTCGGCTTCCAATTCCTTCACATACGCGGCAGTCATTGTGTTATTGCTCATAGCGATCTGTTTGGTTTTCGTTGGCTACATTAAAAGAAGCTGTTTATCAAAAACAATGCCCATCATTTTTCAAAACCTGGATTGGAAAATATCCGCACTACCGAAAAAGATCCATGAAATACGACCTTCCATGGTTAAAGTCTGAATATAAAAAAGGTACTGCTGGGAAGCTCCTTTACTTCTGGGGTCACAGGCCCGGTCGTTCCGGTGAAATGACAAGCTCTTGCCTGAGCCAGTGGTGGCACGCCCCATTCCATATCGGCGGCGTCGAATACAAAACTGCCGAACACTGGATGATGGCCCAAAAGGCACTACTATTCGGAGCTGATGATGTTTTTCAAAAGATCATCAATTCCGATTCACCAGGCGAGGCGAAAGCGCTTGGACGCCTCGTGAAGAATTTTAATGAAACGACCTGGCTACATGCACGGCATGAAATCGTTCTGAGGGGTAATATTCAGAAGTTTCGCCAGCATACAGAACTGGCCGCATTTCTAATCGGGACAAAAGACCGGATACTCGTCGAGGCCAGTCCTGTTGATCCGGTTTGGGGAATCGGACTGGCGGCTGACGACCCAAAAGCAGCAAACCCCTTTCAATGGGATGGCCTCAATCTATTGGGCTTTGTACTGATGGAAACACGTGATACGCTCAAAATGGCACACTCATAATGGATCTCCTCACGTGATAAGTATCCTAACTTTCCTTGTTTGTTCTTTTACAGCGAAAAACGCTGATAGACATACGTCGTCCAGCGCATTAGATTTTGATCTGAAATATCTGTTTCAGACGGTAAGTATCGCAATGCTGGTACCGCCGATATGCCTGATTCCGGCGAACCGCGCGTCGCTTTGAAAAAGTTCGTTCAACGCCGTCCAGACACCCGGCCAGTTGGTGTAATCGTGCCAGATGATCAATCCTCCTTTGCGCATGATCGACATTACTTTTCCGCTGTCATTCAGGACATACTCATAGGCATGTGACCCGTCGATAAAGGCGACATCCACCGAGTTGCTGAAATCATCAAAGGGAAACGAGGCGGAATCTCCAAACACCTGCCGTATTTTGGAAGCGGCGGGATGGCCGATGAAACGTTCACCGGAAACCTCCTTCTTAACATATCTCACCTCCCCTTCCTCGATTTCCATCTGCGTGGATTCCAGTTCGTCTGCGGGGAGATCGAGCGTAATTATTTCGGTATCACTCCCGGTATTCAGCGCCATGTTCAAAGTCGTACGCCCCTGAAACGTCCCGATCTCAAAAATACGTTTCGGATTCCATTTTTTAACCAGGTTACTAATCACCTTGAGTTCGAACTCCGTGGTATGCCCGAATCCGCATTCGTAAACACCCTCGTAGGCGGCAGAGTCATTTCCAAAAAGCTCAAAAACATCGGTCTTGGGAATAATGAAAGGGTCTTCCGGTGTAAGGTCCCCGGCCTGGGGCTGACCACAGTAACTATTGTAGAGCTTTAACAATTCGTTCCGGGAATCCGGGTTCAGCATACCGAACGTAAGGGTGTACCCCACCCTTTTGACAACACCTGCATATAACCTGAGGTTATCGAACACTTTACTCATAGTTGTGTATGTATTAAATTGAAACGATTCAATGGAGATCCGGACGATTTCACGAAACTCAATGGCCGGAATTGAGTAGTAACCATTTCATTACTTAGCTGATTAACAATTAAATACATATTTCTCACAATTCAAAATTCATGCCACTGGTATTTATCCAGCGAAAAAACTGATTGTAAACCGGTAATTTTTCATGCCAAACACACCTGATATCCGTGGACTTTACCACCCCGTCCAGCCGACCGTCAAACAATCGGCCACGCACGTAACCTACCAGGAATTCCCACCTGACGCCGCTCTTCAGGGCAGTATTTATTGTTACTGGCAACTACAAACCACGGCTGTCCTCGACGAACCGTTCTTTTACCGGGTCGTCGCCGACGGCTGCATCGACATCTTTTTTGAACTCCATAACCCTGCGGAGAATTTCGTGATGGGATTTTGCAAAAAATACACAGAGTTCCCCCTCGATAACAGTTTCAATTATGTGGGTGTACGGTTTCTACCCACCATGTTTCCCCAACTCTTCAAAATCAATGCGTCGGAGCTCAGTAACCGGTTCGAAAACCTTGATGCAGTGCTCCCGGAGACTGCCCGTTACATTGCATCGCAGTTTGAAGGCCGCATGCTCATGTCAGAAATCAAACAGCGGTTTGACGACTATTTTCTGGATTTGCTGGGTAACATAGAATTCGACCATGATCCGCGGTTTTACCAGGCGCTTTCCATTATTCTTAAAAATTATGGTGTCCTGAATGTCGAAAAGGACCTGGATACCGGACTCAGTCCCCGACAGCTACGCAGGTTATTTGAATTTTACATTGGGGACTCGGCCAAGACATTCAGCCAGGTAGTACGTTTCCAGAACATCCTTCGGGCCAAACCTTCCGGGCAAAGTCTTCGGGAAAACAAACTGTTTTACGACACCGGCTACTACGACCAGGCGCATTTCATCAAAGAGTTCAAAAACTTCTACGGCGTCACGCCCGGCAAGGCCTTCGGGCGGTGATTTTGTCCGTTTTTTACAATCCTGCCTGAGCGGCATACCGGAAATTTGTATTGTTACATTCACCTCAAACGAACAGGCAATGAAACGTTACATCACGCTCTGGGCATTTGCTCTGCTCTCAGCCCAGGCATTTTCCCAGATCCATCCAACAACTCAAACCAAAAAGACCATGAAACTGAACGCAGGTATTATCACAGCCAAACTGGCCGAGACCAGGGATTTTTATACCCGTACATTAGGGTTTGGCGTCACTTTCGAAAATGAGTTCTACCTCCTGCTCCATACACCGGACCGCGGCGCCGAACTCAGCTTCCTCCTACCCGACCATCCTTCCCAGCAACCATTGTTTCACAAAGCGTTCCAGGGCCAGGGGATGTACCTCACCATTGAGGTCGAAGATGTGGACAAGCTTTACAGGGAATTGAAACAAAAAGGAGCCAAAATACAAATCGACCTCCGCGATGAGCCATGGGGAGACCGGCATTTCGCGATTGTCGATCCCAATGGTATTGGTATTGACCTCGTTAAATACACTCCGCAGCAGGGTAAATAGTCTATTATCCAGGCAGTACGACCTTTACATAGATCTCGTCGCACATGGAGTAAATTCGTCGTAAAGACTGTCGTGCCAAGTTGTTTATTTGCGATTCTGAAACAAACCTTCCCTATCGGTAGTTTAACTAAAAGAAATACGCAAATAATGAACGATCACATCACAAGAATTCAGCAAAACATTCAGCCGCTACGGCAACAGATTATCCACCACAAAGTTTATTCGGTGATCAGCGACATCGAGGACCTTAGAACTTTCATGAAATACCATGTTTATGCGGTCTGGGACTTTATGTCTCTTCTCAAATCACTGCAAACCAACCTCACCTGCACCTCCGTGCCCTGGTTTCCCTCCGGCGACGGCGAAACACGCCATCTGATCAACGAGATAGTGACCGGTGAAGAATCCGATGTCGATATGGACGGAAATGTCAAAAGCCATTTCGAACTGTACCTGGATGCGATGGAACAATGCGGTGCCGACACGGGAGAAATCACCCTTTTTGTCAAAACGCTTCGTCAAACCGGCAGCTTCGAGCGTGCATTCGCGCTCGCGGGAACGCCTGAAAAAGCCAGGAACTTTGTCGATTTTACATTCGATACGATCCGGACAGGCCAGGATCATACGCAGGCAGCCATATTTACGTTCGGGCGGGAGGATCTGATCCCCGGGATGTTTATGTCGATCATCGAAGACATTCACCAAAATTTCCCCGACAACATTTCGATTTTTAAATACTATCTTGAAAGGCATATCGAAGTGGACGGCGACCATCATAGTCACCTCGCCTTGCAAATGACAGCCAACCTGTGTGGCGACAGCGAAACACGCTGGCAGGAAGCAGAAGCCGCAACCATCGTATCGTTACAGAAACGGATTGCGCTCTGGGACGGAGTTTATGAGGAGATCACCACGTCAAAGGCCATTCATTAAGAAGACCCATTCAACCATGTCTATTACCAAAGAATACGAGTTACTCGGCATGCAGGCAGCCAGCCACGCGGTGGCGGGTACGCTTCGCGCCATGCGCGAACACGCAAGGCCCGGCATGACCGCTAAAGAACTGGACGATTTCGGCGGGGAAATGTTAAAAAGCCTGGGCGCCAAATCTGCGCCCAGGCTCACTTATGGCTTCCCCGGCTGGACCTGTATCAGCATCAACAACGAGGTAGCCCATGGCGTCCCTTCCGAGGATAAAATACTGAGGGAAGGCGATCTGATCAATATCGACGTTTCCGCGGAACTGAATGGCTTCTGGTCCGACAATGGAGGCTCCTTCGTACTGGGCGAGGATGTACATGGCCACACCAAGCTCATCGACGCTTCGAAGCGCATTCTGCGTAAAGCGCTGAGCCAGATCAAAGGTGGCGTGCGAATCGCCGATATCGGCAAGTTAATCGAAACGGAGGCGAAAAAGTCGGGGTATACCGTGATCAGAAACCTCACCGGCCACGGGATCGGCCGCAGCCTGCATGAAGAACCCCATGAAATTGCCAACTTTTACGATCGTTACAACACCACCCGTTTCAGAAAAAACAGTGTCGTAGCCGTCGAAACGTTCATTTCCACCGCATCCACCACTGCCAGCACCCAACGCGACGGCTGGACGCTCGTTGGCTCCCGCGGAGGTTACGTAGCGCAGCACGAGCACACCATCATCGTCACGGATGGCAAGCCGGTGATCCTGACCGAAATGAACGGGATCTTCGATTAGCTACGCCCAAAAACCCTGTACCTGGATACCCATCGGCGCATCCTCCCGTTTTTTGAGTTCTTTTCGTAAACGGATACACGTTGGAATGTGCCCTGAAATATAGACATTCGAATGGTCCAGTGCCTTGTCACTGGTCCATTTGAGTATCGAACTCAGCCCGCCGGAATCGGTTTTCTTCACCGGCTGAACGTCCCAGTTGAAATATTCCCTGAACTCCTCCCGGTGATTTTCGTTGGCGATGGTGATGGCTCCTTTGAGTTTGCGGTTTCCTGCCAGCTGCTGCAAAGCCAGGTAATGCCCGATGCTGCTCATGTCGCCCAGCGCTACCATCTCGCCTGCGGGCGTGGGTTTGTGCATCGTGGCGCCCACCCCTACATAGGTAATGCGGTCGCCTTCCCGCAGCGACCTGATCCATTGGGCACCGGGTCCGTCCTGTTCCGCATTGATGTACAATGTACAGGTTCTGATATCCTCGTCCCAACCGGCCGGGGTATAGTCCCGGTAAACACCGTAGTCAACTCTTACTTTGATATGCTGGACCCGCTTCCAGCCGCTCATATCCATTTCCGGGAAATGCACGTCCACTTCGAAAAAAGTGGCAGGTTCCCAGCTCCGGATGGCGAGCACGGTACCGGCTTTCCCAAGAGTCGTCTCAAATAAATGGATTGCCTTCTGTTTGATGATGTTCATTCTCCGTCCGATTGGTGTTGTATCCTGGCTGACGATCCAGCCGATTTTTTACTTTACAAAACAACCGATGCGAACGAAGAGAATAAAGGGAGCAAGAATGGTAAAGATTGGACTATTTGCGGTATTCTTCACGAAACTGTCCCGGTGAGCACCCGGTCGTTTTCCGGAAAATACGTGAGAAATAGGTGTGATCTTCATATCCAAGATCGAATGCAATCTCCTTTACATTCAAACCCGTGTAATACAACAGTCGCTTTGCCTCCATCATAACCTCATTATGAATCCAGTGGCTTACCGGCTGCCCGGTCGTGTCCTTCACTACCTCGTTGAGGTAAGATGGCGAAATGTTCAGCATGGCCGCGTATGCAGCAGGACTTTTCACGGTTCTAAAATTTTCTGCTAAAAATTTCCTGAATACCGTTGTGATCGCCGATGGTCTCGAAAAACCGGTGTTCTGGCAAATATCCCGCTCGAAATGCGACACAAACAATCCGAGGCATACTTTCAGCATCGATTGAAGGACAGGCTGCTTATAAATGTCCGGCGAGCGGTAAAATTCCCGCATCATTTCCAGACTCTGTCCCAGCATCGCCGACTGTTCCTGCGAAAGAGGCACTGGCGCGGCATGCTGCGCATATTGGTCGACTACCTGCCTGTGGTGGTCATCCAGCAATGCCATTTCGACGCCCAGAAACCAGCCGGTTGCTTCACGGACCGCTACGGGCTCGTGGACCTGGCCGGGCAGTATACAAAACACACCGCAGCCCCGCAACGTGACCTCCCGGAAATCCAACATCATGGTACTTACCCCCATGTTCTGAAATAAGAAATTGGCATGATTGTCCCGGTGAGCACCCAACTGCATCGCATCCACCGGGTCACCGGGGCCAATGCGGTGGATCGACAAACCCAGGCGCGAATCATTGCCGAGGTGATGCAGCGGAATATTGCTTCTGCTCATAGCGGGGCGCAAATAAAATGGTACGATCGAGCAGGTCGGTAGCCTGCAGTACTTTATTTTTCAGGAAATAGGGATAACCAGGATTGTCCTTCAAAAACTGCCGGGCGATGTCCGTTGCCTCCCGGGACGAATGACCGGCAAAAGTGTTGTGCATCCAGCGCGTGGGAAAAAAAATGTCGCCGGTGAGCTGAATTTCCTGCAACAGGTCCAATGAAGGACGCAGATATTTTTCAGCACTTTTAGCTCGTAAAGGATGGTGCAAATAGGCCAGTGCATCCAAAACCCAGGCCTCCTTTTCGCGGTTTTGCTCCTTTTTTAATGATTCAAAAAAAGCGTCCCGTTTGGCCTCGTCCTGGCTCAGTGCGGGAATGACAAACTGCATCCGTGTTTTCCGGTCAGGGTTAATTGTTTTTTCAAACTGCTTTTGGAGAATCGCGTCGATGTTGCCATTGCCTTTCAATGCAAGTTCGTAAGCGAGGGAAATCTTGTCGTCTTCGGACAGCACCAGGTCCTTCACTTTCAATGATTCATCCCAGAGCGACTCCATTTTCTTCCAGCCGTCGCCGGTCAATGCGATATTTTTAAATGATTTGAAATAAGAGGTTTTGATGCCCTTGTCCTTTGTATTCAGCAGCAAATCCCAGAGTATCCCCTCGGCACGCTTCTGATACTGTTCTCGCTGAGACGCGTTCAGAAATGTCCACCAGGTGGTTTGAAGGTTTCCGAGCAGATAATCGACCAGCAGCGGATTCTGTTCCTTCGGTAATGTAGCGAGGATGCTTTGTATCAATGCTTCCGGCGCAGGCCCATCGCCACGGAGCATTCCTTCCCAGATATTCACCAGCATGGCACCCCGAAAAACCGGATCTGAAAAGATCGTATCCTGCCCGTCGTAATTCTTGAAGAAATAAGCTTTGCTGGCGGTATCCATTTTAAAATATCCGTAAGCTGTGCCATCACTATTGGGAAACACATGAGCTGCTCCTCCTTTTCCAATCGTCCCGACTACCAGTGACTGTTCCCAGATACGGCCCGAAACCGAGTCTTTTACCTGAACTTGTTTCGGCCAGTGATCCCGGTCCACGGTATACTCAGGCATTCCGGGTGTTTTCACCCATACATTGCTCCATTCAGCGATATCCTGGGTCGTACGTTGATCGATGATACCAATGAGATCGTCCCATCGCGCATTACGGAATGCGAAGGTTTTCAGATATGCACGCAAGCTCTCCCGCATCAACGTTTCACCGATCTTTCGTTCCAGTTGCCGCATCACGACCGGTGCTTTCATATAGATGATAGCTCCGTACAGCGTTCCGGCATTTTTAAGATTGCCGAGCTCCTGTAATATTGGATTTGTGCCCGCTGTGCGGTCTACGTCGTAGGCATTGGGATAATGCGCCAGCAGGAATCTGAGGTCATGGTTAATCTCCGGAAAGCTCGGGTGTACAATCTTGGCAGCCATAAAATTGGCAAAAACCTCTTTAAGCCACACATCGTTGAACCAGTCCATCGTCACCAGGTCACCGAACCACATGTGCGCCGACTCGTGCGCAATCACACTGGCGCGGGCCATCTGGCGGTTAACCGATGCGTTTTCGTCCAGGAAGAGCGCCGACTCATTGTAAAAGACCGAGCCAGGATGTTCCATTCCGCCATATTGAAAAGAAGGCAGCAACACGAAATCGAACTTTCCGAACGGATATTGGATGCCGGTATAATTTTCCAGCCAGTCCAGCGCTTTGGCGTGGAGCTGAAAAACCTCCCCGCTGTTTCGTTGTACTTTCGCAGTGTCGGTTTCCCGGTAATACATCGTCATTTCCCGGCCATCGATGGTTTTAGTATTCTTAAAGAACTTACCGGCCGCAAATGCGAACAGGTACGAACTAATGGGTTTGGTCTCATTAAACCTGTAAATACCTTTTCCGTTTTCGACGGTTCTGGATTGCAAGCTTCCGTTCGACACCGCCTCCCAGTTTACAGGCGTTTTCAGGGTAAGGCGGTAGGTCGCTTTCAGGTTGGGCTGGTCGAAAAGCGGGAAGCAGGTTGATGCCCTGTCCGGTACGAACAACGTGTAAAGGTAATCGTCGCTCCGGTTCAGCGATAAATCACCGGCGATAAAATCGACAGATATCCGGTTCTCTCCTTTGGACAAATACCTGGATTCCAATACAATATGCTCATTCACAAACCGGTACTCAACCGATTTCCCCTCGATTTGCACCCCCAGTAACCGCGTGCTGTCCACATTAAAATCCAGCACCAGGGCGGAGTCCAATGCACTCAAGCGGAATGTGATCGTTTCCTTTCCCCTGATTTTCTCCGTTTTTGAGGATGGGATTTCAAATTCGATAGCATACCGGACACTATCGATACACTGTTTCCTGTGCTGGTTAAGCGCAAATGAGACGCCTTTTTCGGGGATATTCTGCTCCTTTTTCGAACAGGCGAATGCGATTAGTAAAATCGCCAAAAGTGACAGCAAAGCGTATGATCGGATCATAAAATAAGGAATGTGTCCAAAAATAGCACTTCCTCTCCAATACCGGTCAAACCGGATGAAGAGAATCTGATCAGGTCGAAACGCAACATTTTCCTATATTGTCTGGAAAAAGCCGAAGCATAATTGCTTTTCCTATGAAACTTGTTTACAGATTTTTTCTCCTGACCAGCTTTTTCGGTATTCAAGACCTTTTCGCTCAATCCCTCGCCCCCCTTACCATCGAAAAGATTATGAGGGATCCTAAAAAATGGATCGGCACTTCGCCTACGGACATTACCTGGTCCGACGATTCCAAATCGGTGTATTTCAATTGGAACCCGGACAAGAACCCCTCCGATTCGCTCTACACTTATTCTCTCGCTTCCAAAAAGATTTCTAAAGTCGCTCCGGCTGACCGGAGAAAACTACCGGGCCGCAACGGTGTTTACAATCGGGCGCACTCGCTCCGGCTGTACGAGAAAAATGGCGATATTTTCATCATCAATTACAAGGATTTCGCTATCAGGCAATTGACAAACACCGTCGAGCGTGAAACGAATCCGGCATTCAGCAGGGACGAACATGCTGTCATCTTCGAAAAAGGCAATAATCTATTCATGGTCTCGCTCACATCTGGCATGATCAGTCAGCTCACCGACTTCAAAACAGGAAACAAAAAGCAGGAAGCAAAGCCCGGCGAGCAGGAAAAATTCCTGAAAGACGACCAGTTAGGCATGTTCGAAGTGCTCAAAGAGCGGAAAGACAAGAAAGATGCCGGAAAAAAGATAACGGAAGCTGAAAAACCGTCCCACCCGAAGGAAATATACCTGGGTGACAAAAACGTTTCCAATGCGCAGGTAAGCCCTGATGGCCGTTACGTCACCTACCGGCTTACCCTAACGGACAAAACCGCGAAACCGACGATCGTCCCGAACTATGTTACCGAGTCGGGATTTACGGAAGACATTCCCGCCCGAACCAAAGTAGGTGCGCCCGATTCCGAAAGCGAGTTCTGGGTTTACGATGTGCAAAAAGACACTACCCGCAAAATGGCCACCGCAGATATTCCGGGTATCCACGACAAGCCCGACTATCTCAAAGATTACCCGAAACTCGATTCAGCCTCGAAGAACAAGAAGCGTAAAGTGGTTGTCCACGGGCCATTCTGGTCGGACAACGGGCAGAGAGCGGTGGTAGTCGTTCGTTCCCTCGATAGTAAGGATCGCTGGATCATGTCTTTCGATCCAGCCACGCTCGCCATTAAGCTGCTCGACCGGCAGCGCGACGAAGCGTGGATCGGCGGGCCCGGGATCGGGGGATATCCGCAGACAGCCGGTGAAATCGGCTGGCTTGACGACCAAACCATCTATTTCCAGAGCGAGGCCACCGGTTATTCGCATTTGTATACGGTAAACCTTGCCACCGGTAAAAAAACAGCATTAACAACCGGACATTTCGAGGTACAGAATGTGACCCTTTCGAAAGATAAAAAGACCTTTTACCTCATTACCAACGAAGTACACCCGGGTGAGCAGCACGTGTACCGCATGCCCGCAACGGGCGGCACGCGCAGCCGCATGACCACGTCGACGGGTGCACACGAGATGACATTGTCGCCCGACGAGCGTAAACTGGCGATCCGCTTTTCGGCCAGTAATGCCCCCTGGGAGCTCTACCTAACCGAAAATCCTGCACAAGGAAGCAAAACAGGCTCATTAACCCGGATCACGCATTCGACATCGACTGAATTCCACTCCTACCCCTGGCGCGAAGCAAAAGTAGTCACGGTGAAAGCAACTGACGGCCAGAATATCTACGCGAGGGTCTACGAACCTCAGAAATCCAACGGCAAGGCGGTCATTTTTGTACATGGGGCGGGGTACCTCCAGAACGCACACAAATGGTGGAGTCAGTACTTCCGGGAATACATGTTCCATAACCTGCTCACCGACAAAGGTTACACCGTGCTGGATATGGACTACCGGGCCAGTTCCGGGTATGGCCGCGACTGGCGGACCGGCATTTACCGGTTTATGGGCGGCAAAGATCTGACGGACCACACCGACGGCGCACAATGGCTGGTTAAGAATTACGGGATCAATCCCAAAAAGATCGGCATTTACGGCGGATCCTATGGCGGGTTCATCACATTGATGGCCCTGTTTACAACGCCCGATGTATTTACGGCAGGCGCCGCATTACGCCCGGTAACCGATTGGGCAGCATATAACGAGGGCTACACGGCCAACATCCTCAACGAACCGCAATCGGATAGCCTCGCCTACCGCAAAAGCTCCCCCATTTACCATGCCGCCGGGCTGAAAAACAATTTGCTGATCTGCCATGGCATGGTGGACGTCAACGTGCATTATCAGGATGTGGTCCGCCTCTCACAGCGGCTGATCGAGCTGGGTAAGAATAACTGGGAACTGGCATCGTACCCGATGGAAGATCACGGCTTCGTAGAAGCATCATCCTGGACCGATGAGTACAAGCGTATCTTAAAGCTTTTTGAAGAGAAATTATAGTTTTCACCACTAAACGGATTTAAGAAAAGTATTAACCTTTTCAAATGAATAAAAAGTAATTTTCAAAAAGACACCTTTGGACCGATAAAAACTTAGCACCGGTGAGTAATTCCCAAAAACCCTGCCCTTATATCCCTTGCCGGCGCTCGCAGGCGGGCAGATCGAAGTAAACAAACAGCATATGAACCGAAATTTCACAAAACTCAAAACCTTAATACTCGGACAGGCATTGGCTGCCATGGCCTTTACGAACCTTGCACACGCTCAGGTAGGCGTGGGTGTAAAAGCTCCGAAAGGTGCAGAAGTATACCTCGACGGTAGCCGTAAAATGCTGGACGAGAAGTGGATCTACTGGGAAGGCCCACGGTTTAAAGCAAAACCTCCTATCAAGTGGACTGTTGTAAACGACCCCGTCGACAAGGGCACCGTCATCAATTGCAACGATGCAGCCTCCGCGGGGGGCCTTTACGGCGCTGCGGACATTGTTACCAAAAAGCAGTTCAGGGATTTTCGTGCACACGTTGAATTCCTGATCACCAAACCGGGCGGTAACAGCGGCGTGTATCTGCAAAACCGCTATGAAATCCAGGTGCTGGACGGCGACACTACGTCCCATGGCATGGCGGCGGTGATCAACGAATCGAAATCGCCCTACCACGCCTACAATGGTATCGGGAAATGGAATTCTTATGACATTCTTTTCCGGGCGGCGCGGTTCAAGAACGGCAAGCTGGTCGAAAAACCCATGGTAACCTTGTATTTCAATGGTAAAAAAGTCCATTCGAACCAGCAGATCAGCCAGGTCTGGGGTGGTCCCAATTCGGGTATCGACGGAGGCAATGATGGTGGCAAAGGCATTACCGATACGCCCGGAGGTTTAAAATTGCAATCCGAGGGGCATGATGTTTACTACCGCAACATCTGGATTAAAGAAATGGAACTCGACAAGCCGGATACGGATTTTTAAAGCAAATAGTTGAAATTGCAGCCCGGCCGGTATCGCGCCGGGCTTTTTTATACATCAATTAATCAAAATGGAACGCAGAGTTGTCTTTGATTTTAAAATAACCTTTACGAACGGCGGAGGGATTCAAGGCCAGGATTTCAGGTTGGATATCGCCGGAGAAACCATTCCCGACCAGGAACTGGCTGATTACATCGTTCGGGACCTGCGACTACTGATGGTGGGTAAGGTGGACATTCTCAACAAACATTATATCGATGAACCTCATAAGCGTGTACCTGTAAACCTGCCGAACCCGGAAAAGCTGATCGACCTCAGCCACGTGATATTCGACGGGCTCATTACCTACAAGGGCCTACCCGCTCCGGTTATCTGCGATTTTCTGAGCCGCGAGGATTCCAAAGGGAAGTATGAAGAAGGGACAGAGTTCCAGATCGGAAAAATCGAAATGGTAACCAATACCGGAACCTACATCGACTGCCCGTTTCACCGGTATGCGCACGGCAAGGACCTTTCGGAGGTGGCTCTGGAAGCTTTCGCGAATCTCAGCGCAGTGACGGTGAATGCGACCGGAATGCTCGAAATAGGGATCGACCATTTTCGCGGTCTGGAACTGAGAAGCAAAGCCGTCATGGTGCGCACCGATTGGTCAAAAAACTGGAATACAGAAGCTTATTTTGAAAATCATCCGTTTCTGACGGCCGAAGCGGCGGCATATCTCCGCGACTGCGGCGTAAAGCTGGTGGGGATTGACAGCCATAATATCGATGACACCCGCGGCAACACCCGTCCGGTTCATTCCCTGCTACTCGGCGCCGAAATCCTGATCGTGGAGCATTTGTGCAACCTCGATCAGCTCCCGGCCGAAAATTACCTGTTCAGCGCTGTACCTCCCAAATTCAAAGGAGCCGGTACTTTTCCCGTCAGGGCATTTGCTACATTACCCTGAATGCAGAAGACCTGTCATGCGTGATTACCTCACACGAGGCGTCCGGACTGACAGGTCTTCAAATGGTCTCGGATAATTATCTGAGACCGTCGGCTATTTCTTCTCATTGTAGGTAACCTTGAAAAGTGTCCCGTTCAGATCGTCGGTCACGTACAGTGCGCCGTCGGGTCCCTGCGCGAGGCCGCAAGGACGATGCTGGATTGGCCCGGTGGGTTTTGCCAGGTCGGTGCCCGCAAAGTTATCCGCGAAGATCTCCCATTTACCCGCTTTTCCATTCACAAAGGGTACAAATGCAATCAGGTAACCCTTCTTCAATTCTGCTGACTGGCTATGGAAGGCAATGAACGCGCCATTCCGATACCGCGCAGGGAACATATTGCCGGTATAAAACAAAAGTGCATTGGGGCCAAGGTGCGCAGGAAAAGCCACCAGCGGATTGATCGCCTTCTCGCCTGCCGTCTTTTTTCCGTCACCGCCATATTCCGGTGCCAGCATTTTTTTATTCTGAAAATGGTCGTAGTAGATATACGGCCAGCCTGCATCATCCCCTTCTTTCAGCCGGTAAAGCGTTTCCGAAGGCAACTCAGCACTGTGCTTGGGAGTGTAGTATTGCGGGTACATATCGTCAAACTTACCCCGACCATGCGTTGTTGCGTACAATGCATTGGTTTTATTGTCCCAATCGATACCTACCGCATTTTTGACGCCGGTCGCAAAGCGCTTGCCATCTGAAAACTGCTGATTAAGCTGATCTGCCCTGAAACGCCAGATCCCACCCGCCGAATCCAGGATCGTACAGGGTGACATCCCTTTGGCCGAACCGGCTCCGCGGCAATTGTCATTATAAGACCCAACGGTTACGTAAATATTTCCGGTATTGTCCAGTGTCACCGGTTTTGCATTATCCCTCCCGTGGTCGACCAGGCCACTGATGATATTCTCCGGTGTATCGAAATCGATGATTTCTTCCTTTTCGTTCAGCTTATACCGGAACACCCCTTTATTGGAAGAACTGTACAGGTAACCGTTTTTGATGGCAATCCCCGTACCCGGATAATCGCCGAACAACTTCTGCTGATCGATCGCCCCGTCACCGTCCGTATCCCGCAGCACGTAAATGCCTTTCCCGTCTTTGAGTTTAGAAAGCTTTACATACATGTCGCCATTTTTACCCACCGCGATATGGCGGGTAGCACCAAGATCGGTGGCCAGGATGGTAGCCGAAAAACCCACGGGCAATTTAAGTTCTTTGGCTTCAATGGGTGTAAAAAGGCTTTTACCGGTAGAAGGGGTTTTGTCTTCAATTCGATATCCAAACAGCGCGGCAGCTATTGCCAGCACGGCCACAGCGCCGGTCGAACGGATTAATTTTCCTTGCATGCAATCGTTTAATTGGGTGAAAACACTTATTTTTAGTTTAACAACCTGTCGGGAAGACAGCATCTGTAAAAGCACCGACGGCATCCATAATTACTGAGTCGGTGCCTTATTTTCGATCGGAAAAACGCCGGGAACACTTTTTTCCTGCTATACCGAAACCGGAACAATCAACCGCCTGATTAGTTTACAAGTACACTTTAACGATTTACTATTATGAGACCAACCGATGAAGAAGATGACCTATATGATGACGATCTCCCCGGAAATTACCCTGCCAACGAAGACATCTTCCGCCAGGGGCTGATTGACCCGGATATAGACCCCGAGGACATTTCCCGTGCGAAGCGCTCGCTGGATATCGATTCCGACGACTGGAATGAAAAGTCATTTGAGGACGACATGGTCGGTGACGATCTCGATGTGCCGGGATCGGAATACGACGATGAGGATGAGGCGATCGGCAGGGAAGACGAGGAAAACAACTATTACAGCCTGGGAGGCGACAATCACGAGAACCAGGAAGAGAATCAGGGAGACTAATGGATATCTGATGGAAAGACCAGGCCCGATCCATAGGCGATCGGGTCTTTTTGTTTGCCAAGATTAGTAAGAGTTCCACGGCAAGTATGAACCCGATCCGGGTTGCTTTTTCATTGAAAAACAAACCGGAACATGGCTGCCTTTACGCCCGAAGCATTCAAAAAAGAATTCATAGCGATACTCAATTATTGGGAAAAGTATGGTCCGGACCCCGAAAAAGGTGGCTTTTACGGAAGGGTTAGCTATGAAAACCAGCCGGTAAAAGATTCCGCCCGCTCGGTTGTGCTGACGGGCCGCATTCTCTGGACATTCTCCCTGGCCCACCGGCTTTTGAAGGAAGCCAAATACCTGACCCTCGCCGACCGGGCCTATCAGCAACTGGTGAAGTACTTTTTCGATGCTGAACATGGCGGTGTATACTGGTCGGTCAATGCGGACGGCTCTCCGCTCGAAACCAAAAAGCAGATCTACGGCAACGCGTTTGCCATGTACGGGCTGGCGGAATATTACCGGGTAACGCATTTCCAGCCGGCACTGGACAAAGCCCGGGATCTGTTCGAAATCATTGAAAAACACGCATTTGATCCTGTCAATGGCGGATATCGCGAAGCATTTTCGCGCGACTGGTCATCGACCGATGATTATACCCTCAGCAAAGCGCCCTGGATCAAGAGTATGAATACGCACCTGCATTTGGTGGAGGCCTATACCAACCTGTACAGCGTATGGCCGGATGCAAGGCTCAAAAAACAAACCGCAGGAATGCTGAATGCGATCATCACGCATATCGTGAACCCGCAGACTAATACCATGCAGCTGTTTTTCGATGAAAAATGGAGGGCCAAGGACCATATCGTCTCCTACGGTCACGACATTGAAGCTTCCTGGCTGCTATTCGAAACGGCAGAAATACTTCACGACGAGAAACTGATCGCCCGGATGAAGCAAAAATCCATAGCCATGGCGACGGCAGCCGCGAAAGGTCTCAGTCCCGACGGCGCATTGAATTACGAGTACGATCCCGAAACAAAACATCTGCAGACCGATCGCAGCTGGTGGGTTGCCGCCGAGCAGCTCGTCGGGTTTTACAATGCATTCCAGCTTACCAAAGACCCTCAGTTCAAAACCAAGGCCGAACGTTCATGGGACTATATTGCCGATAAATTCATCGACAGGGAAAAAGGCGAATGGTTTGGCACCGTGAAGGAAGATGGCACACCGGTGAAGGGCGACAAAATCAACTTCTGGAAATGCCCGTATCACAACGCCCGCGCGTGCGCGGAGATGTGGCGAAGAATTGCGAAGTCGTAAAAACCTCTCTCCTAATTCAGGAACATTTCGTCCACCAGCAATAAGGCCTTATTCCCTTTGCTTCTGTGCCATTCCGGTATCTTGCTCAGAGGTTTGGCGACGATTTTAATATATGAAACCGCCTGCGGCTTGAACGTCCCCTCGATCATTTTCAGCGAGGGCTTTTCTCCTTTAGTTGGCATAGGAGCCTTGAATTTGGCCAACAGCTTCATATTCTCACGCGTAGTCCCTCCCCATATCTCGACCAGTTCGGGTGGGAAGATGCCGGTATCCTCCTCCACCATATAATGCACGCCGAGCGATGAAATCGTGATCGGGCGCTTGAACTCCGAAACGAAAGCCATGTCGTTGTTCTTAACGCCGGCCCAGTTGTTGGCCCAGGCGGGGTTGTTTGCACCGATAACACCCAGTTTATGATCAAAGAAGGTTTTCACGCCCTCAGCCTGATGAACGCGGTTCAACGGCGCCATAAGTGTCCCGCTATCCGGCCTGAATTTACTTTTGAAGAACTCGAAGGTGGCCATCTCGCTGCCGTACCAGCCATCTTTGTAGGCCTTTGCACGGATGGTCTCGTTCCGCCTGATTACCATCTTGTTATCGAACAAAGAAGATTTTACACTGTCCGGCTCCGAACCGTCCATCGTGAAACGGATGTCCACGCCTTTAATAGGATGCTTGATATCCACCGCCAGCGATTCCCCAAAGATCGTTGAACTGTTTTTCACCTGCGGCGGATTGAGTTTTAAAGGGTTTTTGCCATCATCCTTAAAGCCGCCAATAATGTTAATCGCTTTATGGGCCTGCTGCAACTGCGCCACATCTGACGCCGAAAGTTTGGTGTCCCATACCGCTACGGTTTTAACGCTTTTCAATTGAGGCAAAAGACCTTTCAGGTCACTAAGACCTAATTGGGTGCCCGATAACGTCAGATTCTGCAAATGTTTCAAACCGGCCAGTTCTTTTAGTCCTGCGGCTGTCACTTCCGTAAAGTTCAGGTCCAGCTTACGAAGGTTTTCAAACCGGACAATGCTCTTCAGGTCGGCATCTTTTACGGGCATTTTGTTCAGGTTCAGCGAAATGACCTGTTTCCGGATTTCATCAAGCTCATCAATCTGCTTTACATTGTAGGCCGAAGCATT
This sequence comes from Dyadobacter ginsengisoli DSM 21015, assembly GCF_059568735.1. Classification (NCBI taxonomy): domain Bacteria; kingdom Pseudomonadati; phylum Bacteroidota; class Cytophagia; order Cytophagales; family Spirosomataceae; genus Dyadobacter; species Dyadobacter ginsengisoli. Next base: position 516,325 of record NZ_JCANTY010000002.1, read on the forward strand.
ATAAATGTTCACCGCCAGCGCGGGGGACTCTCTTGCCAATGGAAGGATTGTCCGGTAGTCGGTGTTCAACGCTCTGACCCGCTCCTCGTCTGCCTCGGGAAAATCGTACGCCTCCTGTTGTTGGGAAGGCTGTAAAAATGCGGAGGCAAGCATCCGGAGCGAATCGTTTTCAGGTAGTTCTGCCAGTTTTTTTTCAAAATCCGCTTTTTGCTTAACCCATAATGTCAGCAGTGAAATTTCCTGCAACGTGAGTTGCGCTTTGCCGGAAGGAGGCATATGCTTCTTTTCTTCCATCGGCAAATGAACGCGCTGCAGCAACAGACTCATCTGGGGATTTCCGGGTACGATGAGCTTGCCGGACTTTCCGCCCTTCATGATCGACGCCGGATTGGTTAGTACCAGCTCTCCTTTGAGTTTGTCGGGGTTATGGCAACTGGTGCATTTCTGTTCCAGGATCGGCCGGATGACATTCGTGTAAACGACCGCCTCGTCGAGCGGCACTTCAGCCATCGCCATCTTGTTTGAAACAGGCTCCCAGATGAAGTTACTGCCATGCGTGAGCGCAGCACCATAATGCCCCGTCAAGACCAGTGCTACCACCGTTACCAATGCACTCAGTCTCGCGGGTGCCGTTTTGTACCATTTCGCATTCCGGACCCAGTATATGACGGACGCCAGAAAAAAAATCCCTGCCCCGGTCCATTTGTGGTATACGAGAATATCACCCCCATACCCTTCTTCTCTGGACAAAAACAAGCCCATGATCACAGTCACAGCCGCAAAGAGCGCCCCGATCAGCAACAGCCCCTGCAAAAAGTTGCGATAAAATGCATTGGAAGCATATTCCGGCTTGAAACGGAAGAACTCCAACAGCATCGCCAGCAGCAGGATCACGATAGGAAAATGAAGGATCAGCGGGTGCATCCGGCCGATGGTCTGCAGCCAGGCCGGTATAACCAGTTTGCTTTCGAAGAGCAGTAGGAATAAAACAAAGATGTTGGCAACAACCAGTAACTGTTCCGCGAAAACCCTGATTTTCAAATGCATTTAAAATTCAACCAGAAAATTGCCCAATAATAGTACCTGTAAAATCAACTGATAATGTCCCTCACCACTTTACCCGACACATCGGTGAGCCGGTACCGCCGGCCGAGATGCTTGAATGTCAGTTTTTCGTGGTTTAGACCCAGTTGATGTAAAATAGTAGCCTGGAAATCATGTACATGCACGGGATCTTTGGCGATGTTATAGCCGAGCTCGTCGGTTTCTCCATACACAATACCCGGTTTGATGCCTCCTCCGGCCATCCAGATCGTAAAACACCTGGGATGGTGGTCCCGTCCATAATTGTCGGCGGTCAGTTTGCCCTGTGTATAGCTGGTGCGACCGAACTCCCCACCCCAGATGACCAGGGTTTCATCCAGCAATCCTCTTTGTTTCAGGTCCGTAACCAATGCGGCGGAAGCCTGATCCACGTCCATGGCCTGCTTGGTGATCTCAAATGGCAGATTACCATGCTGATCCCAGCCCTGGTGGTATAATTGAACAAACCGCACTCCGTTTTCGGATAGCTTGCGTGCCAGCAGGCAGTTGGCCGCGTACGTACCCGGAACGAGGCATTCGGGGCCATAGAGTTTGATAATATCGTCGGACTCCTTGGAAAGATCCATCACCTCGGGCACAGCGGTTTGCATGCGATAGGCCATTTCGTACTGCTTGATTTTGGCAGTAATTTCCGGGTCGCCGAACTCCTGGTAGGACATTTCGTTGAGTTCCGAAAGTTTGTCCAGCATATCACGGCGTTCCTTTCTGTTCATGCCATCGGGATCCCGCAGGTATAATACCGGGTCTTCCCCTTTGCTGAATTGTACCCCCTGATGCACCGAATCCAGAAAGCCGTTCGACCAAAGTTTGGAATACACACCCTGTCCATTGCCAACGCCCCTCGAAAGAAGTACCGTGAAATTGGGCAGGTTTTTATTTTCATTACCCAGTCCATAGCTCAGCCAGGAGCCCATGCTCGGGCGATTTCCCTGCTGGGAGCCGGTTTGCAGGAACGTCAGTGCCGGGTCGTGATTGATCGCCTCGGTGTACATGGACCGGACAATGCACAGATCGTCCACGATTTTGGAAGTATAAGGCAAAAGATTGCTCACCCAGGCCTGCGACTGCCCGTACTGCTTGAAATCCACGAATGAGCCCACTAATGGAAAAGACGCCTGGTTGGCCGTCATGCCGGTAAGACGCTGGGTCCCTCGCACCGACGGCGGTATTTCTTGCCCCAACATTTCGCGCAGCTTGGGTTTATAATCAAAAAGCTCCTGCTGCGACGGCGCTCCGTTCTGAAAGAGGTAGATCACCCTTTTCGCTTTGGGGGCAAAATGCGGTATCCCCGGCGCCAGGCCTTCTTCCTCTGCGCCCGCCCCGCCCAATAAATCGGGCATCAGCAGAGAGCCCAATGCCACACTCCCGATCCCGAGGCTCATGGTAGATAGGAAACGCCTCCTGTTGAAGTTGAATCCGTGTTCCAAAATTTCCTTTTCCATTGTCTTTCGGCTATTGATTGCCGTTTCCGGCACGGGGTTATGATTTCGTTATGGTTTCTTCCAGATTGTAAATCGTCGAAATTACCCGCATCAGGGATACCGCTGACTTCCTGTCGACATTGCGGGTGAGCGGATACTCTCCGATGGCCACCATCTTTTCTGCGGCTTTCGGATCCACTTCCTTCATTTCTTTCTGATAATAGGCTGTAAGTACTTCCAGCTCTTTCGCGCTCGGCGTCCGGCATACGATCTGCCTGAAAGCCTTGGTGATCTTTGCCTCCGTACTGGTCTTTTCCTGCAAAAGTTTAGTGGCCAATACCCGCGACGCTTCCAGTACCGCCGGATCGTTCATCATCACCAGTGCTTGCAGCGGTGTATTGGTTTTAAGTCGCTTCACTTCGCATAGGTCACGGTTACTGGCATCGAAAATCGCCATAGTAGGCGGTGGTACAGTACGTTTGATGAGCGTGTACATGCCCCGCCGGTACAAACTGGGCCCATGATCCTGGTTGTAGACAGAAAGCAGCCCGCGCCCCGAAGTTGCGCCTTCCCAGAGCCCGGCAGGTTGGTAAGGCTTCACACTAGGTCCTCCGATGGTTCTGTTCAGCAAGCCGCTGCTCGCCAGGACCAGGTCTTTGATAAACTCGGCATGAATGCGGTAACGCGGCCCGCGTGCCAGAAGAATGTTATCGGGATCAACGGCCAGCTTCTCCTTCGTCACCACGGCCGACTGCCGGTAGGTGGCCGATGTCACCATTTGTTTGACCAGCCGTTTGATATCCCAGTTATGTTCCATAAAATCGACCGCCAGCCAGTCAAGCAAAGCGGGATGGGAAGGCAATTCGCCCTGCATACCGAAGTCACCGGAAGTCTTGACAATGCCCTTTCCAAAGAACTCCTGCCACAGGATATTGACATACACCCGGGCTGTCAGCGGATTGCGCTTATCAAACAACCATTGCGAAAGTCCCAGCCTGTTTTTAGGGTATTTTTTATCAAAAGGAAGGATCGCATTGGGTGTGCCTGCCTGGACCTCGTCGCCCGGCGCATCGTATACTCCTCTTTTGAGCACATAAGTTTTACGCAAAGTATCCAGATCACCCATTACCGATACAATCAGCCGGTTGGTGTCGGGCTTATTGACAAACGTCAGGATATTCTTCACATCTTCACTGCTGATCTCCATCAATGGCTTCTTGGCGTAGGTCTCAGGCCCGCCGATTACCGATTCGATACCCACTTCACTGACATTATTGAAGAATGCGAACATCTGATAATATTCCTTCTGCGAGAACGGGTCATATTTATGGTCATGGCAATGCGCACATTCAAGCGTAACGCCGAGCAACCCCTTGCCAAAAAGGTCATTGCGATCCGTCACATACATAATGCGGTATTCCTCCGGGATCACACCGCCTTCTTCGGTGATTTTGTGATTCCGGTTAAAACCCGTCGCCAGCAGCTGCTCCTTTGTGGAATTCGGAAGCAGGTCACCAGCCATTTGCCAGGTCACGAAATCGTTGTAATGCATATTCTTGTTGAACGCATGGATCACCCAGTCGCGCCACGGCCATTGGGTCCGGTAACCATCGTCCTGGTAACCGTGCGAGTCTGCGTACCGGGCGAGATCGAGCCAGTGGATTGCCATCTTTTCGCCGTATGACGGGTTCGCCAGCAACTTGTCTACCATTTTCTCGTAGGCTTTGGGACTCTGGTCTGCGAGGAACTCGTCCATCATCTGCAAGGTTGGCGGCAGCCCGTTCAGGTCCAGGCTCAGGCGTTTGAGCAATCGCTCCTTATCTGCTTCGGCACTGGGTTCGAGACCTTTTTGCTCCTGCTTCTCGAGAATAAAATAGTCGATCTCGTTGCGGGGCCAATCCTTGTGGTCAATTTCCGGAAGCGCCGGCTTTCTGGGTGCGACAAACGCCCAGTGCTTTTCATATTTAGCGCCCTGTCTAATCCATTTGCCGATCAGATCGACTTCGCGCTGGGTAAGTTTAAGATTAGACGAAGGCGGCGGCATCCGCAGCGAGGTATCCTCGGTGGTAATCCGGAGATATGCCTGTGAAAGTTCGGGTTTGCCTGCAACCAATGCGTGCGCTTTGGGATTTTCCTGCAGGGCTTTGAACGCGCTTTGCGGGTCATCGAGCCGCAGACCTGCCTCGCGCTTGTTGGCATCGGGGCCGTGACAAGCCAGACATTTATCCGAAAGAATAGGTCTGATATCGAAATTATAACTGACCTGTTCCGGCAATTTCTCTTCGGCGGGGCTTCCCGGGCTGGTATTGCACGACTGGAACCCCGGTACAGAGGCAATAACCCCTGCCAGCAACAAAAAACAATTCCTGAAATTCATCATTTTGGGTTCAGAATACCTGGCACATTTTTTAATTAGCACATATTAATAACTAAAAAAATGTACATTTATTGAAGCAATAATGCCAATTACTGTATAGTTAACTATCCTGTTCTATACTGTTCCTGCCTTTTATTTTCTACAATGAAACAAAGAATAATTTTACCTATTCTACTGACAATAATTGTGTTGGCAAGTTTTGCGCCAGCGCAAATCGGCGTTTTTGAGCAAAGCAGGGACATAGGTAACCCAAAATTGCAGGGTTCATCCTCATTCGACACGCGAAGTAAGGTATATACGATGAAGGGGGGAGGCTACAATATCTGGTTTGAACGTGACGAATTCCAGTACCTTTTCAAGGAGCTCGAAGGCGATTTTACGGTTACCGCCGACTTTGAATTCGTCGGCGTCGGCAAGGATGCACACCGCAAAGTCGGCTGGATGGTGAGAGAATCGACCGACGACAGTGCGTCGCACCTGAGTGCCGTCATCCACGGCGACGGGCTTACCGTTTTGCAATGGCGCGTCAAAAAGGGCGATCAAATGCGCGACCCGGAAGATGAGATTTTCAGCAAGGAGAAAGACATCCGCACGATACAGATAGTGCGAAAAGGCGATGCCTACACCATGCTGACGGCAGCAAAAGGGGCACCGCTGCAACCCGTAGGTTCCCATGCGATGCCCCATTTCGGACCAAAAATCCTGGTAGGCCTTTTTGTTTGCTCACACAACCCCGATGTGATCGAGACTGCCCGCGTGAGCAATGTTAAAATTATTTCTTTGAAGCCATCCAGGCATTAATTTTATCTTCGAGCAACTTCAACGGAACGCAGCCCGATTCCAGTACCAGTTTGTAAAATTCCCGAATATCGAACTTCGCGGCCATTTCCTTTTCCGCTTTCGACCGCAGTTCCCTGATTTTCAACTGGCCGATTTTGTAAGATAAGGCTTGCCCTGCGCCGGCCATATATCTTTCGATTTCGGCGGTAATGCTTTCCTCCGACTCCGCTTCATGATCCAGCGAGTACTGAATGGCCTGCTCCCGGGTCCATCCTTTGGAATGGATGCCGGTATCCACGACCAACCGGATCGCCCGGTGCATCTCGGCGCTCAGCATTCCAAAATACTGGTAGGGATCCGTGTATAAGCCAAGTTCCTTGCCGAGGGATTCGGTGTACAACGCCCATCCCTCACCATAAGCACTGTACCACAGGTTTTTCCTGAATTCGGGTAGCGCCTTGTTTTCCTGTTGCAGCGAGATCTGGTAATGGTGCCCGGGAATGGCTTCGTGTAAAAACAGGCTTTCATCAGAAACGATATTGTATGCCTTCGCATCGGGCACAGGCACGTAGAACACGCCCGGCCGCGAGCCGTCGGGTAGCCCCGGATTGTATTCAGCCGATGCCGAAGCTTCGCGGAAGGCCTCGGTCCTTCGTACCTCGAACGGGGTTTTCGGTGTGAGTTCGAACAACTTTTTGAGATTAGGCTTCATCCGTTCGTGGATCTCGTTGAAATGCGTAATCACCTGCTCCGGTTTTGTAAAGGGCATCAGCTTTCGGTTCGTCCTGACGTCATTGAAGAACGATTTGAGGTCGCCCCGGTAGCCCACCTGCGCCTTCACCTTCTCCATTTCGGCCGAAATCCTGGCGACTTCTCTCAATCCCAGTTGATGAATTTCCTCCGCCGTCATTTCAGTGGTCGTAAAATACTTGATATAGTAGTTGTAGAGCGCCTTCCCGTTAGGCAACGCGTCGAAACCATTGGTGCTGCGACCAGCCGGTAAATATTCCTTTTCCATGAAAACATGCATTTTCCGGAATGCAGGAATGATCTTCGATTCGACCATCGCCGCGTACGCCTTTTCCAGCCTCGCTTTATCTTCGGGAGAAAAATCTTCCGGGAATTTTTTGGCAGGCGAATAAAACAAATGATCTGTCACAGGCCCATGGTCCAAGTCTGCCAACTGAGGGATCACCTTTTTAATGAGGGAGGTTGGTAAAACATAACCCGTTTTGATTCCTTTCCGCATATTTACGACGGCAGTATCGCACCATACCACAAAGCCATCCGCCCGTTTCAGCCAGTTTTCATAATCCTTGACCGTTTTAAAAGGCTGAACGCTTCCCCCGCTCGCCATTTGGCCGATCATGAGGTGGGTCGAAAAAATCTGGTTGATGGGCATCAGCTCTGTAGGGAATTTGAGTCCTTCCAGATTAATATCACATTCCCATTGGAGCAGGTCCCAGCTCACTTGCTCCTCACCGGTAAGCTTCTCCCGGTCGTACTTGGCCAGTTCGTCCTGATACTTCTTATAAAATGCAGTTGCCTTCGACTTCCCCGATTGGGTAAGGTCGTCGGACATCCGGTCGTTGTAACGGTTGTCGCCGTTCATCGTGGCTTCCAACGGGTACAGCGGGAGCCTTTCTTCATAGTAACGTGCAAATACTTCCTGGATCGGTGGCATTGTTTGGTCTGTTTTTTCTGATTTCTGCCCGCAGGACTGTATGAGCAGGCCAGCCATGGCAAAGGTATAATAGATCAGTTTTCTCATGGACGAAGCTGTTTGAAGGATCCGTAAAATAAATGAAATTTCCCGATAAGCTATGAATCCGTTACGTACGGCATTAATTTGCGCACACAACGTTTCGAAAAGCCATGGGATTAAGAACTTACATCAGAGATCATTTTATTGAAGACATCCGCCCTTACAAGCCCCGCCATCTCTACAAACCCGAAAAAATGCTGGAAGTGACTTCCGCCTGGAAGGGACTTGAAATGATTATCGGCGACATCATAACTCAATTTGGGCTCAATGGAGGCAAGTGCATTGAATTTGGTGTTGAATTCGGCTATTCTGCGGTTGTGTTCTCCAATTATTTCAAATCGGTGACCGGGGTCGATACTTTTGAAGGAGATATTCATACCCATAACAAACAGGAACATTTCCAGCAGACAAGCGAACGCCTGAGCGTCTATCCCAACATTCAGCTTTTTAAGTCCGATTACAGGGACTGGATCGTACAGGATCACAATCGCTACGACCTGGCCCATGTAGACATCGTGCATAATTACGAAGATACGTTCCAATGCGGGCTCTGGGCAGCGCAGCACAGCGACTGCACCATTTTTCACGACACCGAGAGCTTCCCGGACGTGAGAAGGGCCGTGAAAGATATTGCCAAGGCCACGGGGCAACACCTTTATAACTATCCCCACCATTTCGGCCTGGGCATTCTGGTGGATAAAAAAACCATCGCGAAACGAAAATGACACAGGCGGTCCTCGTTATCGGCAGTTCCAATACCGACATGGTGGTCAAAACCGACCAATTCCCCAAACCGGGCGAAACCGTGCTGGGTGGCACTTTCCTGATGAATCCGGGGGGGAAAGGTGCAAACCAGGCCGTGGCCGCGGCGCGCCTCGGCGCCAGGGTACGCTTTATCACCAAAACCGGGAGTGACATTTTTGGAAAGCAAGCCCGGGAAGGTTTTGAAAAGGAAGGTATCGACATTCAATTCTCGGGAGAATCTGCTGATCTGGCCTCGGGCGTGGCATTGATAACCGTGAACGAACGAGGTCAGAATCAGATCGTCGTCGCATCGGGTGCTAATATGGATCTCATGCCCGGAGATCTCCCCGACACCGCATTCAAAGAGGTGGCCATGGCGTTACTGCAACTTGAAATACCCATTGAAACGGTGCGCCGGGCCATCGGCAAGTGCGCCGAACTGGGCATTCCGGTCATCCTCAACCCTGCTCCTGGCAGGCCGCTTGAACGGAATTTACTACAAGGACTATTCCTTATCACACCCAACGAGACAGAAACCGAACTCATTACCGGCATCGCAGTCGAAAGCATGGAATCTCTGGAAGCAGCCGCCCGGCATCTGCTCGGTCTGGGTATCCAAAATGTAGTGATCACGCTGGGTAGTAAAGGTGTTTACCTCGCTGGCGACGGATTCACAGGCATTATTCCCGCTCCGGTCGTCGAAGCCGTCGACTCCACTGCGGCTGGCGATGTATTCAATGGCGCAATACTGAAATCCCTGGCCGGCGGTACGTCGCTTCCCGAGGCCTGCCGCTTCGCATGTCGCGCAGCCGCCCTATCCGTTACACGCATGGGCGCCCAGAGCTCAGCACCCTATCAACACGAACTAGCCTGATTTGAAATGGATAAAATACCCGTTATCATCGATTGCGATCCCGGACTCGACGACGCCCTGATGCTGATGCTCGCCCATGGAAGCGGACGATTTGATATCAAGGCGGTAACGGTTTCTGCCGGTAATCAAACCCAGGAGAAAACCTTACTGAATGCGCTGAAAATACTTACATTGATCGGAGCCACCAATATTCCGGTCTACCGCGGTGCCGAAAAGCCGCTTTTCCATGAACTTGTCATCTCGGACGAAGTACATGGCGAAACCGGGCTCGATGGCCCATCCCTGCCCATGCCGGTCATGCAACCGCAGCCTGTAAATGCAGTGGGGGGTATTGCCTCAATCCTTTTTGCTGCGGAATCCCCCATTACCATTGTTCCGACCGGCCCTTTGACGAACATCGCCACGGTCCTGCTTGCGTATCCGCATTTGAAAAGTAAAATTGAACGGATTTGCCTCATGGGCGGCGGCATTTTCAGGGGCAATATGACACCATTGGCCGAGTTCAACATTCATGCAGATCCGGAGGCTGCGGCCATTGTTTTCAATGCAGGGATCCCAATCACGATGTGCGGACTTGATGTCACCCACAAAGCGCTCATTTTCCAGAAGGATATCGACCTGTTCCGGGCGTTGGGCAACAAAACTGCTCTGGCAGCAGCGGATTTTATGGACTTCTTCTCGATTTTTTACCGGCAGAACCGGACTGAACTGGAAGGCGGAGCCGCCTTGCACGATCCATGCGCTATCGCGTGGCTGATGAATCCCGGGATTTTCAAGACCAAACCCTGCTATGTAGATGTGGAAACCAAAGGCGAACTGACGCGTGGCGCCACCGTAGTCGATTTTTACAATGTTCTGCAAAAAGAGCCCAATGCCATTGTTGCTTACGATATCGACCGCGAAGCATTTTTGGATATGCTTTTCAACGCGATCAAGCTATTACCGTAGTCGGGGTCAAAGCAGGACGGAAACCTCGTCTTCTACTTCGGAATGACTCGCCCGGTGACGAACCACCGTTTGCCCTGCGTGCAAAATCAGCAAGCCGCCGAACGAACAGAATGCCATCATGCCTACCATGGGCATCGGCGTATTGTTGTGCAGAAAGCTCACAATAGCAGAAATAACGGCACCCGCGCCCATGCGCCAGCTGCCCATCAGCGCGGACGCACTTCCGGTGTGTTTACGGAATGGTGCCAGCGAAAGTGCCGAGGCATTCGGACCTGTCAATCCCTGCCCGGTCAGGAAAACGAACATGATGGCGATCAGAGAAAACAGACCGAACCAGTTGTTGTAAACGCCGACAATCATCAATAATCCGACAATGCTTTGATAATAAAGCGTAAACCGGATGATCTGCTCGCTCGTAAATTTTTTGAGCAGGAAGTGGTTCAATTGGGTCGAACCGATCATGGCTACCGCAAGGAAAGCGAAAATCCATCCGTACTGCTGCTCGGACACCTTGTAGATATTCATGAAAACATCCGAAGAACCTGATATATACGCAAATGGAGCCGCGGTAGCCAGGCCGCCCGCCAGCGTGTAAATCAAAAACTGAGGCTGTGTGATGACAGTAAGATACCCATCCACAACCGCCGCTGGGCGCAGGGACACCGATTCATCTGCACTTTTGCCCGTTGGAAGGAAAAAATAGATCGCAGCGATGATAAGGCTCACAATGCCTGCCAGAATAATGAAAATCCAGTGCCATGCGATAGATGCCGTCACGTAACCGCCCACAGTCGGTGCGATCATCGGCGAAACCGCAATAACGAGCGTAATCAGCGAAAAAACTTCTGCACGCTTGTCGGCCGGAAAAAGGTCGCTGACCAATGCCTGCGAAGCAACCAAACCTACACAACCACCCATTGCCTGAAAAAAACGCATGGCGATCAATGCATCTACGGAAGAAGTCATCGCACAACCAAAAGAAGCAATCACATAGAGAATGAGACCGATGTAGAGCGGCTTCTTGCGGCCAAAGCGGTCCAGCAGAGGGCCATACACCAACTGACCGATACAAATACCAACGAGATAGCTCGTCAGGGAAAGCTGCACTTTATCGATCGTCGTTTGCAGGTCGGACGCGATCCGGGGAAATCCCGGCAGGTACATGTCAATAGAAAAAGGGCTGACGGTAGCCAGCGACCCGAGGATCAGGATAATAAAAAAATATTGCTTGCGACTCATGGACTAACATTCACATACTTATAAAATAACGGGTCTGTCGGGACATTAAGTTCCTGCTTTTCAATAAGTACAATATTTTCACCAATCATCCATAATTCACTGCGCAACCACTGGTTCCTGTTCAGCCGTATTTTGTCTATATTTAATATAACGTTCCTATTTGTTCACTTCTAATCCGCCATTATGAGAGCTCTTTTTATCCTGATTACCATTGTTCTTTTCAGAGTGAACCTGCCCGAGCCGGAATCGACACCGAACGCAATTCCAATCTGTCATACACCCGGCAATGCGATGTCCGACCTCGCTGCCAACCCCGATTTCGCAATGCTGCATGAAACTCCGCTGGGATTTACTTACCAGGGTGCGGGAGAAACCGTCAGTTTCCCCACACCCGATGGTAAAACCGCAACCGGCTTCTTACTGAAATCGCCGAAAAAATCGGACAAGTGGCTATTTGTCTATCAGGAATGGTGGGGTTTGAACGATTATATCAAACAGGAGGCCGCCAGGTTGCATAAGGACCTTGGTGATGTGAATGTACTGGCTTTGGATATGTATGACGGTAAAGTAGGCACCACACGTGAAGAAGCCGGCAAACTTATGCAGGGAGCCTCGGCGGAGCGGCTGGCAGCTATTACCAAAGGCGGCGTCACGTACGCGGGCAACAGTGCGAAGATCGCGAGCATCGGCTGGTGCTTCGGGGGTATGCTGTCCCTTCAGAACGCAATTGCGGGCGGCAAGCAGATTGTGGGATGCGTGATGTATTATGGGCGACCCGAAAGTGACATCGAAAAGCTCAAAATGCTGAATACGGATGTACTGGGTATTTTTGGCAGCCAGGATCAGGGAATCCCTCCCGCCACGGTAAATAAATTTGAGGAAGACATGAAAGCCGCCGGCAAAAAAGTGACGATCAAAATGTACGATGCCGTTCACGCATTCGCCAACCCCAGCAATCCCAAATACGACGCCACCGCGGCAGCCGACGCATACAAATCATCGCTGGATTATCTGAAAAAGAAACTGGGCTAATCCCCTTTAAGCAAAACAGCCCGGCGCTTGCCGGGCTGTTTTGCTTAAAAATCTTCTTTTGTGAGGAACTCCGTCAAACTCAAAATTTCGATTTCTCCGAACCTCCTTAGCGCCAGGAGGTCTATTTTGTTTCCGGTTATCAGATAACGCGAAGAACTATCCAGGCACAATGCCAATAAAAAGTCGTCCTTGGGATCAGGACTATAATGCACTTCTGATTTTGTCACAACTTGGATACATCTTTCCCTTAGCAGTAATAGAAAGGACTCAATTTGACCTTTTGACACCATACGAGCGAATTTCGGTCGATAGATCACTTCCTCAATCTCGGCAAAAAGCATAACATCCATCACAATTTCGTACCGCGAATCTTCCAAAATACGATTTAACCGAACCCTGGAATTTTCGTTGATCAAGGCACTCACGTACAAGTTTGTATCTATGACAATGCGGATCAATGAGGTTTTCGACTATTTCGGACAACAGCAATTTCGTCGAGAATATCCTCTTCAGTCACCTCATTTGAATCAGGAAGGGTTTTGGATAACTCTGCCCAACGGTCATTCCACGATTCTTTGGTTTCCTTAAGCGATATCAATCCCAGATCAACCAAATCGTCAATCAGACGCCTCGCTTTTGGATTAGTTATTTCAATAGTTAGTACTTCCATCGGATTGATCTTTTTAACTAAAGTACACCTGATAAAACTGAAAAACAAATACGACTGGCGCTTGGCGTAAGCAAAACAGCCCGGCAAGCGCCGGGCTGTTTTGTATTTTATCTACCTCTTAATATTACTTTGCTTTTCTATCCAACCTGTAAACTGGTACGGTCGAGCCGGCATTTTCGGCTAGCTGTTTGCTTGCGACCGACACTACTGTTTCCTGCCTGTCGATACTCCGGCTTCCCGTTTCGTGGTTTTTAACACTGATATGCGGTGCGATGACAAGAGAAACGATCGACATCAGCTTAATCAGGATATTCATGGATGGTCCTGACGTGTCCTTAAACGGGTCACCTACTGTGTCACCGGTTACCGCAGCCTTGTGCGGTTCAGACTTTTTGTAATAGGTCTGCCCGTTAATAACCGCTCCCTTTTCGAACGATTTTTTGGCATTATCCCAGGCCCCACCTGCATTGTTCTGAAAAATACCCATCAAAACACCAGAAACTGTAACCCCTGCCAGCGTTCCGCCAAGTACTTCCGGACCAAACAGAAAACCAACCAGCACCGGCACGATCAGCGCGATAAGGCCCGGAGCAACCATTTCCCGGATCGAAGCTTGTGTCGAAATCGCTACGCATTTGTCGTATTCGGGCTTGGTTGTGCCTTCCATAATGCCCGGCAGCTCGCGGAACTGGCGGCGTACTTCTTCCACCATCTTCATGGCGGCGCGGCCCACTGCCGCAATGGCGAGCGAAGAGAAAATAAACGGTATCATCGCACCTACGAAGAGGCCGGCCAGTACATTGGCTTTATAAATATCAATCGAATTGATGCCCGCAACGCCACAGAATGCCGCAAATAATGCGAGCGAAGTCAATGCTGCGGAAGCAATAGCAAAACCTTTGCCGGTGGCGGCTGTTGTGTTACCCACAGCATCCAGGATGTCGGTACGGCCACGAACTTCCTCCGGTAAGTGCGCCATTTCCGCAATACCTCCCGCGTTATCGGCAATGGGTCCGAATGCATCGATCGCCAGCTGCATGGCCGTTGTTGCCATCATACCTGCCGCGGCGATCGCCACGCCATACAGCCCTGCCACCTCGTAGCTCAGGAAAATACCCGCCGCCAACACCAGCGTCGGGATCACCGTCGATTCCATTCCTACCGAAAGACCTCCGATAATGTTCGTGGCGTGGCCTGTTGATGACTGGTTCACAATGGATTGCACAGGACGCTTGCCCATGGCGGTATAATACTCAGTAACCATCGACATAATCGCACCCACCACAGAGCCCAGCAGGATCGCCAGGTATACGTCCATTGCCGTGAAATCTACCCCGCGGATATTGAGTGTACCTTCGGGCAACATCCACATGGTCAATGGATAACTGATAATAAGTACCAAAATGATCGATCCCCAGTTACCACGGTTCAATGCTCCCTGCACGTTACCGTGATCGTCGCTGACGCGAACCAGCAGCATCCCGATAATGGAAGACACCAGGCCTATTCCCGCAATAACCATCGGCAACAGAATAGGTGCAATGCCTCCGAAATTATCTGTTCCCTGCGCCACGATCTCACGTCCCAATACCATGGTGGCCAGAATTGTGGCCACATACGAACCAAAAAGGTCGGCACCCATACCTGCCACGTCACCCACATTATCACCTACGTTATCCGCAATGGTGGCGGGGTTGCGCGGATCGTCCTCCGGAATACCGGCTTCCACCTTTCCCACGAGGTCGGCACCCACATCAGCAGCCTTGGTATAAATTCCTCCGCCTACGCGCGCAAACAATGCGATCGACTCGGCACCAAGCGAGAAACCCGCCAGCACTTCGAGGACCCGCTCCATGGGCAGGCCGTTGACGTCGGCGCTGTCACCGATAAAAACTGAATATAATACGATAAATAGCCCACCAAGTCCCAGCACCGCCAAACTCGCCACGCCGATTCCCATCACGGAGCCGCCGGTGAAAGACACTTCGAGGGCCTTGGTGAGACTGGTGCGCGCAGCCTGAGTGGTGCGTACATTGGATTTCGTGGCGATCGTCATCCCGATATAGCCCGCAAAAGCAGAGATAAACGCACCTACTAGGAACGAGATCCCGATAAAAGCACTTGAATTTTCAACCAGCGTGCCGGAGTAGCCCAACAAAACACTGACAATCAGACCAAAGACAATGAGTACACGCCATTCGGCTTTCAGAAAGGCCAGGGCGCCATCTGCTATCGCATCCGCTATGACTTTCATTTCAGGAGTCCCTGCATCCTGCCGGACAACCCAGCCTCTTTTGATGAACATAACCAGCAAGCCAAGAAGGCCTAATGCCGGCACTAAATAGGTAATGTTACTCATGCTCTGATCAATAATTAAGGTTAAATGGTTTTATAATTCTCGTAAATATAGAGAAAGGCACCACACTACAAAATCGCAAAACCCTTATTTTTGATCAATTCGTATAGATTTTATGAAAATTCTGAGAGTTTTATAGTTTTCAAGAATACTACTTCACGCTAACAAGCTGTCTCTCAAGGACTAATATAACCCCATCAAAGGAGCCCGATTCAGCCCCATTTATATTACTATAAAATGAATAAACTGTGATAATCCTTGAAAATAAGGCAAATGTCCGGGCTAGGCGTGTCTTGGACGGAGTATGGAAAGAAGTAGGAAACTGATGACAAAACCGGTTGCCCCGGCCACTAATGCAAGGAGTGTACCACCTAAAAAATATTGTACAAAGTTGACATGAATCGATTTAAATGTCAGGTTCTCGGCGGAGGTCAGCTGTACGCCATTCCTGTAAAACAGCCCTCCGAACCGGTAACTTGCGAAGATGATAAACGGGATCATCGGCGGAATGCTGATGTTTGCCGCCGTCAGGAACAGCACCTTGTTCATCCTAAAATACACGGATAACGGAATTCCTACGAGCAATTGAAATCCCCAGATCGGAACAATGCCCATGAAAAATCCGAAGCCTATCGACTTGGCCTTGCTGAAATTGCTTTCATCGGGCTTTACGGCCTCATCACGGATAATCTTCCATAATCCCTTCTCTTGAATATACCGGAAGAGCCGTTTAGGAAGATAATAAAGCAATGTAAGCGTGACCAGCCAGGTGTTGAGGATGCTGATACGCGTAAAATCGCGGAATGGCCGGAAATGCGTCACCCGCTCACTTTTATCATAAATAACCTGGATATTAATGGGTACAACCGGCACATCCTTCCAGGCCATTTTGACAATCACTTCAATTTCCGTCTCGAATTTGGTCGTAAACAGACTGATCTTTTTCAATGGCTCCAGCGGGTAGAGGCGAAAACCGGTTTGTGTATCGGGCAGCGTAAGGCCTGTTTCGAATTTAAACCAAAAATTGGAAAACTTATTACCAAAAGAACTCTTGCCAGGCACTCCCTCCTGTTCCATATTCCGTGAACCCATGAGCAATGCGCCCGGCATGCTGAGCGCTGCGTCGATAAAAAGGGGAATATCCGACGGTAGATGTTGGCCGTCGGAGTCGATGGTGATGGCATTTCGGAATCCCAATCGTATGGCCTCTGCAAAGCCCTTGCGGAGTGAAAAACCTTTCCCGCTGTTCCTAGCATTATGTAAAATCCGGATCTTGTCTTTATAGCCTGCCAGGATCGAGGGGGTGTCGTCGGTAGATCCGTCGTTCACCACAATGATTTCCTTGGCATTCGCATATTGCAAAACACCGTCGATCACCCGTTTGAGCGTATTCCTGTTGTTATACGTGGGTATGATGATGCAGCATTGAATGTCGGACAGGGCCATTGCAATATTCCTGGATTTAGGGTAAAATTTTAACGGTAACTGGCCCTGAGTTTGAAAAATGTACTGGCACCATCGCTGCCCGTGGCTGTGACATCGAGGGTCGTTTCCCCTTTGAAACGGATGTCGAGGGTCATTGCGGGACTTTCCACCGGGTTGAGGACTTCCAGAAATTTGCAGGTAGTCAGTTCCGCCATGGCCAGCTTCCTTCCCAGTGCATTCGAAACCGATTCTCTAACCATTTCGAGCTGGATGACACCCGGCAGTACCGGCGAACCCGGAAAATGTCCCTGGAATACAGGATGTGCAGGATCGATACGGACTTCTGAAACAATGCAGTCGGCACTTTGGTCCAGGATCGAGATCGTGTATAAATCTTTTACAGGCATATCGCAGCGTGATCAGAGGTCTTTGAAAAGGTTGTCAGCAATCGGCTGGTTGAATTTCTCCTGCTGGAACTTCATGATACTTTTGTCACCGCCTTTTTCCAAAAATGATAACTCTTTCAACCGGAGTGTGCTTTTTGAAAAATTCATGGAGATTTTAACATAAATGTTCTTCAAACGCCGGTTCAGCGGTGTCAGCACGATCTGGTACTGATCGTCATTTTCAAGACAAGCCATTGAAAAGCCCTTATTCTCCTGAAAATCACCATTGACCAGCCCGATCATCAGCTCTTTGATCTGCGCAGCCATGCGTCCGGCCTGGCCCACATTCTTCTCCTTCCCCCCTTCCTGAATACGGAGCTTGTCGCCATTGATAAGGATCACGTACCGGGCTGGCGTGCGTTGTTCCCAGCGCATTTTGTCCTGCTGCCGGTAATAGAACAGCCCGGATGATTTCTCCGGCTCTTTCAGCACCGCCAGGTATTTTTCTTCCGTAAATACGGCCTGAATAGATGTCGTCGCCCGCGACGTTTTTCGCAGATCGGCAAGCACCTTTTCCGGATTGGCAACCGGCTTGAAAGACTGTGCCTGTGCAAGGGTGAATCCCATTACAAGCCACAGGGTCATGAGAGATTTAATGCTTTTCATAAGGTTCCTTTACGATCAGTCGAGGGAGCGGTTCTATTTTGATACCCATTTCACGGCAATGGCCGATGATGTCCGCCAGCGAGTCGGCAGTAAGGGGCAGATGGTCGTGTAGTAAAACGATGTCCCTGGGTCGCAACTTCGAAATGATCTTCTGGATGATCTGGTACTTGTTGCGCGCGCGCGTATCCATGCTCCTGAGCGACCAACCTACCGAATGCATTTGCAGTTCCTTCAAAACCGCCGCATACCGCGGGTTCGTCACCCCGAACGGTGGCCTGAACAGCACAGGGGTCTTGCCTGTAATGTCACGGATCGTCTCATTGCAATGCGCGATATCCGATCGGAGCTTCTTTTTCGAGAACAATCCGATCAGGTAGTGGTGGCTGTAAGAATGATTGCCGATCACATGGCCTTCCTCCACCATCTGCTTCAAAAGATCCGGATACTTTGCAGCTTTTTTACCGATCACAAAGAAAGCCGCTTTCAGGTCGTTTTCCCGCAGTGTTTCCAGTATACGGGGCGTCGACTCCGGATCGGGGCCGTCGTCGAAAGTGAGTGCTATGGATTTGACACGCCCTTTATTAATTGATTTGACAAAATAGTTGGCCTGGATCTGAGAGGAGCCGTAGGCTGTTACCGCTACAAAAAACAAAGCGATTCCGGCTATGACGAGCCACAGATAGTCCGTCTCCCAGAAAATGATGGAGGAAAGGGCCGTCGCCGTAATGCAGAAAAATGTAAGAATGTTATGCTTCAACGGCTTGAATGAGCATCAGCCCCAGGTTATTTTTCAGCAGGGAATTACAAATCAAAACATTACGAACACTGCCGTCTGTCGTGAGCAAATCGACGGCATAATGCAATGCAAATGCGGAGGCCGTGGCATAGACGCCCGCCAGCGGCAGATAGTTAACATTCCGGCCTGCACCTTCCAGTTCACTTCCGGCATAGAGCACCAGATCGACGTCCTCTTCCTCCATTCCATTCCGGGCCAGAAATGCGCCCACCTCTTCATCGGTACCATCCGTTAGTCCGGCGGTATGTACGTCTATCAGTTGCGCCACCGTATTTCCTTTCTTTTCAGCTGACAAGATAAAAAACGAAGCAGCAGATGTCAGCGCAGCCGTTGCTTCGAATCCCAGCCGATCCGCTATGTTGTCCAGGATATCGATGTGTTCGTCCGCCGCTCCTACCAGCACATTTCCATGCCCTTCGGCTAAGAGCATCGTCGCGTCCAGCAATGCGTGTTCAAACGACAGCGTATTCTGGGTATGCGTCATGTTATAACCGTGGTTCCCGATACTCAGTGATATCTGGCCTGCCATGGTATTGTGTGTGGATTGTATAAATGAGGTCGGCGGCAGCAGGCCTTCCACCGTCAGTGAAGTATTCAAGAACTTTTCAGTATCCTGCAGGCATCCCAGTCCCGTGCCAACAATAATGGCATCCGGCTGCCGGCCGCCTGCCTGTTGGATGCAGTCTTTGGAGCATGCAACCGACATACGCAGAATCTTACTCATCCGTCGCAGCAGGCCAGAATCTATATATGCCTTGTAATCCGGACTGATCAGTGTATGTGCGGCATCAAGTGGTTCCAGAGACGCCGAGAAACCCGGATTACCGAAGGTGGGCTGGTGTGAAACGGTCGACGCAGCCTTGATATACCATGCAGGTTTACTCATAGCGTGTAAAAACCAGGGATGAATTATTTCCTCCAAAACCGAACGAATTGGAAAGCACCGCTGTAACCTCGCGCCCGGTTTCCAGGCTGGTCACGGGTTCCAGACCTGCCTCTGTAATCGGGGTGCGGTAATTCAGATTTGGGTAAATGAGGTTGTGTTGAATAGCCAGGATGGAAAAAACCGCTTCGATCGCCCCGGCAGCTGCCAGCGTATGACCTGTGAATGCTTTGGTAGAACTGAAAGGCGGCACTTCAACCCCGAAAACGTTTTTCAATGCGACAGATTCAGAAAGATCGTTGTTCTTCGTACCTGTCCCGTGCGCGTTCACATACGAGATCCGGTCGGCGGTCAGCCCCGAAACCCGGATCGCATGCTCGATCGCCATGGTCGCGCCCTTACCGTCGGGCGAAGAGGCTGTCTGATGGTAAGCGTCGGCCGCATTGGCCCAGCCACTTACCAGGCCGATTGGCCTGCGGCCCGTCAGCTCCATGCTCTTTTCATTTTCAAGCAACAGAAAACCCGCACCCTCTCCTAGATTGAGCCCGGCACGCGAGTCATCGAATGGCCTGCACCACTGGTCGTCGTAAATCATCAATGATCGGAAACCGTCGATGGTAAAGCCACTCAACGCGTCGGATCCGCCTACAAGCACACGATCAAGCCTGCCTTGAAGAATCAATCGTGCACCGAGCATGATGGCATTCGCACCGGATGAGCACGCGGTGGAAAGGGTATTGATATAACCCGAAATTCCCATTTCTCTGGCAATTCGCTCTGTCGTACTGCCGCTGTCATGGGTTCGGAGCAATTGATAATCCGGTCCGGTTTCGGCGAGGTAATCTCTATAAAAAACTTCACTCCGGTCCATCCCGCCCACCGAAGTAGCGGAGATGATCCCGGTTCGGATCACGCCCGACCGCTTGCTATCGCCCCAGGCTTCACGCGCGGCTTTCAAGCCGAGCAGTGCGGTCCTGGAAACATATTCCGTACCCACATTCAGCTGCGTCCTCAGCGCATCATTGGAAGCCTCCACTTCCCCAGCCAGAGAAGCTTTGGTACCCCTCAGGTGGTTCAACGGACCGATCCCGGACCTGCCCTCCCGCAAAGCCAGCAGATTTTCCTCCACCGACATTCCGATCGCCGAAACAACACCGATACCGGTAATGCAAACGCTCATCCAGTTTTGTGATTAGGCTGCTTTTCTTTTGCGGATATACTCAGCCATCGTGTCGATGGATTTAAACGCTTCCTTGCCCTCCTCGGGGTTTGTCAGCTGGATGCCGTGGTATTTTTCGAGCAGCACGATGAGTTCGAGCGCATCGATCGAATCCAGGCCCAGGCCCTGATCATTGAAAAGCAGCGCATCGTCGGCAATGTCTTCCACTGAAATTTCTTCCAGATTGAGCTGTTCGATAATCTGTTTTTTAAGGTCTTCTTTTAAACTATCCATGCGTTGTATTAATTGAGCTTCTGTTAAGCTGTCTGTTCCTGAATATTCCCCGACAGCGCGTAGAGGTTTTCTTCATTAAATTCCATGCCCTTCCCTTTTTCCTCTACCAAAAAAAGAAGCACGTCGATGCTGTCGTTTGTTACTTCCAGCCAGCCGCATAGTAATGCCTTAGAGCCGGTCGACAGCAGTATTTTACCATAGTCGAGATAAAAGCCAGGGGCGAATTTAGGCAAAACAGCAAACATATTTTCACCGTACCATTTGTTCAGAATGGCGATTTCCCCCAAAACGATATTGGGTAGTGTATATACGAAAAGCGAAGGGCTTGGCGCTCCGTTTTGTTCGTAAGACTGGATAAAGCGGCTGTCGGTTCCCGCACTCGAAGAGGCGTTCGCAAATACCAGCGCGATTTCATCATCCCCATAGACCTGTACCCATTCAGGGCTGGCCCTTTTGATCAGTTCGGAGGCCAGGTAACCTGCTTGCGACAGCATATCCATTTTGTAAAATTTCGGGTATCCCAGTTCATGCTGCTTGTAAATCTGTTTGAACCAGGAATCTTCCGAACCGGTATTACGACGCATTACTACCTCGCCATTGACCAGGCAAATATCGTCCAGTAACCTGCAATAACTTGTAATCACATTCATATATTCCTGATGATCAGGGATGCATTGCCTCCACCAAAGCCCGATGCCGTTTTCAGAACGGTCCGTAGCGCTTTCGGCGCATTTTCCCGTATGATATTTAGTGGCCGGGAGGTACCTTCATCGCGGTATCCCAGGCTTTTTACGAGCATTCCATGGCGCATCATCTGCATCGACACCGCCGTTTCGATCACGCCGGCGGCACCGAGCGTATGTCCGAAATAACCCTTCAGACTATTAAGCGGCACGTCCGCCATCGAGAGCCTGTCGAAAGCGATCGATTCCATTTCGTCATTAAACATCGTTCCGGTACCATGTGCCGAAACAAAGTCAATTTCCGTCGCGCCAACGCCGTGTGCAGTGAGCGTGCGATGTACGGTTCTGAAAAGCCCCTCGCCTGTGCGGGAAGGGCCCGAAATATGGTTGGCATCGTTGGCGCTGGTTCCCGGAAGCAGTTCCAATGGTTGTTCACGGTAACCCGAACGCCCGGCAGACACCAGCAAAGCTCCGCACCCCTCTCCCAGCGTAATACCGCTCCTGCCCGCGTCAAAAGGCGCACAAGGCTGATTACTTACGGCAAACAACGACTGGAAGCCAAACAGCACAAAGTCTGAAATGACGTCGCACCCTACTACGATCACGTGCTCAAACTGCCCCGCCTTGATCATGTTGCCCGCCGCATTGATCGCCAGCACACCCGAAATACAGGCATTTGATATCACCAACGGCCTGTGGACCAGCGCGAAATGCTGCATAACAGCAGCAGTAGTATCACCGAACTGATCGGGTAAATTATCATCCAGTTCACCTTTGGTAGAGCTGATCAGTACCATCGTCTTTGCAGACGACCATATTGCCATGTCGATCTTTGATGCGAGGGTAGTTAATGCCTGCAATACCAGCTGCTGGAATCGCCGTGCGCCCTTCAAACCGGCTATTTTAGATAAATGGATATCCTCACCTCCAAACCCGACCGCCTGCGTCAATGCAATGCCGCTGCGGTTCGAACTGAGTGCTTCCCAGTTGTCTTCCGCATCATTACCCAGCGGGCTGACGATCACCTCGGCACCAATGTAAATCATAGGTTGTGACGCTCTTTCCATTCCTTGTAAAAGTCCGGCGAGATCAGTTCCAGCTCACGGGAGTCCTTATCGAGAAACACCTGCATTGTTTTGCCCGTTGCGCAAAGCTGGCCGGTTGTCACATTGATCACCTCGTACTCAAACTGGATCTTCGCAGATTTGGCAGGAATGTATTTGGTAATTACTTTAATGACCTGTCCGTAGTAAACAGGCGCCTTATGGTCGATTTCCGATTTTACAATTGGCGTTACAAAACCCTTGTCGAATATAGTCAGATATTCCAGGCCGTAGGTCTTGCCAAACGCCTCACGTCCATCTTCAAAAAACTTAAGATAGTTACCATGCCAGACCACACCCATGGCATCGGTTTCACTGAATCGGATATCAATATCTATTTCGGAAGAAATCATTTACTCGGTCGTTAGGGGTTATTCGGTCACCACGATTTTCATTTCACAACCCAGCAATATACGCCCATCCAGGAAATTTTCGCCCTTTACAAGGTAAATATTTCCCAGCTGATGCAATGGGCTGACAACTGTTTGAATGGTAACCCCGACCGGAGGAAGCTCTGTTACAACCGCTTTGCTGACCGCTCCGATAAATCCTATTTTGGGTGCGCCGCCGGCTTCGCTATCAAGGTAGCCAAAAGACGCCGCGCAGGTCTGGGCGATATTTTCGATCAGTCCCGTCTCCCGAAAATAGCCGTCTTCCACCAGCATATTATCCGCGCGGATCAGGAAATCCGATTCAAACCGCTCTCTGGTAGCACTAATCAGGTTGTCGACCATCACAAATGGCTCGCGGTGGGGAATGTAGCTGGTAATAGCGTCTTTACCGACGATCATTATTGAAAGAAATTGAAATAATTAAACCATTGCTCCGGATATGCCCGGACTTTTCGTTCGAGTTCCTCCACGTACAGCTTTGCAATTTCTTCCGGTCGCATTTTGATATCGATCGGCTTAGTCGCGCTCAGGTGATAACTGTATTTTCCGTCCTTTGCCGCAAACACGAATGTGACAGGAGCATTGAACTTCGCAGCAATCACAAAAGGCCCATATGGAAATTTCGCTTTCCGGCCGAGAAAATCGAGCTCTATGAACTTGGCACCTTCGAGATAGCGATCGGCGTGAATGGCTACGAATTCATTATTAACCAATGCATTACGAATCGATATGATGTGTGAAAGGTCGTCCTTGATAGCAATTACCCGGAAACGCGAACCACCTGTGGAGAGGTCCATGTATTTTTTGATGTTCTCCACCTCGGCGTCGAGCATCACAATGTTGATAGTGGGTGTAATGCGCCCTTTCAGCAAATTGCCGGCGGTTTCCCAGTTTCCGACGTGGGCACTCAGCAAAATGCCCCCTTTTCCGGCATCCCGGATATCGATCAGGTACTGCTCGTTCTCAAAAACGTGCGAGAATTCCCGGTCCTTGCCTAGCAGGAACGCGGCCCTGTCGACGAGGGTCTGACCGAAAATATAAAAGTTCCTGCGCGCCAGTGACTTTGATTGGGCAGCGGAAATGTGAAGCGTATTCTGATAAAAATCCAGAAGCGCCCGTCTGGGCTTAGCAGCAAACAGATAGTAATAAAATGTCACTATCCGCAATAGGCCATATGCAAATTTCAGGCCTAGTGTATTGATGAAAAACAGGAAAATCTTGTAGCCCGTCAGCGATCCTTTGGTCTTACCGTCCCAACGGCCCATTCTTACAATGCCAGTTTCTTACCAACCAGCTGATAAAAATCGCCGAAGGTTACGATATCTTTAAAATCTTCGCCGGTGAGCTTGATATTTAGGTTTTCGTCGATCAAAACAACCAGATCGACATAGTCGAGACTGTCCAGATCCAAAGTATCTTTCAAACTATTTTCAGGAAGAATCAAATCCCGGTCCACCTCAAATTCCTCAGACAAAAAGTCTCTGGTCTCTTCAATAACTTCTTCCAAACTCATTTTAACATCGTTAGCATACATGGCTACAAAATTAGTTTATTCTTGCTGATAGTTTAAAAATATTCCCAAATTTTCAAATATAATCTCCTCCTTACACAATAATTTAAACTTCAAATCATTGTCAGTGCCGGATGGAATATCGGAGGTTAACAAAAATACGAAATTTCAATCGGCAGATAACCGCCGTTCACGAAGAAGTAGAAGTTGTTTGACCCCTGGTTTTCAGACTTTCCTGATAATCAGCGTGGAATTGGTGCCTCCGAAACCGAACGAATTCGAGAGAAAACAATTGATTTCCTGCTCTTTGGTTTCGGCGATAATGTTAATCCGGGCCGAGTCTTCGTCCGGGTTTTCGAAGTTGATATTTGGCGCAATGAACGAATTTTGCATCATGAGCATCGAGTAAACGATTTCACTGGCACCTGCCATCCAGCATTCGTGCCCGGTCATGGACTTGGTGGAGCTCACCGGAACGTCGCCCCCGAACACCTCGTATATCGCCCGCGCCTCGCTGCCGTCACCAACCGGCGTGGACGTGGCATGTGCATTGATATAATCGATATCGCTGGTAGAAATACCGGCCTGCTTCAATGCCATTTGCAGGGAGCGTATCTGCCCGTCAATGCTAGGATTTGAAATATGGTCACCATTAGAGGAAAATCCATAACCGATCAGCTCGGCCAGGATGGGCGCTCCTCTTTTGACGGCGGCTTCGTAGGATTCGAGGATGACCGTAGCTGCCCCTCCGCTGGGAATCAACCCGTCGCGATCCCGGTCGAACGGCCGGGAGGCTTTATCCGGCTCCGATTCCCGCACCGAAAACGTACCGAGGCCGTCGAAGCTGGCCATGGCGGCCGCGTTGATCTCCTGCGCGCCCCCACATATCACGCGCTCCTGCAACCCCTGGCTGATCATCAGGTAGCCCATGCCGATGGAATGCGAGCCTGACGCGCAAGCAGCGCTCAATGTAAAATTGATCCCTTTCAGCTTGAAGATCGTTGAAAGGTTCATGTTGACGGTGCTATTCATATTCTGGAAGATAGCACCACTTCCTATCAACGTCGTATCATGTTTTTCTTTGGCCTTGTCGACTGCTTCCATCACAGATGCCGCCGTGCTGTCGTTTCCATAAATAATGCCGGTTTCCGTCTTTTCCAGGAAATCGATATCCAGCCCCGACAGTTCCAATGCCTCGCGTGTGGCCATATAGGCGTAAACCGCGGGCTGATGCATTCCCAGGCGTTGCCTGCGGGAGAGGTAGTTTTTCAGGTCGGGCTCCTGTACCATTCCGGTCAGCGCGGATCGGAAACCAAAATCTTTCCTGACCTGATCGAAAATAATGCCACTTTTCCCGGCATACAATGACGTTGCAACCTCGCTCAGGTTCTGCCCCAGGCAAGAGTAAATGCCGATACCGGTGATGACAACCCTATGGCTCATGGATTATGAGTAAATTCCTCCGTTGATATTGATTACTTCGCCTGTAATGTACGCAGCTTTGTCGGAAACAAGGAAGCTCACCAGGTGTGCCACCTCCTCCGCTTTGCCAAAACGGTTCATCGGGATCATTTGTTTCAATTCGTCCTCGTTCAGTCCTTTCGTCATGTCGCTGGCGATAAAACCTGGTGCTACCGCATTGACAGTGATCTTCCGTTTAGCTACTTCCTGGGCCAGCGATTTCGTAGCGGCGATGATGGCACCTTTGGCTGCCGAATAATTTGTTTGCCCTGCCACGCCTTTCATCCCCGACACCGAGGCAATATTGACAATCCGGCCCGCACGCTTACGCAACATTTGCTGGATGGCATTCTGGGTCACATTGAAAAGACCCTTAGCCGAAATGTTCAGGACATCGTCCCAGTCTTTTTCAGGCATCCACATGAACAATCCATCTCGGGTAATGCCGGCATTATTCACCAGAACACCGATAAATTTATCTTCGTTCTTTTCCCGCCATCCGTTCAGCGCCTGATCCACCTCCGCTTTGTGCTGAACATTGAAATGCAGCACCTCCCCGTCCCCTCCCGCGGACCTGATCTCGGCCAGCGTTTCTTCTGCAGCCGCCTGATTGGACGCGTAATTCACTAATATATACAAACCATGGTCCTTGGCCAGCTGAACCGCAATGGCCCTGCCAAGTCCCCTGGACGCACCGGTCACCAATGCACAATTCATAAATGGAATGGGGTTTCTTTGATATACTCAAAAACGGCTGCAATGCTCTCGGACTGTGGCACATCTTCCGTTACAAAATGGGCTTTCCGGCGGATCTGCGCGTAAATGGATTGCGCGTTCGGCGACAGTTTCTCCTTTTCCTCAGGATGCAGCAGATCAATCGCCTGGCAAATTGCCATGATATGGATAGCCATCACCTGGAATGCATTTTCGAGCACCTGCTTGGCAATAACTGCGCTGTTGGTGCCCATGCTCACGATGTCCTGGTTATCATTGTTGTTCGGAATGCTATGCACGTAAACCGAGGTCGACAATGCCTGACTTTCCGCGGTGGTGGAGGTTGCGGTAAACTGCACACCCTGGAAACCGAAGTTAAGCCCCCAGGTACCTGCATTCAGAAACGGCGGAAATTTTCCGTTTAGCTTGCTGTTCATCAGGAAGTTCAGCTGACGCTCCATCAGCATGGTAAGCTTGGTCAGTACCAGTTTCACTTTATCCATTTCGAGCGAAATGTAGTCCCCGTGGAAGTTACCTCCGTGGAACACATTATCGTCATCAGGGCTGACGATCGGGTTATCATTTGTGGAATTCAACTCATTTTCAACGACTTCCTGCGCATAATGAATGGTATCGAGTACCGGACCCAGAATCTGCGGCACGCAGCGGATCGAATAGTACTCCTGTATTTTGCGCTCGAATTCCGTCTTCTGCATTGCCGTATCATCGCGAAAAAGCTCTTCGCGGCTACGGATCAGTCTGCTACCGGCTACAAAATCACGCATCAGCTGGGCGATCTGCTGCTGGCCTTTATGGTGCTTGACGGCATTCAACTGCTTGGAAAACGAATCGTCGAACGACTCGATCGCCTCGTTCAGCATTGACGATGCGGCAATGGCCCATTGAACGAGCCGCTTGGCATAAATCAGGTTGATCGCCGCCATTCCTGTCATGCAGGAAGTACCGTTGATCAGCCCCAGTCCATCACGCAATTCCATTTTCAGGGGCTTGATGTTCTTTTCCGCGAGTACTTCGGCCGTTTTCCGCCGTACGCCCTGCTGATACACATGTCCCTCCCCGATCAGGTTCAGGCCCAAATGCGAAAGTTGTACCAAATCACCACTCGCGCCTACGCTGCCGTGTTCGAATATTTCGGGCACAACTCCATGGTTCAGGAACGACACCAGCTGTTTGATCACGGCTGTACTTACACCGGAATTGGCCTGTAGAAAAGAGTTCAGGCGCGCAAGCATCACGCTACGTGCGTATACTTCATTAAGCGGCTTCCCTACCCCGCTCGAATGGCTGCGGATCAGGTTATATTGCAGATTATTGAGCTGGTCGGTTTCGATCCGGTATTGCGCCATCGGGCCAAAGCCGGTATTGATCCCGTATATGATTTTGTCTTTGGAGAAGTTCGTTAAAAAAGCAAAGGATTGGGATACTTGATGGAGGGCGTCTTCGGCTAAGATAAATTCCTTCTTTTCAAAAGCATACTGCTCGATCTGAGCTAATGAAATACGATTCATTTAGAGATGGCGAAATTAAATATGGTGTAAAATAAATCTTTTTTTGCGGTTTTGACAAACAGGAACCGGCCAACGGTAACCGGCACGGAAGTTGCCCGAGTGATACATTTCATTAATTTTGTCGGACATTCACGTTTCCCCTGCCAATGCTAGGAGATTTACTTTTAAGGCTAAACAAATTCCTTTCCAGTCACAAACCAGCGTTTTTTCTTAGCCTGCTTGTCATTGTCAGCTTCCTCCTGGCCGGAATCACACGGCTAAAAGTAACCGAAAGTATTTTCGCCACCTTACCGAAAGGTAAAAGCTTCGAAGAGTTCAACCGTTTGGTGGAAAGCAAAAATATCATCAACCAGGTTGTCTTTTCGCTGGAAATACCCGCTGAAACCAGTACCGATGATGCCAGGGAGCTGGCGGAGAGCTTTTCCGACTCGCTGGGCCGATATACCAACGGCTACATCCGCAATATCCGGGCCGAACGACCCAATGTACAGGAGGATGTATATCAATATATATATAGCCACTTTCCGCAGCTCATCGACACATCCTATTACGGGCACATCCGGGCGCGCATCGCTTCCGATTCGATCCGGGCCTCGGTGACGGCGACCTATCACC
This sequence comes from Dyadobacter ginsengisoli DSM 21015, assembly GCF_059568735.1. Taxonomy (NCBI): domain Bacteria; kingdom Pseudomonadati; phylum Bacteroidota; class Cytophagia; order Cytophagales; family Spirosomataceae; genus Dyadobacter; species Dyadobacter ginsengisoli. Next base: position 545,251 of record NZ_JCANTY010000002.1, read on the forward strand.
AGCTACTCACTCCAGGCGGCTCTTTCCTCAAACAGTTTGTACTTAACGATCCGCTGGGCATCACCGGGAAGTATTTCCGAGACCTGAATGCAGTGAATAGCAGCAACGGAATGGTCATGGACGACGGTGTCATGTTCACACCTGACCGCAAAAGCGTTCTCATTTTCGCATCCACCAGTTTCGATTCGGGGAGTTCAGATAAGAATGTCGAGCTTTTCGAGCTTATGGAATCTTTCCGTGTAAAATGGAACCGCCAGCACCGGTACAATAAATTCTCCTATTTCGGCACCTTCGAAATCGCGGCCCGCAATGCCATACAGGTCAAGCAGGACTCCTATTTCACCTCATTCCTGGCCCTGGCAGGGATTCTCGCATTGCTCATCGCCTATTACCGCAAGCTGCTCATTCCGATATACATAACTCTGCCGGGGATTTTCGGGGCTATTTTTGCATTGGGTATCACGGGGTACATTCGTCCGGAGATCTCGGGCATTTCCCTGGCTACCGGCGCGGTGATCTTTGGTATTCTACTCGATTACGCCTTTCACTTCTTTACCCACCTGCGGCATACGCATTCCATTCCGGTCGCCATCAGGGAGGTCAGCGGCCCGTTGCTCACCGGCAGTTTCACGACCGTCATGGCGTTCAGCGCATTGCACTTCGCCAACTCCACCGTCTTGCAGGATTTTGGCCTGTTCTCCTCGCTAAGCCTGTTCGGCGCCGCTTTGTTTACGCTCACTGCATTGCCGGTCATCCTCTCGTCCACCCGTTTTGACATCCAAAAAATACCCGGCGAACAAAGCGCATTCCGTATTCCAACGATCCCCGACCGCTGGCGCGGCGCTACGCTCGCAGGTATTGCCGTACTGACGATCATTTTCCTGTATTTCTCCCGCTACACCGAGTTCGATGCCGGCTTCGAAAACCTCAGTATCCAGGACCCCGAGCTCAGCGGGCGCGAGGAGGCATTGACGGGGATCAATCCCAGAAAACAAAAGAGGATTTATGTGTTTGCCTCAGACCCAAGCCGGGCAAAAGCGGAAAAAGTGAATTACGATGCTTATCAAAAGCTGGCCTCTTTACAGCGGGCAGGGCGCATCGATAACTTTGTGTCATCCGGTTCTTTGCTGATACCGCAAGACCTGAAACGGGAGCGCATGCGGCGGTGGCAGGCTTTCTGGACAGATGGCCGAAAAGATTCCACATTCAGCATCCTCAACCGTTCGGCCGCGCAAAATGGTTTTAATGCCTACGCATTCAACGATTTCAAAGGCTGGATCGCCGGACGCAGCCCCGCTACCCTATCACTGGACACCCTTTTTAATGAGCTGGGCATCGACAACCTGATCGACATCAAGGCTTCGGGTACCACATTCATTTCTACCGTCATCCTCAACCAGGAGCACCTGATGAGTGTCAAAGAAGAGTTGCGTGCGATACACGGACTCGAAATCTTCGACCGTGGTGAACTTGCGGGCGAGTTACTGACCATGGTCAAGGACGATTTCAATTACCTGCTGCTCATTTCAGCCTCCATCGTCTTCTTTACATTGCTGATCGTATATGGCAGGATCGAGCTCACCCTGCTATCCTTTTTGCCGATGGTGATCAGCTGGATCTGGATCCTGGGCATTGCGGCAATCCTCGGCATCAAGTTCAATTTTGTAAATGTGATCGTCACGACATTCATTTTCGGCCTGGGCGACGATTTCAGTATTTTCGTTACCGACGGTCTGCTCAGCAAATATAAATCGGGCAAAGACTCGCTCCGCTCCTACCAGGCCGCGATCGCATTGTCGGCCACCACCACGCTGATCGGCACCGGGGTGCTCATTTTTGCCAAACATCCCGCCATTCATTCCATTTCAGTGATCAGCGTGCTGGGCATCGTCTGCATCCTGTTCATCTCCTTTGTTTTCCAGCCGGTACTCTTCGATTTTTTTGTACAAAAACGCATTGCAAAGAAAAAGGCCCCGGTGACGATGCTGCCGTTCCTGATCAGCATTTCAAGTTTTACCTACTTTCTGTCGGGTTGCCTTTTCCTGCATTCAAAGCTGGTAACGATCTTGCTGATGCCAATTTCGCGAAAAAAGAAAAAGGCCGCCATCAACAACTCCCTGTCCTTCTACGCCAAAACGGTCATCTACTCCGGCCCGCATGTTAGAAAGAACTTTTCTGGCCTGGAAAACCTGGACATGAACAAGCCCGTGATTTTTATTGCCAACCATACGTCGTTCCTGGATATCCTGCTCGCCATTATGCTGCATCCTAAAATTGTACTGATGGTCAAAGGCTGGGTATATAAATCACCCTTCTTCGGACCGATCATTCGTTACGCAGGTTATGTGTACAGCGACGACGGCCCCGAGGAGAACATCGAAAAGGTAAGGGCGCTGGTCGCCGATGGCTATTCGGTTCTTATCTTTCCCGAAGGCACCCGGTCGCAGGACGGCACCATCGGCCGTTTTCACAAAGGTGCATTCTACCTGGCCGAGCAACTGGGGCTACCTATCCAGCCGATCCTCCTGCACGGGGCGCACGATGTGCTGCCGAAAAACGACTTTCTGATCCGTCCAGGCGCATTGAATGTCCGTGTATTGCCCCGCATCGACTATTCAGATTCCCGATGGGGCGCTACACTGCGCGACAAGACCAAGCAAATTGCAGCGTTTTTCAAAGAGGAGTTTACAGCATACCGGCTCGAAATGGAGGACACCAAATATCTTCAACACAAGATTTTCACCAACTATGTCTTTAAAGGGCCGGTATTGGAGTGGTATTTCAAAATCAAATGGCGGCTGGAGAGTAAAAATTACACCTATTATAATGATCAGATCGGTACACGGAAACGTATCCTGGATGTAGGGTGTGGTTATGGCTACCTCTCGTTTTACCTGCATTACAAAGACCCCGAGCGCGTTGTTACAGGTATCGATTATGACGAAGATAAGATTGCGATTGCGGAAAACAGCTATAACAAAACCGAACAGCTCCGGTTTTTGTATCAGGATATCATGGCCTCCGACCCCGGTATCCAGGATGTCATTTTTTTAAATGATGTCCTGCATTATTTATCCAGAGAAAAACAGCTTATTTTACTCGATCGTTGCGCTCTGGCCCTGCAACCCCGCGGTATACTTTTCATCCGCGACGGCATTACCGACCTGACCGCAAAACACCACAACACCCAAAAGACAGAGGCATTGTCAACAGGACTGTTCTCATTCAACCGAAAAACGGACGAATTCCATTTCTTCTCTTCGCAGGACATCCGGGATTTTGCCGCCCGGCACGGATTTGGATATGAAATGCAGGAACATTCCGAAAATACTTCCAATGTGCTGTTCGTATTGCGCAAACCCTAGCCAAACCTCCCGAGCCTGCACCGATTACTAACTAACCTGACCGATCATTTTTCCAATAGACATTTAAATGCAATCTTCCGCCGTGCAAAAGGAATATGATTTTGTGATTGTTGGGAGCGGACTCGGAGGTCTGGCTTGTGCCAATATTCTCGCCATGGAAGGTTTCAGTGTTGTCGTGCTGGAAAAGAACCACCAGATCGGCGGACATTTACAGGTTTATAGCCGGGATAAAAGCATTTTCGACACGGGTGTACATTATGTGGGAGGGCTGGATGAAGGCGAAAACCTGTATCAGTTCTTCAAGTACTTTGGCATTCTCGATAAACTTAAGATTAAACGCCTCGACGACGACCAATTCGACGTAATCCGGTTCGACGATGGCCGCGAGTATGGCTATGCACAGGGCATGGAGCATTTCGAGCAAAAGCTGATCTCGTATTTCCCCGACGAAGAAGCGGTGATCAAAGCCTATTGCAGACAGATCATCGACATCTGCAAGCGCTTCCCATTGTATAATCTGGAAATTTCCGGCGAGGGCTATCAGACCAACGGCGATATCCTCGCCCTGAATGCCTACGATTACATTGCGTCACTCACGGATAATGTCCGTTTACGCAATGTCTTAGCCGGAAACAACCTTTTATATGCCGGCGTGAAAGACAAAACGCCATTCTATGTACACGCACTGATCCTGAAAAGCTATCTGTCCGGCGCTTATAAGTTCATAGATGGCGGCTCACAGATTGCGATCCAGCTCAGCAAGTCGGTGAGGCAGCATGGCGGGGAAATTTATAAACACAAAAAGGTAGTATCCGCCCGGTATGACGACAAGGGCCATGTCACGGAAGTCGTACTCGAAAACGGGGATTCCTTCAAAGGAAAGCAATTCATCTCCAATGTTCATCCCGCCGTCTCTATCGACATTTTCGGAGCAGAAAGGTTTCTGAACATTTACAAGAACCGTGTACAGACCCTGGAAAACAGCATTTCTACATTCCTGGTGCACCTCTCATTCCTGGACAACACCTTCGAGTACCTGAATCACAATGTTTATCAACACCACATTGAGGACGTTTGGGGAGGTATCGATTATGATGCGGCAACCTGGCCTCAGACTTACTTTATTTGCACACCTTTTATCTCTAAAAAAGGCAAGTATGCGGATTCCATGTCGGTCATGACCTATATGAAAGCATCGGAAACAGCAGAATGGGCCGGGACATTCAGTACGGTCGCTGAACCAGGCAAGCGGAACGAGGCCTATACAAGGTTCAAAAAAGAAAAAGAAGCGCAGGTGATCCGAAAACTGGAAACCGTCTTTCCAGGTATTTCTTCCAAAATCAAGTCGATACACAGCGCCACACCGCTGACATTCCGCGACTACATAGGCAATCGCGACGGCTCTATGTATGGTATTGTCAAAGATTCCAATTCACCTGCGCGCACGCAGATCAATACGCGGACCAAAATACCCAATCTGCACCTGACCGGCCAGAATATATCCCTGCATGGAATTCTAGGGGTTACGGTCAGTGCATTTATAACGTGCTTCTCATTTGTAGATAAAGATAAACTCATTCAAAAAGTAAAAAACGCTTGATTATGCAAACTGTCGATGTGCTGGTCATTGGGGCCGGACCTGCCGGAACTGTCGCGGCTTCTTATTTAAAGAAACAGAGCTACGACGTCACGATACTCGAAAAAGAGAAATTCCCCCGTTTTCAGATCGGGGAAAGCCTTTTGCCTTGCTGTATGGAACATTTGACGGAATCCGGACTGCGTGAGGCGATCGAACCATTGAATTTCCAGAAAAAAACCGGTGCCGCCTTTATGCGCGGCGAGAAACGCTGCGAGTTCTTCTTTTCGGAACAGTTCACGAAAGGCTGGACCTGGACCTGGCAGGTGAAACGTGCGGATTTTGACAGCGCACTCGCGGAAGCGACCCGGGCCAAAGGCGTGGATGTTAATTTCGAATGCGAAGTGATTGCAGTAGAATGTGGTCCTGAAAAACAGCTCATCGATTACCGGGACGCCGAGGGTAACCAGCACAGGATCCAGGCCCGGTTTATCATCGATTCGAGCGGATACGGGCGTGTCCTGCCCCGTCTTTTCGACCTGAGCAAACCGTCGGCATTCACACCGCGCGGGGCGGTGTTCTCCCACCTGGAAGATAAAAAGCGTACGGAGGAGGCCAGCAACAACATATTTGTCCATTCGTTTGACAACAACAAGTCCTGGATATGGGCTATCCCGTTTTCAGACGGTTCGACGTCCGTTGGCATTGTCGGTGACAAGGAAAAAATCATCGCACTGGCCGGGAACGGCGGCGAACAATACAAGGAATTCGTTCGTAATTTTGAAGACCTGAACGGGCGTTTTGCCGACTCGGACTTCAAATTCGAACCACGGCACATCCTGGGCTATTCCATTGGTGTGAAAAAGATGTTTGGTGAAGGTTTTGTGCTCTCGGGCAACAGTACCGAGTTTCTCGACCCGATCTTTTCTTCTGGAGTCACATTTGCAACTGCCTCGGGTCTCCTCTCCGCAAAAATGACGCACAGGCACCTGCAGGGCGAAGCAGTGGACTGGACGAAGGATTATGAAGAAGTGATCCAGAAGGGGATCGACGTATTCAGAAGTTATGTAACAGGCTGGTACAGTGGCGATTTTCAGACCATAGTTTTTGCAAAGCACATCGATGAAGATATTAAAAACCAGATTTGCTCCGTATTAGCCGGCTATGTCTGGGATCAGTCCAATCCGTTTGTCAAAAAGCATGACACCATTCTGCCCACGCTGGCGAAGGTGATCCAAATGAAGGAAAAGGCAGCAAACGGGGATTCCTGACCCCAATCAGGAACTCAGCAGGATAAACCCGTGCTGTGAAGCTTTGTAATGGTTGTAGATCAGAATATGCTTCGCTGCACGGGTATTTTTTTGTTGATAAATGCAGGCTGCCGGCACCCGCTTTCCTCCGACAAGCTGTAAACCCATCCATGTAGCGAATGCGGATGCTGTCGGGTAATCGCCCACCATGTTTTTGTAGGTATAGCAATTACTCTCCTCAAACAATGCTTTTCGCAGGTTATAATACCAGTGATCGCTCCGGTTGTCTCCGCTGACGCCCAGTATTACTGTATCGACGTCCGAGGCGTTAAGATGATTGCGCCGCAGGAATGCCCTCAAAATGCTGGCAAGCTCATTTTCTTCCAGATTATTGCTCTGGAACACATCTCTGATCTGCCCGATAGCGTCCGGTTTCCTTTCTGCCCCGACTATAAACATCGCAGCGCCCTCTCCATTTGCAGAACCCGGAGAATCGAGTGTCAGCAGGTTTTCGGAAGTAAAATGGCCTGTTTTGAAAGCTCCGGAAAGCAGGTCGATATTATGGTTATAATCTGATATTTCTTCTATGCTTCCCACCAGGAACGTCTGCCCGCGCTTTTCTTCCAGCAACAGCATCGCATCCAACAGCGCTGCCTCAAAAGCCAGCCCCTTGTGAACGTGCGTGGTGTTATAGCCTGTAGTTTTGCTCATCAAAGCAAGGTTACCGGCCACGGCATTGGGAGTGCTTTGTACAAAATTGGTGGGAGTCAGTGTGCCCTCGCTGTAATCTACGATCTGGTTCAGGAATTTAAGGCAGTCTTCAAGCCCTCCGTTGGCCGTTCCCAGCACGATCCCCTCCACACTGGCTTTCTGAATAAGCGGCAGGCCCGCCCCTACACCCATTCGCACAGCTTTTCCCATTCTGCGGAGTAAACCCGCCGGGATCAGTTGCCCATAGGCTGGTTCAATGGCAATATACCTGTCGCCTTCATGTACCTTGATTCCGCCTTCAAAAAAAGTTTTGTCAAAGGTGTGCTGGGGCGATATGCAGGCTGAATCTATAATGTACATTCTTGAAAATAACTCTGAAAAAGTGGTGTCTCTTACCGGGCATCTGCAATAAAACTCCCGATTTCCGCGGCGTAGGCTTCTGTATGCTGTTGTTTTTGATCTTCGGTCCAGCCCAGTTCGCCCGCCATCAGCCCAGCAACAACGGTCAGACAATTTAAGGTTTCATTCCAATCCGTGATTTCAAAACGGATCCTTCTTGCCAGGAAGTCCCGCGGCGTCACCGCCATTTCGTTTCTGACGGTATAAACAACCTCTGCGCGAATGTAGGGATACCGGGCACTTAACCGCTGCGTCAGGGAGGGATCTTCCAAAGTCAGCGCACCGATTCGCATAGCCCGTGATCCGTATTTCCGCACGAGATGCCTGGCAATATCGTCCGGCAAGTTAAACTTTGAAACCAGTTCCTGCCACGCTTCGAAACGATACCCTTCTCCGCCGGCCAGAACGTGATCCGCTGTACTGCATACGTGCGTTTGTCCCAGCAACTGGTCCGCCTGGTCGATCGTATCTTTGGCCATCAGCCGGTAAGTCGTCCATTTGCCACCCAACAGACTGACCAGACCCGACGATTCATCCAGTTCTACCTCATGGTCGCGCACCAGACTTTTGGTTGACTTCGAAGGATCTGCCGCCAGCAATGGCCGGAGCCCGCCGAAACCGGCCCTGATTTCCCCCGTCGAAATCGGCTTGGCGAGGTAGGGGTTCAGGGTATTGGCCAGGTATTGCTTTTCCGCTCCATTCAAAGTTGGCTCATCATCAATATCGTCGCAATCCGTATCAGTGGTACCGATCATCGTTGCCCCCTCGAAAGGAATTGCAAATACCACGCGTCCATCCGATGTCTTGGGGATCAACATGGCATATTCGCTGTTCAGTGTGTTGAACGGAAGTACCAGATGCACCCCCTTACTCGGGCGGATCCGTTCGCTCAGCTCCGAATTGGCCATCTGCCGTACATGGTCGGCAAAGGGCCCGGTACAGTTGATCACCAGTTTGGTCCGGATCGTTATGGCGTTTCCGGTCAACGTGTCCGTTGCATTGACCGCATTCAGTTTCCCCGTGTTGTCTTTCTCAAATCCTTTCACTTCGATGTAATTGGCAACCGCCGCACCATTTTCTGATGCGGACTGAGCCAGGGCCAGACAATAACGGGCGTCGTCCAGTTGCCCGTCGTAATACAGAACCCCGCTATGCAGTTTCTTGCGGTCAAGGGTCGGGATTTTCTCGAGGACTTCCTTTTTATTCAGCCATTTGCTTTTAGGTAATGTATCATTGGTGGCAAACGTGTCGTAAATCTGCAAGCCGATTTTGAAGTACAGCCCTTCCAACCAGGAATTGACGGGGGTCATGAGCGCGAGCGGGCGGGCGAGATGCGGCGCATTTTTCAACACAATGTGTCGTTCTTCCAGTCCGTGCCGCACCTGCTTCAGTTGGGCGAAATCGAGCTTCTTAAATGCCTGTTCGAGGTAGCGGACGCCACCGTGGATGAGCTTTGTTGAGCGGGACGACGTTTCCGATGCAAAATCCTTTTTGTCGATCAAAGCGACCTTATATCCCCTTAAAACCGCATCGAGGGCACATCCGGCCCCGCTGGCACCTGCGCCGATGATACAGATATCGAAAGATTCATTTTGTAACCTGGCAAGCGATGTGGTGCGGTTCATTGATACTTAATGCAGAGTCAGAGTAGTTGAGACCAGCTGCAAAAGTACAAAGTTGATGCCGTAAAAAACCATATTATCAAATCAATATCCCTTGGTAAATTTGGCATAATAATTGCATCTTACCGGAAGGAAAGTTAACATTACCATTACCTTCCATTTACAACTCAAATCTTTATTAACCAAAACCTCAAAAACATGGGCTTATTATCTTTTATTAAAGGTGTAGGAGAAAAAGTATTCAAAAAGGAGGAAGTCGCTGCGGCTCCTACCCCCGAGGCGGCAGAGCCCCTGCGTGCCAGTGCATTGCTCGGACATGTAAAAGCACTCGGCCTCGCCTACAATAATCTTACAGTCAAAACATCCGGTGATAAAGTCATCCTGGAAGGCGAAGTGGCCAAGCAGGAAGATGCCGAAAAAATCGCGCTGGCAGTAGGTAATGTAGAAGGAGTGGAAGTCGTCGATAACCAGCTCAAAGTAGCAACTCCCGCGCCCGAAGCGACCTATCACACGGTTGTGAAGGGAGATACTCTTTCCAAGATCGCCCAGGTTGTGTACGGCGACATGATGAAATACCCGGTCATCTTCGAAGCCAACAAGCCCATGCTCAAAGACCCGGACCTGATTTACCCCGGGCAGGTTTTGCGTATTCCGGCGTTGTAGAGAGCAGCAGTAGGCCGTAGGCCGTAGGCTGTAATTGGCAAGACAATTGGCTTACCTATGGCCGACTGCCGAGGTTTTCCCAAAGCATAAAAAAGGCAACCCGAAAGGTTGCCTTTTTTATGCTTTTTAGAAACGATTAATCTTCCGCTGCTACTACGTTCAGCGTCAATTTGTGTTTCACTTCTTTATGAAGATCGATCAATGCGGCGTAAGTACCGATTGATTTCACGTCGTCAACCGTGATTTTCTTGCGATCGATATCGAAGCCTTTCGCTTTCAGAATGTCAGCCACTTGTGTATTGGTAACACGACCGAATATACGACCGCTTTCACCTACCACAGTTTTGATATCGATAGTCAGGTCGCCGATCGCAGTTGCGATATCTTCCGCGTCCTTTTTAAGCTTTTCAGCTTTGTGCGAAGCCTGACGCACGTTTTCAGCAACGATTTTGCGGTTGGAGGCATTTGCCAGCAATGCAAAACCTTGAGGGATCAGGTAGTTACGACCGTAACCTGCTTTCACAGTTACGATATCGTTCTTATAACCTACCCCTGCTATATCCGTTAAAAGTATGATTTCCATTGTTTGTAGCTCTTTACTGTATTATTTCAATTGGTCAGCAACAAAAGGCAACAGTGCCAGGTGGCGCGCTCTTTTGATCGCCTGTGACACTTTGCGCTGATATTTCAGGCTGGTACCGGTAAGGCGGCGCGGAAGGATTTTACCTTGCTCGTTCACAAGTTTCAGAAGGAAATCCGGATTCTTGTAATCGATGTATTTGATGCCTGCTTTTTTGAAACGGCAGTATTTTTTGCGGTTAATGTTTTTCTCAACCGGCTCATTTACGAGTGACATAGCTTATGCGTTTTCGGTTTTTGATTCAGTTGCTTCTTCTTTCTTTCTGCCTACCAGACCCTTACGTTTCTTCTCGTTGTAAGCAATCGAATGCTTATCCAGGGCGATAGTCATAAAACGCAAAACGCGCTCGTCACGACGGAACTCGGTTTCCAAAACATCCACCACGTTTCCTTCACTTGCAGTATATTCTACGATGTGATAAAAACCGGAGTTTTTCTTTTGGATGGGGTAGGCCAGCTTGCGCAATCCCCAATTTTCTTCATGTACAATCTTCGCACCGTTTGAGGTGATGATTGTCGTGAATTTTTCAACGGCGTCCTTTGCCTGGGCCTCAGACAAAATGGGAGTTAGAATGAACACCGTTTCATATTGCTTAGACATACGGTAATTGATTAATTATGATAAGTTTAAAATCCTCATCTTGACATAATCATCAAAATGAGGGTGCAAAAATAGGGCTTGGAATTTAAAATTCCAAGCCCTTCAATGACTTAGCTAAAAGTTATGACAGATTTACTTCACTGTAAAATCTCCCTGCCCGATCTTGAAACCTTCGCTATACAATTCGATGGCATACTTGCCGTCTTTCATCGCAATACCGCCACGTCCGTAGAAAATATCGATCGATTGCCCGGAGTTGGTAAAGCTAATGGTCTGTTTTGAGCTGTAAATCATCTCTTTACCGTTAAACATAAACGATCCAGAGCCTGTTGCCATATCGGAAAGTACCGCTCCGTCCGGATCCAGGATGCGCAGGTAAATGTCCTTTTCATTCTGTTTAGCGACCGCATTTTCACCCAGTTTAAAGTTCACTCTGAGTTTATCGATGCGCTTTGCTCTATACTTGCCGCCCTCCCGTTCTTTTCCTTTCGCAGAAACTGCATTCACAGTGACGCTTTCCGCACGAAGCGCAGATGCCAGCGTCACCTTGTCAGCCAATTCCTTGTTCTGAGCCGAATAGGTCGATACCGAATCCGCGAGCTGCTGCTTTTCCGTTTCCAGACCAGTCACTTTCTGGTTCAACTCTTCGTTCTTTGTAGTGGCGATACCAAGCTCCTGTTTCAAACGGGAGATTTCCCCGTCTTTCTCGGAAAGTACCAGTTCATAGGACTTGATCTTTTTATTGTAGTTGGCGGCCGAATACGTATTGGCGTTTTTCAGCTCACGTTTATCTTTCTCCAGTTGCGCCTTCAATGCCACCAGCGAATCGACACTCCCGCCGAGTTTCTGGATCTCTGCAATCTTAATGTCAAGTTCTGTGGAAATAGAGTCCAGCTTGGTTTTGATCGAAAGAACTTCCTCGGTTTTGGCGGTAATGATCTCGTCTTTGGCCAGGTTCTCCTGCTTTTCATGGTATATAAAATACACAAGCACCAAATTAAGCAATAGCAAAACGGCCAGAGCGGCCCATAGAAGTGTTTTCCTGTCTTGCTTTTGTTCCTGGTTATAGTCCATACAGAAGGTTAAATTTTGAATTTAGTTGGTAAAAGAAGTATGTTTTTTTCAATTTTGAAATACGCAAACATCTATTTATAGCGTCCGGTCGATAAATTCTTGCATTAACCGGCTAATTGTCAATTTTTTAGTCATTCTCCATGCCTTCCATAGCCGCCAACCTGGCCCAGATAGAACAACAGCTCATTCATGAAACACGGCTCGTAGCGGTGACCAAAACCAAGCCCGTTACCCTTCTGACGGAGGCTTACGATGCTGGCGCGAGACTGTTTGGAGAAAACAAGGTCCAGGAGATGGTTGCCAAGCACGAAGCCCTGCCTAAAGACATCCGTTGGCACATGATCGGGCATTTGCAGACCAATAAAGTGAAATACATGGCTTCTTTTGTGGCGTTGGTGCATTCGGTCGACAGTTTTAAGCTGCTTAAAGAAATCAATAAGGAAGCTCAGAAAAACGACCGCGTTATCGACTGTCTTTTGCAAATCTATATTGCCCGGGAGGAGACCAAATTCGGCTTATCCGAAGAAGAAGCTTTGGAAATCATCCAATCCCCGGAACTGAATGCATTGCAAAACGTGAGGATCACCGGCTTAATGGGGATGGCATCCAACACCGATGATACAAATGTGGTAAGGGCCGAATTCCGGAGCCTCAAAACCACTTTTGAATCCTTCAAGGCTTATCAGAACGCGCGGGTCATCATGCAGGAACTTTCGATGGGTATGAGCGGAGACTACCTGATCGCTATGGAAGAGGGCAGTACGCTGGTACGGGTCGGCAGCGCCATTTTTGGATCACGGTAATACCTGAAGTGCATTGTCGGTGTTTTTTTCCAATACCGATTGTACCTGATCTCTCACAAAATCAAAAGGCAATTGCGCGCAAGGCAACCCAGGTTGTTTGACGAACAACGCATTCTCTCGGCGTCCATATTTTCCGGAGTAGGGGTTGTAATTCTGAAAATTATTGAGCGCCCCCATCAGTATGACCCCAAATGTGCCGGTGGCATTGCCTAAATGGGAAGGCCCGCTGTCCAATCCAATGAAGAACGAGGCACGCCGGATCACTTCCGCCGTTTCAAGGATCGAAAGCTGGCCGCAGAGATTGCGGTATGCGTCGGTCTTCACGTTCAGGTTGCTTTCCAGTCCGATTTCGACCAACTGATAATCGTACCGCTCCGCTAACCATTCCACCAGCTGTTCCCATTTCGCGGCAGGCCAGTCTTTGGGTTCATAATTGGACCGGCAATGCATTACAATGTACTTTTTCGGCAAATTCAGTCCGTCAGCCTTTTTCTGATGTGATGGTTGCAGATATAAACGCGGCTCGTCGTCGGCAGGGAATGCGGTTTGGGCCGGTATCAGATCACCCGTCTGCGCAAACACTTCGAGCAGGTTTCCGTAATCGAAGTAGTTATAAATATTAATGTCCCGCTTTATGGCTACCGGGTTTTCCACAAAAACCTGGCATTGAGGACAGTGGTTGTTGTTCCTGAATTGCAGCTCAAAAACACGGTCGAATACCCCCGACTCCATCAGTACTTTCCGTTCCGTCACGCAAAACTCTTTAACAACTTCGTCCACATGGGGATTATGGTCTACCAGTTCATGAAAAACGGGCTTCACAAACCATACAATATATGCCTTGGGATAAAGCTCCCGCACATATCGGGAGATGGGTTCCGCGGCGACAATGTCCCCAAAGTGCTCGGTACGCACGATCCCTATCAGCTGTTGGTCTTTTTGCAAACGCCCTTTAACATTCCGGAAATGTGCTGCCGCGCGACGTCCCTTAAGATGCGCTTTGAAAATGTGTGTATACTTATGATAGCGGTGTGTCCAGAGCTGGATAAAGCGTTCTATGGTCATTGGTCAAATCTTTTCCACGATGAGCGGGACATCATTAAATGTCTCCTTCAAAGCGGGCAAGTTAATAAAATTGCCTCAAAGAGTTGGTGGCACCCCGCCGCGCACCTAACTTTACCGCTATGATTTCCGGTGATTCTATTAACCGGCAAAACCAGCTTCTTTTTCATTTCACAAATATCCAATACCTTTTAAATATGAAATTTATGATTCAGGCCGGCGGCATTCTTGGAGCACTTGCCGTAGCACTCGGCGCGTTCGGTGCGCATGCATTGAAAGGGATGCTGGAAGCCTCAGGCAGGTCAGAAACCTTTGAAACGGCTGTAAAATATCAGTTTTATCACGCGTTGGCACTCGTACTCGTAGGCATACTTATGCAGCGCGCTGGTGCAGATGCGGTTAAATTGCTTGGCTGGTCCGGAAATGCTTTTGCGGTCGGCGTGATCATTTTTTCCGGGTCGCTATACGCGATTTGCTTTACGGGAATCACCAAATTCGGGGCGACCGCGCCCATAGGCGGCGTTGCACTGATCGTGGGATGGGTGCTGCTGATCATGGCCGCGGGAAAGCTATAAACCCTGGCCGGGTGCTCCTAGCCGGGTGCCCCTAGCCTCTCGACAAGGTAAACGGGCGTTGTGCGTCGATTTTCAGGAAAATAAACAACAGAACCGAAAACGACCACAACGACGATCCCCCATAGCTAAAAAAGGGCAACGGGATACCGATCACCGGCATGAGTCCGATGGTCATTCCGACGTTGACCATGAAGTGAAAGAAGATGATCCCGGCCACACAATAGCCGTACACCCGCGCAAAGCGGCTTCGCTGTCGTTCAGCAAGCACCACCAGCCTTGAAATCAGCGCAACAAAGAGGAACACAACAATGGCCGTCCCTAAGAAGCCATGCTCCTCACCCACGGTACAAAAGATGAAGTCGGTACTTTGCTCCGGTACGAAGTCAAACTTGGTCTGCGTTCCCTGTAAAAAACCCTTTCCCGTGAGCCCGCCTGAGCCGATGGCGATCTTCGACTGAATTACATTCCAGCCGATCCCCCGCGGATCCGAGTCCGGATCGAGGAGTACCATGATCCGTCCGCGCTGGTGTTTTTGTAACACATTGTTCATAAAGAAATCCACCCCGAACACGATCCCGATCATCACCAATGCGATCACGATCGTTGCCCAGAGCCCGCCACGCCGGCGTGTCATGACCGGCATCAGCCATATTACCAGACCGGCAATAACGATGATAGCCCCGGCAATATACCATTTGACAAACAGCAATGTAATGATCAGCAACGCCGCGCCGATTATCCCGATTGCCGGAATGAAGCCGGGCATGCCCTCGCGGTACAGCACGATCGCAAATGACGCAAAAACCAGCATCGAGCCCGTCTCATTCGATAGCAGGATCAGGAATGCAGGCAATGCGATGATCCCCATGATCGGATAGTAATCCTTTAACTTGCGCGTAAGACTGATCGCCGGGTCGCTCAGATACTTTGAAATGGCCAGACTGATTGCCAGCTTTGAAAATTCAGCCGGTTGCAGAGAAAATCCTCCGAGTTTGATCCAGGATCGTGATCCATTGATATTGGAACCAGCAAACAGTACCACTACCAGCAGAAAAATCACGACCGCGTAAATCACAAAAGAGAACGTTTCATAAAACTTATAGTCTATGACCAGAATACAGATGATCAGCAGGGCCGCCGTACCGATCCACATCAGCTGTTTCCCTGCATTATTCGACATATCGAACATGCTGGTATGCGCCTCGGGATTATACACCGCTGCATAAATATTCAACCAGCCAATGCCGAGGCAAGCGATGTAAATCAACACCACCATCCAGTCCACGTTCTTGGTTATTGGCTTGCTTTCAGCCATTTCAGTATTGGTTTGTAAGTTCTTAAAGTGATTTTTGCTGATCTCCCCTCGGTAAGGTCACTATCACCGGCTTGCGCATGGCAGCCGGATTGGCCGGATGAGGTGTTCCCGGTTTACGGTCGGCAGGATTATTCGGATCCGGAACGTGCGGTTTGGTCCCATCCGTTTTCTTCTTTGTCGAATCCGCTTCGACCGGCTTCTTCTGCGTCGGCAATACAACTTTGCTCATCAGATCGAGCTTCATCATCCGTTCTTCCAGCGCCTTGTTGGTCACTTTCCTGGCCAGGTACTTCTCGATGATCAGGTTGGCGATCGGAGCCGCGGCGGAGCCCCCTGCACCTGCATTCTCAACGAAAACCGCAATCGCGATCTTGGGATCATCAACCGGTGCAAACGCAATGAAAATAGAATGGTCGTCGCCCCGTTTGTTTTGCGAAGTTCCGGTCTTTCCCGCAATGGAAATCCCCTCCACGCGTGATCTCCGCGCCGTACCGGCTTCCACCGCCCCGATCATTCCCTCAATTACCGGTTCAAAGTTGTGCGGTTCCACACCGGTTTCGTGCCTTTCCAGGAATTCCTGCTTAACAGCCTTCTTATCGCCTACTCCATGGATCACGTGCGGCGTATAAAAATAACCCCTGTTGGCGATAATGGCGGCCACATTCGCCATTTTCAGCGGTGTAATCAGCAGCTCGCCCTCTCCGATGCTCAAAGAGTAGATGTTAGAAAACTTCCAGCGGTATTCGCCGTAAAAACGGTCGTAGTATTTTTTATTAGGCAAATTCCCCTTGTATTCACTCGGCAAGTCGATGCCGAGCCGCTGACCGATCCCGAACTTGGCAATGTCGTCATGCCAGGCATCGAGCCCGACCGCGGAAGCTTTGAAGGTGTTTTTAATGTTGTTTTTATAGATCAGCCTGCGGAATACATTGTAGAAATAGGGATTACAGGAATGCGTCACGCCGAGCGCAACGGTACTCGTTGCCGGGTGGTTATGACATCCTACCGGACAGTTGGCATGTGTAAAGCCGCTTCCCGGCGTGATAACGCCTTCCTGCAAGCCAATCAATGCCTGAATCAGCTTGAACGTCGAACCCGGCCGGTAACTCGCCATAACAGGACGGTTGAACAGCGGCTTATATGGATTGCGTGCCAACGCCGCAAAGTTTTTGGAAAAATAGCGGCTCGCCAGGCTGTTCGGATCGTAAGTCGGAGCGGATACCATTGAAATAATCTGCCCTGTTTTCGGCTCTATGGCTACTACGCTGCCTACCTTATTGAGCATCAGACTATCCGCGTATTGCTGGACTTCCAGGTCCAGACCGGTGTAAAGGTTTTCGCCGGCCACAGCCATCGTATCGAGCTCTCCGTTCTTCCAGGGACCTTTGTAAACGCCATTCACATTCTGCATGACAAACTTGGTACCTCTTTTTCCCCTCAGTTCATTTTCATAAATACGCTCTACCCCGCTCTGGCCAATGTAGTCACCCTGACGGTAATAGGGCTCCTCTTGCTTATCCAGCTGGCCTTTCGTGATCTCACTCACATATCCGAGTGTGTTCGCGAGCGTGGGTGCGGTATAGGTACGCAGGGAGCTTTTGGCAAATTCAAATCCTGAGTAGTCCACCATGATGTCCTGAATAGAGGCAAAATCCTCCTTCGACAACTGCCGCAGAAACAGCGAAGGTTTCACCCGGCTGTACGCGCTCGCAGCAGTCATGAGACTATCGAAATCACGTCTTTCGATGCCCAAAACCTGGCAAAAACGGAGCGTATCGTCCACCCTGACCTTATAAGGCGTCACCAGCAAATCATAAACGGGAGTATTATATACGATCAGTTTTCCGTAGCGATCGTAAATCTGGCCACGGAACGGAATTTCGGTTACACGCTTAATGGAGTTGCTGGACGATTCAATAGAATAGCTTTCATCCAGCACCTGGAGGTAGAAAAGTCGCAATAAGTATATGACACCTACTAAAGCAAAAAATCCAATGATGACAAATCGACGACTTTCGAGCATTCTGCACTAAAAATTCCGGTTCTCAAATTTCACACGAAGTTCGCAATAGCAAAAGATTAATCAAAGGGCCGTTCCGTCTATTAAACAATAAAAACTTCATTTTTAGCACCATATCCTCCGCTTATTCGCCTTTGGCGACCACCATCACAATATGCTCCTTGTCTATAAGCACCAAACCATCGGGTACGCCTTTGGGTTTACGGATAAATTTCTTGGGAGTCACGATCACCGGGCACAAAGAATCGTTTTTTCGTTTGGAATAGAATGCTGCCAGCTCCGCTGCGCGCTCGATCACCGGTGCGGGAAACTTCCGCCCGGGCTGGTTCTTCACCACGACGTGGGAGCCCGTCACATCTTTGGCGTGCAGCCACAGATCCTCCTTATGCGCCTGCTTCGTCAGCAAATCGCTGTTCTTCGCATTCCGGCCGATCAGTATCGTGTAACCCATAAAATCAATGCGCTTAAAAAGCTCTTCAAGCGCCGGTGCGGCGTTACCCTGTTCCAATTTGTTTGTCTTAATGTAAGCCCGTAAATCTCTGAGCGACTCAATGCTTTCAATGTGCTCCAAATGTTCATGAAACCGTTCCCGCTCCGTTTCGCGTGCGGCCAGGCTGTCGTTCAGCCGGTCTATTTCTATCTTTTCATTTTTGGCTTTACGGTAGTAGCCTTCCGCATTCTTTTGTGCCGAAAGGTCTTTTTTTAGTTTGATCAAAATAGGTTTTTCACGGTAAAAATCGTACAGCTCCACTTTCTCAGCACGCTCGGGAATGACGTGCAGATTGGCCATGATAATGTTCGCCAGCTCGTCATTTTTGGTCGCGCTTTCCAGATCAACCAGCTTTTGAAAGGTATTTTCCAGGTAATTGTCTGTCTGCTGAATACGTTTTTTCAACAATCGCAAAATATCCGCTTTCTCCTTCTCGATCCCGCTTAGCCGGATGTACGCCAGATAATAGGCATTCAAAGCTTCTATCGGGTCATGCAAAACCAGCACCACCTCACCCGTTTCGAAGAGCGTCAGCGCCGGTATATTGTCAATGCGGGTAATGTAGAACACCGGCGACTCCAACTCCTTCAGAACCTCCTGTAAGATTTCCCATCGCTCAGCCAAATCGTCCCTCCCGGCCAGTTTACCGGAAAGATATTTGTTCACGACCTTTCCAAATGTGGGAAACAACGACTCAAAACGGCCACCATTTGACACAAAAGCCTCCCAGGACTGATCAATATCACGGTTAAGCGTGGCTACCGTCAGGCCGCGATCGGTAACCAGTTTATTGCTGAACAACTGCGTCACCACGCCCTCTTCATTCAATGCAATAAAGTTGGAGCGATTACCGAACAGCTTGAATATCAAATCCCTGCCACTCGAAAAATGCACTTGAATGGCGCGTTCGTTCTTGCAAACTTTTACAAAATCAACTTTATCCCCCGCAAAATCAGTGAAAAGGTTCACACTGTTCCGCCGCGCCCGGTCGAAACGTTCAGGGAAGCTGAGGCATGAAAAGCTCGTAGTAAGCGTCGCCTTGATAAAAAACGGCTTCACCAGTTCCTCTCCGCGTTCCTCGTCCGCAAAAACGATGATCAGTTCATCTTTTTGCTGACTGAATGCTTCCACGAAAACCTTTCCCGTGAGCTCGGAATGCAGCCGCGGGGCGAGTTGTTTTATAAAATGATAATTCTGGTGCACTATGTATTTCGGGTTGTATTCGGGCAAATGTAGGGAGGAATGGAGGAAGGAGGAAAGGGAGGCACGCAATTAATCTGGGGCCGAACAGCCGCAGAGTGGCTGCCTGTTCGTAACAACCGCGTTACGATCACATCATCTGGGCTCGGCAGGAGGCTCTTACGGAGCCAAAACATCCGTACAATTTGGGTTTCTACAAACAGGACGGCCCGGCGGGCCGATGCCTCTTCCTCCCCTCCCTTTCTCCTTTCTCCTTTCTCCTTTCTCCTTTCTCCTTTCTCCTTTCTCCTTTCTCCTTTCTCCTTTCTCCTTTCTCCTTTCTCCTTTCCTCCTTCCTTCATCCTTTCCCAAAAACAAGAGAAGCCCCCCGATGTCGGGAAGCTTCTTCTGTAATACTACTACACTTAAAAACACTAGTGCACGGCCGAAGCGTCGACTTTCGTTTTTCCGCTCCGGGTCCATAACACAAAGGGAACACAAATCAAAAACATCACGCCCAGGTACAGGAACACATCCATGTATGACATTACCTGCGCCTGCTTCGAAATGCTATAATCCAGCATTTTATATCCACTGTTCAAAGCTACATCCGGGGTCATTCCTTTGCCCATAAAAGTATGCTGCAAACCCTCTACGCGCTGTTGTACAGCAGGGTTATTGATATCAAGCTTGCTTACCAGGTCGTTGCGGTGCGACATGTTCTGACGAGCGATGAAAGTTGTGATCACCGCCACCCCGAACGAGCCGCCCAACTGGCGCATCATCCCGGTAAATGCCGCCCCTTCTCCGATCTCTCGCCCTTTCAATGTCGACAATGCGAGGGTCGTGATCGGTACAAACAGAAGCCCCAAACCAATCCCCCGGACGATCAGCATATTAAAAAAAGCATCCTTTCCGGTATCGGGTGTCAGAATCAGATATCCCCAGTAACTATACACAAAGAAGAATACCATCCCGATGGCCACCAGGTATTGTTGCTTCACACCCCGTTGGAGCAACTGCCCGACGACCGGCATCATCATCGCCGTAACAATGGCCGCGGGGACCATGAGCATCCCCGATTGAGTGGCCGTCCAGCCCAAAGTAGCCTGGGTATACAGCGGAATAATAAATGTAGAACCATACAAACCGAAACCAAGGATAAACGACAACACCGTTCCGACCCGGAGGTTTCCATTAGCGAGCACGCGCAGGTTCACAATCGGATTTTTGTAAGTCCATTCCCTCCATATAAAGAAGAAGAATGAGAATACGCTCGTTACGGAGAGGATCACGATGATCCCGTCGTTGAACCAGTCTTCCTCCTGCCCTTTTTCGAGGACGTATTGCAGTGAACCTACCGCCACCGCCAGCAGGAGAATGCCCCACCAGTCGATTTCGTTGGCCGACTTTTTATTTGCGAACTTTGGACTTCTTACAAATTCCATTGTCAGCATCGCGGCAATGATACCCAGTGGAATGTTGATGTAAAAAATGTAAGGCCAGCTGTAATTATCGACAATATAACCACCCAGCGGCGGGCCCAGTGTAGGACCTACAATCACCCCCAAGCCGTAAATGGCCTGTGCGATCCCCCGTTTTTCGGGCGGGTAACTTTCAGTGATCAGCGTTTGCGCCGTTACGAGCAATGCACCGCCGCCAAAACCTTGTATCAGCCTGAAAAACACCAGCTCCCAGATATTATCGGCATTACCGCAAAGAAAAGATGCCACAGTAAATATGATGATCGAAGCGGCAAAGTAGTTCCGCCGGCCAAATTGCTGCGAGAGCCAGCTGGTCATCGGCACGATGATCACGTTACCGATCGCGTAAGCGGTAATCACCCAGCTCACCTCCGACAATGTGCCGCCCAGGTTTCCCCGCATGTCGTTGAGCGCCACATTCACGATCGTGGTATCCACTATTTCCAGCAGCGCACACAACACGGCAGTGATCGTAATGATAATCCTGCGGTAGCCGTATTCGACGAGTGATTCCTGTAATTCCATTGATATTTGGTTTTTAGAATCAAAAAATTCCGTTCAGAACCTTAGTTTAGCTCCACATCCACAAATACATTCATACCCGGGCGCAGCTGCGAAATCATCTCATCCTTGATCTTGGTGAATTCAATTCTCACCGGCAGGCGCTGCACCACTTTCACAAAGTTACCGCTGGCGTTGTCCGGGGGAAGCAAAGCAAAACGGGCACCTGTCGCTGGCGAAAACGAAGCGACTGTGGCCTCAAATTCATGATCAGGAAAAGCGTCCACATGTATTTTCACTTTTTGACCCAGTTTCATTTTAGTAAGCTGGGTTTCCTTGAAGTTCGCCACCACCCATGGTTCGGATGTCGAGATGATGCTGAACAGGGATTGACCTGCCTGCAAATACTGCCCCAATTGTGCATTCACCTTCGAAACGCGGCCGTCGGTAGGAGCGGTAATGATCGTGTACGACAGGTTGAGCTGTGCATTTGCGATCTCCGCTTCACGCGCTTTGATATTCGCATTCGCCACAGTTGTCTGCACCGAAGTAGCACGTGTTTGCTTACCTGCCGCCTTGGCCTGCCGTTCCGCAGCGCCCTTTTGTGCCTGCAATACGGCCAGTGCGCGTTCCGCTTTTTGTTTTGTAGCCGAAGCCTGTTCAAATTCCTGTTGGGTAATCGAATGATCTTTGATCAGGTTTTCGTAACGTGCGTAGTCCTGGTTAGCTCTCCACACATTTACTTTCGCCTCCTCAATTTGCGCATCCACTACCGAAACGTTAGCTTCATAGGTAATGCCGCTCGCCTGTGAGGCATTCGTTGTTGCATTGGCAACGACCAGGCTGCCTTCCGATCCGGCCAATGCCGCTTTCGCTTGTTCCAGTTTAATCACCTGGTCACGGTTGTCGAGCACAATCAGCGTGTCTCCCTTTTTGACAAACTGGTTGTCTTTTACTTTAATCTCCGTCACATAACCCGATATCCTCGGGATGACAGGACTGATATTGGCGTCGATCTGCGCGTCGTCCGTTTCTTCATGGTGTAGCCCGTGGTTATATTTGGTAAAACCCCAGGTGCCGCTGCCGGCGATCAGGAGGCCCAATATGATCAGGAAGCGATAATTTTTCTTTTTAGGTGCTTCCTCCGTTGCCAATGTGTTTTGTTTGGTTTCCATTTTATGGATCAATTTTGAATGATTGAATGACTGAATGTTTCCGGAGTGGAATCTGAATGAATGAATCTGCCAACGAAAGAGAACAAAGCTCTCTCCTCCCTCCTCCCATTTCTCCACCCTCCCTTTCTTCCCTTTCCTCCTAATTAATAACTCCCGCTGTTTGCTCTAATTTCTTATACGCCACTACTGCGTCCGCTTTGGCGGCTTCGTAATCGATCCGTGACTGGACTTGTGCTACATCGGCATCGAGAAGTTCGGTGGTCGTTACGAGGCTGTTGTCGTATTTATTTTTCGTGATGCGGTAGTTCTCGTTGGCTTGTTCAACAGCCTTTGCATACACATCGATCTTCCTTTTACTCAATACATAATTGTAATAGGCGGTGTTGACTTCCAAATGGATCTTGTCGAGGATAATTTGCTCGTTGGTCCGTAACTGATAGGCGCGGGTCCGTGCCTGGGCGATTTTCGCACCCGACTTCCAGAGTGAACCGACGTCGTATTTAAACCCAATCCCTGCATTGACCGCATTCGGAACCGTTACGACGCCTGGGATGTTCAGCGCCACATAACCTGCCGACAATGCGACACTTGGATACAGGTCCGCTTTGGCCACCTTGATATCGGTGTCCGCGGCTTTCTGACGGATGCCGTTCGCGGCAAAGTCTTTCCGGTGCGTCAGTGCTGTTTGCTCCCATTCGGCCGCGTTGCCCTCTGCCTTCAGCTCAATAAAACTATTGGAATCGGCTTCGATTACCGTTTCTTCCGGCAGACCCAGTAGCAGGTTTACATTAATGGTCGTGATTTTGAGGTCGTTCTGCGCATTCAGGAGCGCGAGCTCTACATTGGATTCCTGTAACTTCGCCTTCATGAGGTCATTGCGGGCAAGCATACCATTTTTTTCACGGTTGGTAAACTCCTGCA
This sequence comes from Dyadobacter ginsengisoli DSM 21015, assembly GCF_059568735.1. NCBI lineage: Bacteria > Pseudomonadati > Bacteroidota > Cytophagia > Cytophagales > Spirosomataceae > Dyadobacter > Dyadobacter ginsengisoli. The sequence continues at coordinate 568,676 of NZ_JCANTY010000002.1, forward strand.
CGCGCTCACGCTCGCTCGCCAGGTTTTCGGTTACCAGGTCCACCGCCTTCCTTGCCTTGTACAGGTTACCGTAAGCAGCAACGGTATTCTGGATCACCGCTTCACGATCTCCGTCTGCGTCCAGCCTGGTGGCTTGCTCTACATATTTTGCCGATTCCAGTCCGTATTTGTAACGGAAGCCGGAAAACAGCGGCAGTGATGCGCTTGCCATACCGTACATCGCCTGGTGGACATTGGGCATCCCACCCGAGTTACCGGTACTGTCATTACCCTCCTGTTTGATTTTCAGGTTGACATTAGGGCTATTTACGCGAAGGTAAGAACCGGAAACGCTCAGACTTGGCAGCTGATTTTCCTTCACCTGACGAATGCTTAGTCCCGCGAGATCGATATTGGATTGACTCAATTTCAGCTGTTTGCTGTTTTTCAGGCTCATATCAATGGCCTCTTCCAGCTTGATCGTGCGTGCAGTCTGGGCGTAGGATTGGCCGGCGGCAATCCAAGCAATCCCAACTGCCATACAAACCATTGTCTTAATTCTGGCTGTGGTGTTCATTGCTTACTGTCGATTTAAATAGGCTTTTTAGATGCTGACTTAGTTTTCGTTTGAGGTATTTCTGAAACTCCTCCTCGCCCATATGTTCCAGGTTGTTGATTTTCTTGTAAAAATCCTGTGTAGCTATGGCGTAGTTGACGGTTCCATAAAGCGTGGTAGTCATAAGGCTCAGGTCGATGGTCTTTCTGAATGCACCGGAATCCTGTCCCTCTTGGATCATACGCTGCATAAGTTCCACATTGCGCATTTTCAGGTTCCGGATATGCTCGGAAATGATCGGCGTCCGCTCGGAGGAAAGCTGCTCGCGCATCATAATATTATGGAAGCATTGATTGCCCATAAGACGGTCCACGACACTATCGATAAAGACGTATATTTTCTGGATCGGGGAAAGCTCTTCCGCTGTCAGCAGCATTTCGAGCCGCGAGCGGGATTCGGTCATCCGGAGCTGAAACAGTGCCTCGATCAGCTTCTCTTTCGAGCCGAAATAATAGGAAATCATGGAGACGTTTACATCCGCCTCCTGTGCGATGTCCCTAACCGAAGTTCCTGCAAAACCCTTCTGTGAAAACAGCCGCTCTGCCACCTCGATTATCTGCAATTGTTTTGCGTTGTATTCCATTTAAGTAGTTCACCACCAAGGGTTATCTCTTATTTTTTGATAGTGACGATACAAAGGTAAAAGGCCAATAAACAAAAATCAAACGATCGTTTGATTTTATTAAACAAACGTTTGATTAGTAAAATGAATTGTTGGATTATTACCATTAAAGTTTTTTAATACTGAGATTAAAAAAGCAACAACAGCGGCGGTTCAGGTGTCGTATCAGCAAAACCGTCCGCAATAGAAACTCAGCCACCCTTACCATATGAAACCAGATACACTATTTAAGTACTTGATTATAAACTTATTAGTCGCAACACTTAGTTCTGGATACGGTCAACAGGCAGTGCCCTATTGCGGCACCGCCGATTCGGTGTCTGACGCTTATATTCAAAAGCTCTCCAAACAGGTCGATCTCACCAAAGCCAGGGCTAATGCGGGCGAAATGCTCGAATACCGGCTGGGTATCGACGTCGATTATAAAACCGCTATGCTTTACGGGCAGAACCAGGAGAAGATCAGGAGCACCATTTACCGGATATTTGCCGAAGCATCGGCTATTTTCGAGCGGGAAATGAATATCAAGCTCACGGTCAACCACATACATATCTGGCAAGAACCGGAACCCTACGATCTGAAAACTGATTTCGACTATTTCTACGCAATCGGCGAGTACTGGAACCGGAACCGCCATGAAGAACGCGATGCGGTGGTGTCGGTATCAGTCCGCTCCGGAATGTTTCTCGGAGGGTACCGGCTATGTACATCCAACTTCCCGGCCCCGGACAACCGGTTCAATGTCGACGTTCTAACCCACGAGCTTGGTCACACCCTGGGATCACCGCACACGCACAGCTGCTACTGGCCAGGCGGCCCCATTGACAGGTGCAGCGGGCTGGAAGACCCAACCGAATTATGCCCACCGAGCCGTCAGGAATTCCTGAATGGATCGATCATGTCTTATTGCCGGTCCAAACTCACTTTCCACCCGCTTTGCAGGAATCTCATCAGAAAATTCGCCGAGGGTGAGGTTAACCCGTCGTTTTCACTCAAACCCTATAATGAAAAACCATTTGCACCCGGCGTCCTTGCCGTGCTGGGAAGCCAGGGTAATACAACAGGGTTCATGCCGTCCTTCGAATGGTATCCGTCACCGCGAACCGCACAGTACCGATTCCAGATCGCGAAGGATGAAACTTTTAGTCAGGTAGTAGAAGACACCCTGGTCAATCAGTCCTTTTTTCAGTCGGTTGGGCAAAACAAGGGCACCTACTTTGCTCGTTACCAACCGGAAAACAGTCTGGGGAGCAGTGGTTGGTCGATGGCTGTTAATTTCAGAGTGGGCGGGTTCTCCGAATCTGCCCTACCGCCCCCGCTGCAACGGGTAACCCGCGAAAGTTCCGGAATCGTTTCCGGCTCTTTCAAGAGTTTGGAGGGCATTTCTTCGTATCAGTTGCGGTTGGAAAATCCGTATGACAATGTGGTACATGAACGAACGGAACAAGTCAACAGCACCGGAATGCAATCTTTTTCAGTCACCACATCATTGCAAAACGACCTGTTGTATTCACTCCGGTACCGCGTTAACAAACAAGGGATATGGAGTCGATGGTCGGTACCGGTATGGCTCGAAACACCCCTTTCCACCCGCCATGTTTCTATTGACAGTACCCTGGTCATTTCCACGAAACCGGTCCTGGCACTCAGGCAATGGGTTCCGCTCACCATTGCGGATGCCTTCGCAGGCCAAATGGAGATCGCCACCGATGCATCCTTCAAAAACATTGTTTTCCAGCGGTCCTTTTCCAACAATGCCGTCGGCGACTGGTGTACCGACAAGGAGCTATTCTTCCCGTCGCTCCATGAGCACACCACCTATTTTACCCGTTCCCGGATGTTGTTATCCAACCAAATACGATCGGCATGGACTGTTTCGAAATTTGTCACCGGCGTTTTCGATAGCCGCTTCCGCTTCCTCGGCACCCCGTCAAAAGTGCTGCACAACGGCAGTTTTAGCGGGACAATGGTACTTTACAACAGATTTCTAAAAGCAGGCGACCACCTCTATGTGTTTAACTATCAGGGAGGATACCACCGCACCACCGATCTGCAATCCTGGCAAACGCACCTACCCTCCACAACTAACGGCAGAAGCCCCATGATCCTCAGGGCGTTTGGCGCATCACCAGATGGCAAAACGTTCACGGCCGATCCTTACCAGGGCTTCGCATTGAAAACCGGAGACACATTTGAATGGATCTCGCCCCCCACCCCGATAAACTGGAATGACACCGAAACGATGGTGTACTCCGATCGCTCCGGCTTTTTCATAAAAAATTTTGACAAAGGAATTATTCGATACCATAATGGCAACTTTCATTATTACCGTGAAGCAATACAGCTCGGAATCCCGAATTGCATTGCAAAAGACAATCAGGAGCGGGTCTGGACGGTGGACGATAGCGGCGCGGTATGGCGGTTTGAAAACGAGCAATGGACTCGCCAGCCGTCATTCCCTATCTGGCAGGGCGTTTACGGAATGGTATTTGACAAAAATGATTACTGCTATGTATACGGCGATTTCGGGGTATTCAAACTGGATGTCACTGCTGGCCGATGGGATGCGATCAAACCACTGCAACAACTCAACGTCAGGAAGCTGATATTTGACGAGGAAGGTGCTATGTGGCTGGCATCCTACCGCTTTACACCCGACCATCAAGGAATGGAAAAGTTCGCATTGATCAAATATTCCAATGGTAAGGTGAGCGTTTATTCCGATGGTCTCAATTTCCTTCGCGAGCCGTTTGATATCGAATACTTTAAAGGGCAATTAGTAATCATGACAACGGGGGGTGAGATCCACACCTTTGATGAAAGGCAAATCCTCACATTGACACCCCAACCTGCCTATTGCACAGGCCAGCAGTTAGACCTTACATTGACCACTAATTCCACTTTTGCACCCGACAACCGGATAACAGTCGAACTCCGGCAGTCGGGCTCGGACAAAACGATCCGTTGGGAGGTACCCACCCCAGCCTCTCACCGGCTTTCCGTGAACCTACCTGAGACGTTATCGCAGGGAAGGTACACGCTTTCAATTCACACAACCAACCCTGAAATCAATAGCTATGAAAGCGCACCTTTTGACATTTATCCGCTGACAACATCCGTTAAGCCAGTTATCGAGCGCAATCAATCTTTGCTTAAAATTACGCCCATGGAGGGTTACCAATATCAGTGGCTATTGAATGATGTACCCTTATTAGGAGCTACCGGCCCGTCGGTTGTCGCCAACCAGGACGGCATCTATTCGGTAACCGCTACCAATCCCGGAGGCTGCATCGTTACTTCGGAAGCATTACCTGTCGAGCTGGGAAAACCGGGAGAATTGACACTGATGCAAAACAAACCCAATCCCCTGGGTGCTTCGGGAGATATCTTGTTTTACCTCCCCAAAGCCGAAAGTATCAGGCTGGACCTGTTCAACCTCCGCGGCCAGAAAATAGCGGAACTGAAAAGCGGCGATCTGCCTGAGGGATGGCATACAGCGAACGTCAACGGGATGTTTCTTTCATCGGGCATTTATGTGTACCGGCTGAAAGCTGGTAACATTACCAAATCGCTCAAAATGATCCGGAACTGACTACTTTACCCGGCCGGGATTCTCCGTTACGAATGCCCCCCAACCGCCCTTTTTAGCTTTTTTGGAACCTGATGCGACAACCGAAGCGGGTGAATTGGCATGATACTGATGACAGATAGCAATCGCGATGCCATCGGTAGCATCCATAAACTCCCGGCTCAGCTCCATTTTCAGGATTTTTTCAAGCATATAGGCCACCTGCTCCTTGGAAGCATTGCCGCTACCCGTGACGGATTGCTTTACTTTTTTGGGGGAATACTCGACAATCGGAATGTTACGTGCCAGTGCAGCTGCCATCGCTACGCCTTGTGCGCGCCCGAGTTTGAGCATGGATTGCGCATTTTTGCCATAAAAAGGATCCTCGATCGCCATTTCATCGGGCAGATAGTCTTCGATGAGCTGGGTAAGACGTTCAAAGATTTTCTTCAACTTCAGTTCATGCGTACTATATTTGCTCAAATGAATAACCCCGTACTGAACCAGCGAGATTTGTTGTCCTTTGACCGATATCACCCCGTAACCCATCACCTGCGTGCCGGGATCGACCCCAATAATGACTTTTTCCGAAACTTCGGCTTGCTGCGTTTGTAACATGGTGCAAGATAAGGAACTCTCTCCTCCAAAAGCAAAAAGCGGTCAGGCAAAGGTTTTCTGGCTGATCAAACTCATGGTGACCGCCCTGATCCTGAGCTACATTTATCGTACTTTCCGCAACGAGCAAAAGGGTATTTCGGACATAGGAACCGTATTTACAAATATCTGGTCGGCGAAGCATCTCCCTGTGTTCATCGCAATGCTCGTACTCGTACCAGTGAACTGGGCACTTGAAAGCCTTAAATGGCAAAAACTCATCCGCCGCATTGCACCGGTATCATTCAGGGAAGCGATGCGCGGGACACTCACGGGCCTGGCCGTCGGAGTCGCGGTTCCGGCACAACTTGGCGATACCCTTGGGAGGGTCGCCTCACTCAAATCAGATCGCAGGCTTGAAGCCATTGGGGCCGCACTTATTTCCAATGGCATTCAGTTTTATGTATCGGTGCTGGCAGGTGCGGCGGGATGGGTCTTGCTAAAAGCTCGGCTCGACCTCCCCGACTCTGCGAAATCCGCCACAGACATCATCCTGATCGCCATCATCCTGCTGGGCCCCGCAGCACTGGCATTCCGGAAGCAAATCAGGCAATGGGCTCCCGTACGCCCTTTTTTATTAAAAGTAAAAGATTATCTGAATGTAATCGGACATTACACCGCTACCGATCTCGTGATCAGCACTGCTTATGGTGCCTTGCGTTATCTGGTTTTCCTCACCCAGTTTGTGCTCGCTCTTTCCTTGTTCGACTTTCCGGCGCGTGTACCACAACTTGCGGCCTGTGTCACATTGATATTTCTTGCCAAAACACTGATCCCGGCGATCAACGTACTCGGTGACCTGGGCCTGCGCGAGTTTACGGCGCTGCTGGTGTTCGCGTCTTTCCATCTCCCGCCTGAGCAAATCATCGCCGCTACCTTCCTCATCTGGGTGTTAAACGTCCTCGGTCCGATCCTCATCGGCGTATTCCTGATCTGGAAGTATAAATGGAAAAGATTTAAAGTGTAGATAGGCATGGGCTGTTTCGCATTCATTTCCTGGCTCCACGCCGCTCTCTGGATCATCCTGGGGAGCTATGCAATATTTACGCTGGGACTGACATGGCTTTGGGCAAGGATCAAAAAAACCTTAGTATCCCCTACCTTCCCCGACGACTTATTCATCACGGTGGTTATACCCGTCCGGAACGAGGCCGAAAACATTATTTTACTCCTCGAAGACCTTAACCGCCAGACATGGCCTGCATCGAAATTCGAAGTACTGGTGATGGACGACAGCTCTACCGACAATACCGCCGGAATTGTACACGCATTCGGTGCAACCGCCTCAGCGAATATCTTATTAGTGCCTTTGCCGGACGTACGGACTTCGGCTCCCAAAAAACGGGCGATCGAAACCGCCATTGGGCAAGCCAGGGGCAATCTGATCGTGACTACCGACGGCGATTGCCGCGCACAGCCTGGCTGGTTGCTCGCGATCGCTTCATGCTACGTACACACTGGTGCGAAGCTGATCAGCTCACCCGTCACTTTCACCAGTGAAACAACTCTGACCGACCATTTGCAAACCGTCGAATTCGCAAGCCTCATCGGAAGCGGCGCCGCATCGATGTCCGCGGGGTATCCGTCCATGTGCAACGGGGCCAACCTCGCATATGAAAAAGCAGCATTTCAAGAAGTGAGGGGCTACGAGGGAGTAAGACACATTGCGTCGGGTGACGACGAGTTTCTGATGCACAAGATTGCCGCGCGCTATCCGGGCGCGGTACATTTCCTTCGCCATTCCGATGCTATCATCCGCACGGAACCACACCGGCAATGGGCCAGCTTTTACCGGCAAAGGAAGCGTTGGGCCAGTAAATGGAAGCATTACCAAAGCAAGACACCGCTCGTGCTCGCGGTTTATATCTTTGCCTGCAATTTCTCACTCCTGGTATCTGGTGGCCTGGCATTGGCCGGACTCCTCAGCCCAGGCACGTTCATGGGTATGCTGGCAACCAAATGCATTCCGGAGTGGTTCTTTCTGGGCTCCGTGCTGGTTTTTCTCAAGAAACCGAAATCGCTGGCATTTATTCCGGTGACCCAATGCATTTATCCGTTATATGTATGCTTTTTCGGATTGGCTGCGCAGCAAGGAGAATATGAATGGAAGGGAAGAAAACTGGTTTGATCTCACCGCCATATAAAAAAGCTGCCAGCAAAACTTGCCGGCAGCTTTAAGTTTCACATAACGCTATATAAGATCAATTCACTACTTTTTAAGCACTTTTGAGGAATATTTACCTTCCGCATTAACCACGCTCACAATATACAAACCTTGCGCAAAACCCTGAACATTCACTTTTATTTCGGTTTCACTTTGAGCAGGCGTTATTTGATAAACCTGCTTCCCTCCCAGTGTAAATATTTCCAGTTTCTTAACAGGCGAAAAGCTCTTCACATTCATTTCGTCGTGTGTTGGGTTCGGGAAGAAATCCACTGACAATCTTGCATCACAACTTCCTCCTTCTACGCTGCGGATTGCGCTGTACTCAAATGACTCATCCGTATCCACCTGTTGCAGACGATAATAATAGTACTTGGCAGGTACAGTTTCAGAAGAAAAAGGTGCATCAGTGAAGCTGTAATTGCTCTTGTTTGAATCATAATCTATTCTGGCAACGGCGCTGTATGTCCTCGCATCTGTTGAACGTTCGACTACAAAGTGTGAAAAATCGATCGCTTCGGATACCTTCCATTTCAGTTCCACGCTGCAATTTACATTTTGTGCGGTAAAACTCGCTAACTTAACCGGCAAAACTGTTGGCGGCGGCGGAACAGTGTAACATGTTGAGGTTGAAGCGGGGAAAGTAACTTCGACAACCTTCCATGAATCAACGGTCACTTTGATCTTCGCTCCATCATTACGCATCGATCCGTAACGATCGTCGATTTCCACCCATTTGCTACCCTGCTTTTCCCAACCAGGCCAAACAGCCCCGTTTCCGTTGATGTCCAGGGATGCTCCCGGAAAGAGGATGCTTCCGCTCAAAGGCTTGTCGTTGTCTTCCTGAATTACCTTTCCTTCTGAATTAATCCATTCGATTTTGGCTGTCAACCCGGTTGCATCAAAGTTAGGCGTTACGTTGTAATCCAACCAGGGCGCATTTTTATCACACTTGGAAGATACCGTTACATCGATTTTCTTCTCAACCGGCTCCGGAATCGACGGTAAAAACGGCCAGAAGTGAACTTCGTCGCGGTTGTGTACAAAGCTTTTTGCAATGATCTGCCCGTTGATGTTCCCGTTGTTTTCCTTAACTACATCGGCCTGTGGAGCGAAAATGGTCCCACTGATCTGTGCATTGCCGGCCAAAGTGATCGATTTTGTTGCGTCCGGAAAGTTGTAGAGCACATATGCACCCTGCGCATCAGACAGCCCGCCGAAACCTGGAAAATTGATCCGGGGATTGCCACCATTGGCCGCACAGAAAGTCGGGAAGTCTACGATATTGATGATCAATCCGAATTTTCCACCATAAGAAGCGTCTCCCAGGGAAGGACCGGTAGGGATTCCTTCTATATTTGAGTTCCCTATCTTGTTCCAAACGGCCGCTGAGACGGTCAGGATATTGATTTTGTTCGGATCTACTATGATTTTGGGATTGTTGCCGATTGCGCTGGGGTCGAGGTATGGGCCCATGGGCGCGGATGCCATGATGTTACCATTCTGATCTCGGATCGGCAGATTGTCCGCCATTTCTTTTAACTGGTTCGACCTTTTGGTCATTGTGACAAAGGCGGCGTCGATATCGATTTGTCCCGGACCTGTGCCGAATACGTTTTCACATACCGGGTTTACCAGATCGTTGACACTCGGTGACCAGGTATTAATATTTGCATTGATCGTGATATTGGGCGTTTCCCAGTACTGCCTGCTGCTTTCTGTAATTCGAATAGTCGAAGCTGCATTGTTGTTGTCTTTGTACCAGACTTTCAGGTTGGTACCCGAAGCATCCGATGGATTGCAGTTACCTATCTTGACATAGTTGTCGCCATTCACAGTCAGGCTTCCGTTGTTCAGTGTTACAGCTCCACGCACTGCGAGACCAATGGAGGCATTATTCACGAAAAACACGCCATGCTGCTTGTTGAAGCTGATCTGATACTGGTTGGTGGTCACATTTCCACCGACTGCAATGGGCCCTTCCGTTTCGTTAGACACCAGGGTGGCATTGCCTTTTACAAATATGTTGAACCGCTGAGCGGCAGAAGTTGGGCTTTGAGCTGATACATTAAGATTGTTCAGTGCTAATAGCGCTAGGAGGATTACGAATAAAGGTCTGACGAGCATGTTGAGTCTTTTTGATTTCTGACTCAACGAAATTAGACCGCCTGTTCCGATCAATTATTCTTTTTGTGACCACCTGGGGGTACTTTGGGGTGACAAAGGACATTCAAGGGGTTAACGAAACCTGAAAAATTGCACTTATCGAAGATTACGCACAACAACAAGCCAAGTATTCCTAGTCACATATCCGCAGATCTAACACTTCATTAGCATAGTAGTTCTACAAAAATATCTTAAAAACCCTCCATACTTGTAAATTTCTATGACTACCCGTGTTCAAAATGTTTTAAACCACTACCTTAACCCACTTTAACAATTATAACAATATCAAGATGAGCCAAGCTAACGTATAGCTACTGGTTATCGCCAAACGGCCTCCTGCATCCAATTATTTGTACGATGACCGTCTTTTCAATTCCTTGATCTCGTTCTGCATTTCCTGTAACATCCGCATCAGCTGTTGCATGTCGGTCTGCGGCTCAGGAAGCTGCTTACTGTGGAAACTGTAATACTCCCAAAGTTCAATCACTTCAGCGGCGGGGACGGTATAGGCAAAATACTGTTTATTGAACGATTGCAGCAGCATGGTACCGGCGGCATGATTGATCGTCACCTGTTTGAATACAAAATCCTGGTCCCCTTTTAGAATGACGATGCAGGGTGTTTCCGGTTTCAACGCCGTCCAGTCCTGCACGTAACGCGTGATAATGTCCGCACCTTCGGGAACGGGCAGCATCGAATCGCCCACTGTAGGGAACATCCTGAATGTGCCGTTCTTTGGAACGGTGGGCAGATTGAAACGTGGTAACGTCGCCAGGAACTCAGGATCGCTATACCCCGACCGGTAACCGGCCCTTGCCTGAACCGGCACGTATTCGATATTCTCCCTGTCTTCTTTGTCGACGGTAATCGCTAAAACACGGATCTGGTTTCCTTTCATAAATAGCTCACTCCCTTGTTCCAGATCTTTCAATTTCTGTTCAGAAAGCTTTCCGAGGTCCATTTTCAGGAGACTGTCGATACTCATGCGGAAATACTCTGAAAAATTGATCAGATCGTCGATGGTAGGATTGGCCGTCCGCCCGCTTTCATGTGCATTGAGTTTCACCCTGCTGATTCCCAGCTTCTCCGCCAGCGCCTCCTGGCTCAATTTCTCACGTGAACGAAGGAATTTGATATTGACCGACCAAAAAATGTCCTGAGCACCCATGGGTTGATATTTTTAAAATCAAACATAAGATATTAACAATATCAAAAGTAGCAGCAAATTTTAATTTTCCTACAAAAAGCGACTAAATTATTTTAGCTGACCCGTTTAGCCTGTTATTCGGGTACCAGTTTGACCTTTTATGGCGTTTTGGTGTTAAAGTAATTAGTAATCGGTTTGTATTTGAATGCCTGAAAAATCTGAAAACCCACGCCCCATGAATGACCAAGTTGTGCTTGTTGACGAAAAAGATGTAGCGATCGGCCTGATGCCCAAGCTGGAAGCCCACGAAAAAGGGTTGCTGCACCGGGCATTTTCCGTATTCATTTTTAATTCGAAGGGAGAAATGCTCCTGCAACAGCGGGCATTTGGCAAATATCATTCAGAAGGACTCTGGTCCAACACTTGCTGCAGTCATCCTTTTCCGGGAGAATCTGCCCACCATGGTGCCGTGAGGCGCTTACAGGAGGAAATGGGGATGGAAACGGGGCTACAATTCCTTTATACTTTTCAATACTGCGCCGGCTTGGATAAAGGCTTGACCGAAAACGAACTGGATCATGTATTCTGGGGTGTTTCCGATGTAAAACCACGCATTAATCCCGAGGAAGTTAATGACTACCGGTATATGTCGCTGGAAGCCATCAAGGCCGACATCGCTGATAATCCCGATCATTACACCGAATGGTTTAAGATCTGTGTGCCCGAAATTACCTCGAAAATCCGGTTGAAGTCACTGTTTTAAACGGCACTATGACCGGGCTAAAAAGGATCACCATGTGTGAGCGCTATGAGCCGTGAGGTTAGTGCCGGTAATTTATCGAGCACTTTCAATGCAATATCAGTCGTAACCGGCTTCCCGAACAGGCTCTGTAAATAGTAACCTGCCATGATGCGTTTCCGGAAAGCCCGGTTCCATGCCTTTTCATAATGCGTTGCTGCTTGCTCACGCGTTTGTTTCTTTTCAAAAAAATGCAAAAGCTCGGTGGCGAGCAATTGGGAGGCCCGCATACCCATGCTCATCCCGTTTCCGCAAAGCGGGGTAATGGAACCGGCCGCGTCGCCCAGGAGAAAAATCCCCTGCGCGCTCGTTTGCTTCTTACTAAAATGAACATTACTGATCACCAATGGCTGAGAAAAAAGGAATTCAGACTCAGTAAAATACCTTTTGAGCCATGGATTCCGGTAGAGCACGCGCTCTTCCATTGCCCCGATATCCTTTCCGCTTTCCTGTAAATTCCGGGCAGTAGTAAGGTAGCAAAGACAGTAGCGATTGTCTTCCACCCTGGAAATTCCGCAATACCCCTGACGGAAATTATGCAATTCGATCCGGTTGGACGGAAAATCTGTCCTGATGTGGTATTTGACGCCTATGTAATTACCGGCATTCTCCTCGGCACCCTGATCCAGATGTACAAACTGCGGAGTGTACTTGCCGTAACTGCCGCACACGACAGCAGCCCGATAATGTCCCCTGGAAGTATTGATTAGGAAATCACCGTTTCCTTCCCTTACGACAGACAACACCCTGCATTGCTCCAAAACAGTCACGCCCTTTCGGACGGCGATCGCAAACAGCTCCTTTTCCAGCATATACCGACTGATGCCAAAACCGCCCATTTTCAGGTCGTGATTCAGCAAATAGCCTTTCTCAGAACTGATTCCCAGCTTGCCGATCACAGGCAAATGCATATCGCTCAGGGCTACACCCAATCTTTCGAGAAAACCCCAGCTTTCCATTGAAATATACTCTCCGCAAACTTTATGAAAAGGATAGGTACCTTTTTCAAAAACAACCACGGGAATACCCTTGCCGGCAAGCTGTATCGCCAGGCAAAGTCCGGAGAGCCCACCACCGATCACGGCACATTCGAAGCGGTCGACCTGTTCATCCATATACGATCACCTCATGCCTGAACGCCCATTTATTCTTCACTGAAAAATGCTCAGCTCCTGCCCTGCGGAGAATATCGAGCCATTCTTTCTTTTTAAATCCGCGCAGCACCGATAGCGGTGCGTCGTTTTTGACCAGATAGGATTTCGAAAAAAGGCGTGTGAGCAGTTTAATGGAATAATGTGCCAATGGGTGACGTTCGAGGTCGTTGATCACTAATACGGCCTGTTGCTCTATGGCAAACTGCACCAAACCCGCCAACTGTTCATCGTACAGGTGGTGACAAAACAAACAGGCATGGATAATATCGATTTTCGGAAGGTGTTGCCCGGCATTGCGATAATCGTCATGAATGAGCACCACCCGTTCGCCCTCCAAGTTTCGGCTGGCATATTCGATGCAATCCTGTTTAAGGTCGATTCCGTACAGATCGAGGTCAAACCCGGCTTTCCGGTTCCAATGCGCTATGCGCCTGAGGGTATCTCCGCTACCGCAGCCGATATCTACCACGGTGTACGCCCGGCCCCTCTTAAGCACTTTTTTTAATGCGTCGAACGATATATTGTAGCCGCCCAGCCAGTGATTGATAAAATCGAGTTCGCGCAGATTCTGAAAAAGATCGTCCCTGGGAATGTCATCCCGATCGAGGAGTTCCTTCTGCAGACTTCTCACCTCAAACATACCGCAACTGCATGGTTTCGATACTCAAACCAGGCCCAAATGCCGCGCTGAAAATGCGGTTACCTTTATGCTCCGGTTTTGCTTTGGCCAACACCTCCTTCAACACAAACAAGACCGTGGGTGACGACATGTTACCATAATTCCGAAGCACATCGTAAGCTGGCGCCATCATACATTTATCCAACTCAAGGGCAGCTGCAAAATCATCGATAATGCGCTTGCCACCCGGATGGACGGCCCAATGCCGGAAATCTCCGGGTTTCAGCCCGACCGCATCGACCATCGGCCGGATATTATTCCGGATCAGGTCGGGCACGTACGACGACAAGTTCATGATAAAGCCCGTTTCCGACAATTGCCAGGCCATATCCGAATAGCCATTATGCAGGATCATTGAATGAAATGCATCGATCTGGACGGGATGGAGGTGCGCATCGTCTGGCCTCGACGATACAATGACCGCGGCCGATCCGTCACCGAAAAGCATGTTCGATAAAAGGTAATCGTCGTTGTACCGCTTTTGAAAGTGGATAGAGCATAGTTCCGTACACACCACCAGTACTTTCGCATTGGTGTGCGCACGACAGATCGCATCCGCACTTTTCAGCGCCAGAATGGCTGCGTTGCACCCCATAAAGTTCACGCTGCTGCGCTCGATCGTCGGGTTCAGTTTCAACTCGCGCATCAGTTCTACGTCCAGTCCGGGCGCAAAAAGGCCAGTGCAGGTCACAGTGATAAGGTGTGTAACTGATTTTTTGATTTGATCAAAATCCGGTATCTGCTCAATGGCTTTGCGGGATAAAGCAGTAGCATGTAACTGATACAGCTGCATCCGTTGCGTAAGCGTAGGCTCCGGCAGCAAAGATGCAGAGCGGTTGAAGAATTCGAACTGTTCGGGGTTCTTATCGAAATCGGCAATCACGGAATAACGCTTCTCGATGCCTGTCTTGCCCGCTACGATCCTGATCTTCCGCCTGGTGCTCGGATCGTCCGTGGAACGCAGATAAAAATCGGTGAGCACTTCCTGTGTATACCCATAATCCGGAACGGCTGTTTCAATAGCGGATAGATAACTCAATGGAATTCTGTTGATAATAATTAATACAATGAAACAACTATTCATGCAAATCGCGGCGATCCAGTTCATCCGCATCGTATTCTTGAAATTAGCCTGTCTGCGATCCTTCCAAACCATCCAAAACCAAATGCAGAACCAGGCTATGATGGGGAAGAAGAAAACCTGGACAATAAAAAAAATCATTCCAAGGTCCCTGGATGTAAAATACAAATAATAAAACACATTGCAGAGCACAAACATCGCCGATGTGAACAGAAACGTGCCAATATATCCCAGCTTATAGCTCAGCGTTGTGATACCGTCACGCAGGTCCTGCTCATGCTGATAGATCTGCGTCAGCGGATAGGCACCCGCAATCTGGAATGAACAGGCAAGCAACACATATACGTTAGTGGTATCCAGCCGTAATGCCGCACCGGAAATTCCGGCAATAGACATATAGTACGTAAATGCCCCCTGGAAAATCACAACCGTCAGAAAACCGATAACCGGATACTTTTTGAGCCTGATCTGCCGTGAGCTATATGCCCGTGATGCCGCAATGTAAAGCACCAGACAGATCGCAAACAAGGTGTTTACGAAAATCAATGCCAACAGGGTTGCGACCGCATCGAGAAAAAGCGTAAGATAAAAGAGTTGAATGGTGGGAAGCGGCGGTTTTTCGAGCCCGCCAATACTCGCGTCATCGCGATCAATATAGCTGTTGTAGCCATTGCTGGCCGGATAAACGAGCAAATGAACGATCAGGAAGCTCCATAATGCCTGCCGGTGCACGACGCTGTCGGCCTGGCTGTAAGCGAAGAGAAACAGCGGGGCCAGAAGAAAAGAAAAGGGTATTCTCAGCAGTTTGATCGTATTGCGGTCGAGGAACATGACGGGGGCTATGGGCGATCGGCCTCTGGCTTTAAGTTTAGGCGTTTGCTTTGGGCGTAATCTCGCCAAATTTAGCCGTAAACCAAAATTCGAAAGCTGATTGCCGGCCGCCTTGCCCTTCCTACCCTTTCCGCGTAATCCTCAATTGATGCGTATTGAACACCTGGGAATCGGGCTCGACGCTCCTTGTAAGAAAAACGCTTCCACCGATCACACTGTTTTCCCCTATCACCGTGTCTCCTCCCAGAACGGTTGTCCTGGCATAAATAATCACATTGTCTTCGACGGTAGGATGTCTTTTGGTATTATAAAGCTCCTTCGCGACCTGCAATGCTCCGAGGGTAACACCCTGATAAATACTGACATTTTTCCCGATCACCGCCGTGGACCCTATCACAATGCCTGTGCCATGATCGATCATAAAAGGAACTCCGATGGTGGCGGCAGGGTGAATATCCACACCTGTTTTCCCGTGCGCGTACTCCGCCAGGATACGGGGCAGAACAGGGATTTGCAAGGTACTGAGATGATTTGCGATACGGTAGACCGCAATGGCATAAAAACCCGGATAGGAAACGATCACCTCGTTCACACTGGTGGCTGCGGGGTCATACGCATGTATTTTACTCGCGTCGAGCCGCAGGTTTTTGTAAATCGTCTCCAGTGACTCGTAAAAGGAGGCTACTGTTTGTTCGATCTCCATTTTCCTGGGGTCGAGGTAGCTGAGCAGAATGTTTTCCAGATCGATCCGGTTCTTTTTAAGAATACCCTCGTAGGAAGTTTTCTTGGGTAAATGATTGCTGGGAAACAAAAACCGGATCAGATCGTCGAGCCAGGCTGTGGCATCATGCCAGGAAGGGGTCGCCTCCCATTCGGCATGATGTGTTTTTTTAAGAAGATCGATGAGTGACGGGGACATGGAGACTTCGGCTGTCAGCTTTCGGCTGTCGGACTTCAAGGGCTTTTTTAGATACTACACTACTCGATTAAAACCTGCAAAATCACTATGCGCCGATCGCCGACCGCCGGTTGCCGAAAGCCTCCTCAACACCCCTATCATCGTATCCACTTCTGCACAGGTGTTGTAGAATGCAAGTGACGGACGGACGGTCGTTTCAACACCAAACCGGCGCAGAATGGGCTGTGCACAATGGTGACCAGACCGCACGGCGATGCCTTCCTGATTCAATGCAGCACCCACCTCTTCCGTTTTATAGCCATTTAGGACAAATGACAGTACGGAAGCCTTTTCCTTTGCCGTGCCAATGATCCGCAAGCCCGGAACGTCTTTGATCAAATGGGTAGCATATTCCAGCAGGAAATGCTCGTACTGGTGGATTAGCTCTATTCCAATTCCCGTCACATAATCCAGGGCCGCCCCCAATCCCACGGCATCCGCAATATTTCCGGTACCTGCTTCAAAACGGGCTGGCGCTTTATGGTACTGAATATGCTCAAAAGTCACGTCGACGATCATATTGCCTCCTCCTTGCCAAGGTTGCGTCGCATTGAGCAGGTCTTCCTTTCCATACAACGCGCCAATGCCGGTCGGGCCAAAAACTTTGTGACCGGAAAAAACAAACCAGTCGCAATTCAGCCCACGCACGTCGGTACGCATATGCGAGACCGACTGGGCTCCATCCAGCAACACCCTGGCACCAACGGAATGGGCCATTTCAATGATCTGCTTCGCCGGCGTAACCGTACCCAGCGCATTGGATACCTGTGTAAATGAAACCAATCGGGTTTTTGGGTTCAGCAACCGGGCGTACTCGTCGAGCAGGACCTGCCCGTCGTCGTCCACCGGGATGACCTGAAGCCTTAACCCTTTTTTATCGGCCAACTGCTTCCAGGGGACGATGTTGGCATGGTGTTCGAGGTGGCTGACGATGATTTCGTCCCCGGCGTTCAGGTTTTGATCCCCCCAGGTTTTCGCTATCAAATTGATCGCCTCGGTGGTTCCCCGGACAAACACCACCTCGTTTACGGACCCGGCATTCAGGAATGCCCTTACTTTTTCCCTTGCCCCCTCATATGCATCCGTAGCGCGCGCTGCCAGCTCGTGGGCCGCGCGATGGATATTGGAATTCTCGTGTTCATAAAAATAGCTGACGCGGTCGATCACCTGCTGCGGTTTCTGAGTAGTGGCCGCATTGTCAAACCATATCAGTGGCTTACCGTTCACACGTTCCCGAAAAATCGGAAAATCAGAACGGATTTTATTGATATCAAACGGTATGCTGCCGATCGGAGATTGTACGGGCTGCCCCAACTGATCGCGTTCGCTTCCCACATGGATATTTCCTGCCGAAAAAGGCGAAAAAGATCTTGGTATCAGACTGGAAATACCAGGAATATTTGATCTGTCCGTCAGATTCTCATTCAAAAAATAGTATGACGGATTGCTGCTTGATCCACCGGCATAAGGTACCTGACTGTAATCGGGTATCTTTTTGAGCACACTGCTCAGATCATGCTCCGCGCCTGGCGAATAAGGCAGATGCTGCGCCTGCGAAACCGGTGCCGCGGCTGTGTTTCCGGGTGATATGCCGGTTCCGGCTGCCGAAGGAGGTACCTTGCCATCCGTAAAATGCGGATCGGGAAGGCTCGTTTGCGGCGCAGCTATGTCGAAATCCTGATGATGAGCGGGCGATTGCGCGCTCCCACCTTGCATGGCCTCCAGCATTTTCTGCATCCTGGGATGATCTTCCAGGTGCGGCGAGAACACCGGTGACGGTATTTCTCCCGGCAAAGCCTTGAAAAGTTCATTGGCAAGGTGTTCCAGTGCCGCTACGTCAGGCAAACCTGCCGAATGGCTGTCCGGAAAACCGTCAGTATTTATACTCATGATAGTTACCTATTTCTACGTTTTCCAGCACTGCAATCGCGTCGTCTACCAGTACCGCCAGTGAACAATACAGCGACACCAGGTAAGAAGCAATGGCCTTGTCATTGATACCCATAAACCTTACCGATAGTCCAGGTGATTGCTCTCCCGGCAGACCTGGCTGGTAAAGTCCGACGACGCCCTGGCGGCTTTCACCCGTCCGTAGCAGCAGGATTTTGGTCTTGCCATTCTCAATAGGAACTTTGTCGGAAGGAATAAGCGGAATACCCCGCCAGGTGATGAACTGCGACCCGAAAAGGGAGATCGTCGGTGGTGGTACGCCTTTGCGGGTACATTCGCGACCGAACGCCGCAATCGCCTTAGGGTGCAAAAGAAAGAAACCGGGTTCTTTCCAGACCTTAGTCAGCAATTCATCGAGATCATCCGGCGTTGGCGGGCCTAGGCGGGTGGATACCTTCTGTTTGTCGGCAATACTTGCCAGCAACCCGTATTCCTGGTTGTTGATCAGCTCGCTCTCCTGCCGCTCCTTAATGCTCTCGATTGTGAGGCGAAGCTGCTCGCTGATCTGGTTGTAGGGTTTGCTATACAGGTCAGAAACACGGGTATGAACATCCAGTACGGTATTAACGGCCGTTAGGTTATACTCTCTCGGATTTTCGACATAGTCAATAAAGGTATGAGGCAGTTCGCGCTCGTCGCGTCCGGAACAATCCACTTCCGCGGTGCTTCCCTCTTTCACTTTATTCAACCGATAAACGCCGGATTCAACAGGAATCCAGTTCAATAAGTGTGTCAGCCAGCGGGGGGTTATGGACTCGAACTGCGGGACGGTCCTGGTTGCAATCGCCAGCTGCCTTGCAGCAACATCGCCCAAAGCAGTTTGATTTTGATTTAACTTAGCCATTCTGTTATGATTGATTATAATGAAAAACGTGCTGCATTGCGCCCGTATGCAAGCCAAGGCGTTATCAGACAACCGATCACAAACATACGTCAACTAAAACTGGCGTGATCCGCGAAACACGCAACCTGCCACATCGTGATCCCCATCTCATTTACCTCGCCCACTGCTCGCCAAAGAAAATTACATCATATTCCAATTATCCTTACATTTATTAAAATATTATCACACAAAAACAACTCATGACCACTTTTAATTCGGCGTACATTTCTATGGTTTTAATAGGTTTTGTGGATTGAAGGATTGGGAAGCATACCACCGAAAATTATTCTATATTAATTCCATAGACTTTATATTATTTAATCTTTTTTGCTAGCTTTGAAAATCTAAAAGGATATATTCATTATGCAAGCGGGCAATCTGGTAGACATATATAAGAACGAGGAACTGGCAGCAGAGGCGTTCAAGGATTTCAGACTAAGGAAAGGTATTACCTGCAAGAAATGTGGCGGGACCCACCATTATTGGCTCGCTCCCAAGCAGCAGTTTCAATGCAAACAATGCCGCTTCCGGACAACGTTACAAAGCGGAACCGTTCTCGAAGGCAGCAAGCTGCCGATCTCCTACTTTTTCATCGCGGTATACATGATCCTGAAAAAAGGAAATGCTTTCACGATCCAGGAATTCCAGGAAGAAACCGGGCATAAATATTATGAGCCACTGTACGATTTCGTCCGGAAAGTAAAGGCCTATCTGAATGCCAACGATCAGAACGCGATCCTGATCGATCTCGTAGAGCTATTCAATTATCACCTCGTGACGCAGAAGTTTCAGGAGCAGGTGCTGCATGATTAGTGACCTAAAAAGTCATAATTACGGGTTCCGCATACTTTATGCCAGCATCTTTCAATTTAACATAGGCCCGGTAACCAAACCAATGCGCTCCTGCCGGAAACCCGACATTTGCTGTTTTCTCATTAGTATATTGTTTAGCGGGCAGATCAAATACGACTTTTTTATCTGTTAAGTCCGGATATTTATCCTTTACATCCTCGTCAAACGTGTAGACAATTCCATATTCCTCTATAGGTTTATCTCCCAGCTCATCGAATACCACCCGAAAAGTATTGATAACTCCACCCAACGCCATAAAAGTAACAGGCCCCGTTTGAAATGCGAGCTCTGCCTTGGGAGCGGCATCATGGCTACTACAAGACAAAACCCCTAAGGAGGAGAGAGATATAATTAAAAAGTAAGCCAGTCTTGATGATGCTTGTGTTTTCATTGCTAAAAAGTTTTCCGCAATGTTAGGCAAGCCTTAACCCTCGATTCATGCTTAATGTGCTACGGCACAATGTCGGTTAACTAAAGGCATACACTCGGTTATCATCTAGTATATCTCATTTATACACCTCCTTCAAATCCTTCTCAAACAATGTATAAGGATCATTGTAAAACTTCACAAAATCCGGGGCGCTGACTTGTCCAGGGAATGGCGCATAATAGTGCGTCGGACTCCTGGTGTCGTTGCGCCATACGAGCACGTAGGCGAGGTTCAGCTTTTCCGCTTTCAGCGTTTTGAGGAGTACCTCCGTCCACCAGACGGGGTTTGGAATGCTTTCGAGACCGGTTTCGGTGAACGCGGCAAGTTTGCCCGCTTTTTTGGCGTAATCCGAAACGATAACAAGCTTCTTCAGGCCTGCTTCCAGGTTATATTTCCCATCCCGGCCAAAGTCACCGTAGTTGTCCATCCCCACCATGTCCACCCATTCGTCGCCGGGATATCTTTCGAGGAATTCGGTCTGGGAACTGAATTTATTGTCGGGCGAGAATGCGTAAAGGAAGTTGTGAACACCCAGCTCGTCGCGCAGGTAGGAGACCGTAAACCGCCAGACTGCAATAAAATCCTCCTTAGCAGTATGTTTCTTGCCCCACCAGAACCAATCCCCGTCGAACTCATGGAACGGCCTGAAAATCATCGGGGCGAGGGTGCCATCCTTACCTTTCACCGAATGTGCAAAATCCGCGATCGTTTTGAGGATCAGCTTGTATTGCTCGTGATGCGAGCCGCCGGGCTTGATGAGCTTCATCGCCGCCACCGACACCGAATCTTTCCAGTAAAAGCCGCCGCCGGAAGCCGGGTTAGAAAAATGCCAGGCCACCGTGGTAATGCCCCCGCGATTATAGGTGTCGACCACATTTTTTCGGATTGCTGCTACATTCTTGGCAACGGCATCTGCCGGCTGCCCGGAAAAACCCATCAGGTCAATGCCGATCACCGCAGGATGAGAACCCGTCACCGATTTCACATCCGACCGCTCCTCGTCGCCGGCCCAGCCATGCCCGTACTCGGTCGCGTGCTGATGACCGAGCAGAATGTGATTTTCCGAAAGTCTTTTCAGGTTGCGGTACAAAGCTCTCGCTTCCGGCGTGGCTTTTGTATCAATCTGGCCCTTCACCAGGGTTACCTGACAGGCCATCCACGCGATGAAAAAAAAGGTACGTTTCATGGGCAACGGAGTTTAGAAATCAGTGACTTACAAATATGAAAAATTTCGGGATCGGCACATTCTACGATATCGACCCAATGCCTTCAAAAAAAATCTGAAAAACAGGGACACGATCGAACTTTTCACGAAACAATCGTGTATACAAAGAACTATATTCAATTATGAAACCACAATATTGAATATTATTCGGAATAACGATAACTTTACAGAATGATGAACGGAACAGATATCATTCTCGATAAAATAGACCTGAACATTCTCAGCCTTATGCAGGAGAATGCGCGTATGACCAATGCGGACCTTGCCCGCGAACTGGAAATGGCGCCTTCCGCCGTGCTGGAAAGGGTTAAAAAGCTGGAACAAAAACAGGTCATTCTCAAATACACGACCCGGATCAATCCCGTGGCCTTGCACCAGACCCTACTGGCATTCATTTCGATGAAGTCCTCTGAAGGAATGGGCAGCAATAATACGGCCAAGGAGCTGGCGAAGATTCCCGAAGTCCAGGAAGTACACCACATTGCGGGCGAAGACTGCTACATGGTGAAAGTCCGGACGGCCGATTCGGCATCGCTGATGGATCTGATGCGCAATAAGTTCAGCAAAATACCGAATATCCTGTCCACACGCACGACGATCGTTCTCGAAACGGTCAAGGAAGAGCAACAAATCGTTATACCAATTAAATGAAATCGCCATGCAAACATCAACAAAAGCTCCGTCCACACTCATGGTGGTGATCGCCTTCGCTACCGTGTACATCGTTTGGGGATCTACCTACTTCTTCATCCAGCGCGCACTGGCCGGCTTTCCGCCGTTCTTTCTGGGTGCATTTCGTTTTATCATCGCAGGCCTACTGATGCTGGGATGGAGCGTCATGCAAGGCGAAAACATCTTTTCCTGGAAAATAATGAAACCCGCCATTGTGACGGGTTTATTGCTTTTATTCGTCGGAAACGGTGTCGTGATCTGGGTCGAACAATTCCTGCCAAGTGCGATGGTGGCCATTATGGTATCTTCCTCCCCGCTCTGGTTTGTGTTGCTGGACAAACCGAAATGGTCTGAAAATTTGAGTAATAGGTCCACGATCGTAGGCTTACTGATCGGTTTCGCAGGGGTGGTTTTATTGTTCAGTGAAAAAATCATGGCGACCATGTCGTCCCTCAACAGTGGCCGCGATCTTTTTGCGATGGTGCTCGTCGTCATTGGCTCCATGGCCTGGGCGGGAGGTTCGTTGTATTCCAAATACAATTCGGTTTCCAACTCCGCTACCGTCAATTCGACCTGGCAAATGCTGGCAGCCGGTATTGCGTTTATCCCCGGCAGTCTTCTCTCCGGGGAATGGAGCTCGATAAATCTGGCTACGGTTCCGACCGACGCGTGGCTCGCCGCAGCATATCTGATCGCTTTCGGCTCCATTGCCGGCTTCAGTGCTTATGTATGGTTGCTCAAAGTTCAGCCCGCCACCAAAGTGAGCACTTATGCGTACGTAAACCCGGTTGTGGCGGTACTGCTGGGTATTTTCTTCGCCCATGAGTCCATTACACCCATGCAAATCTCCGGCCTGATCGTGATTCTGGGCAGCGTTTTGCTTGTTAACCTGCACCAATACAGAAAGCCCAAACAAGTAGCGGCTTCCTGCTAGTTATTACCTAAATTACATTCAAATAATGCGCAGATTATCAGTTTGCGGCATTTTGTATTCATAGCAATCGGTTGCCTATATTTGAAAACATAACTTCACATCATTCAATGAAATGGATCTCCCGTGAACTGCTCAAGATTGACCGCATTGCAAGCACATGGCTTATCCGGCACTTTCTAGATCCGGCGGCGTAGATTATTTACGCCCGAAACGGAAGTGTTGAGCCAGGCAGCATCCCATTGTGACATTTAGTAACGAGGGTACTACCACCAACTTCGACAGCTATTATGTAGTGGGGTTGCCTACCGGCATCAACATCTGGAAAACTCCGAAAATCGGATTTTCAGCGGAATTTGTGCCATTGATAAGGGCGGGAAAAGGGACGAGCAAGATGGCCAACTTTCTCTTTCATCCGGGCGTGCTGGTGACACTGGCGCCCGGACTCATGTTCGCCGGACGGGCCGCATTCGAAACGGCCGGGAGATACGGCTTTACACCGGTTTTGAACAAGATCGTGAAGAAAAACAAGAACAGCGGCTACTTTGTGGCGGTACCGGTGCCATTCCGCTTCGGGAACGGGCACCCGGCTTCCGTCACTGTTGGATTTCAATTTGGGATCACATTCTGATCACATGCATCAACACAAGGAGGCATCCATAATTCGCTCCACTTCCGAAATGTCGCGGTTGCGGCGGATCAGCACCATGATTTTCTCGAAATCGATCAGTTGGGACGCCTCAAAAGCGATCACTCCCACAAAACTTCTACCCTTACTGATAAAATTCAGGTGTTTGATCTTCGCGCCTTTCACAGACTCCACACTCGAAGTGATTTTGTGCAGACTCACGGCATTCCGGTAGATGATCCGGAGGAAAAAGGTTTTGCTCATTGTGCTAACGTTTAAGTGGTTTGTTGAGAATTTTACTGGCGGTCGGCTTGCGGAAACATTGTCCGGAAGCCGACCGCCTATTATTGTTACGCGATTAGGCACGGTTTGGTGCCAATTGGGCATATTAAATTTTGTTAATCAGAAAGCGTCGAACCAGAGTTTGGTTGTAAGCCGGTCTTCTCCCTGCGCTGCGACGGCCGCTTTATAGCTGGCTGCATTCAATGCCTGCTCACCGGTGGGGTAAGTCAGTCGGGAGGGAATTTTACCGTTCAAAACACCCGCATAAGCCGGTTTCAGCTGCGGATAATCCAGCCGGCGCCATTCTGCAAATGCTTCCAGGCCCTGACTGAACAATGCCAGCCACTTCTGATCTCCGATCGATTTCTTGTAGTTGGAGGCGTTGTAGGCGACTGAGGGCTGTGCCAGGTAAGCCGCTATCTCGGCATTGCCTACTTTAAACTGCTGCAACGATGCGGTTACGGCTGCTTTGTAAAGCTCGGCGGCATTGTCGGAAATGAAACCACGCTGCGCAGCTTCTGCCAGGTTGAAAAGCACTTCGGCGTAGTTCAGGAAAACGGCCGGGGACGTAGGCGCTGTAAAGTAATCGCCGAGTTTGGATGTTTTGGTGAAACCCAGTTTCGCTGCCGAATCCGCAGGGAGCCCATTCGTCACACCGATGTAACCTGTCGGCGTAGCATCGACGGTCTTGTTGGCAAAAACGGCGAGCCGCGGGTCTTTCAGCTCCTGCAACTTATCGATCACCGATTTGCTGACCCGGTAATCGTCGCGCGTTTCACGATCGCGGGCCACCGGATTCTGATTCGGGGAAGCCAGGTATACCAGCTGGGCAATTTCGTCGTTCGAGGCGATCAATCCGCTTCTGTTTGGGGCGAGTTCCGCCACGACAGCCTTGGCTGTCGCCGGATCTTTGTCCGCAATGCGCAACGCAATACGCAAGCGCAGGGAGTTCGCAAACTTTTTCCATTTGTTCAGATTGCCATTGTACACCAAATCTCCGCTGATCGGGCTGCCTGCCGGATCGATCAGATCAGCTGCTTTTTTCAGGTCGTTCAGCAATCCGATATACACATCCTTCTGGTCATCGTATTTGGGCGTCAGGGTGGTTTCCAGTTTTAATGCCTGACTGTAAGGAATGCTTCCGTACAAATCTGTCAGCAACTGGAATGACCACGATTTCAGGATCAGACCCACAGCCTGGTAATTCACATTACCCGTCTTCTCCCCGATCTTGATCACCGTTGCAAAGTCCGTCAGCCCCTGCGAATACAGGTTCGTCCAGACGTTCTGCACATTGGTAATACTCACCGTATATTTATCGGGGTCAGTGTACTGAATTTTGGCCCAATGCTGGATAAACAGCGTGGTCGTTTCCATTGATGCGTCCGAACCGAGCGTAATGTCGGCCGTGGACTTGATCGCGTTGGCCAGTACGTAATCCGGCTGCGCGTCGATCGCCTCATTGGGGTTCTGGTTCGTTTTTTCCAGCTCATCCTGGCAGGCGGTCAGCAGCAGACCGGTCGCAGCAATCACAATTCCTTTTGAAATAATATTTTTAAACATTTTAATGGTCGATTTAGAAGCCTATGGAAAGATTAAACCCGTAAGAAGCAGTAGTCGGAAGCTGCAATGATTCGAGCCCCTGACCGGTGTTGGCGGTGCTGAATGCCGTTTCCGGATCTATATTGTCCGCTTTCTTTTGCAGGAACGCCAGGTTTCTGCCGTAGAATGACAGGATCAGGCTTTGCATCTTGTATTTGGAAATCAGCGCCTGCGGGAATGCATAACCGAATTTAACCTCCCTTAACTTGATAAATGAAGCGTCGAAAACACTGGCTTCGTTGATACCGGCACTGTTGCTGTATACCCCCTTATAGTAGCGTTCTGCCGGAACGATGGTGCTATTCGGTTTGCCATCGGTCGTTACGCCTTTTGCGATGATACCGTCATCATACACGATCGCCCCCCCGGGTGCCGCTGCTCCGTTCTCGACCTGCACAGCCACACCAGATTTGTTGTTACCCGGGTAGTAGTAGGTTAAGCCGCCATGTTCGGCATCGCGACCGGGCAATGTCTGTTTCAAAACACCTGTATAGCGACCCGTTGCATTGGTAGCGGAGTAAATGGAGCCGCCTTGCTTGGTATCAATCAGTACGCTCAGATTAAATCCTTTGAATGAGAACGAGTTGGTGACACCACCCATCCATTTCGGCGTATAATGTCCGAGTACTTTCAGGTTTGGATCTTTGGTCGGAATCCCGTTGGAACCGATGATCTGCTCTCCTGCTTCGTTCCGCGCGAATGCCGAGCCGAACAATGCGCCATAGCCCAGGCCTTTGCTTGCATACACCGTCACACCATTTGTCCCCAATTTGTAATCGTTCAGAAAGCCTTCATCGTCCAGTTCTACCACCTTACTGCGGTTTCTTGAAAAATTGATCCCGACATCCCAGCGGAAACTGGAAGTGGTTTCAATGGCCTTTACATTCAGCATGGCTTCTACACCACGGTTATTAATATGCCCCGCATTCAGGAGCTTTTGCTTATAGCCGGTAGCGGGGCTCACATCCGCGCGCAGGATCTGGTTATAACTATCTGTATTATAGTAGCTCACATCCAGTCTCACGCGGTTGCGGAATAATGCGACATCGGCACCTACTTCGGTGGAACGTGTGATCTCGGGTTTCAGATCGGCACTCAGCAATACATCGGAAACTGTCAGCAACGGCGCGCTGCCGAATGGCTGGTTGAACGGATAGGTATTGATCAGCTGATAAGGGTCCGTGTCCTTCCCTACCTCTGCCCAGCCACCGCGTAATTTCGCATAGGTCAAAACGTTGCTTTTGATATCGAATGCGTCCGTCAGCACCAGGCTCGCATTAATGGAGGGATAGAAGTAAGAATTGTCTCCCTGCGGTAATGTCGACGACCAGTCGTTACGTGCCGTCAGGTTCAGGAACGCATAGTTCCGGAAGCCCAGCTGGGCGGAACTGAAAGCACTGTAAACCTTCTGCTTGCGAAGTACATTATAGGATACGAGCGGATCACGGGAGTTGTTGAGCGTATAAAGATTCGCAACGGCAAGCTTGGGTGCCTGCTGGAAGTTTTGTTCGTTGAAATTGCTGCGGAGGTTACCGCCTACCAGCCAGTCGAGTTCGAAGTCATCGCTCAGCGCTTTGCGGAAATTAAGGTTGAAGTCCGTATTATTCTCATTCACCACATAACTGTCCTCGGTATAAGACCCGAACGGTGTACCGTTGGTGCCGTAAGCGACGCGGAATTTGCGTTTGTCGTTATAGTAGTCGTTACCTGTGCGGACATTGGCGGTAAGCCAGTCGGTAACTTTATAGGAAAGGTTGACATTCCCGAAAAAACGGTCGCGGCGCTGCTGGGCAGTGTTTTCATACTGCAACAGGTACGGATTGCTGTAATAGCTGTGGTTCCAGTTATAGTCGAAACCGCCCTTGTTATAGTCCTTCAACAGCTCAGTATCCACCTGCCTCCCAAACCACAGGAATTGCAGCATGACACTGCTTCCTCTCCCCGAGGTACCGGGTAAGTTATCCGAACTGTTACGGGCAAAATTCGCACTGGTGGAGAGCGTCAGTTTATCATTAATGCGATAAGTGGTGTTGACACCGAATGAATTTTTGGAAATATCCGTATTCGGGATCACGCCTGTCTGCTTGCTATTATTGAAGGAGAACCGGTAGTCCAGTTTTTCGTTGGAGCCGGATACCGATACGCCGGTGGTGCGGGTATGGCCGGTTTCAAAGAAGTTTTTGACATTATCAGGATGCGCTACGAAAGGTACCGCCTCGCCGTTGGAAAAAAATTGCGGGATCAGCCGACCGTCCATTCTGGGGCCCCAGCTTTCGTCGGTCGCATCGTTGATACCGCCGCCTTTGCCATTCACATAGGAGAAAGCACCGCCCGTTCCCTGTCCGAATACATTCTGGTAGTCAGGCAGCACCAGCAGTTTTTCGGAAGAATATCCGAAGTTCAGATTCACGCCCAGCCCCTTCTGGCCCGATTTTCCGCTCTTGGTTTTGATCAGGATCACCCCATTGGACGCCCGTGAACCATAAAGCGCCGCGGCATTAGGTCCTTTCAAAACGCTGATGGACTCGATGTCGTTGGGATTAATGTCGGCAATCGCATTCGCGAAATCGCGTGAGCCATTCGCACCCGCTCCCAGCTGAGAGTTGTCGACCGGAATACCGTCCACCACAAACAGCGGCTGGTTGTTGCCCGCAATGGATGTTTCTCCCCGGATCACGATCCGCGATGACCCCATGCCGCCCTGGCTGTTGGTGATATTAACACCCGCTATCTTGCCCGACAATGCATTCACCAGGTTTCCTTCGCGCGCTTCGGCCACGTCTTTGGTCTGCAATTCCTGCACCGCATAACCCAGCGATTTCTTCTCTTTTGCAATGCCCAATGCCGTTACTACGACTTCCTGCAAAATCGTTTCATCGCTTTCCAGCTGCACGTCGAGGCGACCGTTTTGAGGGACAGGTAGTTCTATGGATTTTAAACCGATAAACGAAAATTTCAAGATGGAGCCCGGCTCTGTTTCAATGGAATAATTGCCATCCACATTGGTAGCCGTGCCTTTGGATGTGCCTTTGACGAGGATCGTAACACCCGGCAATGCCTCACCGTCTGTTTTGGAAGTTACCTTTCCGGTTACACTAACGCTTTGTGCCAGGGATGAGTAGGTCTGTAAAGCACTGTACAGAAGGAAGATAAGTACTAAATTTTTCTTCATGATGTGGAAATTAATAATCTATTTTACTAATAGACTTTGTATATAAAAGTAGTAACACTGCGGACGATCGGGGAAGTTCCAGAAAATTGCATTAAAGATAGAATAGCGAACTCGTCTAAGCCCAGCTGGCAATGCGCTTCCAACCGGTTCTGGAAGCGAAAGAAGGTTCAGCTTCATAAATCCTGGCCACAGCCTCTACGACGCGATCAAGCTCTTCGAAGGTATTGAACTTGCTGAATGAAAAGCGGACATTCTCCTTATCGGCCTCACACGCAAGCGCCCGGATCACGTGCGATGCGCCCCCGCCCGAGCACGCACTGCCACCTGAAACCGCAATACCGATCTGGTCCAGGCTATTGACGACGCTGCCTGTAGCGAGGCAGGGAAATGAGACGCTGAGCACAGCCGGCACACTGTTTTCGGCCGACTTGCTTTCGCCATTGTAACAAATACCATCGATTCCCGAGATTGCCAGTTTGGAAATCAGGTATTGTTTCAGTTTGGAGATTTTGGAGTGGCTCTGGGGAAGGTCGCGGTAGGCAACTTCTAGCGCTTTGGCCAGACCGACAATGCCTGTCACGTGCTCCGTTCCCCCGCGCTGGCCCCGCTCCTGCCCGCCGCCGTAGATCAGCGGTTTCAAATGGTGTTTTTGATTAATATAAACAAAGCCGACTCCTTTGGGACCATGGAACTTATGTGCGGAACCTACCAAAAAATCAATGTCGGCATCATGCAGATCGAAGCGCGCTTTGCCTATTGTCTGAGTGGTATCTGTCAGAAAAACAGCTCCATAACGTCTGGCCAGGACGCCTATCGCGTGAATATCCGTAAGATTACCAATCTCGTTATTCCCGTGCATGAGCGCGATGAGCGTGCGCGGGTTGGCGCGCAGGAGGTTTTCGAGATGGTACAAATCCACATTACCCCGCTCGTCGAGTTTTACGAAACTGGTTTCAATATCCCCCTCTTTTTCGTGGCGCTGCAGGGTTTGCAACACCGCTTTATGCTCGATGCGGCTCGTAATGGCGTGACTGAGCTCGTACCCCTGAATGGCACCGGTAATGGCAAGATTGATGCCTTCCGTTGCCCCGGAAGTAAAAACGATCTCTTCCGGTAATGCACCCAACAGGCCCGCCACGGTACGCCGCGCCTGTTCGATCGTTTCCCTGATCTTACGGCCCGGACCGTGTGCTGAAGAGGGATTTGCATAATGTGTGGTCAGAAATGGCAGGATCGCCTCAATCACTTCCGGGTCCAGCGCCGTTGTCGCCGCGTTGTCACAATAGATTTCCATATACCTCTGTGAATTAGTTTGTTGAATGAATTATAATCAGCCCGTTATGGCAGCGGCTCTGCGATCAGTTTCGTCAGATCGGCATTCCATTTGGTCACATAATCCTCGTAAAACTGCCCCGTTCCTTTGCCGGAAAAGCCGGTATGAATCTCCTTTACCTTGCCATCGCGACCAACAATGATCGTCGTCGGATATGCGAGGAACTTGTCGATAGCGGGCAGCTTCTCTGCCACCACATTACCGCCGACTTTGCCCGCAAACAGCAGATCATATTGGATATCGTAGCGGTTTTTGAGCTTCGTGAGTGTGTTTTTGGCAAATGCAAGATCATCTTTTGCTTCGAACGCCAGGCCTATCACTTCCACACCTTTGCTTTTGTTCTCTTTGAACCAGGGCGCCAGGAAAGTCACCTGATCGATGCAGTTGGGGCACCACGTGCCCATAATCTCGATCACTACCACTTTCCCTTTGTATTTTTCGTCGCTCAACGAAACGGCCTTGCCATCGAGGTCAGGAAAGGTAAAATCGAATTTTTCATAGCCTGGTTTCAAAAAAGTGAGCGCATAAGCGTCGGGTAGCGCAGCCTGATCGTCTTTGACAGCATCAAAACGGATTGGCTCTGCGTTAGCACCAATCGCGCCGGATATCGATCCGTCCGCATTAATCTTGCCTTTCACCAAGGCAGGGCTTGATCCCGTGAAACCCGAGAGGATGAATTCATCTCCATTCACGTTCCCCTCCAACTCACGGCTGTCGCCACTGACCGAAAGGATAATGCCGTTGATCTTGTTTCCTTTTTGCTCGAAAACCGCCACCCGGTCGGTCGGCTTTTCACCAGCATCTTTCGATTGGATTTTTACCAGCCATTTGCCTGAAAGGTCTGCCTTGGGGGTAATTTCCTTGCCCGGTTCGGTGAAGCGGTAGTCTCTCCCCGGCTGGGCTTCGAACAGATACACGCGGCTATTACCGGAAACAAGGCTTCGTTGCGCGCCGGTAAGACTTCCGTCGGCCTGAATTTTGGCAAACCAGGCATTTTCAAATGTATTGAGGCTGACCCGAATGGAATCGTTGCCTACCCGGCTCACCTGGAACTCATCCCGTCGCGCGCCGTTGATGGCTGTAAAAACCGGGGTTGGGGTATTGCCATTACGCACTTCAAAATTGAAAGGCACGTCATTCTGCCCTACCTTGAACACGCCGCGCCAAATGCCGTCGCGTATTTTGGCCTGTTGGGCTTGAATACAGAATGTGTGGAAAGAAAGGCCAATGGCCAAAGCATAGGAGCATAGTTTACTGGTCTTCATCGAGTGGTTGGTTATGCATACAAAAATCCTTAATCACTGTCCGCAGCCACGATGGCTCTGCACAGCCACGAATTTTCCCTAAACCAGCTTTCTGGCTGGGATGATAAAGGCACTCCGTTACTCCGGTGGTTGGATCGCAGATTTATCAATAGAATTAGGCTGGGGCACCTTACAAGTCACAGGTTGCCAGAAGATCTCAGAGCCTAACCTCTCCCTTCCTTCTTTATAAATCTATAAATTCGATAGACAAAGATTGTTAAAGATTTTAAGAATGCAAGAAGGTAGAAAAAAGTGTCGGAAAATAATTTTCAGTTTGCAGGAATACTGGTTATACATAAGCCACTAACCGTATGATAATCAAGACCTAAAATAGATTTTTATCAAAGCACCAAACTGGTGTCTTGCTGTTTTACGCATCCCGGGTAAATAATCACACCAAGAAGTTAGCTCTGGTATCGGGTCTAAAAACACTCGTAATGGACCGGCTCAAGGAGGCGGAATGCATGCTCGCGGTGGGGCATTACGATGGCGCATATTACATTGGAGGTTACCCGACCGAACTAGCCTTAAAAGTGATTGCCTGCAAAAAACTGGATGTAGAAATTTTTGACAAGACAGTCGTCCCGGAGAATATTGACAAGACAGATACCGAAAAACAGATGCTATTTTGCCGCGCTTTTCAAAACCTCATACCGTTTCCTCATCTGAACGAGCCGGGCTTTCTCTAACGGATTTTTAGCCAGGTTCGTCGTTTCGTACGGGTCCTTTCGTGTATCGTAGAGTTCTTCATACCCGTTTTCGATGTACTGCATATATTTAAGGTCGTTGGTTACGACGCCCTCCACTTTCGGCAGCCGCGGACTGCCCAGATACGTGTGTTCGTAGAAGTAATCGCTACGGGGAGTTGCCTTCTTTTGTTCAACAGCCATTAAATCGCAGCCCTGCATTCCTTCCGGGAGCAGTACACCGGCAAATGACAGGATCGTCGGCGCGATGTCTATATTCAATGCAAGCTGCCCGGATGATGTTCCTCTCAGGTGCCTCGGTACGCCTCCGCCGGAAACGATCAATGGAACGCGGATCGACTCTTCGAAACCGAACCACTTGCCTTCCAGCCCGTGCTCTCCCAAAGAGAAGCCATTATCCCCCATGAAAATAATAATGGTGTTCCCGTCGATTTTCAGGTTTTTAAGCTGCGCTACAAGATTTCCCACCACTTCATCTACGCCTGTGATGAGCCTGTAATAATCACGGGTTGTTTCCTGCCTGAGTTCAGGCGTGGATAGAAGTGGTTTCCAACGGTCACGGCCGATGTTTTGGTCGGTACGGAAAAATGCCGGCAGGCTGTCCCAATACTGTGGTGCAGCAGTGACCGGATCGGGGATTTTTACATTTTCATATAATGCCTTGAAACGTTCCTGCACCGGATACCTCGGCGGATTACCGTCCAGCTCGTGCGGCGCTTTGAAGCTCACTGAGAGGCAGAATGGCTCCTTACCTGCGAACAGGCCCAGGAATTGGGCAATATCTTTCCCAACGCTGTCTGTGTGGTGGGTGATGCGACCGCTGCCATTGATGAGTTCATAGGATGGCTGTCCTTCTTTTTTAGCCGCCCAATAATCAAAAAGCGTATCAGGCGGGTTCATCACCCCCACCCCGAACTTACCGATAAAACCGATCTTATAGCCGGCTTTTTTCAGCAAAGCAGGATAAGTATTCGCCAATGCTACCGGTTTGAAATCCGCATTGAAATCATTGATACCATGCCTCGACATATATTGCCCACTCAACAAGCTTGCACGGCTGACCATGCAAATCGCAGTCGTTACGTGGGCGTTTCTGAAAAGTATGCCCCGCCTGGCCAAAGCATCCAGGTGTGGCGTCCGGATCACCTTGTTCCCCATTGCGCCTAATGCATCCCATCGGTGATCGTCGGTAAGAAGAAAGACGATGTTGGGGCGATTCCGGGCCTGGACACAGGCGATATCACAAATCAGGAACAGTGTGGCTACCCATCCGAAGGACAATTGGCAAAAGTATCTCTTTCTCATTTCTAAAAGTTATCAGCAAAGACTAAAAAATCTGTGGGGCGTCCTTCAACGAACCGTCAAAACTATTCCTCGTTTACCGCCCACTCATCGTTACCGGCACACCAGTAATTCCTTTCCTATTACAACTAGCGCCAGCCATAATTTGTAGTTCAAATCAAAGCAACCTGTTGTCACTAAATGTACACAACACTTATGAAAAAAATCTATCATCGCGCGCACTATGCATTTATAGCTTGCCTGACGCTCGCAGTTTCGCTCTACCAGGCAGGCTCGTTTCTGCCCCTGCACTTCTCCACTTCCGGCAAAACAAAAAAACAGCCGGTACCAGCTTCAGCTATCTCCGAAGTAAGCAACAATCAGTCCTATTTTGACCAAATCACGTTGATGGAGTACAATATCAGCCCGGAACAAAACAACGGAATATTGCAAGCTCCTAACCGCGCCCAAAATCTGCGTGGCTACTTTCAGCCTGGTTTGGTGACGATCCAAAATCGTGTCGACGTTGCCCGTCCATTCAAGGTTTCCCTCGCTACCAGCGGAGTTTTTGCCGATGGCAATCTTATTCACCAGCCGGAGCACACTGCTGTCTCGAAAATCGACGAAAATCAAGTGCTGATCAGGCATTCCGGGTTTACCGAAGAATTTATCAACAGTCCGCAAGGAATCCGGGAGAATTTCATCATTCATGATGCCCCCGAAAAAACCAGGAATCTGGAAGTAAAATTGAAGGCCAGCGGTGCTACGATTACCCAGGATGCCAACGGAGAGCTGAGCATGCAATATGCGACGTCCGATTCACCTGACGGCTCAGGCCTGCATTACAGCGATCTTAAATGCTGGGACGCAAATGGCAGGATACTAGCCTCTTCCATGTCTTTTAAAGGCCAGGAAATCATTTTACACGTCGAAGCAGAAAATGCCGTGTATCCGGTCACTATCGACCCTATCATTACGCATGGGAATCCGGGAAACGCGGACACCAAACTATATGGCCTTACATCGCGCGACAATCTGGGATACTCTGTCCAGACAGCCGGCGACCTGAATGGCGACGGATACAGTGAAATCGTCGTGGGCGTAGTCGGATGGGACAATGGCATCACTAACCAGGGAGCCGTCTTCGTATATAACGGTTCCTCAACAGGTATACAAACCGGTTCGCTGGTAAAACTCGAAGGAAAGGTTTCTGATGCCCTGTTCGGTTATGCGGCCTCTACCGCGGGAGATATCAATGGGGACGGGCTTGGAGATCTTATTGTAGGCGCCCCACATTATCAGAACGGGCAACAATCAGAAGGGGCCATCTTCCTTTACTACGGCTCGCCATCCGGAGTCAGCACTACTGCCTCCGACACCATCGAAAGTGATTTGGCCAATGCAGAGCTCGGCAAAAGCGTCGCGCTGGCAGGTGATGTCGATAACAACGGCTACAGTGACGTCGTGGTGGGTGCTCCAAGCTATCAGAACAATGATCTTCGGGAAGGTGCTGCATTTGTCTACCTGGGTTCCTCCAATGGCTTGGTTGCATCTCCGACTATCCTTGAAAGTAACCAACCACAAGCTGCCCTCGGGATTTCTGTGGCAGGAGCTGGTGATGTAAATGGTGATGGATACAGCGACATTATAGCCGGCGCTCCGTACTACGACAATGGCGAGGATAATGAAGGGGTCGCTTTTGTTTATCTGGGTATTGCGATGGGTATCAAAACAGTTCCTGTTGCAACCTTGGAAAGTAATCAGGCCGGCGCATTACTTGGATCGTCGGTAGCCTCCGCGGGAGATTATAACGGTGACGGGCAAAGCGACGTCATCGCGGGAGCACCGAAATATGATAACAGTAAAGGAACTGCCTTTCTTTATCAGGGTATTGCAAATGGTGGAGTGTCGGCCACCCCGAAAGATACGCTTGATGCAAATCAACCCAACGCAGAGTTTGGGACCGCCGTGGCAAGTGCAGGCGACGTAGATGGAGACGGATTTTCCGATCTCATTGTAGGAGCACCATTTTATACCAATGGCTCATCCAAGGAAGGAGGCGCATTCGTCTACCATGGTACAGCTACCGGTATCAATTCACACGTCGCAGTCTTGGAGTCAGATCAGAATGAAGCCCAGATGGGTATCTCCGTGGCAAGTGCGGGAGACGTGAATGGAGACGGGTACAGTGATGTTATCAGTGGTGCTAATTTATACGACAATGCTTCCAACACCGACAACGGATCCGCTTTCGTTTTTCATGGTTCTGCTTCGGGTATCTTAGCCGCACCTACCATTATGTTGGGAGTCAACCAGTCCGGCGCACAATTTGGATACTCCGTTACCGGAGCAGGCGACCTTAATGGAGACGGGTTTAGCGACATCGTCGTTGGAGCTCCACAATATGACAATGGTTCAGGCAAATCAGGTGCGGTATTCATTTACTATGGTTCCTCCGCGGGAGTTCCGAAAAATTGGACAAACAAGCTCCACATCAGCCAATTTAACCAAACAGATACACAATTCGGTGCTTCCGTGTCTGCTGCCGGAGACGTGAACGGGGATGGTATCGGTGATCTGATCGTGGGCGCCCCATACTACGACGGATCTAGCTCAGATAACGGTGCTGCATTTGTTTACCATGGATCGCTGAACGGCGTCAGCATGGTTTGGAACCAAAAATTAGAAAGCAATCAAACCAATGCCTATCTGGGAACTTCCGTATCGGGCGCTGGCGACGTGAACGGAGACGGTATTCGGGACGTAATTGTCGGAGCCCCTGGTTTTGACAAGGTAGGATGCAGTAACTGCGGTGCGGCGTTCGTGTATCAGGGAACCACAGCCGGCGTCAGTTCTTTTTATACTGCGCTGGAGGGAACCCAATCCAATGCGCAAATGGGCTACTCCGTTGCTTCGGCCGGTGATGTCAACGGTGACGGCTACAACGACGTTATTACAGGAGCACCGACTTTCTCCAACGGACAGGCCTCAGAGGGTGCTGCGTTTGTTTACTACGGAGGAAAAAACGGAATAGATAAAACAAAATCAGATGTATTCGAATCCGGTGACCCCGGCGCTTGGATGGGATTCTCTGTTTCAAGCGGAGGCGATCTCAATGGGGATGGATTCAGTGAAATTCTCGTGGGCTCCCCCCTGTACCACAACAAGCCTGGGTCCTCGGAGGGCGCAGCTTTCATTTTTTACGGATCTGACCAGGGCCCGCAAGTCAACGGTAGTCTCAGATTGAAAGGGTTGCAAGCCGATGCACATTATGGCGCAGCCGTGGCCGGAGCGGGCGACGTGAACGGAGACGGATACAGTGACATGATCGTAGGCGCTCCCGAACATGACAGCGGCCAACCTAATGAGGGTAGCGGATTCGTATACTACGGATCTTCCACTGGCATTATTCCTGTCAATAGCATTTCAGTCGAAAGCAATTTCCAAGAGGCCCGGATGGGAGTTTCTGTTTCGGGCGCCGGCGATGTGAACGGGGATGGTTATAGTGATGTCATTATTGGGATGATTAATTTCAATCACGAATCAAACGATGGAGGGGTCAATTTGTCAATTGACGGCGGAGCGGCTTTTGTCTATCAGGGCAACCACGGCGGAAATGTGGTAGGAAACAATCTCCGTGTTTACAACTCAAATCTCGCCGCCGATCTCAATTACACCCAAATCCAACAGGCTAATTTTGGAGTAGGATTGCGTGTAAAATCATTCCTCGGTAGAAATAGCGCAAGGCTGGTGTGGGAAACCAAAAAAGAATCCGTTGCCTTTTTCAGCGAAGGAACTATTACAAACAGTACCAGCTTTTCAGGACAAACCAATCAATATGTCGATTTGGGAGGTCCGGGAACGGAGCTTAAGACGCCTGTCAACAAAGTGGGTTTCGACAATAAAATCAGGGCCCGCGCAAAATACAGTATGCTAAAAGCACTTACCGGGCAGATATATGGCCCTTGGAGGTTTCTTCCTACCTATACCCAGTCGTCATATACCATCCTCAATCAGCCGGCCTTACCGGTGACGCTAGTCAGTTTCTCAGCCAAAGCGATCGAAAACAATGTGCTATTGACCTGGGAAACCGCCACGGAAGAAAACAGTGACCGGTTTGAAATCCAGGGTAGCCCTAACGGAAAAGACTGGAAAACGCTGGCAACGCAGAAGTCACATGAAAACAAGCTGACCAGTAGTCAGTATTCCTATCTCGATTCGTCGGATTGGACGGGCTCAAAACGCTACTACCGCCTGAAAATGGTCGACCTCGACGAAACCTTTGCATTCAGTCACATCGAGTCCGTTACCCTGGATAAAAACATCATCACAAATGTTTTCCCGAATCCCACCAGCGGACAGCTTCGTTTTGACATGAAAGAAAAAATTGAAGAGGTCCAGATTTTCGCGGTGACAGGGCAAAAAGTCCATTCAATCAGAAACGCCAACGGAATTTCCAGTGTTGACCTCACTCATCTCCCAGCTGGTATCTATATCGTCAGGTTCAATGGTAAATCGATTCATGTAGTCAAACAATAGAAAATTTGCTTAAAAGAAAATGCTCTCAGTACATGGGAGCATTTTCTTTTTTGAAGTCATCCAATTCCATTGCCACAGTATTCGTCGGCCGGCAGGAACTGATCTTTTGCTTTGCCCCACTTTGTTATGGGCTTTTTCATATAAAAGTCAGGCTCCTTCAAATCTCTTACAGGTGATTACCTGTTGGGCTTTAAAAAGCTAATTATCATTTTCCCTGCTCTGTTACCGCGCCCGGATAACCCTTTTTCAACAATGCAGCCATTTCGTTAACTGTTATGATAAAATTGTTATCCTTTGCCAGATTGGTAAACTCACCGGGGTCTTTGTGATGATCGTACAGTTCCGTTCCCGCATTGCCGCCATCCCATTCGGTATATCGAAAACGCTCCGTGCGGACACTCCTGCCGAATATCTGACCTCTTTTTACCTGAGTATACGCCGGTTTATTCCAAACGGCGGTGGGATTTTTCAACAGCGGGGTTAAGCTCTTTCCCTGCAAATTCTGCTTCGGATCGAGACCGCATAGTTCGGCCAGCGTGGGATAAATATCTACCAGTTCAACCGTTCGGCCGGAGGCTTTTCCTTTGGTCCCACCCGGCACAACAATTATGAGCGGAACGCGGGCAGAATTTTCAAAAAGGCTTTGTTTCATCCATTGCCCGTGCTGGCCTACATTGTAGCCATGATCGCTCCAAAGCACAATGATTGTCTTTTCAGCGAGTTTCAGTTTATCCACCGCATCGATCAGCTTCCCTACTTGTGAATCCATGAAAGTGATCGTCGCATAATATGCCCGTAGTGCTTCG
Source organism: Dyadobacter ginsengisoli DSM 21015 (assembly GCF_059568735.1). Lineage (NCBI taxonomy): Bacteria > Pseudomonadati > Bacteroidota > Cytophagia > Cytophagales > Spirosomataceae > Dyadobacter > Dyadobacter ginsengisoli. Next base: position 607,691 of record NZ_JCANTY010000002.1, read on the forward strand.
CGACGCTTCGCCTCATCCAAACCCCAATGCGGCGGCTTGGTAAATAATGCAGCCTCCGGCACATCGTCGAGGTCATTCGGGATCTCCTTCGGCAACGGCACCTGGTCTGCGGGATACATGTCGAAATATTTCTTGGGTGCCACATACGGAGTGTGCGGTCTGAAAAAACCTACTGCCAAAAAGAACGGTTCATTTTTCTTCTCCTTCATAATTTTGATGGCCTCATTGGCGATCATGCCGTCGGTCTGCTCGTCATCGGTACCTTCGGTCGCCCGCCACGCCAATGCGCTGCCGAGCCCACGATCAGGTGTCAGATTTTTGATCAGCGGCTCTTCGGTTTTGTCCCGTCCTTTGGGATTTACCCGGTAGTCCCAGGAATCAGGATCGTCCAACCCGTCCGTGCCAATCTGGCCCGGTACACCGTAATGGTAAATCTTCCCGACCCTCGCACTATAATAATTATTGTTTTTGAACAATTGTGGCAGGGTGACAACATCAGGCAGATTTTTGCGAAAATGGGTTTGCAGTTCATAGATCTTCGTTACATCGGGTCGCTGGCCGGTGAGCAACGATGAACGGCTTGGGCTACAAAGCGGAAACTGAGTATAAGCCTTATCAAACCGGACACCCCGTTTGGCCAGACGGTCGATATTCGGTGATTTCACGAACGTGTTTCCGTAAGTACCCAGGTCGTTGTTCAGGTCGTCGACGGCGATGAACAATACGTTATACTTCGGCTTCGCCCTCCCGTCGCCGGCAAATGTTGTAACATGAGTAAGTGAAAGCGCTGCGAGTGCCAGCAATGCGTATTTTTTAATCATCGGACGTTGGTTTAGTTGTTTAATCCCCTTCTCCGCGTCGGGACATCTTTAGCATTCATCACAGGCAACGACTTTGCCAGCCCCTTCCTGATAATCACATATTTTTAATTTTTTGCAAGATTCTTTCATTTCTGCGGATTGCCCTCATGGCCATATGGCCCCTATAATCATCGCTGTGGCATGTGTGTCGATATTTTTCGAACCTCGCTGCTTGATTTCCAATGCCATAAGTTGTAACCGACAAGTGGTTCCGGGTAGTACCCGGATTTTTCAGAAGCGGCACGACATTGTTGCCTTCCACGCCTTTTTGACGGGTAATTTACACAGTTCGGTCAGTGTTGGGTAAATATCCACCAGATTTACAGCGCGTTCCGAAGTACCATTTGCTTTCACGCCAAGGATTACATGCAGGTGCGAAGCAATAGGCTACCTGCCAGTCCCACCCGGTGCAGCCTGCTGTTTGGCTTTCTCATAATCATAAAACCATTTAAAGGTTTTGTCAAACTCCTCGGCACCCACGCGCTTGTACCAGGCCTCATATTGTTCCACCAGTTTTTTGGCAATGGCAGGCTGCTTTTCAAACTGATCGTTGAGCTCAGTCCGGTCCTTTTCGACGTCATATAATTGCCATTTCTCGGTCTTTTCGGCCACCAGTTTCCATTTACCGTCACGAAGTGCCCGATTGCCTTCGTGCTCCCAGAAAATCGGATTCTTCCGGTTCACTGGTTTACCTGTAAATGCGGGTTTCAAACTCGTACCTTCGAGCGGCTGAATGCGCTGCCCGGCAAATGTTTCAGGATATTTTGCTCCGCCCAGATCCACCACCGTAGCCATGATATCGATGATATGCCCTGGCTGACGTTCAAGTTTACCGTTTCTTGACGCTGGAATTCCGGCGGGCCACGACACGATCCCCGGCGATGATATGCCGCCTTCGTGTGTATGGTGTTTGTATGCCCAGAAAGGCGTACAAGCCGCCTCAGCCCAACCCTGCCCGAGAAAAACAGTTGATTTGGCTGCTCCCGGCTTTTCACCTTCGTAGCGCCCTTCGATGCCTGGCTCCGCGTTGCCGCCGTTGTCCGAGACAAACAGGATTACCGTGTTTTCAAACACCCCGCGTTTTTTCAAACCAGCTACCAGGTCGCCGATGCTTTTATCGAGACGGTAAATGACAGCCGCATAGATCGCCATCATGTCGTCATAGCGCTTTTTCTCATCATCAGTCAGGCTATCCCACTTTTTCACATTCGGGTTAATCGGCGGCAGCTTCCACGACGGATCGATCAGCCCCGATTTGATCTGGCGCTCATATCGTTCCTGCCGAAGCTTTTCCCAGCCTTTCAGGTATTTCCCTCTGAACCGGGCGATGTCCTCCTCCGGTGCCTGTAACGGAAAGTGGGGGGCATTGTGCGCCAGATAAAGCATAAACGGCTTCTTTTCGGTCAATGCCTCGTCAATGAAACGCAGGCCGTAGTCCGTCCACAGGTCGGTGGAATACCAGTCTTTGGGTAGTTTGTCGGAGCCATTGGGAATTTCCTGGCCATTCAGGAAAAGCTTTGCATTCTGCCCGGTACCATAGTAAAAACCTCCCGCAGGCGCATGCAGTGAACGGTCGAAGCCGCGATTAGAAGGATACACTCCGTGCTGATGACCCACATGCCACTTTCCGGTCATAGCTGTAAAATAGCCGACATTTTTCATGACCTCGGCGATCGTTACACTATGATGATTCAGCTGTCCGCGATAGGCCGGATGGTCGGCGCCCTTGTCGTCCATCATATGCCCGATGCCAGCCTGATGGCTATAAACGCCTGTGAGTAAAGCTGCACGCGTAGGACAGCAGCGGGCGGTGTTATAGAAATTGGTAAAGCGCACCCCGTTCTTCGCGAGCTGGTCGAGATTAGGCGTCGGTATTTCGCTTCCATAACAGCCCAGGTCCGCGAACCCGAGGTCGTCTGCCAGAATCACGATTACATTCGGTTTCTGCTGCGCCATCCCCGCCGAAACCGGCAGCACCGCAATCAGCAGTGATTTAATAATGTGTTTCAAATACATAATTGAGATGATTTATTGGTGTTACGCAAATTGTAAATGAGCATTTTCACTCACTGCTACCGCACGGCTATTTTTCCGGTGCTCAATGTCGCAGTGATCTGTAATGCTTTTTCATTTGAACAACTTTGAATGCTTATTTTCCGGTTACGGCAGGTGCATACTCCGGGTTCAATTGAGTGGGTACTGGCGCATTCGTCTGCTGTTTCCATACTTCTAGCTTTTCTTTCAACTCTTTTGCCTTGGCAGGATTGGATTTGGCAAGATCCTTCGTCTCGCCGATGTCCTCCCGGACATTGTAAAGCTCGATCCGCCCGTCTTCGTAAAACTGGTGCAGTTTGAAATCCCCGGAGCGGACGGTGCTCGCCGGACGTGTCCTGAATGCGTCCTTATTGCGTTTATCTCCCTTATAGGCTTCCAGATAGGCTGGAAAATGCCAGAAAATATCCCGCTGTGGTGTCTGCTTTTGCAACAGCAACGGCACGAAACTCTGTCCGTCCACTTCAGTATTCAACGGTTTTGGGATATTCGCCACTTCCAATAGTGTCGGGTAGAAATCGATGCCGATCACCGGGCTATCGGTTTGGGTCCCCGGCTTGGTTTTACCCGGCCATTTCACAATCAACGGCACACGTACACCGCCTTCATACAACATGCCTTTCGAACCGCGCAGCGGGTGCTGGGCGGTGACGGCACCCATTCCCCCATTATCTGAGAAGAACACAACCAGTGTATTCTCGGCCAGGCCCAACGCGTCCAGCTGTCGGAGCACACGCCCTATACCCTGATCGGCGCTCTCGATCATTGCTGCATACACCGGGTTATGATGGTAGGCCGTCCCTTTTTTACCTTTGTATTTTTGTATAATGTCGATTCTGGCTTCAATAGGGGTGTGGACTGCGAAGTATGACAGATATAAGAAAAAAGGCCTTTCCTGATGTGTATCCAGGAATTTCACGGCTTCGTCCGTCAGCCGGTCGGTCAGGTATTCACCTTCTTTGCCGGAAGCAATGCCCTCGTGCGGCGACCCTCTGCCATCTTTATTGTAGGGATAAAAATAGGAACTTGTACCACCGGTACCGCCAATCACGTGATCGAAGCCCTGGGCGTGCGCGTCAGCTCCCTTATTTTTTCCTCCCAATTGCCATTTACCGATCAAACCCGTACGGTAACCCGCATGTTTGAACTCTTCGGCAATGGTGACAAATGAAGGATCCAGCACGGTATTGTTTTGGATGGGAATCAGCTTTCTGTCCGCCGACTTGCCACGATCCGAATTACCGACGGTGTAAATGCCGTGCCGCGGCGTGTACTTGCCCGTCATCAGCGACGCCCTGCTTGGAGCACAGTTGGGGCCTACGGAGTATGCTTGCGTGAAGCGCAATCCCTCTCTGCCCAGTTTATCGATGTTCGGCGTCTCATAATACTGGCTCCCTGCCGAACTCAGGTCTGTCCATCCCCAATCATCGACGAGAATGAAAAGGATGTTTGGCTGTTTCTTCACCTGCGAATAGGATGGGTCACTCGTAAGAAGAAGGATCAGAAGCAAATTTGGAATAAGTCTTTTCATTTGATTCATGTCGTGCTATTTATACCAACTCATCATTCCGCTCGTCAATGCCAGTTTTCTGTTGCTTGTAGTTGGTAGTATTGATTCGTAATGTAAAAGGAAAATCATTTGCGGCTGTCACTGGACCTGCTTTAAGACCGATGCCGATGATCGGTAGCGGCCCTTCACAAACAACCATAACGGCATTTACTTGCCTCTGTATTCATCATACCCATCACCATTTCCCGGGCCAAGGAATGACTTAAAAAGCCTGTCAGATACAGAATCAGGTAAAAGCATTTTCTCATTACCGGTATTAAAAGGTTTTTGAAAAGTTCTGAAAGTAAATGACTGCCGTGTTTTCACAAAAAGTCGAACGCTCGCGCTCGCTCCTACCGCTATAACATATACGCAAAAGCGCACTTAAGTATGAAACCCTGCCCCTGTTGCAAAGCTTGACACAGGCATTTGTAAATGTACCGTCTGGAAATGATGGCTATTCCCGGTCGACAGGTTTAAATAAAATACTTACTCTATAAGTTCAATGGGCAAAGTAAATTTAAGGATGTCAATAAAGCAAGGATTAACTTGCTTTATTGATACATTTTTAGGCAACAGGCTTTATTACAACACTACTAGTCCAATTTAGTTACTTTCAAATCCGTGAAATGGCCGATAGTACCTGGCCCGATCCACAGACCAACTCCCCCACGAAGGTCCTTTCCCTGTTTCAGATCGTTGACAATCAGTGTAGGCTGAGCCGCACCATTGACGTAAAACTTCGCTGTTTCATCCTTTACCTCAATTTTCACTTTGGTCCATTCACCCGGAACCATATCTGCGTAGGCTTCATACTTCTCGGGCGTTTCTTTCCGCAACTTCTCCCACGGAAAACCCGGCTGGGATACGTACTGCGTGGAGTGATTACGACGAACCTGATCATCGGCGCGTCCGTTCGTCGGACGAATATAGAAGAGCTCCATTTTAGAAGTGTCTGCCGGGACGCGGAACGCAATGCCTACAAAACCCCTTGCGCCACCACCCGAATTCGCACCGGGCTGCCCTGAAATAGTAGCCTCGATGGTGCCATTGTGGAAACTGACTTCTTTCAGCAACGCGAGGGTTTTTTCATTAGCCGGGGGCTTGGGCATTTCCAGTTTTACAGCGGCTTTCTCCTTATAAGTCACCTCGGCGGCAGTAACCTGAAACGGCACGAGACCCGCAGGCTTCAAGGCGATATTTTGTGCTTCCACTGTGGACATTCCACTTGCGAAAAGAGCCAGGGAAAAGCCCAGGACGGTTGTTGCATTTTTTTTCATGGCCATGACGGTGTTTTCGAATGGTTAATAAATTCCTCCCCATTCGAAAACTACTCATTTACCATTACTTTTCCCAGCAGCCCTTTCTGCCCGCTTTTTAATATGGCTGTCGTCGGAAAGCATGCGTTGCACCAGTGCCGGCGGCGTTGCGCCAATTTTCTTCTTATAAGTTTCCAGCGACAACAGCAATGCGCTGGCTTTCTCCGGGTTAGATTTCAAAAGATTGTTCTGTTCACCAATGTCATTTTTGAGATTAAAAAGCAATGTATCTGTGGCCGGCACGATTACCGCGGCGCCGATTTTCACATCTTTTTGTGGTAACCGGATCTTCCAGTCTCCTTTGCGGTAAGCCTCGATGATGCCATTCGAATAGTAGGCAAACTCATCCCCTTTTCTCTTGCCGGTTCCAAACAGTACCGGGCTGATATCCTCGCCGTCGAGCGCCTTTTTGGTTTGTGTTTTCTGGCTGCCTGTCAGGCTGATAATGGTCGGGTAAAAATCGAGCTGCGACGCTAAATCTTCATAAACCGAGCCAGGCTTAATCTTGCCGGGCCAGTAAGCGACCATCGGCACCCGCTGGCCACCCTCGAATGTAGTGCCCTTGCCCTGGCGAAGCGGTCCGGCCGAACCTCCTTCCACGTCGAAGATCAGCCAGGGGCCATTATCGCTGGTGAATACAACCAGCGTGTTTTCTTCCAGTCCATTCTTTTTCAATGCCTTCACTACTTCGCCTACACTCCAGTCGAGCTCCTCGATCACGTCGCCATAAAGCCCTCTCTGAGATTTGCCCTCAAATGCAGGCGAGGCATAAATGGGCACGTGGGGCATGTTATGCGTGACGTAAAGAAAAAATGGCTTATCCTTATTCTGTCCAATAAAGCGGACCGCTTCTTTCGTGTAAGTCTGAGTAATGTATTTCTGATTGACCTTGATACTGTCGACGTCATTACCACGCAGGTACGCCACCCCCATCATGTCGTTGCTGTATGGAATGCCATAGTACTCGTCAAACCCGTTTTGGAGCGGCAGATACTGTCTGTGATGGCCCAAATGCCACTTTCCAAAAATCGCAGTGCGGTAGCCATTACCTTTCAGTGCCTCGGCTATCGTAACTTCTTCGGACGGGATGCCCGTAAAACTCTCCGGGAAAAACACGTGATCGATGCCCATCCGTCGTGGATAGCGCCCGGTAATGAGCGCTGCACGTGTAGGGCTGCATACGGGAGAACTGGAATAAAATGACGTCATTTTCAGTCCCTTGCTCGCCAGGTTATCAATATTCGGCGTGCGGATGTCGGTGGCACCGAACGTGCCGATATCGCCGTAACCGAGGTCGTCGGCCAGGATCACAACGATGTTGGGCTTACCTCCTCGGGGCTGTGCCTGGGTAGTCAGAACTGCAAGTAGCAGCGCGGCGCTCCATAGTAGTTTTTTCATAGCAGGTAATTGCTGATCATTGTTTATCCTTTAGTATTAAACCCACTTTCTCCCGATTCTCCTCTTGTTGTTCTATGACCAGCGATTTCACTGCTCCCCGGAATGGAAAAGTGCCATTGTACCACGACTTGGTAACCGGCGAATTCAAATCCTTCCCCACACTAAATCCGTCCGAAGACGCCGACGCCAGGTACTTGTTTCCATTGGGGACGGATCGTTCTGCCACTTTCTCCTGATTGATAGCCAGCGAGACTTTGTTATCTGTGGTAAATTCAATGCGGACCGTATTTTTTCCCTCTTTCAAAGGTCTTGGTGCTGTGAGCTGTATCTGTTTGACGCCATCATTCAACAGATAATGCAGCTTGTTTTCACCAATGAACAGGCTGCTCCCGCCTAATAACCCTCCATTGGCAAAAATGACACCCTGGGGATTGGTACCCGTTTCAATATCGGCCGTAATGCTGACCGCCCCCTTACCTATATAGACCCTTGTTTTAATGGTCGTACCTTCATAAATCACCGTTTTGGGCCGAATTGCGGGCGGGGCGAGCCCGGCACGAAAGTTTTTCAGCGGATACACATTGTATTTTTGTGCTTCTTCATCAAAAAGCTTTTTCAACGCTTCCAACTTCTCGGGATATTTCGCCGCGAGGTCATTGATCTCGTTCCAATCCTCGTTGATATGGTAGAGCTCCCATTTGTCGCGTTTGAAATCAGCGATAAAATTGATATCGTTGGTATTTTCCCCAAATGTGTTGCGTGGATGGTAAACACTCGCCTTCCAGCCATCGCTGTACATGGCCCTGCCGCCGTGCAGCTCGTAATACTGCCGGGTATGCCGCGAGGCAGCCTCTGCATTGCCAAAAGAGTAGGCCAGCGACGTACCGTGAAATGGCCATTGCTTGTAGCCGTTGATCTCGGCAGGGACCCGAATGCCAGTCAGTTCGATCGTCGTCGGCAAAATATCGGTTACGTGCGCATATTGCGTACGAAGGCCGCCCTTGTCCTGAACACCTTTCGGGTAATGCACGATCAGCGTGGTATGTGACGCGCCTTCGGCATTGACATCGCTTTTCCAGTACCGAAAGGGTGTATTGGTGGGCTGCGACCAGCCGAGCGGATAATTGGGGTAGCTGTACTCCGTCCCGATCTTGTCATACTGCGAGAACAGGAACTTAATATCGTCCCCCGCCGACTTTTCAGCTGTTCCCGTCGTGCCGGTGTAAGTCCCTTCTTTGCTTCCGCCATTGTCACCCACGATTAAGAATATCGCCGTGTTATCCAATTGACCAATTTGTTTCAGGTAGTCCACCACCCTTCCCACTTCATAATCGGTATAGGAAAGGAAACCTGCATACACCTCCATGAACCGCGCGTAAATTTTCTTTTCGTCGGCAGAAAGCGAATCCCACCGCTTGATACCTATCTGACGTGGTGGCAGTTGCGTCCCTTTTGGCACCAGTCCGGATGCCAGCTGCCGCTTGAAAACTTCCTCCCGGTAATGATCCCACCCACCATCGAATTTGCCCTTGTAACGGTCACTCCACTCGCGTGCCACATGATGCGGGGCATGCGCGGCACCAGTGGCTAAGTAGAGGAAAAATGGCTTGTCAGGATCGGCAGATTTCTGATTGGCCACATAAGAGATCGCCTTGTCGGCCAGCAATTGGTTCAAATGCTTTGTATTGGGCTCGATATCGATGGGCGTAGTCTCCTCTACCAGCTGCGGGTGCCATTGGTCGGTAGCGCCGCCAAGAAACCCGTAAAAGTGGTCGAAGCCGCGGCCTGTCGGATAGCGGTTGTAGGGGCCCGCAATGGTGAGGTCGCGCGGCTGGTTGCCGTGCCATTTACCCAAAGCAAAAGTGTTGTAGCCATTTTCCCGGAAAATCTCTGCCACTGTACCTGCCTCGAAGGGAATATTGCCGTTGTAGCCGGGCGCGCCTATTCCTAGCTCTGCATGATGCCCCATCGCGACAGCGTGCGGATTGCGGCCGGTGAGCAGGGACGCACGTGTAGGGCTGCATATCCCGGTAGTATGGAAATTGGTATAACGCAGACCATTATTCGCCAGTTTTTCAAAGTTGGGTGTCTCAATTAACCCGCCAAATGCGGAAGTGGCGCCAAAGCCCACGTCGTCCAGAAGTATCCAGACCACGTTGGGTGCGCCATTAGGTGCCTTGGGCTGTTCCTGCCACCATTGTTCGGTCTCTTCGATCGTTTTTCCGATTTTACCTCTGAAAGGTTGAACCGGATCGTGCTGCGCCAATGTATTCGCAGAAACAGCAGCGCTAAGCAATAACATGCCTAGCCGCTGCCTGGTCAGGGCGGACAATAGTTGTATTTTCATCAATTGAAGGGGAGAAGAAAAACGAACCCGGAAGCAACCATCCGTCGCGCCCGGGTTTATTATTGAACTTATTTTACAGCCTGAAATCTTTCCAATTTCTCTTTCCCGTCAGCGAGGCGCTTGGCATCTGCTTTCAGGTAGCCAAACTGATGAAGGTCTTTATCCGCGTTTACAGCTACCCAGAGCAGAAATTTCTTTGCCTCAGGATTGGAGTTATGCTTGTCAATGGAGAAATGCAGATCAGCCACCGGAACGTTTTTGATCTTTTCGGCTTCCAGCGCACTCAGCACCTGATCGAGATTTTCCAGGGATTTCTCCTCTTTCGATACCCGTCCGTTTCCGTCGAGATCTACCGGGATGATGGTGAGGCCTTCCACCGGCTTTCTGCTCTGAAGGTCATAGGCTAACCCCGGTGTCGTGTAGGTGATGCCGGTCTCGTCTTTTAGAAGTGCTTTGATCAGGTGTTCATCGGCTCCGGCAATGGCCTTACCTTTGATGTTCTGTTGCTCATATCCAAAGTATCTGGCGAAAGTCAACGGCGCTCCCGCTTTTTGCAGACGCGTGTAAATGGTATACTGCGTCGTCAGCGACTTGTCCTTTTCAGCATAAATGTCGTGGAAGAAGATCTGCTTATAACTCTTCTCATTCAGTCCTTCGTCCGCATACTCCTTAGCAAAGACCGATTTGGCGTTCGCTACCGGGATCAATGCGTAGCGTCCGATGGAAATGTACTCGCGCGTTTCTTTCACCTCTTTATCCTGATCGTAGGCCTCAATGAGCAGGTCGTATTTTTGCGGATCGGTAACAGTCCTGGTTTCTATGACGATCTGCGCCTTGGGATTTGCGGCCGTATATTCTTTGATCCACTTATCCACCAACGGATAGGCGAAACGTACGCCGGTAATAATGACTTTGTTGTCGGCCGGGTCCTGTGCAAAAACGGTTGGCAACGCGGCCAAGGAAAGGCCTGCTGCGAGCAGAATGGTCTTAAAATTTTTCATGATGATCAAAAATGGTTGAACTGTAAGGCCGCCCGGAAAGAAAGCGACCCGGTTAAAATGAAGTAACAGGAGAAAATCTTGGTAAATAGGGTCGTACGCCGCCTTCACGACTATCAACAACAGCAACAGTATACGGACACAGGAAAATTGGAAGAGCCCACCAAAGGCACAACTGAACGGTGCGAAGAATAGCGATTCATCGATTTCATGTTTTGAAAAAGATTGTTGACTCGATCCTGCGGGCTGGTGGTTAACCTGCAAAATCTACTAATTTGATAGACAAAGTAAGTTTAAAGAAATTTAAATAACAAGGGATTGATTTGTTTTTCAGTGAAAATGCGTGTACCAGATGGTTTTCGGTCCGGCAGAGGCGAATTTTGTAATCATCTGTATCAAGGGGCATGTCGTTGGAGATTGCCTGCTTTAATGCACTATTTCTCCTGGGGCACATTTTGATGGCCCCGCGTCCTGCGTTCCCCTTTCCTCCCACTCCATTTCTTTAGGTCCTTCCAGATTGTTTCAGGGTACAGGTTCACACCGTAACTGTAATAAAAACCGCTGAACCGTTTACGGAATTCACCCGATGATAATGCATTGCGATAACCGATTTGCGAATTGATCCCAGCCCAGCGAAACGCCCGATATTCGCCGTAAACTCCTACCTGCAAAGGAATAAAGTAATCCCTCCGCGAGCCGGTAGCCAGTCCGTCGAACAGATCACGGAAGCGGGTACTTTCATTTCCGATACCAATCTCCAAGGGGGTGGAAAGCACCCATCGCCTGTTCCTGATGGCAGTGTGCCAATAAGCGAAGTTGACGAAACGTACGTCTGTGGCGGTATAATAGGACAGGTTGAGTGTTCGTGAGAGGATCTTGCGCCAGTTTACCAGCCTGTGTGCCGCGTTGTACCCCAACCAGTAATAACCCGCCGTGATCCGGTTCCGTTTCTCACCATACGTAATACCCGCATTGACCCCGAAAATATTGATGTGCTTGCGCTGAATAAAAGTACCGCGCGTGTCAAAATTAAAGAATAGCTTCGTTTTCCGCGACGCGGTGATCGTGGAGTCTACCTGCGCCCGTACAATGCCCGTTCCGATCGCCAGGGCAACGATCAGGGCAATTTGAATGAATTTGTTAGGGCGCTTGCGTGGTTTCCGAAAACCGTATTTCATCTGGACTTCAAAACAAAACGGCAAGGCCTTGTCGTCGCATTCGCGTCCATAGCTGCCGGGTATTGCACTTAGCAACGCAAAACCGGCCAAAGTAATTTACGGATTAAAAAAATTTAATGCATGCAGATCAATTCACCCGCTTTGTGAGCGCATTCAGCTCATTCTCAGTGGGTGTCTTCGACGGCACTCCGTTGGCTGGGACGTCCATTCCTGCTGCCCAGGCCATGGCATTCAGTACCAGTTTTCTGAAATTATCATTCTGCCAGTTTTTATGGATATGTCCGCCCGTGAACCCAAATCCCCGGCCTCCATCCACCCGCTGAAAAGCCCAGGCAAGCGTTTGCGGTTCTTTTTTCGTGATCACGGCCTCACGCACCGCCGGGTTGTTGGAATGGGTCCCATCGGGACGGTTGAGCGTCGATTCGGGTGGTAATGCCTGCAAAATAGGTGTAACGCCTTTTGCATCGGCCGGAAAGCGCATATGGTAGTACCATTCGTCGGTGATATTGAAAGGTTTCACGCCCCGCGCAACGGGATGATCCGGAAAGCTGGAAAATTGGGCTTCCCAAACGGGGTTCACCGACCAGTTGATCTCGAAATAACCTCCAATCCATTTCAGGAAACGGTTGCCTGATTCACCTGCGGGCACTTCAAGCGCAAAATGCAGATTCACGATGCCGACTCCTCTGGCAACCAATGCGTCGACCTTGGCGGCATGTGGTAATGCCAGATGATCGCCCCCGCCATCGCAATAAAAAACGATAGCATCCGCGTCGTCGAGCACCGATTCGTCCTGTGGCCAGCCATTGTGGACGACCATCGCCTTGACGCCAGGCAGGCTGTCGTTCAGCGCTTTTGCCAGCAGGGTACTTCCTCCCTGATGCTCGTGTTCGCCTTTGCCATGACTGTCCGGGCCGGCTATCAAAACGATTTTCTTGCTGCTACCAGCATTTTTGCCAGCGGATGGCATCGGATTCTGGCCGAATGCCACCAGGCAGCTCAGCAACAAGGCGAATATGAAAGTGTGTTTCCTGTCCATCGCATCTTCGATTGAAGTGTAGGCCCACTCATGGTGAACTTTAAAATTTCTTCGACGGAGATTAAAAAAATCAGGCCATAGGTTACTTCATTGCAAGGCTGATCAGCTCGGCAGTGTTTTTCACATTGGCCTTTTTCATAATGCTGGCGCGCTGGTTAGCGACGGTATTGGAGCTGATGTCAAACTTTTCGGCGATGTCTTTGCTGCTCATGCCTTCTGTGAGGCATTTGAGGATTTGCTGCTCGCGCGGGGTGATGATTTTCCAAATCGATTTCTCTTTGACTTCCTCCCCGGCAGGCTTGCTGTCGGGAACTCGTGCCAGTTGTTTGAGCAAATTTTTGATGATAACCGAAGACGCATACGGAGGAAAATAGAGTTCACCTTTGGCAATGGCCCTGATGGCCCTCAGCATTTCATCGCGACTGGTATCCTTTTCCAGGTAGCCCGAAGCACCATTCAATGCGGAGGAAAGAACATAGTCGGTATTATTATGCATACTGAATACCAGTATTTTGACAGATGGAAACACTGGTACGATTTGCCTGATCACTTCAAGTCCCGGCATTCGAGGCATCGTCAGGTCGAGCAGGATCACATCGGGTTTTACCTTCTCCACCATCTCCCACACTTCGTCGCCATCGGAGGCTTCCCCTGCAATCACCAGGTCGTCCTCGTCTTCCAGGAGCGTAATAATCCCCTGCCTCACCACCGAATGGTCGTCCACTACCAAGATCCTAATGGCCATATGACAGATCAAATAATCAGTAACAAAAACTTACAAATCCACCTGGACGATCAACCTGGTACCACTGTCCACTTTGGAGATAATTTCCATTTCCCCATGGAGCAGGCTGGTGCGTGTACGGATATTTTCCATACCGTTCCGCGTCAGGAATTGACCATCTTCTGACTTCAAATTACTAATTAAAAAACCTTTTCCGTCATCGGCAATTTCCAAAAAGATGCGATTCTTATTTTGTTCCAATTTAATCTTGATCCGATCCGCATTCGCATGCTTCACCGCATTGTTTAATGCTTCCTGCGCAATGCGATAGAGCCCTATCTCGGTAGAATGGCCCAGTGGAATACGGTGCGCATCATCTCCCTCGAAGTCAATCCGGATCCCCGAAACATCCGCAGTTTGCTTGCAGAGCAACTTCAATGCCGATACCAGACCGAAATCACTTAATACCGACGGCATCAGGTTGAAAGAAATCTGGCGGGTGGTCTGGATGATGTCCTGAATGAGGGTAACCAGCTGGTCGAATCTTTTCTGATGCTTTTCGTCCAGAAACTGGACCGATTTCAATTTTTCCGCATGCAGCTTAAGGCCTGTCAGCATTTGTCCGATCCCGTCGTGCAATTCGAGGGCAAATCGTTTGCGCTCCTCCTCCTGGCCTTCGATGAGTGCGCCGGCCCTGATACGATCCTCCGCCAGCTGAAGTTCATATTTTTCCTCTTCCAGGCGTAACAACTCTTTCTGGGTTTCGAGTAACTGGATATTCGCCCCTTTCAGTTTCTGATTGGAAAGCTGCAGTGCATCTTCCGACTCGGTCAGCATATGTACGACCCGTCGGGTGGTATTAACGACGGGCCGGAAAATCAGCAATCCTTCGGCGATCAGCACGAGGATGGTCATCAGGTCGAGGATCCATTCAATGCGTTCCAGGTTTTCCAGCCGCTCAAAACTCTCTTTATCAAACTGGAAAACGATACGGTCCATTTTGGCCAGAAAGCGCGGTTCGTTTTCAAGTACCTGCCCCAATGCAACGCGCCGGTCGTCCGGTGCGGCCGAATCGCTGGCGACAATCTGAAAATTACTGTAAATGCGATCGAAGATCGGTGCCAGATCACGAAACATCGTATCCAACGGTTGGCTTTTCCAGGTCACAAATCCATTATCAACCGGAAGCTTCCTGTTTGTCAGATATTCATGGCTGCCATTCCAGAGTTCCAGCAGGGCGTCGAAACTGGCCGAATCACGGTGTTCGATCCCGTTCACTTTCAGCAACGCCAGTTTGGTAAGCCGTTGGCTCAGCATCCGCTGACGTCCGGCCACATTCACCACCCGGCTATCGTGGTTAAGACTACTGATTGTCCGCCTGATGAGAAACAACCCACTGACTGTCAGCATAGCTACTACAAAAAGGGCCACCACATAAAAACGTGTCAGGCTGCCCGCTACGCGTTTGTCAAGTCTCTCCATGTGCTCTGGACCCCGGAGTGGAAGCTCCGGGGTAAAAAAGTTTGATGTAGTTGGTGTTTTCACCAACTACCAGGGTTACAATCCGACGTAAACCCGGTTTTCTTTTACCATCACCGGAAACGTGCTGATCTGGTATTCATCGCCATTCAAACACTGTCCGGTTTGCAATGAAAAGGTTTTTTTGTGAAAAGGACAAGCAACTTTCGGTTCATCTTCCTGGCTGCCGATCATTCCGCGCGAAATGGCCATCTGCTGGCGGTGCGGACATTGATTGTCGGTGGCATACCACTCGCCCCTGCGGGTAAAATTAAAGATGGCGATCTGCCTGCCGCTGATGAATGCGCAACCGCCTCCGTCCTCGGGGATGTCGTCGACATAACAAGCCATGTGCCAGATTACTTTGTTGATTGTGTCTGTGATCGTTTCCATGTTTTCTTTGTCTTTCTCCAGGGGTTAAAACCCCTGGTTATGGTTAAAACCCCTGGTTATGGTATACTCTTTTTTTTCTTTATCCGCGGATTTATGCCCATTCGGCGGCACGCTTTTGCTCGCGCATGCCTTCGAATGTGATATTTGGGTCTTTAATGGGGGTGTTCACGAAATGTGTGAAACGCTTGCGCAACTCGGGGCTTTCCACCACTTCGCGCCACTCGCATTTATAAACGTCGATCAGGTTCTGCATATCCTTTTCCAACTCTTCGCAAATTCCCAGCACATCGTCCACCACTACTGCTTTCAGGTAGTTCATGCCGCCTTCCATTTTGTTGAGCCAGGTAGCGGTGCGCGTCAGCGGATCGGCTGTTTTGATGTAAAACATCAGGAAACGGTCAATCAGACGCAGGCAGGTTTCCTTATCTACGTCACTGGCCAGCAGCTGCGCATGCTGCGGCTTCGCTCCGCCATTTCCGCAAACGAACAGGTTCCAGCCTTTTTCAGTAGCAATAATGCCAAAGTCTTTGCTTTGCGCTTCCGCACATTCCCGCACGCAACCGGAAACCGCGGATTTAAGCTTATGCGGCGAACGTAACCCTTTATAACGGTCTTCCACTTCTATGGCAAAGCTCACGGAATCCTGCACACCAAAACGGCACCAGGTAGATCCTACACAGCTCTTCACTGTCCTCAATGATTTGCCGTATGCATGGCCACTTTCAAAACCGGCATCGATCAGCTCCTCCCAGATCGCAGGAAGGTCACCCAGGTGCGCACCGAAGAGATCGATCCGCTGGCCCCCTGTAATTTTGGTATACAACCCATATTTCTGGGCAACCTGACCGATTACGATCAGTTTTTCCGGCGTGATCTCACCGCCGGGAATCCGTGGCACTACCGAATAGGTTCCCCCCTTCTGGATATTAGCCAGGTAGCGGTCGTTCGAATCCTGCGCAACGGCGCGGTCTTTGGCCAGAATATTTTCGTTCCATAAACTCGCCAGCACCGAAGCAACCAACGGTTTGCATACCTCGCAGCCATCGCCCTTTCCGAAATGGTCGAGCACAGAGCCGTAAGTCCGCAGCCCGTTCATTTTCACGAGATCGAGCAGTTCCTGGCGCGAATAGTCGAAATGCTCGCAAACTACATTCCGGACATACACCCCTTTTTCCTTCATCACACCGGCAATGAGGTCTTTCACCATCGGCACACAGCCGCCACAACCGGTTCCGGCCTTGCACGACTTCTTCAATGCGTCGACCGTATTGCATCCGTTTTCACTTACATCGTGACAGATCATGCCCTTCGTCACCGCCTCGCACGAGCAGATCAGCGCGTCGTCGGGCAGGCTCATCACACCCGCACCCGCTTCCTCTTCCCCGCGTGAACCGAGGATCAGATCCTCTGAATCGGGCGGGAGAATGGTTTTGTTCTTACAGGTTTGCAGCAACATATTGTATTGCTCCGCGTCGCCTACCAGGATTCCGCCCAATAGCGTTTTGCCGTCGGTACTTACATTGATGCGCTTATAAACTCCTTTGGCTTTATTTTCATAACGAATAGTCCTGCATGCAGGCTCCTCCACGAAAGGATCGCCAAAGCTGGCCACATCGGTACCGATCAGTTTGAGCTTGGTCGACATATCAAACGGCAAGAACTCTTTTTCTCCGCCAATCAGCTGCGTCGCAACGACATCGGCCATCTCATAGCCCGGCGCAACCAGACCATAAATCATATGATGTGCCAATGCGCACTCCCCGATCGCAAAAATCGCGGGGTCAGAGGTCTGCAATTGGTTATTGACCACAATTCCACCGCGTGGGTGCGTCTCAAGACCGGCCACACGGGCGAGCTCATCGCGCGGGCGGATACCTGCCGAAATCACGAGCATATCCACATCCAGAAAAGAATTATCGGCAAACTGCATCCCTTCGATCTGGTCGCCGCCTATAATTTCCTGTGTGCTTTTCGACAAATGGATCTGAAGGCCGAGACTTTCCAGCTGACTTTGCAACATCCTTGAACCGGCATCATCTATTTGTCTCGGCATCAGTCTTGTCGCAAACTCAACGACGTGTGCCTCCTGTAAGCCCAGATCTAGCAACGCCTTAGCTGCCTCCAACCCGAGTAATCCACCTCCCAGCACTGCACCTTTTTTGGCCTTCCGCGCATGCGACTGGATCATTTCCAGATCTTCGATCGTCCTGTACACAAACACTCCTTCTTTTTCAACACCCGGAATGGACGGCACAAAAGCGCCTGAACCCGTAGCCAGCACCAGGTAGTCATAATATACTACATGACCATGGTGAGATCTCACCAGTTTTTCCTCCCTGTCGATATCCACCACCGGATCCGAAAGAAACAGCCTGATCTCGTTTTCCGAATACCAGTCGGCTCCCGCGAGCGTCAGGTCCTCCGCAGCCTTACCAGCAAAAAACTCACTCAAATGTACCCTATCATAGGCCACGCGCGGCTCTTCACCAAACACAGTTAGCGTCAACTGCTGATCACTTTTTTTCTTGGCCAGCAACTTTTCACAGAATTTGTAGCCCACCATTCCATTGCCCACTACAACGATCCGGATGTTTGAAACAGTTTTCATAGTAAATAATAACTATTAATTTGTAAAAACATTATTATTTTATTGTACTATTTTTATATTATCGTCTTATTATCATTTTTTCGATGAGTCAAAAGTAAATCGTGTTTATTCAATTTCCTAATTTTATATTCGTAAATATGGTTAAAATCAAACATAAATTTTGGCAAAATGATTGTTTTATAAAATTTCAATAGTAAATTTGAACCAACAATTAGCATAGTTACAAAATACTACATATAGTACATTTCCAATATTCACCCTATTATATATAAGAGATGGAAGCTAAACTGACACTGGTAGGCGCAGGCCCGGGAGATGCCGAACTGATCACATTAAAGGGGATTCGCGCGCTGCAAACCGCGGATGTGGTTTTGTACGACGAGCTCGCCAATGCCACGTTCCTGGAATTCGCCCCGGCTCACGCGTTGAAAATGTACGTGGGCAAAAAGGCGGGTAACCCTTCATTCTCGCAGGAAGAGATCAATGGCCTGATCGTCCGCCTGGCACGTAAGCGTGGTCATGTGGTGAGGCTCAAAGGAGGCGACCCTTTTGTTTTCGGTCGCGGACATGAGGAAATGGATTACGCCGGCGACCATGGCATTCCATGTGAAGTAGTACCCGGTATTTCCAGCAGCATCGCCGTTCCCGCCTCATTAGGGATTCCCGTAACCCGACGCGGCGTCAGCGAAAGCTTCTGGGTCATTACCGGTACCACGCAGGCCGGCGAACTATCGGACGACCTGCGCCTGGCCGCACAGTCCAGAGCCACGGTTATCGTCCTGATGGGCATGAGCAAACTGGAAGAGATTTGCGCACTATACAAACACTTCGGCCGGGGACACCTGCCCATGGCTGTCATACAAAACGGTACCCGGCCGAACGAAAAAAGCATTGTCGGGCAGGTATGGGAAATGCCCAGACTGGCACGCGAAGAAGGGATCGGCACACCTGCGATCATGGTTATGGGCGAAGTGGTTGCTCTGAGCCCCTCCTACGCAATGGAATACCTGCAAAGCATGCAAATGGCATTCTGAAATCCCCGCATTTCAACCTAAACGATCATAGAAATGAGAAAAGCTGTTTACCTCTTTTTGCTGGGTATTACCGGGGTTGGCCTGCTGGCCCCCACGCGAACGAATGCCCAATTCAGCCTTACGGGACAGTTAAGAACCCGGACGGAGTTGCTTGACGGACAAGGAAATATGCTTTCCAAAGGAGAAAAACCGGCCTTTTTCACCTCCCAGCGAACCCGGCTCAATGCGGGTTACAAAGGTTACAGGACGCAGTTTTTTGTAGCGGTGCAGGATGTGCGGGTTTGGGGACAGGACGCCTCTACCAACAATCGCATCACCAATTCGGCCATGAATGGACTCATGCTGCACGAGGCCTGGGGCGAGATAAGCCTGCTAGACACCAATCAGACCAAACTCGGGAAGGAATTTGCATTGAAGGTGGGCCGCCAGGAGCTGCTCTACGACGACAGCCGCGTACTCGGCAATCTCGACTGGCTGCAACAGGCACGACGACACGATGCCGCGCTGATCAAGTACGGCAACAATGGTTTCACTGCCCATCTGGGTTTTGCGTATAACCAAAACCGTGAGCTAAAAACCGGCACTTTATACGATGGCGTGCCTGTGGGTTACCCGGCCGGAACGAACGGGATCGGAACCATGTACAAATCGCTTCAGTTCCTCTACCTGGGTAAAAAGCTGAAACAGGGCACCGCTTCTTTCCTCGTTGTAAAAGATGATTTTCAGAAATACACAACAGATACTACCGGTGCGAAGAAACTGGCCAATGGCTCCTGGGGACGGGTGACAATGGGCCCCTACCTTCAGACCAGGATCGGTAAAGGCTGGACCCTGACCGCCAATGCTTATTATCAGACAGGTAAAGACAAGGATGGTCGCTCTCTAAGCGCCTACATGTATTCTGTCCGGGGGTTGTATGCGCTGAGCCGTGCATTTTCCATTGGTCCCGGCTTTGACTACACCTCCGGTACAGCTACCGGTTCACGCAAAAACCACACGTTCGATCCGCTCTATGGTACACCACACAAGTTCTGGGGCCAAATGGACTATTTCTATGCTGCCAATGGCTTTGGTAAAGGCGGCCTGGCTGACTTTTATGTGAACACGACAATCAAGGCCTCAGAAAGGCTTTCCGTCCAGGCAGACCTGCATCAGTTTTCGACTGCCGCAGAAATCAGGGACACAGGTGATAACAAGAAGCTTTCTTCCAACTTCGGCAACGAGCTCGACATTATCGCCAATTATAATCTGACCAAAAACATCAGTTTCCAGGGCGGTTATTGCACTTTCCTGTCCACCAGTAGCCTGGCGCAGGTGAAAGGCATCAAAAACCCGCAGAAAATGTCCAACTGGGCTTACCTGATGATCAATATCAAACCTGAATTTTTGAAATAAGCTTCTGTCACAACCATTAATCTCAAAACTCTTATTACTATGGAAACGACCAATAAGCCGCTTGAAAAATTGAACATATTCAGCTTCAAAGGTGTACAGATGCGTACTTTCCATCTCACCTGGATGGCTTTCTTTCTCTGCTTTTTCGGATGGTTCGGACTCGCGCCGTTGATGACCGTCGTCAAAACGGACCTCGGCCTGACCAAAGGCCAGATTGGCAACATCATCATCGCCTCCGTAGCAGCTACCGTCATTGCCCGCATCGCAATCGGTAAACTTTGCGACTCGTGGGGTCCCCGCAAAACCTATACCGCACTGATGGGTATCTGTTCCATTCCGGTCATGACCGTCGGACTGGTTCATTCCTATGAAGGTTTTTTACTGTTCCGCCTTGCCATCGGCGTGATCGGCGCATCATTTGTTGTCACACAATACCACACATCCGTGATGTTCGACAAGAAGATCATCGGTACCGCCAATGCGGTGGCCGGCGGCTGGGGTAACCTCGGCGGCGGGATCACCAACATGGTGATGCCTCTCATCTTCGCCGGATTCGTTGGCGCGGGTTACCTGCCCGAATCGGCCTGGAGAATCGCCATGGTGATTCCCGGAGCCGCTCTGCTGATCTTTGCTTTTGTTTACTACTTCTTTACCAAAGATACCCCTGCAGGAAACTTCGAGGAACTAGCCATCGCAAATCCTAAGGCAGTGAAAACAAAGGGCACACTAGGCATCGCAATGCGCGATCCACGCACCTGGGCACTATTCCTGGCTTACGGCGCCTGCTTCGGAATCGAGATCACATTCGACAATGTGGCTGCATTGTATTTCTTCGAAAACTTCGATACATCCCTGGCTACAGCCGGCATTCTGGCTGGCACGTTCGGATTTATGAATATTTTTGCCCGCGCTGTGGGAGGCATCGTTGCGGATAAGGTTGGCAACAAATATGGCATGCTTGGAAAAGGCCGCCTGCTGGCGCTGTTGCTCGTCCTGGAAGGAATCGGGATTGCCATGTTCGCGCAAAGCGGCAGCATTGTCGGTGCAGTAATTACCATGCTGTGCTTCGCCATGTTCCTGAAAATGGCTAATGGAGCTACCTATGCAATTGTTCCCTTTATCAACCAGAAAGCGATCGGTTCCGTGAGCGGGATCGTAGGTGCGGGCGGTAACGTGGGCGCAGTACTCGCTGGTTTCCTGTTTAAATCCAGCTCGATCTCCTACTCACAAGCATTCATGTACATAGGCGTAGCCATCGCCTGCATCGCGGCCATCGTCGCATTGATCAATTTCGAAAAAACACAAACCGTTACCGCCGAAAGCGGACAACTGGAACCCGCGGAGGTCAAAGCATAATCCCTTTCCCAACAGCCGAAGCCACCGAATGGGCTCTTGTTTATAGCCACCGGGATGCTCCTCCGAACCACAATCATTCAATTCAATCATTTTACCCATTGCCATGAACTCAGCAACAAACTCCTACAAATCGACCTGCTGCTACTGCGGTGTGGGCTGCGGGGTCGTGGTGACGAAGGAAAGTAATGGCCAACTGAGCCTGGAGGGCGATAAGGAGCACCCATCCAACAAGGGGATGCTCTGCTCCAAGGGAATGAACCTGCACTATACAGTGATGGACCAGTCGGACCGTCTGCTGTACCCGCAGATGCGGCTGAACCGCTCGATGCCGCTCCAAAAGGCAAGCTGGGACGAAGCATTGGAAAGGGCGGCTACGGTTTTCAAAACACTAATCAAAAAGTTCGGACCGGATTCCGTGGCATTCTATGTCTCCGGACAATGTCTGACCGAAGAATACTACCTGGTCAACAAGCTTATCAAGGGCTTTATCGGATCCAATAACATCGACACCAACTCCCGTCTGTGCATGAGTTCGGCGGTGGTCGGTTACAAGTTGGCACTGGGCGAGGACAGCGTGCCGGTTTGCTATGATGATATCGAGGCGGCCGATGTCATGTTTGTGACCGGCGCGAACCCTGCCTGGTGCCATCCCATAATCTGGAGACGTGTAGAGGCACATAAAAATGCCAGCCCGGACATCAAGATCATTTGCGTAGACCCGCGACGCACCGATACGGCGCGTTCTTCGGACCTGCATCTCCAGATTCGTCCGGGAACCGACATTGTACTCAATAACGCGATCGGAAGATTGCTGATCGAAAATGACCATGTCGATACGCAGTTTATCAGCGATCACACCGACGGGTTTGAATCATTCCGGCTGAGGGTAATGCAGCGCACTGTCGCGGAAGCCGCCGAAATATGCGGTGTCGCTTCCGCCGACATTGCCTTGGCGGCCGAATGGATCGGCCAGGCCAAAGGGTTCCTTTCACTCTGGACCATGGGGCTGAATCAGTCGGTGATCGGAGTCAACAAAAATCTCTCGCTGATCAACCTGCATTTAATTACCGGCAAGATCGGCAAACCTGGTAACGGCCCTTTCTCGCTCACGGGTCAGCCGAATGCAATGGGCGGGCGCGAAACCGGCGGGCTTGCCAATATCCTGCCTGGTCACCGCGAAGTGGTGAATCCCGCACATCGCGAAGAAATGGAGCAATTCTGGAACACACCCGTCCGGATTGCCGACAAACCGGGTTTAACGGCTACCGAAATGTTCGAAGCACTGGCAGATGACCGCCTGAAAGCGATCTGGATCATCAATACCAATCCACTGGTGAGCATGCCGGACATCAATACCGTGGAAAGCGCATTAAAAAAGTCCCGTTTCGTTGTGGTTCAGGATGTTTCCAGCCGCGCCGACACCGTACACTTCGCCGATGTGGTGCTGCCGGCGGCCGCGTGGCTGGAAAAGGACGGCACCATGACCAACGCCGAAAGACGCATTACCTATCTCCCCAAAGTACTCGATGCACCGGGCGAAGCCTTGCCGGATTCGGAAATCCTCTGGCGCTTCGCACAAAAAATGGGCTTTGGTGAGGCTTTTGATTACAAAACTACTTCGGAAGTCTACGACGAATACACAAAGGTGACAGCGGGAACGAGTATAGATGTCACGGGCGTAAATCACGCATTATTGCAAGAACGCAGGAGCGTACAATGGCCATTGTCTGCGAACAGCGGTCGACTATCGGCCCCCTCAACTGAATCCGTAGGAACCAAACGTCTTTTCACCGACCATCAATTCTACACACCCAACAAAAGAGCTCAGATCCACTCCCTCAGCGACGAAAACGCATCTGAACCCACAACCCCTCAATTTCCGCTGGTTTTAACGAGTGGTAGGATAAGAGACCAGTGGCACACGATGACCAAAACCGGCCGGGTGGCGAAGCTGAACAAGCACATCCCCCAGCCTTTCCTGCAAATCCATCCAGACGACGCCCGCCAAAGGGGCATTAAGGAAGGCAGTCTGGTGGAAGTAAGAAGCCGCCGCGGGGAGGTACGCGTGAAGGCACAACTAAGCGAGGATGTGCGGGCAGGGTTATGTTTCCTCCCAATGCACTGGGGCAAGATCCTCGGCAGCAATCTCGTTCGCGCCAATAATGTAACCAATGCCTTGGTGGACCCGAAATCCAAGGAACCCGACTTCAAGTTCTCCGCCGTCCAGGTCAGTTTATATCAAAAACCGGTTGAAAAAATCATCATCATCGGTGCGGGTTCAGCCGGGTTAGGTTTTATCAATAGTTATCGCGCCCTGAATGCGGAGGATGAGATCCATGTCTTTTCCAAAGAAATATACCCTTTTTACAACCGGGTCATGCTGCCGGATTATATCAGCGGCTCGCAGACCTGGGAACAACTGGTAAAGCTGCGCGAAGAACAGTTTGCAGAAAACGCCATTACCGTGCATAAAGGCGTGAGCATCCTGCATATCGACCGGAAAAACAAAACCGTGATCGACAGCAACGGACAGGAGCATGCCTACGATAAGCTCATCCTGGGCATGGGCAGCCGGGCATTTATGCCCAAAGGTGTCCCGAATCTCCCGGGGATCTTCAATATGCGCTCACGGCTCGACGCGGATTCGCTGCTGCCATTCCTGAAACAACCCGACCCCCATGCGGTGATCGTCGGGGGCGGTATTCTGGGGTTGGAGCTGGCGGCTTCATTCCGCGAGATGAATGTCAAAGTGAGTGTCATCCAGCGCAGCGGCCGCTTTATGGAACGTCAGCTCGACCCATTGGGCAGCGAACTGCTCTATAAAGAGCTCATGGACAGAGGTATTGAAACTTATTTCAATGATGAGGTAGCTACCTTCTCGGGATCGGATACCGTGGAGGGAATCAGGCTGAAATCGGGGCGGAAAATCCAGTGCCAGGTGGTTGTACTGGCCATTGGAACCGTCCCGACCATCGAACTGGCACAGGAAGCCGGCCTCGAATGCAAGCGTGGCGTGATGGTGAACGACTATATGCAAACTTCCGACGAGGCCATTTATGCGGCTGGCGAAATTGCAGAATGGAACGGTCAGATGTGGGGCATCACCCTGGCGGCCGAGCAGCAGGCCGAAGTGATCGCACAATATCTCGCCGGGGACATTTCACAACCCTACAAAGGCAGCACATCGATGAACATCCTTAAAATGGAAGGCCTGCATTTGTGCAGTATCGGCATGACGGAAGTTCCGGCCAACGATGCGGCGTATGAGCAGATCGTGTTTATCGATCAATCGAAAAGATATTACAAAAAATGCATCGTGTACCGCGACAAGCTGGTGGGTGCAATCCTGATCGGCGACAAAAACGAATTTCTGGAGTTCCGTGACCTGATCGCGAATGGCATAGAACTTTCCGAAAAACGGTTGCAGCTTTTGCGCGCCAGCCAGAAGGCCGATCCGATGGTAGGCAAACTCGTATGCTCTTGCAACAATGTAGGCCAGGGCAATCTCGAAAAGGTCATTACCGGCGGTTGCAGCGATTTCCAGAAACTCTGCCAGACGACCGGCGCGGGAACGGGCTGTGGCTCCTGTCGGCCGGAGGTACGATCGATACTTGAAAAAATGCTTGAATCCACTCTCGTTGCGGGATAAACCAGCCGAAATCATGCGCGACTACTATCACATCAAGATCAACCTGCCGGGCGGCATTGCGTCACCGGGCCACCTGAAAGACATCCTTTCGGCAGCGTGGAACGCGAATGTCAGAAATGTGCGTTTTGGATCCAGGCAGCAGATGCTGATGACCGTGCACTACGAGGATATGCGGTTTCTGGAAAGCGATTTCAAGAAACTGGGTATACTGTACGAGGTCAATACCGACCGGCGGCCCAATATGGTGAGTTCCTACTGCGGCGAAGAGGTGTTCCGGACCGGGCAATGGCTCAATGCGAACGAATACCATTCCGTACTGGATAGTTTTGATTTCGAACCGGGCTTCCAACCAGGTCTGAAAATCAATATTTCCGATTCAAATCAAAGCTTTACGCCCTTTTTTACCGGAAATCTCAACTTTATTTCTTCTCCGGAGCCGCATTTCTGGTATTTATATGTCAGACTGAAACAGACCAACATTGTTTTCAGGTGGGACGACCTGGTTTACACGGACGAGATCGGCCGTCTCTCGAAGATCCTGGAAGAATGCATGCTCGAAGACGGGATTAACGAAGAAGCCGCATTGAAATCGGTGGTGGCCGAACGGGTACGGTTCGTTTCTCAGCCGGTACAGCAAGAACTCGAACTACCTTCGTTTTCCCTGCCTTACTATGAAGGCTTTAATCGCTATGAATCAAGGACCTGGCTTGGGCTTTACCGGCGCGACGAAGAATTCCCGATCGAGTTTTTGCTCGATATCTGCGAATTATGCCTGAAAACGCGCATCGGGGAGATCTGCGCTACACCCTGGAAATCATTGGTTATTAAAAACATACAAGACCAGCATCGCGAAGCATGGAGCAATGTCCTTGGAAAACACAATATCAATGTCCGCCATGCAGCCAACGAGCTCGCGTGGCAAACCGAGGACCACAATGCCGACGGCGCGGAGCTCAAAAACCAGCTGATCCGGTATTTCTCCAAAAATGACACCCGTACATTCGGGCTCTGTTTCGGCATACAAACCCGGCCTAAATCAGAGGTCTTCGGCTCCATACTGATCCGAAAAAGACCATTACTGCGAATCGGACAACTGCCGGTTTTCAGCGTGTACGATCTTTATTACACTGAAAATTTCAACCCCAACAGCCGCATTCAATTGCCATTTGAAAAGGGGTTGTTCAAAATACATTTGCCTGCTCAACTGGAACGTCTTTGCAGGCGGTTTAACAATCAGCGATCCAGGGATACTCTGAAAACTATGCTGTCCGAGCCCGACGAAACGAAAGCGACTGTCAAAACGGCGAAGATTGTCCACCAATGCCCTGATTGCCTGACTGTTTATGACCCCGAGTATGGCGACATCCTCGGCGACATCCCGCCAGGGACCGCCTTCGAAGACCTTCCCGCCGGCTATTCCTGTGCCACTTGTGACAGCGGCAAAGCCATATTCGTACCCGTGGAGTTAACCAGATCATCACACCTTGAACCTGTCTGACCATGACCGCTACACCTGCCATTCAAACCCGTTTTTTTGCATTTGAAAGCGACTTTGTTGACAGCTTGCGCTGCATTCCGATGGTCGTCCGCTACAAGCTCGATACCTGCCGTGTAAAGCTGCAACTTTCCGACTGGGCCAAGTTCAATTATCAGGAAAAAGACCAGTTAGCCGAACTATCCTGCCATACAGAGGTAGAAATAAATGCTTATGCCGACTTTGTGAATGCATTGGTTTGGAAATACACCAACAGCATACCGAGCCTGCTCAAAAACCTCGATCCGGCATGGATATGCGCACAGGTACCTATGGAGGTGCGCGAGAAGGTGCAGGAGTGGAACTGCCCTGTCATTTCCGCCAGTCAATGGATGCAGCTGGATGTACTCGAACGCTTCGCATTGGTAAAGCTAAGCCGGTCGGGGCACGAAGGGCGGAATTTTCCGCGTGCGCTGGCGGAATTTGGATTGCCTACCGCATCCGGGCGATCGGTGTCAATGCACTGAAACGATATCTTCAAGCTTGGCAGATTCAGTGCACTATTATTTTCCTGACGACCTTTTCTCTTCCAAACGCGGCAGTAATAATGTAGGTACCCGGCGTTAACTTCCCCAGCGAAACAGTACCCGGAGCATTGCTTTGTTTAAAATGTCGTTGCAGTAAGATCTGACCTTTTTGATTAGTTAAAATCAAGCCGTATTCTTCAAAACCGCCGGCGATCTCCACAAATACTTCCTGATTGGCAGATGGGTTGGGCTTGACAATGAGTTGGTCATCGGCTAATGCATCGAGTATCCTTACAACGACTATACCGGAAAATTGCCATCTTCCATCCCAATCCACTTCTTTAAGCCGATAGTAAACTTTTTCTCTAAAAAACTGATTCGACAGCCCTTCGTCGCTAAACCGATAAAAACGTTCGATATCAGATTCCCCGGATGCATTCAGTTTCCCGATAGAAGTAAAAGTACGCCCATCCCAGGAGCGTTCAACTACAAAATAATCCGCCTTCGCTTCCTCCGCAGTGCGCCATCTTAACAAGGCTCTTCCACTCTGAAATGATCCGGAGAAATGGCTGAATCGTACCGGTAGCGGATTGGTCACGACGACCTTCATTGTATCACTGAGACATGTAAGTCCGTCACTAACAACGTACTCCGTTGTTATGCCAGGAGATACATCGATGGCGCCGGTCGTGGCTCCGGTATTCCACACATAATTCCCGACGTACGAAGCTTTCAGAGCGACGCTCTGTCCCTTCTCAATTTGAATCGAATCGTTCCGGTTGACGTCCTTGACAATCGTAAACCGGTCACGCACGGCCCCACCGGACGCAATCCATTTCATGTCGAGCCGGTTACCCTCCACCTCCAGCAGCAGTGCTCCTCCGTACGATGCACTGGCGAAAGGGAGCGCGTCGTGAGGGTATCCGGCTTGGGTGGCGCCGAGTTGCCCGGCCGAACCCGCGACCACATAAACGGTCCCCTTGTTTCCGACAGTGCTTTTTACATAAGGGCATGAATCCGCTGAGCCATCGTACTTGCCTGAAGAATTGCTGATGTTATGAGCATTCGCATCAAACGTTGCCTCCAGACCATAATGTCCATTCATTAACTTCGACCTCTCATAGTCATGGCTGTGCCCGCACAAAATGACGTCAACCCCACCACGCTCCAGAATACGAATGAAATTCCCCCTGATCTTGACCAATTCCGATTCCGTGTCTGAATCGTGGGAGCCCTTGGTATACGGTGGATCATGCCAGTAGGCAACTACCCAATCCTTGTTGGTATTTGCGGCCAGATCTTGCTTGATCCATTGCACCTGTTTTCCCAGGGTGTCGTATAGCCGGGTCGCGTCGGCTTCCTTTCCGTAAGAATCAAGCGCTAGAAAATGGATATTTCCATAGTCGAACGAATAAAAAGACTCTGTACCGGACGGCGTCCCCCCTGCTTCGCCGCCGGACGGCACCGTAAAGATGTCGTAATAAGGGATCTTGTGATCCAGTTGCCTCGTCGCACTGTTGGCATATTCATGATTTCCCGGACTCGGGTACAGCGGCAATTGCTTTAAAAATCTGTCTTTATAAATATTGAAGAAATTGCTCTGGTATTCGGCATCCGTCCCATTCATATATGCATTGTCGCCCAGCAATATCCAGGCATCCATATACTCATTACCACAGTACTCCAGTAGCTTATCTCTTGCATTGAGCTGGTTCGCAGAATTGTTCCCACAATCTCCCAACGCCCCGATCCGATATTTCCCTCGCATCCCTGGCTGCGGGGCCGTCTTGAAATAATTGTCGGCATTACCCTGCAAAAGGAGCTGCGAGGAGCCGATGGAATAATAATACCTCACATTGGGCTCGAGTCCTGTCAGTACGACTTCATGGTCGGTTACAAGAGTAGCGCTGTCGACCGTGTTCGTAAGCGCACCGGCCTGCATTCCGAAGGATACCCGGCTATCTGTGGGAATGTCAGTCCGCCAGCGGATAACAATGCTCTGTGAAGTGGCTGATTGAAGATAAGGCCCTCTCAACAGCATAGGTACAAAGTACCGGAGTACGAAAGGAAAAGTTGCATATCATAGTTAAAATAGTGTGCTTGACTCAAATGAAATACTACTCTATTCTTTGAGGAATTTAAAAATAGCTCCCCCTGATGCCGGGGCCAGAAAATACAGCCCTGGTTTTAAGTACCGCACATCGAGCTGTTTATCTTCCCAGCCTACCGGTTGGCGACTCAGGAGTATTTGATTTCCTTTGGAATCATAGATAACAAATTCGCCTGCGTTATAACCCCTCTTCGAAAGGCGCAGGTGGAGATAATCCTTCACCGGGTTAGGATACACTGTTAGCGCATCACTACCGGGCCCGCATTGGGATGGCACAATACGGGTTACCTGCGTTTTGCCATCCACATCGTGTTCCACTATCCGATAGTAACTTATCCCCACCGACGGTTCGGGATCGTCGAATGCATATTGATGGAGTCTTTTCGAATTTCCCGTCGCATCTGTTTCACCTAATGTGCGCCACGTAAAGGCATCATCGCTCTTTTGCACCTCAAAATAATCCGCATTCACTTCCTCCGACGTTTCCCAGCTCAGCCGGACGACCCCGTTGGTACAGCGGGCATCGAACTTGCTGAATATCACCGGCAACGGATCTGTGGTCTTGGTCAGTGTGTTATTCCTCGTAATGAGCCATGCATCCGGGTCAAAATATACTTCTGTGGCTTCGAAGCCGAGGTTTTCTAAAAATAGCTCTCCATTGGAGGTATTACTCAGCACTACGAGTTTCTGCTGATTGGTCCCCGCATTGCGGAACAGCAGCGGCACCGGCAGCTGAAAAAATCCAACGGAGGCATGCGATTGTGTCTGGTTCAGCTTCACCTGAACCGAGTTGCCCGCAACATACCATTCCACCTGATACGACGGATAGCCCTGTCCGGTGAACCATTGGTTGAAAAAATAGGTAAGATCCTTCCCGCTGGCTGTTTCCAGATGATTTTTCAGTATTGCAGTGGTGGCAAAACCATAGGCCACGACCGGGTCGTTGATATAGTTTTGTACTGCGTTAAAAAAAGTAGCGTCACCCAATACCCACCGCAACATGTAAAGCAGATGCGAGCCTTTGAGGTAACTGAGTCGATTGCTGAAAATGCGGTTCACATCGTTCACATTGTCCACCCAAACTGATCCGCCCGGCTGAGATGTGATACTGTTGATCTCGTTGGTCCGGTTGTTTTTTGTAACAGCCGGGTATTTGTTTTCCATGTAAATGCTCGACAAATGGGTCGCGAAGCCTTCGTTCAGCCAAATATCCTCCCAACTCCCGCAAGTAACCTTATCGCCAAACCACTGATGCGCCAATTCGTGTGCGACCAGGTTTTCCTGTACATTGACCATAAACGAGCAGGTCTGATGCTCCATTCCACCACCCCAGCCAAACTGCACGTGGCCGTATTTCTCTTTTTTGAACGGGTAGTCCCCGAAAAGATTACTGAACAGCACCATCGCGTCAAGGGTGTTCTGGGCCCCGGCCTGAAATGCAGCCTGGCTTTCCGGATAACAATATGTTTTGAATGGCACCGTAGTTCCTCCGATGACCACGGTATGATCGAATATGTTGTAATTGGTGACCGCAAATGCTACCAGATAGCTGGCAATAGCATACCGGTGCTTCCAATGGGTACGTGTTTTAGCTCCCGCCACCGGGGTTTCGCTCTGCAGCAGGCCGTTAGATGCAGCTTTGTAGGCAACCGGGTGCGTCACGTAAATATCGATCGAATCCGCTTTGTCGTCGAGCCCATTCTTGCAGGGCCACCAGTCCCGGCTGCCATAGGGTTCGCTTAATGTCCAGATCACCGGCGTGGCTCCCGGACCGTGCGTGGCAGCGACGAATGCCCCTCCCGCAACAGGAGGAGCCCCCTCGTAGGTAATGGTAACCGAATCTTTGGTCCCGGCCGTCAGCGCCGATTGAAGCGTGATTGTCAGCAAATTGGCTGCCTGAGAAAAAGAAACGGGTGTGCCATGTTGCTGTACAGAGGATACAGTAAGAGCGTCTGCCAGGTCCAATGCAATCACACTCCCGGCTGCGGTCATTAGGAAATGAGGAGTAACCACCCCTTTGATGTACCTGACTGCCGGATCAACCTCCCACTCGCAACGGTAGTATCGGATATCGAAATTACCTGAAGCCTGAGTCCGCAATGCAGCCTCGGAGACATTCCATCTCGCACCGGCTGCCCGGCTTTCGATCGCCGGGACTTCAAGACTGTGAAAAACGGGCTCCTGTGCAAATAATCTGCCGAAGACGATCAGCAGGATAGGCAATAAATATCTATTCATAGCGCGACCAGGCCAGTAAGTATATCATTTTCAAACTACTAACTTAACCAATCGCCGGCAATTACAGGGCAATTTCCCTGCAAATGATCAAACGGGCAGGTTTGGCTAGAGACTGGTCAGTCCGTCACAAAAAGCAAGCAACTGCTTTAAATCCGTCCGATTGCCGAAATCGACCTTGTTTTCACGCAGATACCGCGCCACCTGGCGCTTATGAAGACCATAAACGGTCAGGAAACTCCGCCGCGAGACCACGTGATAAACGCGGTTATGATCTATCAGGAAATATGATGATCTCACGGACCAGGATTGGTCTGTCGAGTTGTTCTCCCATTGAAAATGGCCGCCCTGGTTACTCACCAAAAGACTGGCAGATGTGCTGCCTGCCGAAGCAGAAAAACGCTGTCCCGAATGGCTGAGCTTGGTTCCGGTAGCCTGGGGTTGTACCCTTTCTCCCAGAAAAACTTTTCCGTATCTCGCTACCGCTTCCATATCGCCGTGGGTTTCCGAAAGAAAAAAGGTCTTATCAGCTATTTCGACACGATCGATATACGCTTTACCGGTCACCAGGAGCGTGTCCGCCAACGGACCGATAAACTGGATCTGCCCATACTGGTAGTTATAGTTCAGTTTCGCCGGCCTCTTCGTTCCGTTGGCGAAATAAACCGTTCCGTAGATGAATTCAGGGTACCGGTACACATGGGATGCCCCACCGGAGAGCGGCACGTGAGCGGCCTTCGCGAATCCGGAATTGTTTTGTCCGGTCAGCCGGCATACCATACTAATGAACATCAGGGACAGGAGTAGCTTTTTCATCTTGTTCAGGAATAGAGTTAACAATTGTCTGATAGTAACTTAAAGATGTTAGTTGCCAATGCGTTATACTCCTTTTACTCCCGGCTGTCATGAAAAAAAATAATTTAGCTAGCGTATTGTGCAAAATGACGAAAAACTCTACAATTCTGCCTGAATAAAAAGGCACAATTTGGTATTTTTAGTAATATTAATACTACATATTGAACTCTAAACGTATATATTGTCGTTCATACAGTCTGTCTGAGACAATCAACGTTAAGAAATTAAAAAAACTGGGCTGTGGGCATAGTTTTGGTGCCCAAACGTCCTGAAATCAAGCGACCCACATGATGGAAATCGGAACTATCAAGGCGGTTCATATATATGTTCACCGTCAGCTATATATGACAGCCGAGCTCGAACTCAATCTGAAAGGAGTAAATTATACGTTTGGTGGACACGAAGTATTTCTTTCAGGCATGCACGGAGGCAGCTCCTGCGACGCCCCTTACCTGGGCAGGTTTCTTTTCAGGTGCATGCAAATCTGCAATGTCGACAGCTGGGACCTCCTGAAAAGCTCAAAGGTGCTGGTGGAGATCAACAGCGGTAAAGTTATTGCCATCGCTGATACCGCCGGCAATAACTGGTTCAATCCCGCCAGGGAATTTGAAATAATGGAGCGGGAAAAAGAGCAAAACGAGACAACCTACAAAGAAGATCGCAGGACAACGTCCGGATGAATGCGGGTCTATTCCAGCCTGATCTCATAGGTTTCGTCCACAGATTTTTCCGGTACGGCCAGCTCTAGGTACTCTGCCTGGTTAACCCGCAGGTAATTTTCGACGGCTAATATTGCATCGTTCTCCGATGCTGCTCCTGATACCGACAGAACCGCTCCGGGTTCCAGCTTTCCTTCTGCATTCTGGTTTTTTACACTTGGCATGGCAGTCTTCTTTGATGGATACCCAAAGCCCGCCGGACGCGAACATCCGGCAGGCTGTCATGAATGAATTCGGTTACTTCTGTGGAATAGTAGTTGGTGTTGTTGCGCCACCGGGCACAGTCGACGACGGTACTGTGGTACTTTGCGGAACCGTCGAAGGCGTTGTCGTGGTACCCGGGATGGTGCTTCTGGGCACGTTGCTGTTATTAGGTAACGTGCTCTGCTGTAATGAACCGGGTGTCGTGGTTCTTGGTACCGCATTAGGGTCGGTTGGGGTTACAGGCACTGTCGTAGACGGCACTGTGGTGCTGTTTGGTACAGTCGTGCTGCTAGGCACTGTTGTACTGGAAGGCACGGTACTTTGCGGTACAGTTGAAGGCTGGACGGTACTACCCGGCACGGTCGTTGACGATGGCTGAGTGGTAGTGCTGCCCGGTTTTACCGCTCCCGGTAATGTCGACGGCTGAACAGTGCTGCCCGGCACCGTTTGGGGTTGGGTAGTGTTGCCCGGATACGTCGACGGCTGCGTCGTTGTAGGTGCAGGCGTTGTCGATGTGGAAGGAGTCGTAGTCTGGGCCATTGCCGCAGCCGATCCCAAAAGCGCTAATGCGATGATATTCAATTTCAAGACTTTCATAACGATGCTATATTTAGTTGATGAATCATTTCAAGAACAGGCAGTTGTATACCAAGAACCGTGCCAGCATCCGGACCGCGTGCGGAATCCCATCTCCGTCATTTGAAAAATCCTGTTTCGGAATTTGTCTCAAACACCCCCCAAAATAGACGTTTTTACACATGCTGTTTGCAACAAAGAATAGTGAGCTTTGTATAAATCATAAACCTTTGACTACCATGGAAAAACAACCGGACACGCTAACTGGCTCAATGGAAGAAAACCTCGCGGAACATCGCATCGTATCCCAGGAGGAATGGACCAGGGCCCGCAAGGAACTCCTTAAAAAAGAAAAGGAACTCACCTACCTCAATGACGAGCTCAGCCGGCAACGTCGCGATTTGCCTTGGGTGAAGGTCGACAAATCCTATATTTTCGAAGGACCGGAAGGAAAGCTCTGGTTATCAGACCTTTTCTACGGAAAAAGCCAACTGATTGTTTATCATTTCATGTTTGCGCCCGAATGGGAAGAAGGCTGCCCCGGCTGCTCGTTCCTGGCCGACCACATCGACGGCGCCAACCTGCACCTGAAACACCATGACGTGTCGGTGGTAGTGATATCCCGGGCACCGCTGGCCAAACTGCTCGCATTTAAGAAACGGATGGATTGGAAATTCAACTGGGTTTCGTCCAATGGGAGCGATTTCAATTACGACTATCGCGTTTCATTTACGGATGAACAATTAAAGAACGGAACTGTCTATTACAACTTCGAATATGCCAAACATGACGAAGGCGCAGAGTCACCGGGGACCAGCGTGTTTTACAAGGACCCGGCCGGTAACATTTTCCACACTTATTCCAGCTATGGCCGCGGCGGCGACATCCTGATCGGCGCACACAACTACCTGGATTTAACTCCCAAAGGCCGAAATGAAGACGGTATCATGGACTGGATGCGCCATCATGACAAATATGAGGATTTCAAGGACGATTCGGGCAGTTGCTGCCATTAGCAGCAGCCTCCCTCGCCTGTTCAGATATTTCGCATTTGTCTTTTTTCGTGCTATTATATTCTGCATTGAGGAGATTTATAATTTTTTTATTCGCAACATAGGGAAAAGTAGTCTTTAATTGTCTGGCGGGTGTAATTGTAAGCCAGCCCTTTTGACATCTCACTGATGACTGCTTTTCCGCTTAACCCACTGGAAGAAGATTTTCCCGGCCAAACGCCGGAAAATCACGACCACGCAAAGTCCGAGGCCATCGTCCCTGATGACGAATGGCTGTTGCGGAGGCTGTTTACCGAAGATCCTGAAAAGGCCTGCGAGCTGCTTTTCCGGCGGTACTACGTGAACCTGTGCAATCACACCATCCGCTTTGTTCATTCCAGGGAAGTGGCTGAGGACATCGTGTCCGAAATTTTCACCACATTCTGGCAAAACCAGACTTTCCGGCAAGTCACGACCTCCTATCGGGCGTATCTCTACAAATCGGTCCGTCACCGTGCGTACAATCACCTCAAATGGCAGGTCCGCTTCCAGCATTCCGCCGATGAGCCGGTACACCTTTCAGAAAGTCCAAGCCCGCACGAAGCACTGCAATATTCGGAACTCCATCAGAAGATCGAGCTCATTATCCGCGAGCTGCCCGCACAATGTCGTCGCGCTTACCTTTTGAAGCGTGTCGAAGGGAAAAAATACGACGAAATAGCACAGGAAATGAAGATCAGCGCCAAGGCAGTGGAAGCACTCGTCAGCCGGGCGCTCAGCCGTCTGCGGAAGGAGTTATCTGCGCATTGGGTCCTGTTCATTATGCTCTTTTTTTGCTAATCCGCACCATGAAGGAATCTATTATCCGATTATTGCTATTTGAATTCTTTGAGGGAAAAACGACGTCCATTCAGCGGAAAATGATCGAAGAATGGTTAACTGAGGAGCCCAATCAGGAACTTTTCTACCGCTACCTCGATGAATGGGAAAGCGAACACCCGCAGTTTGGCCCCGATCAGGAAATCGCCCTTGAACGCTTCCGATCGGTTATGGCGGGTGCCAGCGAAATGGGACTGTCCGACAAGGCTCCGGAACCGGTAAGATCGCTCCCGACGTGGCGCTGGCTCTGGGTAGCAGCCGCGGTATCGCTGTTAGCCGCTGGAATGGGATTCCAAAAACAGATCCGGTACAAGTCTCTTGAATCGGCTCCCGGAAAAACCGTAACCTACCGGCTGAACGAAGGCACAGAAGTGCTGCTGAATTCCAATTCAAGACTTTTAGTACCCCGCTTCGGCTTCCTGGGCAATGAGCGGGAGGTTTTTCTGGACGGTGAAGCCGAGTTCAAAGTCACCCACACCCGAAACAACGATCGTTTTGTCGTACGAATGGGTGATCGCTACCGGATTGAAGTGCTGGGAACCGAATTCGTCGCGTTCTCGCGGGAGCGTGGAAAAAGGGTATTCCTGAAAGAGGGGAAAGTCAAACTCGGGTTGCCGGAAGGAAAACAGGTTTACATGAAGCCCGGGAATCTCTTTGTCTCCGGCCAAAATGGTTCCTACAAAATGACGGCGCCGGCCGACACCCGCCCGTACACGGCCTGGAAAGAGCAAACATTCTATTTCAACAACACACTGCTGTCGGACGTCGCGCTGCAGATCGGCGAGCAGTTCAATATCAACGTACGTATACCAGATACGTTACTGGCACAACGAAGGATCGGCGGCATCTACAAAGCCGAACAGGCGGACGATCTGTTGCAGATCTTGTCCGAACTCATGCAAATAGAGGTCATCCAGAAAGAGGACCACATCGAACTGTCTATTCCTAAACCTTAATAATATGTCCAATCCATTACTTACCAAATCAGGGCTGGTACTGATCGCGCTGCTGATGGGCCGGGGAGCAATTGCACAAAACGTCGCGTTTGTGCAGCCTTCGCGGCTTCATCCGGAACGTCAGAATGGCCCGGAGACCCAGAAGCTGAAAGAAGCCCTCCTCGAACTCGGTAAAAAGTATCAGGTCAACATCGTTTTCGAAGAATCGACGGTCCAGGGCATTTCGATCACCATTTCTCCGGAAGCAGGCAATGTCAAGCTTGAAAAAAGGCTCGAATCGCTTCTAAATCCTAACAATCTGGAATTCAGGAAGTCGAGAAAGGGCACTTACCTGATCGTCAGGAAGCAGGTGAAAAAGACCGCCTACGAACAGCCGCAGACCACCGATGTACCGAAGGACGAGCCAATGCCCGGCACTCCCGCGCCCACGGAGGCACGAATCCCCGCAACCGACATACAAATCGCCACTATTTCGGTCAAAGGCCGGGTATTCGATGCCAAAGGCGATGGTCTGCCCGGTGTCAGCATTGTAGTGAAGGGTACAAACCGGGGCGTCACCACCGACGCCTCCGGGGCCTATCAGGTCACTGTCGACGATGCAAGTTCTGCATTGATTTTCAGCTTTGTAGGCTTCGCTAGTCAGGAAGTAGTGGTTGGCAACCGGACCACGCTGGATATCGTGATGACCGAAAATGTGAACGCGCTGGAAGAACTGGTGGTAATAGGTTACGGCGAGCAATCGCGAAAAGACCTGGTCGGTTCGGTGGGCGTATTGAACAGAAAAAACTTTGGAGATGTGGGTGTGAGCAATACCTCGCAACTATTGCAGGGTAAAATCGCGGGCGTGCAGGTGGTCAACAACAGCGGCGTGCCCGGTGCCGGTGCGCAGATCGTCGTTCGTGGTACCGGCTCCTTCACCAGCGCCGCACCGCTCTATGTCATCGACGGTATCCAGAGCGATGCGACAATGTTCAACTCGCTCAGCCCGTACGACATCGAGTACATCAGCGTGCTGAAAGACGCCTCTTCCGTTGCGATATATGGCGCGCAGGGTGCCAACGGTGTGGTGGTGGTAACAACCCGCCTCCCTAAAACCGGGAAACCCCGCGTGACCTACAATGGCTACGTGGGTATTTCCAGGCCATGGAAACAATTCGATATGCTCAATGCGCAGCAATACACCGATCTGGTGAAGGAGTGGTATACCAACTACGGCCAGCCCCTTCCGCCACGCCTGGCGACACCAGAGGCCAATATCACGAAGACCGACTGGCAGAAGGAAATGTTCCGGACCGCCAAAATGAGCGAACATCATATCAACATCGGCGGAGGTACCGAACACGTCACTTACAGTTTTTCAACCGGTTATACCAAACAGGAAAGCCAGGTCGTGGACCTTAATTTCACCCGCGCCAACTTCCGCTTCAACCTGGAAGAATTTATCGGCAAACGCATCAAGCTGGGCCAGCAGCTCAACATCCGCTACCAGGTGTCGGACGGCAACACAGCCAACATCCTCAATGGCCTGCGTATGCCTCCCTATATTTCCGTTTATGACCCTACCAACCTCCTGGGCGGCTACGGTATCGCCACCAGCGCCAGGGACGGTAACGACTCTCAAAATCCGCTGATTATTCCTAACCTCTACGACACCAAGAACCGCAATCTGAACAACTACCTGCAACTCTATGCCGAACTCGATATCATCGAGGGTCTGCGGTTCCGCACCCAGTTCGGAGGCACTTACAATTTTAACCAGAACTATTCCTATAATCCCACCTATGCGGGCAACCAGCTGGTTACCCAAAGCCAGATTTCGGAGGGGTACGGGTACAACCTGAGCTACATTCTTGAAAATTATTTTACCTACAACAGACAGTTCAAAGACCACGGCCTGACCCTTACGGCGGGTAACTCCTATCGGGACGGCTATTTGTCGAGGTCTGTAAACCTGGTGGGAAGCAACTTTGCCAATACCGAAATTCACCAGATCGGCGTAGCCAAAACAGTGAATTTCAGCTCGGGGTCGGCCAACTCCAACTCCCGGTTCATCTCCTATTTCGCACGTGTGAATTATAATTTCAAAGAAAAATACATCCTGACCTTAACGGGCCGCCGCGATGCTACCTCGCTTTTCAGCAAGGATAACCGCGTGGGCTACTTTCCCTCGGCGGGTCTGGGTTGGCGGATCTCGGATGAAGCATTCATGAAGAACATCCCATTCATTTCCGATCTGAAATTGCGGACCAGTTGGGGTAAAACAGGAAACTCCAATATCGCCGGCTTCTCTTATCAGTCGACTGTATGGACAGGCTCGGGTAACAGCGTGGTGTATCCGTTGGGCCCCAATGAAACGCTCGTCAACGGTGCCACGGTGACGGTTCCCTCCACGCCTAACCTGAAATGGGAAGAAACTTCTACCATCGACGTGGGATTGGACGCGACATTCTTTCACAACCATTTCAGTGTGAGCGCCGGATATTACAACCGGAAGAATAAGGACCTGCTCGTGGAAGTTCCGGTTGCATTATCAACCGGTTACGGCGGCGTGAGCGGCGCGTCGGCCAGCCAGCTGATCAACGCAGCTTCGGCATTCAACAAGGGGTTTGAGCTGACATTGGGCTACAACGGAACTGCCAAAGACCTGCGTTACAGTATCAATGTAAACGGGGCCTACAACAAAAACCAGGTTACTTCCCTCGGAACCCAGGGTGCGGTACCGATCATCAGCGGCGCATTCTACTCCGTTCCGGCCATGTCGCGCACCGAAGTAGGCCATCCGATCGGTGCATTTTACGGCTATAAATACGACCATGTGGCGATCGATAATGCGGATATCGAAAAATACAACGCATTGGCCCGCCAGAAAACCGGTGACCCGAATGCCGTGTACCAGGCTGGTCTGCTACCCGGGGACCGTATTTTTCAGGATGTCGACGGGGACGGGCAGGTTACCCTCACCGACCAGACATTTCTCGGCAGTCCCATTCCGAAACTTACTTATGGCGTGGATGTTAACCTGAACTACAGAAATTTCGATTTCATGGCAACCCTGCAGGGCGTAGCAGGTATCGATATTATCAATGGCACGAAATACTATCTCGAAGGCGTAGCCCTGCCATTTAACACCAAAACCACTGTGCTGAACCGCTGGCAGAAGCCCGGCGACGTGACCGACATTGCGCGTGCAGGCCAGAACTACGGTACTGCGGCCAACCTCCGCAACTCGTCCTGGTATGTCGAAAACGGCGCCTACGCCCGGGTACGCAATGTGACGCTCGGGTACACGGTCCCCGGCACGAAGATCAAACCCTCAACGGGCAACGTCATTTCCAGCCTGCGCGTATACCTCACAGCCCAGAACCTGTTCACATTCACTAATTACTCCGGCTACGATCCCGAGGTCACCGGTAGCGGCAACTTCATCTTCGGAAGAGGCATCGATACCGGCCAGGTACCACAGCCGAGAACATTCATGCTCGGTTTGCAACTCGGGTTCTAGAAAAAACTTAAAGCTTTTTAAACAGAAAGACATGAAAAGGATAAAGCTATTTCTGTGTACAGCTATGTTTCTTACTGCTTGCAGCGACAGCCTGCTCGACGTCAAGAACGAGAATACCTACACGGATGAAACCTATTTCAAAACCAAAACGCAGTTCAACGAGGCGATCATCGCTACCTATACGGTGTTCAGCCACATGGGAATGATGTCACGGGAATGGTACTTCATCTTCGATCTGCTGGCCAACGAGGCCGAACGGTCCAGTGCCCTGGTCGGAACCGAGCTGCAACTCACCGATTACAGTTTTACGAATAACAACGAAGACATCGTAGGGCTGTGGTCATCCCTTTACCGGATGGTTTTCCGTGCCAACCTTGCATTGAAAGTAATGGAAACCTGGCAGCCTGCCGACGCTTCCGAGGAAACCCTGAAAAAACAGTACATCGCCGAAGCGCACTGGCTACGTGGTTTCGCTTACTTTAATCTGGTAACCAACTGGGGGCGTGTGCCATTGAAAATGACTTACGATGATTCCAAAACAAATTCCAGCCCGAGGGCCTCCGTGGAGGAATTGTGGAGGGTGGTCGAGAACGAGTTCACCCTCGCCATCCCCGACCTTCCCGTGGAATACCAGGCCGATCAGAAAGGGCGTGCGACCAAGGGCGCGGCCATAGGGTTCCTGGGAAAAACTTATCTCTTCCAGAAAAAATATGATCAAGCCGTGACAGAGCTCACCAAGCTTACCACCGCTCCGTTCACTTATGCCCTGGATCCCAGCTACGACCATTTGTTTGGAGAAGACAATATCAATACGCCGGAAGTCCTTTTTGCGGTCAACCATGTGTACACCACTTCCAATACCCAGTATTATATGTTTGGCGGCTGGGAAGGGGAAGACGGCAAGACATTCCACACCGGCCGTGCCCAGGAGTATGGTTTCAATGATTGGGAAAACGTAACGATTTCCAATGCGCTCGTGGCTGCCCACAAATACAACGACCCGGCGACAGGCACCGCGGGCTATATCGATCCACGCGCGGCGCTGACTTTTTACGGCAGCAAAGCCAATGGCGGCGACACCGAGTATTGCGACCATTGCGCAGCTGGCCCCATTCAGTTCCCATTTGATTTTTACAGTAACCGGTACCGCAAATATGAGCCCTACGAATTTCAGAAATACACCGAAGCCCCGATGAGCGGCATCAACACACACGTCATGCGCTACGCGGATGTGTTACTCATGCTCGCGGAGAGCCATATCGAGAAAGCAAGTCCGGATCTGGCCAAGGGTATTTCGTATATCAACCAGGTGAGGAACCGGCCCAGCGTGATGGCAAAAAACTACCCTTCGTCTTTGAGCCAGGCCGACGCGCGCACCGCACTGCGCCGTGAACGCCGGATCGAGCTTGCCGGTGAGCAGTCGCGCTGGTTTGACCTCATCCGTTGGGGCATAGCGAAGGAAACGCTCAATACCGAACATCCCGAAGGACCCGGCCAATACCCATTCCTGGACAAGCACGTGCTGCTTCCCATTCCGATCGCGGAAAGAAACGCCAATCAGGCATTGGCAGCGGATATCGCTAACGACTGGAATTAACCGGTGGTGACGGCATTCAACATCGGTTTAATGGCGGCATGCTCATGTTTCATGGCATGCCTGCCATCTTTTGGACAGGCGCGTGTGGTACCTGAAGCCGCAAATGGCCGGTACACCATTGCATTGGAACGGCAGATCATGAAAATTAACCCGGCAAACGGAGCGCGGATTACTTCTTTGCTTCTGGAAGGTGAAGATTTCCTGACCGACAGCACCGTCAACGATTTCAACTGGGGATCGACATTCTGGGTGAGCCCCCAGAGCGACTGGAACTGGCCTCCTTCGGCGGAAATCGACAATAAGCCGTATCGGGCGAAAGTCCTGGATAATGCAGTTATTCTGACAAGTTCGAGAGACCCCAAAACCGGACTGGTGGTGGTAAAGGAAATATCAGGTAATGCAAATGATCAATCCTTCGTCGTAAAATACACGATCCGGAACGAGTCGGATCAGGACCGGCGCGCGGCCCCCTGGGAAGTAACCCGCGTGCATACGGGAGGAACTGCATTTTTCCCGGCCGGGAAAGACCAGGCCCGCGGTGGTTTGCTTTCGTCGACCTCGGTTAGCAACGGTATTTTCTGGTATGTTTATCAAAAAGACAAACTACCTGGGAAAGGTGACCGCCAAATTTACGCGGACGGTGCGGAAGGCTGGCTCGCCCAGTTAAACGGGGACAGAATCCTGATCAAGAAGTTTCCGGATCTCGCACCGGAACAAACCGCACCCAAGGAAGGCGAGGTAGAGCTTTTTGCCAGCGAAGTTACCGCAGATAATCCAGGCTATGTGGAAATCGAACATCAAGGCACCTATGAAACTTTAAAACCAGGTGCTTCAACCACCTGGACCACCACCTGGTTCCTCAGAAAATTACCCCCGGGCGTGAACCGCTCGCCCGGCAGTCGCAGCCTGGTCGACTACGTCCGGAAAATAGTAAAATGACCTGCACAGGTACTTTACCATACATTCGCTGCAATACGCCCTACGATCCCTAAACCTTTTTTCGAGAAGTTGAACTTCACCATTTTATGATTGGAATTGACAAACTTCAAAAACCATTTTTCAAGAAGAAATCCGTCCTGATCCCTGCCGTCGCGGCTTTCGTGGGATTGGCCGCCTACCAGGCCCGCGATGTGGAAGACCGTTCCTGGAGCATCTATAAGGCCGATGCGGAAAGCACCAGTTACTCCCGCCTCGACCAGATCAATATTTCCAATGTGAGTCAGTTACAACCAGCCTGGACCCATTCCTTCCACGACATGAAAGCAGAGAGCCGTGCCGGAAGCAGCGAATGTAACCCGATTGTCATCGACGGAGTGATGTATGCCACTTCGGCCAAGCATTGGGCCTACGCCATCGATGCTGAAACAGGGAAGCAAATATGGGCCTTTGATCCCTTCGAAGGTGCAGAAGGAGGCGGTGTGAGCCGCGGCGTCACGTATTGGGAAGACGGGGAGGACAAACGCATTCTCTTCACGGGAGGTGACATGCTCTTTGCGCTCGACGCCCGTACCGGCAAACCCATTCTATCGTTTGGGAAAAATGGTAAGGTAAGCATGAATGTCGGCCTGCGCGACGATCCTGAAACCATT
Source organism: Dyadobacter ginsengisoli DSM 21015 (assembly GCF_059568735.1). NCBI lineage: Bacteria > Pseudomonadati > Bacteroidota > Cytophagia > Cytophagales > Spirosomataceae > Dyadobacter > Dyadobacter ginsengisoli. The sequence goes on from NZ_JCANTY010000002.1 coordinate 651,323, forward strand.
TCTGTGATCCCCACTTCACCGGGCATTGTCTTCAACGACCTGCTGATCATGGGTGCCGAGGTGTCCGAGCTTTATGGAGCCCAACCGGGCTATATCCGCGCTTATAACTGTAAAACCGGCAAGTTGGAATGGACTTTCCACACCATACCGCTGCCCGGGGAACCTGGCTACGAAAGCTGGCCGAAAGATGCCTACAAATATGCAGGCGGCGTCAACGACTGGGCGGGAATGAGCCTGGACACCAAACGCGGTATGGTGTTTCTGGCATTGGGATCGCCTTCCTACGACTTTTATGGTGCGGACCGCAAAGGCGACAACCTCTATGGAAACAGCGTGGTAGCACTGAATGCCGCCACGGGCAAATATATCTGGCATTACCAGCTGGTGCACCATGACCTTTGGGATTATGACCTGCCAGCTCCACCGAACCTGGTTACAGTAAAACGGGAAGGACGGGATATCGATGCCGTGGCGCAGGTGACCAAGCATGGCTTTGTATTCCTGTTCAATCGCGAAACCGGCGAGCCGCTGTTTCCCATCGAAGAGCGCAAAGTGCCTGCTTCCAACATCCCGGGTGAACACACATCCCCTACCCAACCTTTCCCGCTAAAACCCAAGCCATTTGCCCGGCAATGGATGACCGAGGCCGACCTGACCCATTATACCAACGCCGGACATGATTCTATCGTGAAAAAGTTTCGGTCGATGCGGTATGAAGGGCTCTTCACCCCACCCGACCTGAAAGGCACGCTGATGTTGCCCGGCAGTCGCGGGGGCGCTGAATGGGGAGGAGCGGCCTACGACCCTTCCACGACCGTGCTATTTGTAAAATCCAACGATTCGCCTGAGATCCAGTCGATGAAGAAAGTAGATACGGAACAGGAAGCCAAAGACCAGACGGTCTATGACCAGGGGAAAACCCTGTACATGACGTACTGCGTGGCCTGTCATGGCAAGGACAAAAATGGCGACGAGCCTACTTATCCCTCGCTGATCGGGCTCCGAAACCGCATGACCCGCGAAGCAGCACTCGATAAGATCAAAAAAGGCGGTGGCAAAATGCCCGCATTCGCAAGTGCGATCAAAGGAAAGGAAAAAGGCATGATCGCATTCCTCTACGACCGGCCCCAGAATTCGAGCAAGGTCACCAAACTGGAAACCGGCCAGACGCAGAAAGGGGCCGATAAATACCTGAACCTTACCGCCTACGGCCACTTCCGGGACCCGAATGGAAATCCCGCCCTTAAAGCCCCCTGGGGGACCCTCAATGCTATCAATCTCAGCACAGGCGACTACGAGTGGCAGATCCCACTGGGTAACGATGCCAAACGACAAGAAAAAGGTGGGCCCGAAACCGGACAGGAAGGCTCCGCCGGCCCTATTGTAACAGCCGGAGGCCTGGTGTTCATCAGCGGCACCCAGGACCGCAAACTGCGGGCATTCGACAAAAAAACGGGTAAATTACTTTGGCAAACCGAACTGCCGGGTGTGGCGAACGCTACGGCATCCACCTATATGAGTGGCGGAAAACAGTACGTGGCGCTGTCCGTTGGCGGTACGAAGGACAATCCGTCCGGATTTATGATGGCATTCCGGCTGCCGTGAGCGTTTGGCTTAATCGGGGAAGAAGCTGATTTTTCATTTTGATTCTTTGACGAAATTACCTACTTTTACTATACAAATTATAGTAATGAACAAAAGGTTAGCAATAACCTTTTTGATAGTCAAATCAGAATGGCATTTACACATCATCACGGCCCACGTCCTTCTCCCAGCCAATGCAACAGCAAGTTGAATGCAGCTGGCGACGCACTTTACGTAATCGGCGGGAAATGGAGATTGCGGATTATCCTTGCCCTGGCAGAAGGCCACAAGCGGTTCAACGACATTCAGCGGGCTATCACCGGCATATCCGCCAGGGTTTTGTCCAATGAGCTAAAAGAACTGGAAATCAACGGGTTTATTACCCGGAACGTCTATACCGATTTTCCCATTGTGATCGAGTACGCACTCACCACGTATGCCGACACACTGTCGCCAGTCCTCGAATCTCTGATCGAATGGGGTGAAATGCATCGCCAAAAGATCAGGAGTGAAGGTAGCGGTGTGCCGACAAGGGTTACTGCTCTGGCAGCGACACCGTAAGATGCCACATGTCGCCCGAATTGGTCACCTTTTCGGTTCCCCATTGTCCCGGGCCGCCATCTGCGCGGAGGTAAACGCTGAAAACCAGCGTCGTGATCTGTGAGCCTTTGATCAGCAGGCTTCCACAGGCAGCACCATTATCGCAATTCCCGGTTATTGGGGTTTTAGAATGCAGAATCTTGGTTTTTGATATGTCAATCTGCATCTGCTCATTGCCAGATAGCTTTGTCAAAGTCAGGGAGGGTGTTTGCAGCTCCAGCTCAGTGGCAAACCCCAGGCGCTTACCCCCGAAATTGGTGGTCGCCCCCAAGCCAATAAATGATAAAACGGGATCCGTAACCGGTCGGTTGAATTGCAGGCGCAACTTGCCGTAGTAGTAGCGGCTCGTATCCGATTTCGATGCATTGGATGCCATCAGCGGTTTCGCTGACAGGAATATCTGTAAACCTGCATTCATATACAGATTGATTCCCTTCCCTGACGGTCCCTGCGGGTGGGCGGTAAAGATTGTCCGCGCAGTATCCGCATAATAATAGTTGTTGTTGACCACAGGAGCCCCCTTTACATGCGTAGCACTCGCGCCGGATGAAGCCCCAAAAGTAAGGCCGGTAACATGCTGGGGGACATTGACGTAAGTTTGATCATCAAAGCTGAATGTCAGAGATAACGGCGACCGCAGCTCCTGAAAATAAATCCCGTCGTCGGTACTGCCATTTTTGTTATGAAAAAAATTCAGCGTCTGTGGAATGGATGTAGGCCCCTTCGGGACAGGTAGCCCACGGCTGTTATTGACGCCGTCCTGAACAAATTCCAACGTACCCTGAGCATTGACAGAACCAGCTAGTCCGGCAAACAACATGAGGAACCGAACCGCAATTAGCGGCCCTAGTGAAGGTTTTAGCATGTGTGAAAAATTAAATGTCGTCGAGATATGTGTGCAATATAAGCGTTAAAAAGCAAGGTATTTACTACTGCCTGGCCTGATCTGCAACTTTGTCGAATAGTACAGCTTAATCTTTTGATACTACTATGCCACTACCTTGTCGCATTAATTTACAAATTAAGTATTTGATTATTAAGCTAATGTCATGATGCAATTAATTTCCCTGTTCCCAGTTCCTTATCAGCGGCATTAAATGAGCAAAATACTCTTCTCGCAAGCCAATAGCGACCCAGCCCCGCATATGAGCTGTCAAAGCGCCTTTCCAGGTAAAATCACAAATTAAACAAGGGTTATATTAACATTTAACCCATGCACTTAATCCAAAGGGGCTCATCGAGCGTATGTGGCTTTGTCTAACTACATAACTCAATCAAGATCTTATGAAATTACTCGACTTATTCCCGAGACCCGTTGCCTCAGCACTGGCCCTTATTCTTGCCTTTTCGTTGGTATCCTGTGAAGATCACCGTGTGCCGCCGATGATACAGTCGTTACCCGACAGGATTTTCTATGCATTGTCGGACAACAACCAGCTACACGAAATCAACATCCAAAATACCGCCAGCCCGGTCCGCTCTTTTGTTGTAACGGGTCTCGGGCAGGAAGAAGTCATCAAAACCATTGACTTCCGCCCGGCGACAGGGCAGCTTTATGCGATCAGCTCCCTGAACAATCTGTACCAGATCAATGTAAAGACAGGCGACCAGGAAGGTAAAGCTACTCGCATTGGTACGACACCCCTCTCGACCACACTGAATGGCAGCGTCGGCTTCGACTTTAACCCTACCGTGGATCGAATCCGTGTGGTGACTACATCAGGGCAAAACCTGCGCGTTCATCCGGAGACGGGAGCTGTCACAATGGATTCGCCGTTAACCGGTTATACCAACCCGATGATCGGGGCTGTGGCCTACACCAACAGCCTTGCAGGGGTAACAGCTCCTCCGTCGGGAGTGGGTACTACTTTGTACGACATCGACGCTTCCACCGATATGCTATACACACAAAACCCGCCGAACGCCGGTGAACTCGTCCAGGCGAAATCGCTGGGTCTCGACATCCAGGAAGTTGGCGGCTTCGACATCTCTCCCGACGTAAGCCCCTCCGACGTGTATCCGATCGCGTCCGTGAAATTCGGTGACAAATGGGAGCTGAATTTTGTCAATCTCAGTACCGGAAAACTCCAAAAACTGGGAGAATTTCCTTCAAACCTGAATATTACAGGAATCGCAATTCCTCCGATGCCAGTCGCCTACGCATTAACCGAGGGAGGCACCCTCAAAATTTTCAATCCTGAAACGGGCAGCGAATACGCTACCAAGACCATCACGCTCGCGGCCGGCGTCACGCTGGAAGGCATCGACATTCGTCCGGCAAACGGCAGATTATATGCATTAGGCAGCAATAGCAAAATATATGGCATTGACCTGGGTACGGGAGCTGCGGCTGAACTGGTGAGCCTGAAGACTAACATGGATATACCTGTAACATTGAGCGGCACCTATTTCGGCGTGGATTTCAATCCCGCTGCCGATCGTCTGCGCGTCGTCAGCGATAATGGGCAAAACCTGCGCATCAACGTGAACGACGGCGTCACGACCATCGACGGAGCCTTGAAAATAGGCATGGCCGGTCCTACACCCCATGTTACGGCTGCTGCGTATACCAATAGCTACCCGGGTGTTGTGGCGGCCAACACCGCCTTGTACGATATCGATACCCAGAGTAATACCCTGTACAAGCAAACTCCTCCAAACGATGGCATTCTGGTCGATCCGAAGGCAATGGGTGCCGATATCAGTCCTGTTGCAGGATTCGATATCGGTAATGTGTCAGGCAAGGGATATGGCATCTTCACGGTGGCTGGCATCACCAGTTGTTATACCATCGACTTGTCATCGGGAGCTATTGCATCAAAATTTCCATTCAGCGGCCCGGTGAAGGGGCTCGCATTAGGGTTCGGCCTGTAAAGCCATCTTCCATAGACACAAAAAAGACGCGCTTCCGGCGTCTTTTTTGTGTCTATAATTTGTTCTCGCTGCTGTGGTTCAGTAATCACTCCCCGATGTACATGTTTGCGGGGAAGAACTTACCCTTTGTATAAGTAATCGTATCTACCGCTTCCGCCGTGTTCCGAACTTTATTGATCCTCACGAACTTCGCTATTTACATCACCTTCTCCTGCAAAATCTTCGCAACGCTTTCGTGCAATGGCGGGTGCAAATCACTCAGCAACCACCACGTATGTATTTTCGCGCCGGCATCGACGAGTTTCCTTACGACCAGCAAGTGATCCGGCCGCAGCCCTTCATGCGCAGTAGCCCATAACGTCTGATCCAGTACCGTTCCACCGAACTCATTGCGGGCTTCCAGCGGCGCCTTGTGTGCCAGCAGGAGATCTGCCATGTCGGAATAGCCAAAATAACCCGCCCAATGCAACGCCGTCCAGTCGCGCAAATCTTTCGACGCGGGGCTGACCCCTTTACTCAACAGAAAGCGGACTGTCTCAACGCGATCGAGCATGGCAGCCCAAACAAATGCCAGCGCCAGATTGGCTTCCGGTGTCGGCTTCACTTTAAGCCAGCTTACATTCACGAGCGGCGCACCTGCGAGAAGCTTTCCGTCATTTCCCAAATAACCGGCGAGTTGTTCAATGTACCCCATGGCCGTGGCAACGACCACATTATCGACGCGGGCGCCCCTTTGAACCAACACGTCGGCCACTTCCGGATAGTGAAAATAGATCGCCGTTAACAGCGGCGCACCGTCATCGTGCACTCCGTTGACCGCCGCACCGTGGTCCAGGAGCTTCTCAGCCAGCCGCGATTGCAAACCTGCCTTTGCAGGATGTGAGCTGGACACCAGTAGTTCGAGCGTAGTCCCCCATTTGCTTTCATAAACTTCCGCAAAAGCGTCCGGTTCGGCACCTGCCAACAGTAGTGCGTCGGCGATTTCCAACGCATTGGGAGGAGTGAGCTGGCGATAATTTTCGATGCCATTAGCTGAAACGTAATGCAACAAAGTTGCCTGGTGTCCGCGAGAGGAACGCTCACGAACGATGCCGGGATGAGTGCTCAACAATGCAATGAGCGTTCCGAGGTCGCCGTGGACTACCGCCTCCACGGCACGCTCAAACCGCGCAGCCTGAGAGTCCGGGTCGCGTAGGTCGTCAATATGCTTTAACAATACCGGCCAATCTTCAAAACCCAGTTCCCTCGCCGTGACGAGCCTGGCATCCTCGATGCTGAAGTTAGTCTCGGGTTTGTTTAACTGCGTTAGTTTCCATGGCTCCGGATGAAATTTTTGAACGTGTTTGACCGTATCGTTGCGCATTGAACGGCAAGCATCCAGTAATTTCAAAGCCTGTTGCTCATAGTAGTTACGGCTGGGGTCAGGAATCAGCGGGATTATATCGGTAGTGTTCATAGGCCGGCTATTAAGGGGGCTAAACTTGGACTATTCGCGCATTTAATATAGACTTATTAAAGTAAATAATATATTATTTAACACCCCATTTTAGCGCTATTTCTGCCCATGGACAAACCGGCGCACGCTTTTACTGCTGATTATCCACTTTTTCCTGACCACTTCAACAGTTCCTGGATCGAAAATGGTCAGTACCGTAACTTCCGGAAGATAGTTGCCCGGCCGGCAATGCAAAATCTGCGTCCCCGAGCAACTCCCCTACATCTCCCAGATACTGATAACTATTACCTGAATTAACGTCGAAGCCGTGCACACCGCCCCCATCGGCCGCAGTGATGCTGAGCGCATCGGAGATTTTGTTATTGTTCTGAATGGCGGCGCCGTTGGCGCCAATCACCACGAGGGGCAAACTGGATGTAATGGAAGTTTGTGAAATGGCCTGAAAGCAATTCACTAAGGGGATCACAACAGAGATCCATTTGGCATTTAGACGTAATTTTTGAGCCATAAACGAAATTACAATTAACTTTTATTGACATAGAATTTATTCGTCAAATTATACTTACATAATAAATATAAAAGTTAATCATTTCGTAATACAAATATGAGAGGCTTATTTATCCAAAGGAAGTTTTTTACTGATCAGAATTATTAAAAGTATTCGTTAAGGCTCTAATGGCTCCCAAATGCGAATATCTATCCAATTATGTGTTGTTAAATCTGTCGAATAAATTTCAACAAACATTTTATTTTCCGCATCGTATTCCCCATCTCTCCACTCGTCTTCGTCCACACGCTTGAAGCGCACCAATAAACCATTTTCGGGCAAGGTGTTCTGATCCATATCGGTTTCTGTTGTTTAAATCAAAACGGATAAAAAACCTTGCCCGGCAACTCTTACCTGCTGTACATGTTGAAAGCCGTCAGGTGTTTCCTGAAAATCGCCTCGTAATGATCGGCTTCCTTATCCTCTTTGGCTCTGCGGCACTCCTGGACAACGCTCTGTAGTATAAAGAGATCGGCATTGACATCCCGGTTACGCTCCCCATTCTTCTCTTTCACCCACGAAAGGTTTTCATCGGAACGCAGGGCCATCGCCCGTGCCGAATCCAGCGCCTTTTGCTTCTCTCCCACATCAAACAAAGCCCCTACAAATCCAACTGACACCTGGTCGAACGGTATCGTATCGTCAGGCATCACGGCCATGGCTTTATCAACCACCTTCCTGGCTTTGTCGATGCGGTTTTCAGCAATGAGCTGCTGTGCAAGACGCAGGAAGGACAACCGTGCTGTAAACACCGGGGAGCCGCGATAGGTATCGTCATAGTACACTTTCGGGTTATTCATTTCACGCCACGACATTTTGTTCATCATGTTGTCGTACATCACATCCGAATTTACATAACCGTCTGATGCTCCCGGCACACGCACCGGCAACAGGCGATAGGCATAACCTTCGAGCTGGAGATATTCCTGTAAACCGAGATTATGCGAAGAACCCATCGTCGAAGAAAAATAAACCGGGCGTTTCCAGTTGTTGCTGGCAATAATGTCGAGCATCACCAGATCCCCTTTCAGCAAGTCCGTCTCTCCTATTTTCCAGCTCATGGAATCACTCAGGTACGGCGCCAGCTCATCTTTAACGATCTTCATATCCTTCACCTGTCGCGTATTGACCGGCAGAAACAAAGTAGCTGAAGGTAGAATAGACGTCATTTCGCCACTGGTAAGCGGCACCTGGATCGCCTTATTGTCCTGCCCGATCAGTTCCAGGTATTCTTTCAGGTTAATACCGGCTTTCACAGCCGGAATCTCGTAAAACGGCAGATAATCGTTTTTGCCCAGCTGATAATGATTGGAATCCAGCGATAAAGGCAACGCATCGGACTGATTGATCTTTCTTTTCAGTTGTTCGATATACCAGTCTAAGCCCAGGAATGTCTGCACACACACGCGCACATCCGTGCGAAACCCTTCCACTTCCTGCACATACCAGAGCGGAAAAGTGTCATTGTCTCCCCCTGTAAAGAGGATTGCGTTGGGCGCGCAGGAATTGAGCAGGTTGCGGGCAAAATCGACCGAATGGTACCGGTCGGAACGGTCGTGGCTGTCCCAGCCCCGCGCCACCATCACCACCGGAACCGACAGGCTCAGCGCGCCTGCGACACCGGCCCGCCAGGCCGGCCTGCGCACTACTTTTTCCAGCAAACCGGCGACTGCTATCACCCCGAAACCGATCCACATACAAAAGATGTAGAACGACCCGACGTAGATATAATCACGCTCGCGGGGCTCGCTCGGCGGCGAGTTCAGGTAAAAAACCAACGCAACACCGGTCAATGCAAAAAGTAGCCCCAATACCAGCAGATCTTTACGGCGGCGGTAATACATGAATACGATTCCGGCTACGCCCAGCAAGAAAGGCAGCATCAGGAAGTTGTTATGGCCTCTGTTCTGCGCAATGCTTTTCGGATAGGAAGAAACTGCATCCCACGGTAACAGCGCTCCGGCACCTTCCTGATCGCTCTCACGGCCCGCAAAGTTCCACAGAAAATAGCGCCAGTACATATGCCCAAACTGGTGCGAAAACATGTACGACAGATTATGCCGCAGGGTCGGTTTCTCCCCCTCCGCCAGGCCAGCCATCTGCTGGTACAGCTTAGGGTGGCCGGGCTGTAAACTGGACATGCGCGGCAACAGCATATTGCTGCCAGACTCGTACTCATAGATCGGCTTGTAATCTGTCAATACATATTTACCGTCCTTTTTAGTATAAATGGGTGCACCGCGCTTCTGGCTCACCGGCCTCGATACAAATGACGGACCGTAAAGCAAAGGCCGACTCTCGTATTGTTCCCGTTTGAGGTAGTAGACAAACCGCAATACGTCACTGGGATTATTTTCATTGATTGGCGTATTATAACCAGACCGTACCAGGACCAATGCATAGGAAGCATACCCTACCAGAATAAATGCGAGGGACAACAGCCCGGTATTGAGCAGCACCTTATTGGTGCGGTGCGAATACCGGATGCACCAGACCAGCCCGCCAAGAAAGATTACGATAAAGAAAGTGATACCCGTGTTGTAGGGAAGCCCGAGCGAGTTGACAAAAAATATCTCGAATTTCCCAGCCAGTTCGGGCAGGCCGGGAATGATGCCGGCGTTGATAACCGCGAGGATCAGTAAACCGCACAACAATGCGACTGATGCGCCCCAAAAACCGGGTTTGGGATATTTTTTGAAATAATAAACCAGTGAAAGTGCTGGAATAGTAACCAGGTTGAGCAAATGCACGCCGATCGACAAGCCCACCAGGTAGGCGATCAGGATAAGCCATCGGTTCGCGGTAGCGGGATCTTCGATACGCTCCCATTTGAAGACTGCCCATATCACGATTGCAGTGAAGAATGACGACAATCCATAAACCTCGGCTTCCACCGCCGAAAACCAGAACGAATCCGACCAGGCATAGGAAAGCGCCCCCACCACGGCCGCCCCTGTGACAAGCCATGCATTCGTGCCACTTTCTTCCCCAGACTCACCGACAAGTTTCTGTGCAAGCAAAATGATGGTTTTGAACAGGAAGAATATCGTAAAGGCACTGCTTAGCACGGAAACAATGTTGACCCAGTAAGCTACGCGGGTGACATCTCCCAAAGCAAGGAGCGAAAACAATCGCCCGATCAGCAGGAACAAGGGTGCACCCGGCGGGTGCGGCACCTGTAATTTAAAGGCACAGGCAATAAATTCACCACAGTCCCAGAAGCTGGCGGTCTGCTCCATGGTGCGCACATAGGTAACCAGCGCGATGGCAAAAACGGCCCAGGCTACGGCATCATTCCATTTCTTGAAAGGTTTCATGATTGAAGGTGTTTTGAATAATATCCCAAAACTATCGAACACCCTCTGCCGGGGCAGATCTCAGGGTCTTAAAAAAAGTTAACGGAAAGCCCTGTGAGTGAGGCTTTAACTTTCTTTAACAAAGCATGCTTCTTCCACGACACCAAATGGATACATCGCCGCCGCGGATCACCGCACAACACACATGTAACTAAATAATTACAAACAACATGCAACTTTATGCTGAGCTTTTTCATCTGATCGCTATGACCTTAACCCGAACCAGCCATGCTTAGAAACTACCTTAAAATCGCGATCCGCAGCCTGCTGAAAAACAAACTATTTTCCTTCATCAATATCTTCGGCCTGGCCCTGGGTATGACGTGCAGCCTGCTCATAGGGCTGTGGGTCAGGGATGAAATCTCTTTCAATAAATTTTACCCAGGCCTGAATGACATCTATTTCGTGCGCTCGGGTTATGAAGAGAATGGTCAGTCCGGTGTGAGCGACGTTACTCCCGGCCCCTGGCTGGAAGCATTAGAGAAGAATGTCCCCGAAATCGAAGCCGTTACCAAAATTACTTACAACCGCGACCTGCTGTTTAAAGCCGGAGAAAAATCGACCAAGGAAAGTGGTGTCTACGCCACCCCGGGCTTTTTCAGAATATTCAGGACTCTTTTTATAGCAGGATCCGCCGACAAGGCGATCGATCAGCCCACATCCATCGCCATCTCCCGAAAACTGGCTGATAAGTACTTCGGAACAGCCCGGGCCGTAGGAAAATCGATCCGGCTCGACAACGCGAGGGATTTCATCGTAAGTGCCGTATTTGAAGACATACCTCAGAATTCGTCCGTACGGTTCGACTGGATCGTAAATTTCGCGGTACAGGAGCAGGACTGGATGAAATGGTGGGGAAATTCCAGTTTCAAGACCTACGCCATGCTGACACCGGGTGCCGATCCGCAACACGCGGAGAAGATTATGCGGCAGGTGATCAAAAAAGTAGCCCCTCCCGCACTAACCAGCTTCCCTCTGCTTCAAAAGATGTCCGACGTTTACCTCTATTCCGAATATACGGGTCTGAAGTCGACCGGAGGCCGAATCGAATACGTCCGTATATTCTCCATCGTGGCGGTTTTTATCTTGCTCATAGCTTGTGTTAATTTTATGAACCTTGCTACCGCGCGCTCGGTCAACCGCGCCCGGGAAGTTGGGGTCCGGAAAGTGGTCGGTGCCGAAAAGAAATACCTGGTGATGCAGTTTTTGGGCGAGTCGCTGATCGTCAGTCTCTCCGCCGCGGTCCTTGCCATTCTTTTCACCTTCTCATTGCTTCCGTCTTTCAATGAAGCGGTGAAAAAAAATATTGTGCTGACTCCGGGCGACCCCACACTTTGGGGAGCCCTCATCGCGCTGATCACCATCACGGGTGTCGTCGCAGGAAGTTACCCGGCTCTTTACCTCTCGGCTCTGCAGCCGGTGCGCATTCTGAAAGGGCGGCTTACGTTCACCAACAGCAGTCTTTATCTCCGTAAAGGGTTGGTCGTGTTCCAATTCGGCATTTCGATCTTCCTGATCATCGGAATGCTCGTGATCGGCGACCAGATGAACTATATTCAAACCAAACGGCTGGGCATCGACCGCGAGAATATCGTTTACGTACCTCTGGAAGGTGATTTACCCAACAAGCTGGAAGCATTTCGCCAGGAAGTCCTGTCCTCCCCGTCCATCGCATCCGCCACTACCTCGGGTTCAATCCCGACCGACATCGGCAGCAACTCAGGCGACCTGGATTGGCCCGGCCGTGACAAAACAGCAGATAACACGGTACAGGCCACCTTTGTCGGCTACGATTTTGCAAAAACCATGAATATCACTATGGCCGACGGCAGGGATTTCGCAAAGGGCTTTGCCGCTGATACCGCCAACTACATTATCAACGAGGCGACGGCGCGAATGATGAAAATGAAGGATCCCGTGGGCAGGCAGGTCAAATTTTGGATGGGTACGGGAACGATCGTCGGCGTGATGAAAGACTTTCACATCGCCTCATTCCACACCGGCATCAAACCCCTCATCCTGGTATGCTACAAAGGCCTTAATACCGAGTATCTGATGGTCAGAACGCGCCCCGGACAAACCCGGCAAGCCATCGCACATCTGGAAACTTTAACAAAATCATTTAATCCCAACTATCCCTTCAGCTACCACTTTCTGGATGAAGAATTTGAAAGAATGTACAGCTCCGAGCTGATCATTCACATCCTGATCCGTTTCTTTGGCGTGATCGCCATTCTTATTTCCTGCCTGGGCCTGCTCGGACTGGCAGCCTTCACTGCCCAGCAGAGGACCAGGGAAATCGGGATAAGGAAAGTATTGGGGGCTAATGTGGCCCACGTGGTGGCATTGCTGTCCAAAGACTTTGTCGTACTCGTGCTCATCGCCATCGTCGTGGCATCACCGCTTGCATGGTACGTGATGAACCTCTGGCTGGCCGATTTTGCCTATCATATCGATATGTCGTGGAGCATGCTGGCGACAGCCGGCCTCCTGGCAACGACGATCGCTTTGGCAACAGTAAGCTTTCAGAGCATCGGTGCAGCACTCGCAGATCCGGTTAAATCGCTCAAAGCAGAATAAAAAAAGGAGCGTTTCAGTCCTGCATCGGGCTGAAACGCTCCTGCCAGCAAACCGGAGGATGGCTCAAAAAAGCAAATAAATGGCGTAGAGCAGGGAAGTCCACAGCGCGGCTCCTGCGATAACCGTGATCATCACACCACCCAAAAAAGGCAGCTCGGCGGGCTTTGAAAGTTTTATTGACCTTTCCATTATCCAGAAACAATTAACACTAATGACAGAGGATGGGACTGCAACAGAATCAGTTACAATTTCCGGTCATAAAATTAATGGATAGAAATGAATTGTAAAGTAGCCTGAATTAAATGTACTAATCCTAAGATATCGACGAATAATAGTAGCTATTCGACATTTTATTAGTATAAATTCATAGATTGCCTCAAATTCAGCTAAATCCGGCCTTTCTCCGCTTGTAAATCTCCACTTTTTTGAACAGTTCGAGGATATTGGTGACTTCCAGTTTTTCGAAAATCCGGGCCTTATAAGTCGATACCGTACTTTCCTTGATATGGAGATCGATCGCAATGTCCTTCGTCCACTTTCCGGTCAATAGCATATCCATAATCTCGAGTTCACGATTTGAGAGGATTTCCAGCGGACTCTCCTTGCTTTCCCTTTCCAGCAAAGTATTATTGACCAGCTGGTCCTGGATAAGATTGCTGATATAGGTTCCTCCGTTGAGAACGGACGTAATCGCTTTTTCCAGCTCTTCGTTAGAAGTATCTTTGGGCAAAAACCCGTTTGCACCCGCCTTTATGTAGTGAATCGCGTACAATTCTTCATCCTGGGACGAGAAGATCAATATCTTCACCTTGCTCTGAATGTCCCGGATTTTGCCGATCATATTGAACGCTTCACCGCCGGGGATCTTGATATCGAGGATGACAAGGTCAAAAAACCTCGATTGAAGAAGTTTAAGTGTTTCGTTAAAAGTGCCTGCTTCGATCACTGTGACCGAAGATAAAAAATCCTCTATTAAAAGCTTCACACCCATTCGTACGATCGAATGGTCTTCTACCAGCAAAACTGTTTTCATTCAAATGCCTGTTACTTCAAATCAGTTTTAAAAGTAGTTTAATATAAATAAAATTTTATGTAGAAAATTGACTACATCAAGTTATTTTGTAAAAATAATGTGAACCGATGTTCCGGCTGGTAGATTTGGCCTCGCAAGTAACCGCGCGCGTATCATCGGACTGATCTCTTTTACAATCAACAACCCCATTCCGAAGTTCTGCTTCGCATCCTCAGAGGCCGGCAGCTCCCTGGCATCACTGTTGATCCAGCCGCTCACCGACGCGTCCATGCCCGGTCCCGTATCATGCACAATCACGTGCAGTTCGTCCCGAAAATCCTCGGTGGTAATACTAATAATGCCTCCGTTGGTAGCTTTGTTTGCGTTGTCGATGAGATTGTGCAGAACAATGCTCACCAGTTGCAGGTTGTTCTTGATGATCACCCCCGGCTTCACGCCATTCACAAATTCGTTTGCATTGACCTCCGCGTCGTGCATAAAAATCGCGAATTTCTGATCCACGAGTTCATTCACGTCGAGGTAGCTGAATTGCACCCCCTCGTTCTTGTACCGGAACTCGGTATACTCCAGCAGGTTCTTCATAAAGTGGTACAACCGATAGCTCGACTGGCTGATCGCCCGCACCGTGGGCAGATCGGGATGGTTGCGGGCAAGGCGGCCGGTGGTAGTCATCAGAAACCGGAGCGGGCTCTTGATATCATGAGAAATGCTGGCGATCAAATGCTTCTGATGGATGTATTCGGTTTCCAGTTTTTTCCGCGAGTCTTGCAGATAGGCCAGGCTGGCACTTAGTTCGCTGCTACGCGCGTCCAGATCGCTGATCGTATCATAAAAGGAGCTGAAAAAGTAATAGTTGATCAGGACCAGAAACACAAAATTGTGAAAAAGCAGGACCGCGATCGTAAAGCTGCCTGACCCCTCGGGCCCCCAGGGGATATTCATGCCGAGATGGTGCCCCAGGAGTACATACAGAATGAAGGGGATCACCGTCACAAAGGAGTAGATAAGGCCCCAGCGGTTACCCAACCCGTAGAATGCGCAGATACTTACGATCACAACATATTGCAGGGTCACGAGGTCGAATCCGTTCTGGAAAATGAACAGGTTCGTCCAGATAATACCCATAAAAATCAGAACAGCTGTGTGGATGGCCTTTCGCCATTGAAAACCCATTGTCACGGCGGTGTAAAAAATCATCGCCACACCCAGCAGTACAGCGACGCGGATTGCTTGCAAACGGTAATTCTCCGCAATGTAAAAGATAAGCAGAAGCGTCGTGGTAAATATCCTCAGGTAAAGTGCATAGGATAGTACTTTAATGCGGGCCCGATTGAGAATATTGAACTCTTCCCTTAGTTGTTTTCGAACAGGCCATTCCAGAATCGATCGGATCATTTACGCATGGTTTCAAATTCAGCCCCGTACCGCTATGACTATACGAAGTGATATGGAACTAGGACAGAGTGTATGCAGAAAGAGCCAAATCTACCTAAAAATCGTAACAGATATTGTAGAGAAATTGCTACATTCCAAACAATAGCCGTCTACATACTGTTTTTACCAGGGTCTTAAATTTGTATGCGCTCGCAGTTGGACAGACCAAACACATGCGATCCTGAGAAAAGCGGGAGTCCTAAATGCTATGAAGTAGCTTATAAATGTTGAGTATAATCTTACACCTTCCGGCGCTGCTGAGCAGGTGTTTTTTATTTGCCGGGATCGAGGACTATTCAGGTTGAGTGAAGCCGCGCAGCATACACTCACCGATCAGGACTGTTCTTTGATTGGATATTCTGACTCTGCCACCCGGGTGGCGCGGCAATGAAATAAAGAGGAACGTAGTGTGAGTGTGTGTAGCGTTCGTAACGTTATTTGCCGGCCTTATCCTGCGCCTGCTTCTTCGCCTTCTTCACCTCTCCCGGTGTAAATTCACCATTGATCCATCTGACAAAATTTTTGGATTGAACCTGATAAACCTGGGCGGAAAGCGGCTTCAAGTCCGACTTTTCGATTTCAAGAAGATAATCAGCCAGAAGCCTGTTGATTTCTTCCAAATATTTACTTTGCGTTTTCATGCGAGGATTTTGTGTTTTACAAATAAAGAACTATTCTGATAATCAATCAAGTGCGTGATTTTCCAATCACGTTGCAAGTATAAACCATTCCGCTCTTTCCGTTTTCTGTTTTGTGGTGAGAACACTGAATTTGAGGGTGTAAACTACCCTTCGTGGGGAGAGCAAAATATCCTATCAAATCCCTTCAGTGAGCATTAAACTTTTACTACAAGACATTGTCCAAGCCTCGCTACCACTCAAATAAACAATGTGTTATGGAGGTAAAAGCTAAACTTTTAATCGCAGCTACACTGTTTTTGACAACCGGATACCTGCCCTTACGTGAACACCCTGCCTCTGATGTTTTCCCATATCGCCAGGCCGGGCTCACGAAAGAACAAGCCGCCGCACACCTGCTAAGCCGGTTTACATATGGTCCTCATCCCGGAGAAACAGACCATATCGTACAAATGGGCCTGGAAAACTGGTTTGAGGAGCAGCTGGACGGAAACCTTCCGGACGAATACCTGGCCAAACGGCTTGCTGATTACCCCGCACTGCAACTGAGCAATGCGGAAATTGTGGTAAAATACCCCAAAAACGGGCAACTGATCAGAATGGCTGTTCATGACGGCTTCATCAGCAAGGATTCCATCGCCTCCGCCGGGAAGAAAGCATACCGCGAAGAGGTGGCCGCTTATATGAAAGAAAAAGGATATCTGCCACAGAAAGAACTCTTCCGGCAGCTGATCAACCAGAAGATCCTCCGGGCGGCGTATTCCCGTAATCAGCTCCGGGAAGTACTAACCGACTTTTGGTACAACCATTTCAATGTCTCCCTTACTAAAAACCAATGTGCACCATTCATACCGGCTTACGAACGTGACGTGATCCGGCCGCATGTGACAGGAAGATTCGGTGATCTGCTCCTTTCCACGGCCCAGTCGCCAGCCATGCTGTACTATCTCGACAACTTCAGCAGCGCATCCCCATTGGACCGGCAAGCCGACATCCGGCACTTTCGGAAACCCAAAAACAATGTGAACGCCCTGGAGAAGATTGCAAAGGCACGAAAGAACCGGGGCCTCAATGAAAACTACGCACGGGAAATAATGGAACTACATACCCTCGGCGTGGACGGCGGGTACACGCAGCAGGATGTCACCGAAGCCGCCCGCATCCTCACCGGATGGACCGTTGTTCCCATGGGCACATCTAGAGATACAGCGAAAGGAACTGAAAAACGATACACCCGCGATATCCAATCTGTCCGCAAAGGCGACTTCCTTTTCACACCCAAACGACACGATACCGGAGAGAAAATGGTATTGGGACAAAAATTCGCGGCTGGCGGCGGGTACGAAGAAGGTGTAGCATTACTCGGCATGTTGGCCGGTCACCCGTCGACCGCCCGGTTGATCTGCAAGAAACTGGCCATACGATTCGTAAGCGATGCGCCTCCGCAAACGCTGATCGATCAAATGGTGAATACCTTTGAAACCAGGAATGGGAACATCGCGGCGGTGCTCACGACTATGGTATATGCACCGGAGTTCTGGCAAAAGGACATCCTGAGAGAGAAAACCAAGTCCCCCTTCGAACTGGTGATCAGTTCGATCAGGGGACTGGATGCCCACATACAAACCCCTGATCAGCTATATACATGGATCAGCCGGATGGGACAGGACATCTACCATTATCAGGCTCCGACAGGCTTCCCCGATAATGCCAGATACTGGATCAACACCGGTGCATTGCTCAACCGGATGAACTTCGGGCTCGCGGTCTCCGGCGGACGCATTCCCGGCATTCACGTGGACCTGGCCCGTATCAATCAGTACCGGGAACCGGAAAGCACCGCTGCGGCAATGCACACCTATGGCAGTCTGATCATGCCCGGACGCGACCTGTCGCCAACTTTCCTCCGGCTCACACCGATGCTGACCGCCCCCGACCTGGAAAGAAAAGTCGGAAAAGCGGCAATGCAAGCGGATACTTCGATAACCGGCAGCCGGCAATCGCAAATGCTAACACCTGCCGGTAATATGCTGGCACAGGTTGTGGGCATATTGATCGGCTCCCCTGAATTTCAGCGCAGATAACCCCAAAAACGTAAGACTTATGATCACAAGAAGAGGGTTTTTAAAATCGGGTAGCTTAACGATGTTCGGCGTCGGCCTGGGCGGGGTGCCCGATTTCCTGACCAGAGCCGCTGCTTCCAGGCCCAACGGCACCCAATTCGGCAAAAAGAAGGTAATGGTATGCATTTTCCAGCGTGGCGCAATGGATGGGCTTATGGCAGTATCGCCTTTCAATGACCCGTATTTGAAAGCCGCGAGACCTACCCTTTTCATGTCGCCGTCTCAAAGCGCTTCTGCAAAGCCGCTCATCGACCTGAACGGGGAGTTTGGCCTGCATCCCTCCTTCCTGCCGCTGGAAAGTCTTTTTCGCGAAAAGCAGCTGGCGATCGTACATGGTATCGGTTCACCCAACCAGACGCGCTCTCATTTCGATGCCCAGGATTATATGGAATCGGGCACGCCATTCCGTAAGGGAACACCGAGCGGATGGCTGAACCGCGCCGCCGGACTTTTAGGGCACGAATCGGCCTCACCCTTTCAGGCCGTCAGCGTCACATCTTCCATGCCCCGCTCACTGTACGGCGACAACCCGTCGATGGCCATCAGCAACTTACAGGATTTTGCGATTAAGGTGAAAGGCAGTCCGGTCCAAACCAGCATGGCCGCCCGGTCTTTTGAAGAGTTGTATGACCAGACGTCGCAAAATCTTCTGAAAGAAACAGGTAAGGAAAGCTTTGATGCGATGAAAATACTGCAAAGCGCATCCGTAAGCAGGTACCAGCCTGCCCATGGGGCCGACTATCCGAAATCACCATTGGGCAACGCATTGAAACAGATCGCGCAGCTCATTAAAATGGAGATCGGGCTTGAAATCGCTTTTGCTGAGTCCGGGGGCTGGGACACTCATTTTAACCAGGGTACGCAAAACGGTGTTTTCGCCCGAAATGCTGCCGACCTGGCTAATAGCATTGCGGCATTCTGGACCGATCTCGATGTTTTTCGCAACAGGATCACCGTGATGACGATGACGGAATTCGGCCGCACGGTCAAACAGAATGGCACCGGCGGAACGGATCATGGGCGGGCGTCCTGTAATTTTATCCTGAGTAATGATGTAAAAGGTGGGATTGTTCACGGGAAAATTGCCCCGCTGGCTACGGAAAACCTGGAAGACGGCCGGGATTTACCGGTAACCACCGATTTTAGAGCTGTTTTCAGCGAAGTTGCCGGTGCGGCGCTGGGCATTCACAACGACCACCAACTGTTTCCCGAATGGAACGGATCAAAGATTGGAATCATGAAGGGGTAGGTATGCTGTTCTCGAAAAATCTGAACCGCCCGAAACAGCGACAGGTGACGGTATCCTATATACTTTTAAGAAAAACTGCATGGTGAACAAAGGATATGGAGGGCCCAGCATGTTCGCACCAAATCCATTTACAGACAAGGCTTTGAGTTCTCCAGACACCTCCTGTCAAAGCAATGGGGCAGGATCGTTCGCCGACCACCACCCCGTTGCTTTGACCTCAAAACGCTCCTAATCCTTTTTCCGCAGATACACGTTGTTGCTGATCGATTCCAACGTCACGTCGGGTCCGCCCCCGTTGAACTTGCCTTCCAGCAGGTAACCTACGATCGGGTTTTTCTCCTTCTTCTTTCCAAAGTCGATGTCCAGATCGGAATAGACTTCACCCGTAATGGTTTTTACCGCTACATTCGCCCCCTTCGACTTTGGCCAGGTCATATCCACAAACCCGCTGATCGTCTTGGCGAACACCGTCGTAGTCGCGCCCTGGATATCGATGTTCCCATTGATAGTTTCCAGTTTCAGCTTGGCCTGACGAGGTAAATTGACCTCATAGCTGATTTCACTGCATACGTAGTAGTTGTTTTCACCGTCGTTTGTGCGCCAGGTGTGCTTCTCGCCCGGGCAGTCCTCCCCCTTTCCATTTTTCAGCAGTTCCTTGTCAAAATCCGTTTTCAGGATCATTTCATCGGCCGTACTGGCCGTGGTGACGAGGAATGCCTCATTCAGTTTGTTCTGGTTGATCTTCACTTTTATATGAACCGACACCTCAGCCTTGTCCCAATACCGGACGCGGATGCTGTCTCCGAAACGGAGGTTGAGATTGACAGTCTTCCCGTTTTCATAAGGCAACTTCTTATCAATGATCTTCTGGGCAATTGCCGGTTGTAATGCGAGGCTCAGGATGGCCAGTATTAATATATTTTTCATGGTAATAGATGCGATTTACAGTGGCTACTTCTGTTTGCGGATATAAATGTTGCTGCTGATGGTATTGAGCGTCATCTCGACTCCTCCGCCGTTGATCGATCCGTCGATATTTGCGGCGCCACCTACTTTCGACATCCCATCCTTGCTGTTTTTGGTCCCGAGATCGAAATCCGTGTACATTTCGCCGTTGATAGACCGGAGTTTCAGGTTCGATTTGGCGGCAGCTGGCAGCGTAATGTCGATCTCCCCGCTGATAGAGGAAATAGCGGTCGGCTTTCCCTGCGAGAGCGTCGAGAACGTGGCGGTAACTTCACCGCTGGTGGTATTCGCCACTACCGGACCGGTGATGTTATTGAGCGTGATATTGGCGCTGTTTGTTTTGACTTCCAGGTCTCCATCCATGTTGGAGATCGTCAGCCCCGAACCACCCTGCCAGTTGGTTTCGTGGAAAAGCACCGCAACCTGCCTCGGGAGCTTAATCGTATATTTCACCGACTTGCGCGTTGCTTTCTCTATTCTCAGACCCGACGCATCCGGCGTAACAGACAGCCCTATGCCCGAGTTGTCGACCGCGGTATAGTAGAGTGGCTTCAGACCCTTGGCACGATCCGGCGGCGCCTCGTAGCCCGAAGAGGCCTGAATGATCACGTCGTCGCTGTTGTGCCCTTCGATTTTGACAACACTGGAATTGAGTTCCAGCACCACCTTTTTATCCTTCGAATTAGCGAGTTTGGTCTTGTATTCGAGATTTTGCGCGTGCGCAATGCTCAGGCTCCAAAGGAAGCCCGCGCTTATAAGCAGTACTTTTTTCATGGTTTGATTAAAATAAATGGTACTTGAGATATTGACTTGTTTGATTTTCTTTATGAACCCAGGCCCGAAGGCCTGGGCTGTTGATATGCCTCGGCCGCGTTACACGTCGGCATTCAGTCGGTTTACGCCCTCCGTTGCTTTCAACCGCACCACGTCCAGCACTTCCTGGTCGCGGGCCAGCTGCTGAAACTGATCGACGGCCCGCTTCTCCTTGATCGCCACCAGTGCTTCGATCAGCGATATCTGAATGTTCGGGTCAGTCTGGATCGCCAGCGACTGGATCAGCGCCTCTTTCACATCGGCTTCGTTGGCAAAGTGCGTCAACGCCTGACAGGCAGCCAACCGCACGTTCACATTGGCATCGAAGTTGAGCGTATTGATCAAAAGTTGGGTAATATCGCGATCAGCGGCATCAATGGTATAGCTCTGGTTTACCGCCTGGATTCTTTCACTGGCGGAAGTACTCGTCATTTGTTCGAATGCCAGCACTTTTTTCATCTCCGTCACCTCTTCCGCTTCGCCGAACGCAGTCACATTGCCGGACCTGGCCTGGATCAGCCAGCCCGCACCGAATCCTACCAGCAATAATGCAAGCCCCGCAGCTATACGAACCAGCCAGCTACCCAAACGGCGCACCGGCCCCTGCTTCGGCGGATCCAGCTTCAAAGCCAGCTCATGGTTGAATCCCAATGACGGGTACTCATTTTTTGCCTGTATAAAATAACCAAACTGCGCGGCATGGCTTTGCAAATGCATCGGTACGTCCCCGTTCTGGAAATACTGCTTCAATGTGCGTTCCTCCTCCAGACTGGTGTCCCCGTCGTAGTATTTCTCCAATAGTCTTTCAATATGCTCCATAGTTGTCAGCCTTTAAGTAGTTCTCCCGCAGCTTTTGCCTGGCCCGCGAGAGGATCGTCCGGATGTTGGCGTTGCTCAACCCCGTCACGTCTTCGATTTCTTCTAATGTATACTCCTCCACATCCCGCAGGTGCAGCACCAGTTTCTGCTGTTCCGGAAGGTCGCCTATCAGCCGGTGTATGAGTCCCGCGCTATCGCTGTTCTCGACCTGCCTGTAAGGGGAAACATCCGCTGCCTGCATCGCCACCATATCCGTTTCGTGACTCGTTTTCTGTTTGTGATGTGATTTTAGCCTGTCGAGACAAAGATTTTTGGTCATCTGTACTGCCAGCGCTTCCACGCTCTGGTAACTTTCCAGCTGCTGCCGGTTGGTCCAGAGCCTCAGCAACACATCCTGAATGGCGTCCTCTGCCTCCTCGCGGTTACGAAGGAACATCTGCGCCAGACGGAACAGGCGCCCCTGGACGGGAAGAATGCGTTGGTTGAAGGCTTGTAAATCCATATTCACTAGCATAGACGACCGGTTACCGGAAACGTTACGGGATTTACGAAAAAATTTTTATCCTGCGTCCAGCCCCGAACAAAACTGTTCGCTTTCGGACAAGCGTACGGCATAGAAAAGCTCCGCAATTAGCTAAAAAAGGCATTTTTACATTGTGGCAAAGTATTTGTTTTGCATTATTACAACTAATAAGCTGTGCGGACATGAAAAGAACTTTTCTCGGGGAATTTGAAGAAATCGTCCTGCTGGTGGTGGCCGGTTGTACCGAAGAAGCCTATGGCGTGACAATTTGGGAGCGCGTGCAGGAATACACGGGCCGGTCTGTTTCACTGAGCGCGGTGCACGCTACTTTATACCGGCTCGAAGAAAAAGGGTTCCTTACCTCCGAAATGGGCGGTGCCACAGCCGAGCGAGGCGGCCGGCGGAAGCGTTTTTTCAGCATCACCAACTATGGTAACCGCGCATTGCAGGAGATCAATGAGATCCGCCAGCAACTCTGGCAGGCTATTCCGGCCGAAAAGCTGCAACCCAAGCTTAGCTTTTCATGATATGGAAAAGGCACAACAGCATAACAATCCGCCCCGTTGGATCGACCGGCTGCTTACGATCGTCATCGCACCGCACTTCCTGGAAGACATCCTGGGAGATCTGCACGAGGTATATGCGCAGCAGACGCTGCACGGTACCGTTCGAACGCCCCGGCTACGGTACCTGTTTGCAGCATTGCGGTACATAAGGCCCTATTTTATAAAACGCAGGCCCAGCGCCTATTCCCCCACCTATATTTTTAGCCCAGCCATGATCCGGAACTATCTCAAAATTTCAATTCGTACGCTCGCCAAGAACAAGGCTTACAGCTTCATCAACATTACAGGACTCGCCCTGGGCATGGGCGTAGCCATCCTGATCGGCCTCTGGATTTACGACGAACTTTCATTCGATCGTTATTTCAAAAATTACGACCGCATTGCCCAGGTATCGCAGCATCAGACTTTCAACGGTCAAATCGGGACGCAAACGTCGCTTCCATTCCCGATCGGTGATGAGATCCGGCGTAACTATGGCGCGGATTTCAAATACGTGGTAATGGCCTCCTGGAGCAACAAGCATATCCTGGCGTCCGGAGATAAAAAGTTCTCCAAAAACGGGACATTCATCGAACCCGACGGACCGGAAATGCTTAGTCTCCGCATGCTCCACGGCACACGTTCGGGCCTGAAAGACCCCTATTCCATCATGTTGTCAGAGTCTGTTGCAAAAGCCTATTTTGGAGATAGAGACCCGATTGACAAAACCATCAAGATCGACAACAACCTCCATGTGAAAGTAACGGGTGTATACGAGGATTTCCCCCATAACACCTCATTCAGCCAAATGGCATTCATGATGCCCTGGCAACTGATGATCGTCGCCAATCCCTGGCTCAAAACGATGGAGGATCCGTGGCGCCCCAATGCCTATCAAACCTTCGTGCAACTGATCGACCACGCCGACATCAATCAGGCCTCAGCACGTATCAAGGACATTAAAGTCAAAAACATCAATAAAGAGCAACTGAAATACAAACCGGAGGTATTCCTGAATGCCATGAGCGACTGGCACTTATTTTCCGAGTTCAAAGGTGGTCACCGGACAGGCGGGCGGATTGAGTTTGTATGGCTTTTTGGTACGATAGGTGTGTTTGTGTTGTTGCTGGCCTGTATCAATTTCATGAACCTCAGCACAGCGCGTTCTGAAAAACGTGCCAAGGAGGTCGGCATCAGAAAGGCTGTGGGATCATTGCGCAACCAGTTGGTGACCCAATTCTTCACTGAGTCATTCCTGGTCGTCGGATTAGCATTTATACTTTCTATTGTGCTGGTCCTGCTTTGCCTGCCATTTTTTAATGAGGTCGCAGACAAAAAGATGGAAATGCCCTGGACGAAGCTTGGATTCTGGGTTGCAAGTATCGGTTTTAGCGTGATTACAGCCGTCATCGCCGGTAGCTACCCGGCCTTATACCTGTCGTCCTTCCAGCCGGTGAAGGTGCTCAAAGGTGCTTTCCGGGCCGGGCGGTTCGCAGCCATGCCCCGCAAGGTACTGGTGGTTGTCCAGTTTTCGGTGTCCATTATACTTATCATCGGTACTGCGGTTGTATTCCGGCAGATTCAGTTTGCCAAAAACCGTCCGGTGGGTTACAGCCGCGATGGCCTCCTTGCGCTCTTTATGACTACCCAGGACATTCACAAGCACTTTGATGCGGTAAAGCTGGAACTGAAAAACAGTGGCGCAATTGCCGAAATCGCCGAATCCAACAGTCCCACCACCGAATCGTGGTCATCCACGAGCGGGTTTGAATGGAAGGGCAAAGACCCCGAACAGTCGGTCGACTTTGCATTCGACGAAGTTTCCTACGATTACGGAAAAACGGTCGGCTGGCAGTTTTTGCAGGGGCGTGATTTCTCCCGGGAGTTCGCCACCGATTCGGTTGCATTGGTCGTGAACGAAACGGCCGTCAAATTCATGGGATTACAAAATCCGGTGGACGAACCGCTGACCTGGTTCAAGAAACCGTACAAGATCGTCGGTGTAATTAAGGACATGGTCGTACAATCGCCCTACGCACAGGTGCGTCCGCTGTTTTTCTGTCTGTCGTCGCAGGGAGGTAGTGTCATGAATATCCGGCTCAACCCATCCCTGAGCTCGTCGACATCATTGCAGAAGATCAAGACGGTTTTCGAAAAATATGATCCGGGCTCACCGTTCGAATATGAGTTTGTGGATGAAGTGTATTCCCGCAAGTTCTTCGACGAAGTCAGGATCGGCAAGCTGACGACTTTTTTCTCTCTGCTTGCGATACTGATCAGTTGCCTGGGCCTTTTCGGGGTTGCCTCCTACATGGCCGAACAGCGTACCAAGGAAATTGGTGTCCGCAAGGTACTGGGTGCTACGATTTTCAGTGTATGGGGCTTGCTGTCGCGTGATTTTGTACTGCTGGTCTGCGTGGCATTCCTCATCGCAACGCCCGTTGCCTACTATTTTCTGGAAAACTGGCTCGCGAAATACGAGTACCGTACCACTATTGCCTGGTGGATATTCGTTTTGACCGGTGTGGGCACGTTGCTTATCACGCTGGTGACGGTCAGCTTTCAAGCGATCAAGGCAGCCACGATGAACCCGGTCCGCAGCCTGCGGTCGGAGTAACGGGTTATAATACCGCGCCGGCCCCAGCAAATTTTCCAAGTCTTTCTTAACTCGAAATCATGCGTGACCACCGCCCTCCCCGCTGGGCAGATTACCTGCTCGAACAGTTCGTCAACCCCCATTTCCTGGAAGACATTCAAGGAAACCTGGAAGAGGTTTTTGCGCGGCGCGTACGCGAAAAAGGCATCGCATATGCGCGCCGGGAATACGCTGTTGCGGCGATCCGGCACCTTAGACCCTATTTTTTGAAGAAAAACAAAAGTTCCTATCCTTCCGTATCCAACCTGAGTACCGATATGCTGAAAAACTATTTTATCTCCGCCTGGCGCCATTTCATGAAAAACAGGCAATTTACACTGCTGAATGTAGTCGGTTTATCTACCGGATTAGTCTGTACCCTACTTATTTACCTTTGGGTAACCGACGAACTTCGGTTCGACAAATTCCATGAAAAGGATAACCGCCTGTACCAGGTGATGATCCACGAAAAAGGAGGCGACGGCCTGGTGACCTCGGAAGGTACCGGCGGTATCTTGCGGGAATTCCTGATCAGGGATATGCCGGAAGTCGAAATGACGGTCAGTACCACGCCGCAATCTTGGTTCCAGAAGTTTAACCTGACGCACGATAACCGGACCATCAGCGCCGCAGGCAACTTCGCCAGCTCCAATTACTTTCAGATATTCTCTTTCCCGCTTTTGCAGGGCAACGTCCATTCCGTCCTGACTGACAAAAATACGGTTGCCATTTCAGAACAACTGGCGGTCCGGCTATTTGGATCGTCTGAAAAGGCCATGAACCAGACGCTCGAATGGAAATGGCAGGCATTTTCGCGCAAATGCCAGGTGAATGGCGTCTTCAAAGACATGCCCCACAATTCATCCGAACAATGCGATTTCGTAATCCCGATGAGCGCGTGGGACGATGTACTGCCACAAAGCGGCATGCCCAATACCGCCAGTGGCCCTTTTCACAACTTCGTGGTACTCAGGCCCGGTGCCAATGCGCATTTGTTTGAACAAAAACTAAGTGGTTTTGCGAAAAAGCGCTTCAAGGACAAAAACGCTACGCTGTTTGTCAGAAAATACTCCGACGGTTACCTCTATAGCAAGTATGAAAACGGCGTCCAGGCAGGCGGCAGAATCGAATATGTCAAGCTTTTCGGAGCTATTGCGGTCTTTATCCTCCTCATTGCCTGCATTAATTTCATGAACCTGTCCACGGCCAAAGCATCGGTGCGGGTGAAAGAAGTCGGGGTCAAAAAAGCGCTCGGCGCGGGAAGGCTTACCTTGATCTACCAATTCCTGGGCGAATCAATGCTCATGAGCTTCATAACAGTCTTGCTGGCGGTGATCATTGTCTTTCTGGCGTTACCCCGGTTCAACCTGCTTACCGGTAAGCATCTCGTTCTGCATTTCGAATGGCCACTGCTCGCCTCGCTGCTTGCAATCACGATCCTGACCGGCCTGCTGGCAGGCAGCTATCCTGCATTATACCTGTCCCGCTTCAATCCCGCACTTACCTTGAAAGGAAAGTTGCTCAGTTCGATCGGCGAATTGTGGGTTCGCAAGGGACTGGTGGTGTTTCAGTTCAGCGTCTCGGTGGTGTTTATCATTTCGGTGCTGGTGGTTTACCGGCAGATTGGCTTTGTCCAGACCAAGAATCCTGGCTACGACAAGGATAATATGATCTACTTCGAAACGGAAGGCAAGTCTGCCGAGAAAATGGAAACCTTTCTCGCGCAACTAAAATCGATGCCAGGCGTCGTGAATGCGTCCAGTATCCAGCAAAAGATCATTCTTCCCGCCTTCCTGCCCGGAACCGGCGGCGGGGTTCGCTGGGATGGTAAGAATACCGATGACCAGGTCCGTTTTTACCGGATGCCTGTCAACTACGACCTGATTGAAACGATGGGCATACAAATGTCGGCCGGACGCAGCTTTTCACGGTCCTACGGTTCCGACGCCAACAGCATTGTCATCAACGAATCGGCCGCCAAAGCGATGGAAATCAAAGATCCGGTCGGCAAAACGATCACCATCGGCGGAAAGGAGCAGCGTATTGTGGGAGTTGCCAAAGACTTCCATTTTAACTCATTACACGAAAAAATCAAGCCGTTCATTCTCTATTTGTCCCCCGCAGAGACTATGCTGGTCATGGTAAAAATCGCGGCAGGAAAACAAACGGAGACCATCGCCCGCTTGCAGGATTTTTACCGGACATTCAATCCTGGTTATTCATTTGACTATAAGTTCCTTGACCACGACTACCAGGTCCAGTACGCGTCTGAAAAACTGATGGGCGAGCTTGCCCGGTATTTTGCCATTCTGGCCATCATTATCTCATACCTAGGGCTCTTCGGGCTGGCGGCATTTACGGCGGAGCGGCGCAAAAAGGAAATCGGTGTTCGTAAAGTACTGGGAGCCAGTACAGCGGGCGTGGTTGCAATGCTATCGAAGGAATTCCTGGTGCTGATTCTCGCCGCTATTGTGGTAGCGTTTCCGCTTGCGTGGTGGCTGATGCACCAGTGGCTTCAAAGTTTCGCTTACCATGTTTCCGTCAGCACGGGTATTTTCGCAGGTACTGCGGCATTGATGATCATCATCACATTGGCTACCATCAGCTTCCAGTCGGTCAGGGCAGCATTGACGAACCCGACGAAGTCGCTGAAATCGGAGTGATCGATGTTATAGTCAAAGATAAGCCATCCACTATGAACCGCATCGCGCTGCTGTTACCGCTTCTGTTTCCGGGTTTATGCGCATTGGCACAAACCGCGGCAACAGATTGCCTCCTGCAACACACACAGGACAGCCTCGTACACGCCTATGCGCGCCGGGCCCACCGGTTTGGGTGGGAGGACGCGCGCTGGGATATGACTTTCGACTCACTGCTCGCCATATGCCCCCATATCTCGGAAGTTTACCAGGAAAAGGGCTTCCGGCAGATCGCAAAGGGCGACGTTCAAAAAGCCATCACTTATAGCGATAAAGCAGTGGAGCTCGACCCTAAGCGCTGGCTGGGCTACCGCGGCTATCTGCATTGCCTGATTACAAAGAATTTTAAGCAGGCTATTACCGATCTGGAAGCAGCCGAACAGCTCACGCCCAATGCATTCACGATGGACCATACCTTCTCATTTTTCCTGGCATTGAGCCATATGGAGCTGGGCAACTATCCGCAGGCCGAAAAGTATTTTATCAAAGACATTACCCAGCAAAAGCGTGGGGAGGGCCACAATGACTTGCATTTCAATACACTGCTATATTTTGGCATACTGTACTACCTGATGAATGAGTTCGATCAGGCTGAAATGCGGCTGAACGAATGCCTGCAACTTTACGAAATGCATCCGATGGCTAATTACTATATGGGCATGACCATGAAAGTTACCGGGAACAAACGTCAGAACGGCTATTTCGAAAAGGCTCGCCAAGCCATGCAGGACGGTTACGCATTGAACGAACCCAACCTGCGCTTCGCAAAATTTCCGCGGCAGGTCACGATAGAGGACATTGAGAAACGGTGACGATCACAGCTTGGGCTCCACCCAAAGCACTGCCAAACAAACCATTAGCCAGGCATACCACAACCAGCCCGGCAACTTCCGGGAGGTCTGCGCGTCTTCCGCTGTGTTCTTCATACCCAGCTTTTGAGCGGAGTGAATAAAATGCTGCATTTGCGATGCGTACCGAAGCGGCGAGTAATCCTGCACATAGAACTCCGTACCCGGCGGATCATTCAGAGCTAACCAGCCCGATTGCACCGGCAGGTAAGTAGCAGTAGCCGAAAGATTATTCAATGCGGAAATGTTTGTAAAAACGGTATCCCGGCCTATTGTCAGAAACCGTGGCACCGGCTGGTAGTTGTTCAACTGTAATGCGGCCGGTACATCCTTGAAAACCGGGGCATCACACCAGATAACAGCTCCTTTTGCAGGACGCACGTACGCAAGTATTTCACTCCATACTTTCCCGTAAGCAGCGCTGTCGCCGGAAAACTGCATCGCAAAAGTCTCATTCAGGAGGCTTACGGCGATTTTTCCGGTTGTCTTTTCGGTCATCACGGTATAATGCGGTGCCTTGGTCTGAAAACCGCGCGTCTCGAAACGGAACGGCTGCGCAGTGAGTAAATCCGCCACCGGCACCGACTCCTCATTGGAAACTTTCACAGCCTGAAAGCCCGTACCCAATGCGGCATTGATCGCCCTCAGCTCCGTCAATGGCTCGTCCAATTGTAAAAAAAGCACGCTATTCCCTGCATTCACTACCTTTCGGACGGCCCCATCAGCGGCATTCGACGCCGTGGTGATAATAAGGTCGGGCTCAGCGGGGCGGTTGATTTTCAGTCTATTTTGTATGTTTTTGGCTAATGCGGCTTCATATATAACAGCGTGGCCCTGCTTTCCGAGCCAGGTAGCCAGGTTACGGGTTTCAAAATCGGGGTTATCGAGCAGGAAACGGACCGTGAGCTTTTCTTCCGGCTGCGCGAAGAAGCGGAGCGTGTCGATCGTCCTGCCGCCGAGATGCAGCGTCGTGGTGGTACGGCCTTCGGTGAATGCAGGAAATTCGAGCAGAAGGCGGTTTGTACCGGCATTCAACTGTAAACTATCCAGCGTCTGGCCGCCATACCGGATCTGTAACATCTGCCTTTCCCCCGTTTGAATGCTGCCTTCGATCCTTTGCAATTCGCCTTTCCGCAGTATCCCTTTCCAATGCAAGTCGCGGACTTCGCCCGTTGCGAAATAGGGCAGCCATCGCACTTCCGGCGGGTTTCCGGACTGGCGGATCGCTGCCAGAACAGCATCGTCGAACTGCTGTCCGGCGATTATGAGCGTATCCAACTCCCTGCTACGGAGCTCGTCCGCCCCGATCACGTCGGCGCCGCGTAAACTGTCGCGCATGTGAACGGCAACTTCCGGGGGGACATTTTCAGCAATCAGCAATCCTACTTTTGAGCGGGTACTGGATTTAAAATAAGGATCGAGCAGCCACGCCAACACACTTATCCAAAGCAACGCATTCAAAACCAACCTAATACCAAACCTTCCCGAATGACGATGCCGCGCGACGAGCATTCCGCATTGCACAGCCAGCAA
Source organism: Dyadobacter ginsengisoli DSM 21015 (assembly GCF_059568735.1). Lineage (NCBI taxonomy): Bacteria > Pseudomonadati > Bacteroidota > Cytophagia > Cytophagales > Spirosomataceae > Dyadobacter > Dyadobacter ginsengisoli. The sequence continues at coordinate 682,178 of NZ_JCANTY010000002.1, forward strand.
CACTAATGCTACAATCACCAGCAGCAGGTTTACAGGTTGGGCCCAGTTGAAATCGGTATGGATCATTCAGTTTTAAATTCTTTCTAAATTTTCTGGTAACAGGCTAACGCAATGCCTTTCGGAATGCCGCTTCCAATTTTTTACCGCTCGTCCACGACGGCCGGCTTTGCAATGTGGGATCCGTTCGCTTGTATAAATCGCGCTTCAAATCCGCTATCTCACTCACATTCAACGCCCGGCCAGCGGCGAGCTTCTGCAATGCGGCTATGGTATTCCAGTTTTGCAAGCCGCCATTGAACGGCCCGCTGTCGGTCAGCCGCTGCGTCAATTGCATGCTCAAAGCAGCCAGTTTCGCCTGCTCCGGTTTATGCGGATGTTCTTTTTCCAGGTAACCGAGCATGGTCGCAGCCAGCGCAGCGGTTGGTTGTTGGTCAAACTGCTTTTCGTAGTCCCATTTGGTCGCCAGGTCTTTCAATTCGCCAGTCAGCCGCTTCTCCTTTTCTTTGATCGGCGGCGGGTCGTAACCACTCTTTTTGACATAAGTTCGTGCCTTTTGCTGGGCAGTTTTGAGGTATTCCAATGCCTTGTGCTCAAATGGAAGCGCTTTTTCAGGTTCATAGGTGCGCAAATGCAGCTCCGATTGCCACATTTGTTCCAAAGCCATTTTCAACAGGCTGCGCGTCGACTGCTCGTAAAAAGTATTCGTCTCGGCATCGTCGTGCGAATGCGTGTATTGCTCCATCAATGCGGCAAGCGGGTCCTTCTCACCCGCGGGCTCCTGCTTGTGCTCATGTGCGTGGCCGTCCGCCGGGTCGCCTCCGGACGGCTTGCCGTCTGGCGATTCTCCCACGCGCGACTCGGCCCCTTCTCCCTGGCCGTCGGAATGATGCGTAAATGCATCTATAACATTGCCTGCATCAGCCCCCGCCCCGTCGCCACCGATACTGGTTTCGAATTCCTCGCCCAGATATTGCCCATACCGCAACCTCAGCACTTTCTGATCGAACCCGATTTCGTTGGAAGTGGAATTGAATTCGTTGGTTTTCAACCTTTTCCGTTTGGCAATCAATTTTTCGGTGTCGATAATGATTTGCCGCTGGCTCCGGAAATATTCGGGCATAATGTTCACGGCCATGGTTGCCAGCTCGGCTTCTTCGATTTTCGCAGTGTCCATAAATACAATAAAATAGGTATCACTTTTGCTAAAATTCGCTTCCGGCTCGCGGTTATCGGCCGCTGCCCAATAGTAGTAAAGCTCGTCGCCGGGCGTGAAGTTAAGGGCATTGAGATCGATGGTTTTCTGAATTTCCGCCTCCTTGAAACCAGCCGGGCCTACCGGCATCCGTATTTCCCTGAACTTGACGTTTTCACCCGAACCACGGGCCACGGTAGCGACGATGAACGCCTGCCTGACCCTGAAATCGTCGGATATTCTGGCGGAAACGGTGATGTTGTTCGGGTCTTTCAGATGATGATAGCGGTAGAGCTCTTTTGAGGCCGGCTCGATGCGCGGCACCAGGTCGGGCGATGCTTCCAGTTTGTAAAAATCGGATTGATAGATCAGTGAATCTCTCCAATAACCTTTGATAGAATACAGGCCGGAACCGGCAATGCGGTCTTTATGGACAAATGAACCGCTGTATTCGTGCAGGGCAACCTTCTCGCCCCGGCTGTTGGTAATGTAAACCGACAACCCCGCAGGATCGCTGAACCGCACCGTCCATTCAACGCCAGAGCCCACTATCGAGCTGATATTCAAATCATCCGATTCTCTTCCCACCAGCCCTGTGTAACCCGGCGGAGTCACTTTCACATGAGCCGAATGGTACCGGGGAACGGCCTGCCGTTCAGTTTTGGGCAAGACAGCCTGTACCGACCGGCTATTACCAGGTTTCTTACGTTGGCTAGTTAAAACCCACCATCCATGGTTAATTGCCACAGCCAGCAACAAGATGCCGAAATACACCCAGACGCCACGGTAGACCGCCCGGCGCGGGAAAGAAATTTCACTGGCGGCGATCCGTTCAAGCTGCATTTGCTCCGCAGTATTCAGATCTTGCTTGTCGAGGAGATCGAGACTGTATTCCGCGCCCGGATTATGCTGGTGGATAAGCGAGATCGCGACGCGCTTCTTATCGGTAAAAGCCTTGGTTACCACCAGCCCGATCACCAAGCCGACCGTTACAACCAGTTCAACTAACCATACACGGTCCCCCAGGAAAGCACGGGCCACGAGGCGAAACGACACGCCCAGCAAAAAGAATTTCAACAGCGCCAGCCATTGCATATGCGTGTTCACCGATTTGACGAGCTTCCTTAAATCAGCCATGTTTTCCCGCCGGTTTTCGAAGCGCCAGCCAGCGCTCTGTGATCATCAAACAAACCAGAATAAGCAACAACCAGGGCCGCAGATTCGCCTCGCTTTGTGCATTCGTTGCAAGTATTTTTGTAAACAATGCATGAAGCTGGCCTTTGCTCAAAAACGGGCCATCCGCTTTGAACTTCATGCGTTTCACGATTAAATCGCCGAGCCATTCGGGAAACCGCCCGCTTTCGACCAGCTCTGAACCGGTAACATCCAGGCTATCCCGCAGCTGGACCACATTCAGCGGAGCGCCCCAATGCAGGATGTTGCCCGAGACAATGTACATCGTTTCCGGCATCGGATCGGCCACCGGCTGGTTGGTGAATACCCAGTCGTATCGTTTTTCCGGATTTTTCTGTTTTTCCAATTCAAAATTAAAACCGTACACTTCCGCGAGCGCATTCAGCGCGGCAGTTACGGTTTTCTCCTCGTCGGCGTCACGGTAATCGAGCAAAATGCGGACAGGCGTTCTTGCCGCCAATGCTGTTTTGTTTAATTCAAAAGGCTTATTCTGGGTTGAATCAGTCGCGGGGAAGAGCTGGTAATCGCCGGGGACATATACCCGCGGGAATTCGTCCGGTGACAGGTCATTTTTGAAATACAACTTAAAAACCCCCTCCTTACCCATTGCCAATGCATTGATATTCTGCTGCAAATGCGCAAGCCCCTGACCACTGGCGGGTAACTCGTTCAATGCACCCACGGTTTCGGGTGTAATGCCCGCCCAATAGGCTTTTTCGCCCTTTTTCAGGGCCGTTTCCAGTTCGAAGCGATAAGTTTCGGTTACCAGCCGGTCGGGTTGGATCAAATGCACCACTTCGGGCTGTGCGACCCCTTTCAGCCATTCGGGGACGGGTTTACTCAATATCAAGACTATTAATGCAACCAGCAGGCAACGCAAAAGCATCAGCCAAACCTCATTGAGGCGCAAGCCACGGTGTTGGAGCGTCGTTTGCTCGCCCAGCCAGCGCATAGCGGCCCATTCGATTGTTTTTCCCTTTTTCTGATACCAGAAATGGAGCGCCACCGGCATCACCACGGCCAACATTCCCCAAAGCATGTATGGTTGCAGGAACATCATCAGCCTTTTCTTCTCGTTAAAAATGCTTTCAATACCATACCGATCGGCTCGCTCATACGCGCCCGTACCAGGCGCACGTGGGGAATTTGCAGCGCCGTTTTCAGGTCGGCCAGGTAGGCCTGCATGGAAGTGTGGTACTGCACCGCAACAGCACCGGCATCCAGCTCGATCTCGCCGCCGCTTTCGAGGTCTTTGAAGCGGTAGAAACCTTTCAGGTCAAAATCCATCTCCTGATCTCCGAGAATTTGGAAAATCACGATTTCGCGATACGGCCCGGCCAGCGAGCGGATCCACGAAAGCCATTCATCCCCTACCTGCAACAAATCGCTCACAAATATGACCTGCTCTTTTTTCTTAGACTGAAAATCAACCTTTTGTAGCGAGGATCCCTGCCAAGGCCCGTCCGCGGACGTCTTTTCCAAACCGACCAATATCTTCTGAAACGCCTGCCTGGCCGACGAAGCCGAGCCCGTGCCACTAATCGTCTCCACACGCCCGGCTTTCAAGCCGTACAGACTCATCTGATCATTTTGAATGTAGCACAAATAGGCCAGGGAAGCCAGCAGCACCTGCGCATATTGCAGCCTACTAACGCCGTTCTCGGTATAATTCATCGAGCCGGACAAGTCTAGCATCAACCGGATCTGCCGGTCGCTTTCCGTCGACGACTCCCGGACGAGGTGTTTGTCTGTCCTTGCAAAAAGCTTCCAGTCGATGCGTTTCGGGTCATCGCCGGGCTCGTAATGCCGGTATTGTTCAAATTCGATGCCGATCCCGGAGCGCTTGCTGGAATGGATACCCAGCATCAGCTCGTCACTGACCAGCTTGCCGGTCAGTTGCAGGTTTTTGAGCTTGATAAGGCTGGCCGCCAGTAGTCCGGTTGATTTTTGCATCGTCTTGTATTCCAAATATCATTACCTCAGCGCCGCCAGCAACTCGTCTATCACCTGATCGCTGGTAATCCCCTCGGCTTCTGCCCTGAAATTCATGGCAATGCGGTGCCGTAACACCGGAAATGCCAGTGTGCGAATATCGTCGGGAATGACCGAAAACCGCTCGTGCAACACCGCACGCGCCTTCGCACACAGCACGAGCGCCTGCCCCGCACGAGGCCCCGCACCCCAGTCGCACCACTCCTTTATAAATTCCGAGTTGGTATTCTCCGGCCGTGTGGAACGCACCAGCTGATTGATCTGCATCAGTAATTCATCGGCAATATGCACCTGCCGGGTCAGTTTCTGTAAATCGACCATGTCCTGATCCGACAAAATACGCGCGATTTCAGGCTTTCCCGTGCCGGTAGTGGTGCGCAGGACATCGAGCTCTTCGTCTTCACTCGGGTAGCCCAGTTTGATATACAACAAAAACCGGTCGAGCTGCGCCTCCGGAAGCGGATAAGTACCGGCCTGTTCGATCGGGTTCTGGGTGGCGATGATCAGGAAAGGGTTGGGCAATGCATAGTTTTCGCCGCCGTACGTCACGCTTTTCTCCTGCATGGCTTCCAGGAGCGCTGCCTGCGTTTTAGGCGGCGTCCGGTTGATCTCGTCGGCTAGTACTACATTGGCAAATATCGGCCCCTGGTTAAATTTGAAGAACTTCTTCCCGGTTTCATGGTCTTCTTCCAGGATCTCCGTTCCTACAATGTCTCCGGGCATCAGATCGGGCGTAAACTGTATCCGCCGGAAACTCATATGCAACGCCTCGGACATCGTTTTGACCATCAACGTCTTGGCCAACCCGGGTACCCCTTCCAAAAGACAATGCCCCGACGCGAGTAATGCAATCAGAATTTCGTCGATAGCATCCTTTTGCCCGACAATCATTTTAGCGATTTCGGTTTTTAGAAGCGGCAATTTAGCAACGAGGTTCCGGTAATGAGTTGTTGTGCTTTCCAATTTGAATGAGTGAATGAGTGAATGTTTTTGCAGACCGCCCTATCCCGTCAAGGCATATACCACAATATTCACCCCAAAACGCGTATTATCAACGGCCAGGAAACGTTTGTTCCGGAAATCGTAGTCCCACTCGCAGCCGTAATCTTTGTTGCTGTACAGGACGCCGATCTTTCCGTTGATCGTGATCGCTTTGAGATAGTCGTGCACGAGGTCGTCGCCCCAGCCGTTCAGCTCGAAGGAGGTGGTCGGCGGGCCATCGGCAAATTTGAAAAAACTGTGGTAAACAGGATGGTCGTTGGGGATTTTCTGCAAGGCTTTCGGGCCAAACGTCCGGGCCATTTCCTGCTCAAACGACTTAGCAAAAAGGCCGTCGATATCGTGGTTGCAATCGTCGACGAACACGAAACCGCCATTCTGCACATACCGTTTGAAATGGTCGCGCTCCTGGGCCGAAAATTCCACCAGCTTATGCCCGCTCATATAGCAGAATGGGCTTTTGAATATTTCGTTACTGCTCAGCTGTACGACTTTTTCCTTCTCGTCGACCGGGATCGTGGTGTACTCAACCAGCGAATGCAGCAAATTGGATGGCATTCGCTGGTCGGTATCCCAGTTACCGGAGGTGTATTGGATTCTGGTGAAGAAAAAAGGTTTCAATACTAAACTGCGTCAGACAACGATGAGAATGTGAACTCCCGGATTTTCATCGGCGGGATCAGATAATTGCTATTGCTTTCGGTACTCACTACGCGCTCGGGCTTGCCGAGCGTTTCTAGGTTATTGAGCATGATCACCGGACTTTCGTTAAAACGGAAGTTTTTGATCGGATGTTTGATCACACCGTTTTCAATGTAAAAAGTCCCGTCGCGGGTTAGGCCTGTGAGCAGGAGTGTCTGCGGGTCGACCTCGCGGATATACCAGAGTTTGGTCACTAAAATACCGCGTTGCGTGGATTTGATCAGCTCTTCCATGCTCGCTGTACCACCGGCCATGATCACGTTCGTCGGGAACGGCACCGGTTTTACATTGTTCTTTTGCGCCCAATAGCGCGAATAGATCAGGTTTTTAACCACCCCATTCTCGATCCAGCTGATCTTGTTGGCTGCCTGTCCATCGCCCGCCCAGGGCGACGCCGGCAAATCCGGGTTAGTCGGGTCAGAATAGATATTAACCCGCTCATCGACGATCTTCTCGTTCAACTTGCTTTTCCCACCGGTTTTACTCAAAAAAGAGCGGCCTTCGTCGGCGCTTCTTGCATCGAAATTGAAGAAAATATTTTCCAGAAGTACCGCCGCTGCCGTCGGTTCCAGGATCACCGTGTATTTGCCGGGTTCCAATGCTTTTGCATCGACAGAACCTTTCGATTTCTGAATGGCGATTTTCGTTGCGGCGGCAGTATCGAGCTTGGTTACATCGCTATAACCTTTTGCCACATAACCCGAGCCTTTCCCGTCGGGCGTCCGCACGGTAAGCGAAAAATTCACGCTCGTGCTTGGGTAATAGGCAAAAAGGCCTTTGGAATTCATGATGGCCGAATAGCCTTTCTGATTTTCGAGAAAACCGGCCGCGGTCATGTTCTGCGAACGCGTCAGGTCCAGGCTTTTGGCGACCGCCCCGGCACGATAATCGGGGTTAATGCCGGCCGTGGATTCAAAGAAACCAACGGATTTCAAATAGGTCTGCGGTTCGAGCATACCTACATATTCCGGGTTCTCAGGCGCCAGTTGCGCAAGTTCTTCCGATCTTCTCACTACTTTTTCAAACGACTCGTCGCTGAATTCATCTATCGTCGCAATGCCTACTTTCTTCCCGAATGCAGACTGGACCTGCAAGTTCTGGTTGATCAATGACCCGCTCGTCGACACTTCGTTCCGGGCATATCGCAGATTCCCCCGCTCCTCGCCCAGGATACTCACCTCGCATTCATCCGCTTTGGAATAGCTCAGCACTTTCTGACACAGCGCTTTTGCTTCTGATTCTGATAAAATGATTGACATGGCTGTTATAGTTTTCTGGCGGTGTTGATCACATTTACTCCATTGAAACGCGCAGTCGAACTGCCGTGCGACACGGCGCTGGACTGCATAGGCTGCCCCTTGCCGTCGAAAAACGATCCGCCGAGGCGGTAGTCACGATCATCGCAAACCTGCACGCAGGAGTTCCAGAATTCCTGTGTATTCGACTGGTACGCCACATCTTTGAGCATACCCGCTATCTTGCCGTCTTTGATTTCATAATACAGCTGCCCGCCGAACTGGAAGTTATAACGCTGCTGATCAATGGAGAACGAACCATCGCCTACGATATAAATGCCTTTTTTAACGTCCTTGATCATATCGTCTACCGACAGAGGCGTTTTACCCGCCGCCAACGACACATTCGGCATGCGCTGAAACTGTACCGAGCTCCAACTGTCGGCATAGCAGCAGCCGTGCGATTCTTTGGCACCGATAATGTGCGCCTGATCACGAATGGCCTGATAGTTCACCAGCACGCCATCCTTTACGAGGTCCCATTGTTTGGTATTGACCCCTTCATCATCCCAGCCGACGGCGCCGAGAGAGCCTACCTGCAATTTATCTGCCACCAGATTCACCTGCTTGCTGCCGTACTGAAAATTTTTGGACTGCCATTTATCCAACGTGGCGAAAGAAGTTCCTGCGAAATTGGCCTCATAACCCAGCACACGGTCGAGTTCCAACGGGTGGCCTACCGATTCATGGATGGTGAGCCACAAATGTGAAGGATCCAGTACCAAATCATACTTCCCCGCTTCGACCGACTTGGCCGTAAGTTTCTCTTTGGCTTGTTTCGCGCCAGCCGTGGCATCTTCCAGCATGTCATAACCTTTGTTGTAACGGGTCGTTATGCCGGTTACCTTATCCGCCGGGTTCGACTGCAGATAGTCGTAACCCATGCCCATCGGTGCACTCAACGACCTGCGCGTTTCGAACTTCCCTGTTTTGGGATCAATGGCCGTCACGTTGAAAAGCGGCCAGATCCGATGAATGTCCTGATCGATATAGGAGCCGTCCGTGGAGGCGAAATATTTCTGTTCGTTCACCTGAAACAGGATCGAGTTCACATAGTTGGCGCCGTTCTTCATGGCCGCGTCGTTCACCGACAGCAGGAGGTCCACCTTTTCCTTGATGGGCACTTCAAATGCATTTTTTTTAATAGGTGCCTTCCAGCTTACCTCTCCAAAGCCTTTTTGCGAGGCGAGCTGCACGGGTTCCTTCATGAGTTTCGCATTCGCCTTGGCAATCGCAACAGCCTCTTCTGCGGCTTTCGCCAGTTGCATTTCACTCTTGGCATCCACCACTGCTGCAAAACCCCAGCAGCCATTCGCAATGACCCTTACTCCGACACCATAAGATTCGGTATTGACAATGTTCTCCACTTTGTCTTCCCGGGTAGTCACATACTGGTTAAGGTAGCGGCCGATACGAACATCGGCATAGGAAGCGCCTTTCGATTTAGCTGCATTGAGGGCCGCATCGGCCAGCCGCTTTTTCATAGCTACGTCGTCACCAGGCATCAGAAATGCCTCAGGGCCGACAGGCCTGCCTGTTGCAAAGCCCGGCAACATGAACGCTCCCGTTCCCAGCCCGGCCAATTGGATAAAATCTCGTCGTTTCAAAGTGTAGATGTTTAGCTAATAGTGATGATTGGGTGAGTTGAATAAAGTGCAATTCATAAGTTAATGAATGACTGCACGTTGATCAACTCACCTGGTATGGGTGGCCGGATAGCGGGTTAAATGGATTACATTTTGTGCTATACCGCGTCGGAAAGGCTGGTAAATGTGAAATCCCGGATTTTCAATGGGGGGATCAGATTACCGCCGGCGCGCACGGGTTTGCCCATGGCTTCTACGTTGTTGAGCATAATCACCGGGCTTTCATTGAACCGGAAATTTTTTACGGGATACTTGATCTGTCCGTTTTCAATGTAAAAAGTACCGTCGCGGGTCAGGCCGGTGTACAGCAAAGTCTGGGGATCCACGCTCCGGATATACCAGAAGCGTGTGACCAGAATGCCTTTTTCGGTTCCTTTGATCAGATCGGCGATGGATTCGGTACCGCCCTGGAACACGATCGCGCCCGGAGGCGGGATCGCTTTTACACCTTTTTTATCAGCCCAGAAACGGGAGTAGTACATATTTTTAACAACGCCGTTTTCGATCCAGGTTACTTTTTCCTGAGGACGCCCATCCCCTCCACCGAAAGGCGATCCGGGAATTTCGGCATGCATCGGATCGGAGTAGATCGTTACCCGCTCATCGAAGAGCTTTTCCCCCAGACGGGTTCCCCCGCCTTTCTTCCCCAAAAAACTCCGGCCTTCATCGGCACTGCGGGCATCCATATTCCGCATCATGTTCATCACCAGGTCCTGAGCCGCTGTGGGTTCAAGGATCACAGTATACTTGCCAGGTTCCAGTGCCTTTGCATTGGTCGAGGCCAATGCTTTTTGCATGGCGATTTCGGTGGCCACGCGGGCGTCAAATTTGGAAAGATCATTGTAATCCCTTGCCACATAACCCGACCCAGTTCCATCGGCGGTTCTGACGGTTACCGAAAAATCGACGGAGGTACTTTTGTTATAACCAAAAAGCCCTTTGCTGTTTCCCTGGGCGGAAAACCCGCTGTTATCCTCCATGTATCCGGCCGCGGTCAGATTCTTTTTAATGCAAGGGTCGATGCTACCGAATGCTGCCTGCGCCCGATAGTCGGGATTGATGGCTGCCGTGCTTTCAAAAAATCCTTTCGTTTCCAGGTATTGCTGCGGGCCGAGCATCGGCAAGTATTCCGGGTTGTCGGGAGCCAATCTGGCGATTTCCTCAGCCCTGCGGACCGTCTTTTCCAGCGACGCATCGTCAAATTCATTGATCGTTGCAGTACCCGATTTTTTACCGAAAACCGCTGTTACCGATAACGACAAGTCCGTGGTCTCGCCGCTCGTCGATACCGAATTACGGGCATAACGGATATTGCCTGTCCGGTTGCCGGACAGCCCGACGCTGGTCTCATTCGCCTTGGAAAAACCCAGCACTTTATCTATGATTTTCTTTGCTTCTTCTTTGGATAAAATAGCCATTTCGGTAATGCTTTTTATGATCGCTTTGATAAATGGAGGAACGAAGGAATGGGACAATGGAGAAAAAGGAGACGTATGTGCATTTTCCTCGATCCCTTTCTTCCTCTTCCTCCCTTTTGCCCATTCAATCCTCCCTTGCCTCTAAATCTTCCGTCCGGTATTAATCACGTTAACGCCGTTAAACCTTGTGGTCGCGCACCCGTGCGACACCGCGCTGATTTGTGCGGGCTGCCCCTTCCCGTCAAAGAACGAACCGAATGTGCGGTAATCGTCCTTGTCGCAAAGCTGGGAGCACGAGTTCCAGAACTCCTGGGTATTGGACTGGTAAGCCACGTCGTCCAGCATTCCGGCGATGGCGCCGTTCTTGATCTCATAAAAGACCTGTCCGCCAAACTGAAAGTTATAACGCTGCTGATCAATTGAATACGATCCTCTTCCCACGATATAGATTCCTTTTTCAACTCCTTTGATCATATCCAGCACGCTCCGTTTCTCTGTTCCGGGTTTCAGGCTGATGTTCGGCATACGCTGAAATTGCACCGAACTCCAGTTGTCGGCATAGCAGCATCCGTGCGATTCTTTCTCTCCCAGAATCTGCACCTGGTCCCGGGTGGCCTGATAATTGACCAGGATACCGTCTTTGATGATATCCCATTCCTTGCAAGGCACACCTTCATCGTCATAACCGACGGCACCCAATGTGTTGGGTTGCGTTTTATCGGCTACGATATTGACCAGTTTGCTTCCGTAAGCGAATTGCTTCGTCTTCCATTTGTCGAGTGTTGCGAAGCTGGTACCCGCATAGTTGGCCTCGTAGCCGAGCACCCGGTCAAGCTCCGTGGGGTGCCCTACCGATTCGTGGATGGTGAGCCCGAGGTGGTTGGGGTCCAACACCAGATCGTATTTACCCGGCAACACTGTTTTCGCTGTAATTTTCTCCTTAGCCTGCCTGGCAGCCATCGTGGCGTCTTCCACCATATCGTAGGAATTCCGGTAACCTATGAGGCCGTTCGGCCCGGCGATCTTTTCGCTGGCCAGGCCATCCAGATATTCATATCCCATTCCCATCGGCGAACTGATCGCATCCCGTGTTTTGAATTTGCCGGATGCTTTGTCGGTAACCGTGACAGTAAACGTCGGCCAGACACGATGAATATCCTGATCGATAAATGAGCCGTCGCTCGAAGCAAAATATTTCTGTTCGTTGACAAAGAAGAGGTTGGATGTCACGAAGCTCGCTCCATTATCCATGGCGGAGCCATTGACCTTCATCAGCAGATCGATCTTTTCCTGCACGGATATCTCAAACGCATTTTTCCGGAGAGGTGTTTTCCAGGTTTTGTCACCAACGCCCTTCTGAACCGCTAAAACCACCGGTTCCTTTTGAAATTTCGAATTGGCTTTCGCAATGGCGACCGCTGTGGCTGCGCATTTGGCAATACCTTCGGGCGTGACGTCACTGGTGGCGGAAAAACCCCAGGTCCCGTTGGCGATCACCCGTATGCCAATGCCGTAGGATTCTGCATTGACGATATTTTGCACCTGTTTTTCGCGGGTAAACAAGTATTGCTGAAGGTAACGCCCGATGCGCACGTCGGTGTAGGTCGCCCCTTTGTCGCGGGCAGCATTGAGCGCAGTTTCCGCCAGTTTTTTCTTGGTCGAAACGTCGAGCCAGGGATTGAGCAGCTGCGTTTCATGCACAGAGGATCCGATGACGGGTACCTGGGAAAGCATGACTGCTCCAAATCCGAGGCCCGACATCTGCATGAAGTCTCTTCTTTTCATGGGTTAAGGTTTAGCCTTTCGGCAGCAGATGAAGGAAATGGATCTTATTGAAACTCCAATGTAATCAATATTCCCAACAAATATTCGTGTGGCAATTTTTTTGTGACGGGACAAAAAAAAGCGTTGGGAACCCGGAAGGATTCCCAACGCTTTCCTGCTTTGCTGGCAGCCAGACCTACAATAGATGCGAAATCATCAATTTTCTGAGCTGTTGTTCATCCCAGGGTTTGTTGACGTAGCTATGAAAGTAACCTTTACCTGCCGCCCTCCGGAATTCATCTGTATAGGCGTTGCCGGTGAGCAGCACGCGGATGCTGGAAGGATACTGATCGGACGCAAGTTTGAGGAATTCGAGCCCCGTCATTTCCGGCATCTGATGGTCAGCAAAAATGACGTCGATTTTATTTTCGTCAAGGATCTTTAGTCCTTCTTCGGTTGATTTGGCCAGGTAAATCTTGGCATCCCTTCGGAACGTAGCGTTAAAGGAATTCAGATTATTGATTTCATGGTCAACATAAAGGATGCTCATAGTTATTAATTATCGATCGGGGTTACTTCAAAGCAAATTTATGAATTAACTCATTACCCAAAACAATATTAGGGAACGCCGAAACAAATAACGGGTCGTTAGAAATTCCCCAAGTTACCATAATTATTCCCCGGTATACCAAAACATATTCATTATCAGAATCTTAGATTCACTATTTTTATTTAACGGTTACGAAAACTGAATTTGACCATTACGCAAATAACTGCCGGTCTGGTACGATTGTCTACTATTCAGGCAGCTTGTCTACTTATTTTCGGAAATCGGCGGAAAAATCTTTGTTTTACTCCGAACCGATAATCCGCAAATCATGAGAAAACTACATCTTACGTCACTGATGATGCTTACCACCATCGTGTCGTTCAATTTCAGTTCGGAGAAAAGAGTGGGAGGTCCCTGTGAGGGTTGTGAGGCCATTTATGAAAGCCCAGTCCCGTTTGAAAAACTGCCGGTTTTTACCGAGCTGCCAGAGGTAACCTGGGATGGTAAAAAGCCATTGGGAATTCATGGTACGGTGTTCAAAACAGATGGAAAAACACCGGCCCCTAATGTGGTGCTATACTTATATCACACCAACGAAAAGGGTATTTATCCCCAAAAAGGAGATGAGAAAGGCTGGGCCAAACGGCATGGTTATATCCGTGGCTGGGTCAAAACAGATAACAAGGGCTTTTTCAAATTCGGTACGCTGCGACCGGGCTCCTACCCGGGCAGCGACGAGCCCGCACACATACACCTGATCGTGAAAGAACCCGGCCTGAATGAATACTATGTGGACGAGTTCCTTTTTTCGGATGACCCGTTACTGACACCTGAAAGAAAGAAAAAGCTGCAAAACCGCGGGGGAAGCGGCATTGTGAAGCTGGTGGATGTAGGCAATATGTTCAAAGGGGGACGAAATATCGTGCTCGGCCAGAATATCCCCGATTACCCTGTCGCTGCCAAACGCCCCTAAACGACGTTGTAACGCGCTTTCAGCAAATTCATCATATGCACATTTACATCCCATTGACTCACGAGCGGCATACGGGTGTAAGGCATCTCGGGCATATACGGCGCCGGGCCGAATTCGGTCGTGACGGTCAGCGTAGTTCCGTTTGCAGCGTGGATCCCCGCCACCTGATCCCACCACCCCAAATGGGCATTCAATACCTCTTCCCATTCGGGTGCGCGGGGGTCGTTTACCTGCGGGCCCTCGGGATGTCCCACCCGGCTATGGATATGAACAGTGCGTGAAATAGCCAATTCCACCTCTTCCGGCAGATCGGCCAGCAGGGACTCATGTACGCTGCACCAATGCGAGATATCCAGCGCAATGCGCAGCAACGGATCACTGAGGAGGTAACTCTTTGTGACATGTGCTGCAAAGAGGCTTTTACCGCGGTGCGTTTCATGAATAATAGGGATGCCGGATTCCCGCGAAAGGCCGGCAGCGATGCCGAACAAGCGTTTGTTCTGGTCGAAATGGAAATAATCCTTGCCGGTCTGACAATTGATCAGTACGGGCTGTGCGTCTATCAGGTTACGCAGGTATCTTTCGTAGCTGGCTGCATGCGCGTCGATATCTTTCTCAAACGACTGCCAATACTGACCGATGAGTTGCAGTTCATATTCCTTCAAGGCATCCAGAATTTGGTCTTTCTGCTCAGGTTCAAAAGGCAGCGACATTTCAACGCCATCATAACCCGCCTCTTTCACATTGCGGCAAAAGACTTCGAAAGGAAGCACATTCCCCCATTCAGGCGCATAAAACTTGATATTCATTCGATTGACGATCAGCTATTTTGTAATAATTTTTCAATTTCCTCAAGGGACTTGCCTTTCGTCTCAGGAACCTTTCTCCGGACAAAAACAAAATAGATGAAACAAATCCCTGCATGGATCAGAAAGGTAACAGGCATTCCAAAATACTGATTCATCACCGGGAACAGGGCCGTAGTGAAGAAGTTGGCGATCCAAAGCGCCAGCGTGGCAAAGGCCATTGCATTGCCGCGGATCCGGTTGGGAAATATCTCAGATAATGCGACCCACGTGACCGGTCCGAGTGTAGCGGAATAAATGGCGATGAATATCAATACAAAAATCAATACCCACACCCCGGGCCATTGCATGTAGAATGCCCCTGCGAGCGCCAGGGCATCGAAACCTAAAAGAAGCGCGCCGTACTGCAGCAATTTCTTACGGCCTGCCTTATCAATTGTACCGATGGCGATGAATGTAAATATGAAATTAATGACACCGATGATAATCGACTGCAAAAAAGCAGAATCCTGCGCCATACCTGCCTTTTTAAAGAGCTCGGGTGCATAGGAAAACAACGAGTTCTGTCCGACGGCCTGCGAGAACACGGCTATCATCATGCCTATGAAAACGATATGCCAGAGGTCCTTGCCAAACAAATCTGAAACCTTCACCGTGTTCTTGCGTGCAAAGCTTTTTGCGATCTGATCCTCCTCGGACAAGGCATAGTCGACCCCGCCTACCCGTTCGAGGACAATATGGGCCTCAAACTCCCGGCCATTCCGGATCAACCAACGGGGGCTTTCCGAAACCGCGAAAAGACCAAAATAAAAAAGCAATGCCGGGGCGGACTGCGAAGTGAACATCCATCGCCAGTTGTCCTCCACATTCAGCAGCAGATAATTGGACAGATAGGCCAGCAATATGCCTATCACTATCGAAAGCTGGTAAAATGAGACCGTTCGGCCGCGCATCGAGGCTGGCGAAATTTCGGCCAGGTACATGGGGCAAACCAACGCTGCCGCCCCTACGGCCACACCGCTCAGCATCCGAAAAAATATGAATGCCGGAAAGGTCTCCGCCCAGCCTGTCCCAGCACCCGTCACAGCAAAGAGGACTGCACAAACCATGAGCAATTTCTTGCGCCCGAGCAGCTCACAAAGCCAGCCGCCCAACACAGCCCCGATTGCAGCACCGAGGTTGATACAACCTACTGCCCAACCTGTTTCGAACTCGCTTAACCCGAAATGCGCCTGGAAGAACGACACCGTTCCGGAGATGATTACCAGGTCAAAGCCAAACAGCACACCACCCAGCGCCGCAATGGCGCTGATGGTGTACACGAAACGTTTATTGACCCGGATGGGATGCGGACCGATGCTCGCATCTGCTGCGACTGCTATTGCCATAAGTATGTGGGCGTTATTTTAATGACACATCGGCCTCTTTGCTCAAAAAGTCAGCATTTTCTTCCGCCAAACCGGCAGCGTCCCAGGTCAGCAAAGCATCATCAGGCACTATATCAATCGGTGTAATACTGGCCGAAGATGATGAAGATTCGTTATGGCCCCTGTTCGTGGAGCGATTGTAGCAGGATATCAGTGACCAGCGGGCCTTGTCCGACAAATTGGCCTCTGAGCGGTGCAGGATATTGCTATGAAAAAACAATGCGTCACCGGCGTTCAGCTCCACGTACACATGCTCCATTGTTTTCAATGCCAGGTCGACATAGCGCTGCGATGCACCTACCTGCTCCCCGGAAAAACCATGCTCAACCCGGCCCATTTTGTGAGAGCCTTTGATCACCTGAAGGCATCCGTTTCCCACATTGGCGTCGGTCACAGCGATCATCACGGACATCATCTGTTCAGGAAAGAGAAATTCGTTCTTGTACCAGTAGCCGTAATCCTGGTGCCATTCCCAGGCGCCACCCACACGCGGCTCTTTCTGCATCAGTTTGGAATGATAATGGCACACTGAATGTCCTTCATCGCCCGGCTGGCGTTCGAGCAGCTGATCTACCGCATTTACCAGGGTTTGCCCGCGCGTAAGCAACCCGTACACATCGTCTCCGGGCTTATACCAGAGGGACAGGCGACTGCGTTTACCCGTGCTATCGTTCACATCGATGGCATTTTTACTGATCGCGCTGTCGTCGATCGCTATTTTGTAAAGGCGTGAAACCTCCGCGACGTCGTAAAATCGCGGAATGATCAGGTAACCGTCCTGATGGTATTGCTGAATTTGTGCCTGGGTCAGAGATTTCTTTGTCATGGTTGTGTGAATAGAATGAAGCCCGATTCATGCGGGGGTTAACAATTGCACTTAAACATCACAAACTTCACCTATTTCAAGAAACAAACGAATGAAGGATTTTGTCTAAAACATGGATTATTTTACCTTTAACCGAAATAGCCTAGTTGGGCACATTCCTGTTATGCGAAAGAGCAGAGGCTTCGAAGGTGAATTGATCATTGAAATTCCAAAAGTCGCGATCGGCCATTGCGAGCAAATGCCGCTGATAAGCCCATTGTTCATTGCCAGGATGGGCTTTTATCCCAAAGCGTTGCATCATTACTACCAACGGCCAAACGGCATCTCACAGGTCATCCTGCTGTTTTGTACCGACGGCCAGGGTTGGGTGGAATCCCAGGGCGCCGTCACACAGGTGCATCCCGGCGAAGTCTTCCTGCTACCGTCTGAGATCCCACACGCCTATGGTGCTGATCAGCAACACCCTTGGAGCATTTACTGGCTGCATTTAGTCGGGTCGCTGGGTTCTGCCGTCGTAAATTCTGTCATGGAACGGCGCAGCGAGACCGGACGTGCCCCTCAGGTCGGCTTTTCCGACGAGCGCAATGCGCTTTTTGCACATATTGCTGCGACCTTCCTCAAGGGTTACAGCGCCACCAACCTGCTGCACGCCAATCTGGCCCTCCCCCATTACCTTTCGTCATTCATCGCACCAGAGCATTTTGCTACCCGAAACCAGGTCGCGCCCGCTGCAAGTGTCATGGATAAGGCTATCCGCTATATGCAGGAAAATCTCTCCCGTTCCCTCACACTGGACAATATTGCCCGGGAAGTACACCTATCCGTGTCTTTTTTTTCCAGGAAATTCAAAAAGGATACCGGGTATGCCCCCATTGAATATTTCAATTACCTGCGGGTTCAGAAGGCATGCCAGTTACTGCATTTCAGCACGCTGCGGATCAATGAGGTCGCTTCCGAGATCGGCATCGAAGATCCGTTCTATTTTTCGCGGCTCTTCAAGCAGCAAATGGGTGTTTCTCCCGCCTATTACAGAAAAAACAAGGGAATCGATCAGCAATAAAAGAATGAGGCTTTCCGGATCACCGCCAAACCCTGGCTCCCCCGATCTCTGCTAATTCTTGAAAATTCGCTGCGTAAATACTTTTTCCTTGTCTTTTTCAATCGTCAGCAGGTAAATCCCGCTGGCAAGCGATGGCAACTGCACCCGGGAATCTGCCCCGATCCGGCGGTTCAGCATCTCGATACCCGTCATATTGATCAGTTTCAGGTTGGCATGGCCGATATGCTCCGGCATTTTCAGGTGAATGTAATCGGAAAGCGGATTAGGCCCAACATGGAACCCGGCGTCTGCATTCCGGTAAAGCGCGATGATTTTGGAATATTCAAACTGGCCATCGAAATCGATTTGTTTCAAACGGTAGTAAGCGGTATTCCACGGCAATTCATGGTCGACAAAACTATAATGATGTGCCTGTGATGTAGTACTATTGCCTTTAACTTCCCCGATCATCCGGAAATCCAGCCCATCGGCCGACCGCTCCACTTCAAAACGCTCATTATCCACTTCGGAAACCGTTTTCCAGTAAAGCTGGGCTTTCCCGTCGTTCAGTTTCTTGAGGTAAAAATCGGCCAGCTCCACCGGCAGCGGATCTTCAATCGGGAGTGTATGATGTGCCAGCAAGCGAATGTAGGCGGCCTGATAGTATATAGCCGGCTCGGTAATCTCCCAGCTATTGGTCGGCCAGCCGGTGTTAAAATCGAGGTAACTCTTTTGCCGGGGCTGTCCGTAAGGCGGTGACTGACTATTGATGGAGTAATCAGCATTCGGCCCCCCGACCACGTAGCCTGGGGCCGGGCCGTTAGATGATGTCAGTGCATTGTCGTAGATCGTGCCGTCGTTGAACCAGGCGTGATACATCTCATTCACGCAGCGATCACCACCCACGGCATACATATTGGACAGGTAAACGAGCCCCTGCGGATTGACACCATGAAAATAATGGATTTGCTCAGCTGCCTTGCGCGTCAGGCTGGCCGCATTGCCGAGTCCTGCTTTCAGCATGCTCCGGTTGACATTCGCATAGTCCGCCTTAGGCATGTTGCTGCCCCAGTGATAAGACCAGTCGGGCATGAATGCGCGGTACAGATCGGCGGTAGTCCAGCCAAAGAAATCGTTCCAGTTGCCATCGACCGCCGTTCCCGCCGAATTCAGGATCGCGTTACGTACCGTGACATTGGCCCCCGGCAATTGCGCGTACCGGAGCAATGCGTCCTGAAGTTCGGTCGCGTCAACACCCCAGTACCCATTCGTCATCACGTCGGTAAGTGCATAATTGGTGATCACAAACTGATTATAAACGGCATTTCCGGTCCGCTCAAACAGGTAAATCGCAGCGATCACCAGCATATTCCGCTGTTGCACCACGCCTACGTCCGCATCCCCGGCAACAATACTCCCGTTGTCGCAGTCGGTTTGCAGGGTGGAGTTACTATGAAATGGCAATACATAATTGAAACAGCTGATTGCCTTGGCCTCCAACTGGCCCGCATAGGCAGCCAGCGAGGGAATACCGGCATAAACAATCGCCGCATGCGAAAATACAGAGGCGATTGTAGCCGAGGCCGAGGTGCAGGTCGGACCGTAATAGCGGCCGTCGGTATTGATGCTGGGAGGGGACGAAACATTCTCGTTGTAATTCCTGCTACCCATCTTATTGTGCGTACTGCCGTCAGCATTGGTCATCTTGAAAAGCCAGTCGAGCTCCCATTTGACCTCATCGAGCAGATCGGACACCCCGTTTTTGCTCTCGGGGATATTGAAATTGTCCGTAAAAACAGCCGGATTTTCTTCGTATGCGTACAGGAGGTCGTGTAGCGGACTATGCGTGAAAGAAACATACTTATTATAATCACCGGCGTCGAACCAGCCACCCGTAAGGTTCTTCTCGAGGGTAGCATTGCCCTGCTCGTTAATGTACCGGCAATTCGCGTCCTGCAATGGATTCATGAAGTTGTTGGCGTCAGTCCATTTGCTCTGTGCATACGGTAACGTCTTAGCCATATTGCAGCGGTTGTAATAAAACATCTTCATCGCCGCCAACATGACGTTGCCGTAGGGGTTCGGGGCAATCTCGAACACAGCGGATCGCTGATTACCAACCGGATCAAATACATAATAGCTTCCCGCCAAGACCAAGGCCGAGAAATCAAACCACCATCCCCTGTCTCCGGAGGTAGCTTCTGTGTTTCCATTATTCCAAACAGTGACAGGGCCTGAGAAAACGACTGCATGAGTCACACTGTTGCGTACCTGCATCGTCGCCGACGGACTGTAACTCAACCCGGCATTGTACCCCTGGATCGGGTCGCTAAGCACAGCTACCTTTTCCGCATTCGGTGCATAACCAAACTGATCGACATGGATAAACTGGCTCACCTGGGCGCAGGCCGGGTCGTAAACGGCAAGCAACAAACTGCATAAAAAGACGAGAACTCCCGTCCCCGACGGCAAAAGGTAATGTTTCTTCATGGCTGAATGTGTTGGATTGAAACTGTTTTGTTAAAAAATAACAACAGAGCGGCAGAAGGACCTTTTCAAACAGGATGGGATCGTCGCCATTCCACACGCGACTGTGCAGATGGAAGCGCAATCAAATTTATTCTAATTATTGAACAGAACAAATAACACATGTGGTTAGAATTTATTAACCGGTTCAAAACAGCGCTTCCCGGCAATGATCACATCGCCGGGAAGCTCCTTCACTGTCTTCAGACCTTTTACCAGGCCGTTTCCCCATAGTCACTAAAAAACTTGCCATTCGGCCCGTCACCATCAATAGTTGCGTAGCGGACGATTACCTCGGCCCCTTCACTGACACTCTTGTAGCCGCTATGGTGATTGAAGTCCGTAGCTGTGTAACCCGGATTGACACTATTTACCCGAAACCCTTCCGGCCCTAGTTCGTACGCAAGCATCACGGTAAAAGCATTCAGCGCCGTCTTAGAGGAAGCATAGGCCATTATCTTCACGTGGTAAAACTCATAGTCCGGGTTGGAATGATTTGCCAAAGAACCCAGATCGCTCGAAACATTGACTATACGCGGATTTGCCGACTTTCTGAGCAAGGGCAGAAAGGTTTGCGTCGTTTGGATCACACCAAAAAAATTGGTTTCAAACACTCTGCGGATATTGTCCGATCCTACCTCACTGGCATTCTGAGGAATAGCGCCCGGCACCCCTGCGTTGTTGATGAGCACCTCCAGCCGGCCCGTCTTAGCCGCTACTACTTCGAATGCCTGGCTGACAGAGTCAGGATCGGTGACATCAAGCTGCACCGTATCGACATCCTGATAACCGTCGGATTGCAATGCAGCAACCGCTGCCTGGCCCTTTTCGATATCGCGGCTGCCGATGTACACAAAATAACCTTGTTGCAGAAGCTGCCTCGCTGTTTCGAAGCCGATGCTTTTGTTGGCACCGGTAATCAATACCGTCCCTTTCATTTGTAAATCGCTGTTGATTGAAATGACAAAATTGGGACAGTGCGCCGGCGCTATTTTTGCCATTTGGCAAAAAGCAACATCACATGATATTTTTTCTGATCCGACTTAGCGAAGACTGGGTAATACCCAGGCAGGAAGCCAATGCCGAAAGCGGGATACGGTTTGCTACACCGGGGTTGTGCTCGATAAAATGCAGGTAACGGGTGGTAGCGTCCTGGATGAGCATGGTGCTGCTCGCCTGGACTTTCCCCATCAGCGCATGGGTGATGATCCTCGTGAAGATATCGCTCCATCCTGTGATAATACCCGAAAGTTCAGCGAACGAAGATTTACTGATCACAAGCAATGTACAGTCCGTGACGGCCTCCACATATTCGGCCGAGGGAATTTCATTGTGAAAACTGTTCAGGTCGACCGCAAAACGATTTTCCGATATGAAGTAGCGGGTGAATTCCTCTCCTTTGTTATTATAATGGCACACGCGTAAAATACCGTCGGTCAGAAATCCGATCTGTCGCGCGACTTTGCCGGCCTCCGAGAAGTACTCTCCTCTTTTCAACCTTATCTCCCTGACGTGCTCCCCGACAAGTGCGATCTGGCGGTCGTTCAGCTGCCCGAAACGCAATATGTAATTAATAAGCTCTTCCATCATACTAATGTACGACGACACAAACTGCGTTTTTTGCCATTTGACAAAAAGCAACTCCCTGCGCTGTAAAGCAGCAACGGTCGCCCCCCTTTCATTTTAAAATAATACAAAATTTTATTTGAAAAGTAATTTATTATCACTATAATTGCTTAAACAATTATTGGCTAACTTACTAATGTAAAGCAGATGCCGATCTATCAACAACTAGGAACCATCCCGCCGAAACGGCATACCCAATTTCGCAAAGCGAATGGCGGGCTTTATTACGAAGAGCTCTTTGGAACGATCGGTTTCGAGGGCATGTCTTCCCTCCTCTATCATACCTGGCGCCCCACCCAGGTGAAGTCGCTGGGCGAGCCTTACGACGTTTCGCCGCAAATTGCGGTCGCCAATAACATGATTACGCGGAAACTCATCGGTTTCAACGTTCCCCCGGCTGCAGATTATCTCCAAAGCAGGACGGCATTACTGGTCAACCGTGACGTCACGCTGGGACTTGCCGCGCCCCAGGGGGATGCAATGCACTACTTTTATAAAAATACCGATGCGGACGAGCTGCTATTCATTCACCGCGGATCTGGAAAGCTGCGATCGCCGTTCGGGCAGGTGCCTTTCACAGCCGGCGATTATTTACTGATCCCCCGCGGCACCATTTACCAGATCGAATTCGACGGACCGGATAACAGGCTGCTGTATCTGGAATCGCATTCACCGATCTACACTCCAAAACGGTACCGGAATCACTTCGGGCAGCTTACCGAGCATTCGCCGTATTGCGAACGGGACTACATTCTTCCCCGGAACCTGGAAACGCACGATGAACAAGGTGATTTCATGATCCTGATCAAAAAACAAGGCTACATGCACCCCGTTACCTATGCCGCCCATCCATTCGATGTAATAGGCTGGGACGGCTACAATTATCCCTGGGGCTTTTCGATCCACAATTTCGAACCTATTACCGGACGTATCCATCAGCCGCCGCCAGTACACCAGACCTTCCAGACGGATGCATTCGTAGTATGCTCGTTCTGCCCGAGAATGTACGATTACCATCCGCTGGCAATACCCGCTCCCTACAACCATAGCAACATCGATTCAGATGAGGTCCTCTATTACGTCGACGGCGATTTCATGAGCCGGAACGACATCGAGCAGGGGCATATCACCCTGCACCCGGGCGGTATTCCGCATGGCCCGCATCCGGGCGCATACGAGCGCAGTATCGGGAAAAAAGAGACGCAGGAACTCGCTGTGATGGTCGATACGTTCCGGCCGCTCATGCTGACGGAAGCAGCGATGGCGATCGACGACGGCCGGTACTTTTCGAGCTGGACAGAGGAGTAATTCTGAATGATCGAATGAGCGAATGGATCTATATGTCTTTAAAATTTAGTCATCATAGAATCTAATTCACTCATTCTCATTCCACAGTAGAATCACCAGTCCAAGTTCATACAGTCATTCAATCATTGAAAACCTCCAGGAAAATGCTTGTAAACGAAACGAATACCGAGGTTGATAAGCCGACGGACTTTCTGCCGATTAACGGAACGGACTACGTCGAGCTCTATGTCGGGAATGCACTGCAATCGGCGCATTATTTTCAGAATGCATTCGGCTTCCAGCCGTTTGCCATGGCCGGATTGGAAACCGGTTTGACGGATCGCGAATCCTATGTGGTGGTGCAGGGTAAAATCAGGTTGATATTTACTTCGCCGCTGCATGGCGGCACTGTTATCGGCTCCCATATCGACCGGCACGGGGATGGTGTGAAAGTCATTGCCCTGGATGTGGACGACGCTGCGGCAGCCTACCGTGAAACAGTCAGCAGGGGCGCTATTCCTTACCTGAGCCCTGTTACTGAACATGACCGGAACGGACGGGTGGTGCGTTCGGGCATTTGCACTTACGGCGATACCGTGCATGTATTTGTAGAGCGAAAAAACTACCACGGAACCTTTCTGCCGTCGTTCGTTGAATGGAATCCCGCACATACGCCGCCCGAGGCGGGCTTGCGCTACATCGACCACATGGTCGGGAATGTTGGCTGGAACGAAATGAACCGCTGGGTCAAATTCTACGAACATGTAATGGGGTTCAAAATGGTGGTTTCCTTCGACGACAAAGACATTTCGACCGAGTATTCGGCATTGATGAGCAAGGTAATGAGTAACGGCAACGGGCGAATCAAATTCCCGATCAACGAACCCGCAGAAGGAAAAAAGAAGTCACAGGTGGAAGAATACCTTGATTTTTACGGGGGACCCGGCGTGCAGCACATTGCTGTCGCAACAGATCACATCGTCGAAACGGTAAAGACGTTGCGTAACCGGGGCGTGGAGTTTCTTCAGGTCCCGAGTTCCTATTACGACGATTTAATAAGTCGTGTAGGGGCTATCGACGAGGACATTACCAGCCTGAGCGAGCTGGGCATCCTGGTCGATCGGGACGATGAGGGTTATCTGCTCCAAATTTTCACCAAACCGGTCATGCCCCGCCCTACGTTGTTTTTCGAGATCATCCAGCGTAAAGGCGCCAAATCATTCGGAAAAGGCAATTTCAAGGCATTGTTTGAAGCCATCGAACGCGAACAAATGCTTCGGGGCACATTATAAATCATATGCTGCACCATGAACCAGGCTTATGAACGATACAGCGAAGCTGACCACCGGATGTGGCAGCAGCTTTATGAACAACAAATGCAGGCCCTCCCCCGCATTGCCAGCCAGGCCTATCTCGAGGGAATTGAAAAGGTGGGATTCGTAGCCGGACATATCCCCGATTTCGAACATGAAACGAACCCGGCCCTGCGCGCTTTGACCGGCTGGGAAGTGTATGTGGTACCAGGGCTGATACCCCACAGGGAGTTTTACACGCATTTAAGCAACCGTCAATTCCCGGCGTCGAACTGGCTCCGTAAACCGGAACAGATCGATTACCTGGAAGAACCCGATATGTTTCATGATACATTTGGTCATGTCCCATTGCTCAGCAATCAGGCTTTCTGCGATTTCATGGCACATCTGAGCGAAGTCGCGCTGAAACATATTGATCAGGAAGAAATCCTCCAACGCATTTCCAGGCTTTACTGGTACACGGTGGAATTCGGACTGATCCGCGAGAAGGGAGCACTGAAAATCTACGGCGGAGGCATTATATCCTCTTCCGGCGAAAGCAGGTACTGCCTGCGGACCGATGTCCCGAAAATCGATTTCGACCTGGCCCGGGTACTTGAAACTCCTTATCACATTGACCGCTACCAGGATCATTATTTCGTAATCAACTCCTACGACCAGCTGTATGAATCCGTAACAGGCATAGAGCCTCTGCTGGAACCTTATCTCACCCAGCAGGCATAAAACTCCGAACCCATGGAACATTCGTGGCTCCCGGTCGCGCCCGGCTCCGATTTTTCGATTTACAACCTTCCCTTCGGCATATTCAGTGATGACCGGCCCCACCGTGCAGGCATCGCGATCGGAGAATGGGTCATCGACCTGACGGCCGCTTACGCGCTGAACCTTTTCCCGCATTATCCCGAAGCAGGCAGCGTATTCAGAAAACCGGTTCTCAACGACCTGATGGCACTGGGCCGTGACTTCTCGGTTTACGTGCGGAACACCATCCGGGAGGCCCTTTGCGACGATGTCTCGTTGGTACGCCAGCATGCAGAACATTTACTGATCCGCCAGAAGGACGTGCAGTTGCATATGCCGGTTCAGATCGGCAACTACACCGATTTTTATTCGAGTGAAGAACATGCGACTACGGTTGGTAAACTTTTCAGACCCGAGAATCCGCTTTTTCCAAACTGGAAACATATGCCTGTGGCCTATCATGGGCGTGCATCGTCCATTGTAGTTTCAGGAACCCCCATCCATCGTCCATGGGGGCAAATCGGCCGTGAAGGAGGAGATCCTCTTTTTTTACCAACAAAGGCACTCGACTACGAACTGGAACTCGCCTGGGTGATCGGCCGGGATTCGGCATGGGGCAATCCGGTGTCCGTTGAAGATGCCGAAGACTATATTTTTGGCGCACTGCTCCTGAACGACTGGTCAGCCCGGGACTTCCAGCGGTGGGAATATCAGCCACTCGGACCATTCACAAGCAAGAATTTCGCCTCGGGCATTTCCCCCTGGATCGTCACTTGGGAAGCATTACAGCCATTCAGAACCCCGGCGCCGGAGCAATTTCCCGGTCCGCTGTCTTATCTGTCGCAGGAATCCCGCAAAAACATCGATTTATCTCTGTCTGTGGGCATCCGCCCGCAGCATGGAGCAGAACATACCGTATGCCAGACCAACGCAAAACATCTCTACTGGACAGCATCCCAGCAAATCGCGCATCACACGATCACAGGATGTAACCTGCAAACCGGCGATCTGCTGGCAACCGGCACCATAAGCGGCACAGGCGCGGGCGAAAAAGGCTGCCTGCTGGAAGCTACTTCCGGCGGAAAACGGCCTGTTAAGCTCATGGGGGCCGCGGAACGGAAATTTTTAGAAGATAATGATGAGGTAATCATGCGCGGCTATGCTCAAAATGGAGATATTCACGTCGGCTTCGGGGAATTGCGGGGGAAAATCCTGCCGGCCCACCGCCTCTGAATTGCTTTACGAATGTCCGATTCATGAAAACAATCGATCCGGCCGACCTCGCTCCGCGGGCATTTTACAAATATATGACGTCGTCGGTTGCACCACGGCCCATTGCACTCGTGAGCAGTATTGATGCGTCGGGAAAGGTTAATCTGAGCCCATTCAGTTTTTTCAATTTCATGGGTATTGATCCGCCCATTCTGGTCTTTGCACCTAACAAGCGTGCCACCGACCAATCCAACAAACATACTGCGCTGAATGTTTATGAGGTGGCCGAAGTAACCGTCAATCTTGTCACGAGTGCCATGGTACACCAGATCTCGCTGGCCAGCGCTGAGTTTGCGAGAGGTGTTAATGAATTCGAAAAGTCAGGACTTACGCCGCTGCCTGCATGGAAAGTAACGCCGCCGCGCGTCGCCGAATCGCCCGCACAGTTTGAATGCCGGGTCATCGACATCCGTGAACACGGCTCGATGGTCCTCATCATTTGCGAAGTCCTGCTCGCCCATTTTTCCGACGATATCCTGGATGAAACCGGGCAGATCGACCAGCGCAAAACCGACTGGATCGCGCGCCTGGGCGGAGACTGGTATGCGACCGCGCGGGGTGAAGCGCTGTTTGAGGTGCCCCGCCCGCAGGTTGGCCTGGGCGTGGACGCTATGCCTGTACACATCCGGATCTCGCGGATCCTCACCGGCAATGACCTCGGCCAGCTCGGCAGCGTGAAAGAACTCCCTTCCGAAACGGAGATCGAACGGTTCGGACAATCAGAGGCAATGCTGAAAATAGGCGAAGAGGCACGGTATGGCTGCCAGTACCTGCCCGATCTGCTGCATCATCATGCCCACCTTCTGTTGAATCACGGCAATGTCCACGACGCCTGGCTCACCCTGCTTCAAATCCGATAGTCTTCCGATCCCGGCACAGAGATGTAGTCCGCCCCTCAATCAGGCAGTTTTTTATTTGTTTAAATAAATACCATTTGGTATATTTGTTACATGAACAGAGGAACATCGAAAGCGGAGCGTACCAAAAACTTCATTATTGAAAAAACAGCTGAGATTTTCAATAAGAAGGGCTATGCCGGGACTTCCATGTCGGATCTTACTGAGGCCACCGGTCTGACTAAAGGGAGCATTTATGGAAACTTCGAAAACAAGGAAGAGGTGGCGCTGGCAGCATTTGAGTATAACTATGCCCGGGTGTTCGATAAGGTAAAGGCCGAACTGGATAAGGCGGAGACGTTTTATGAAAAACTGATGGTGTACGGGCGCGTATACAAGGACATTATCGGCACCGTGGGAAACCGGGGGGGCTGCCCGATACTCAATACAGCCGTGGATGCCGACGACACGAATGTCCCCTTGCAACTGAGCGCCGCAAAAGCAGTTTTCAGCTGGAAGAAAAACCTGACAAAAATCATCGAAGGCGGCATTGCCGCGGGTGAGTTCAGGAAAGGATTGCCAGTAGAGGAATTGGCCGTCTCCATTATCGCATTGATCGAAGGAGGGGTAATGATCTCCAAAGTGACCAATGATAATTCCAACATGGACCACGTCCTGACCACTGTGGAGTTGCTCGTGAACCACATCAAGGCCTGATTGCGGCCTATTTTTTTAACCTATAAATACCGATTGGTATACAAAATCACCATATACCCATTTCTATAAATATACCAATCGGTATTTTAATATGAATAATTTCCAAAGACAAATATTGCTGGTCACTGCCATCTCCGCGGCGATTATGGAACTGATCGACACCTCGATCGTCAATGTGGCGCTGAACTACATGAGCGGCAACCTCGGCGCCACGCTCGAAGATGTTTCCTGGGTCGTTACGTCCTATGCCATCGCCAATGTGATCATTATCCCGATCAGCAGCTTCCTGGCCAATAATCTTGGCAGACGATCCTACTATATCGGGTCCATTCTTCTGTTTACGCTCTGTTCATTCCTCTGCGGCAATGCAACCAACATCTGGGAGCTGGTCTTTTTCCGTTTCCTGCAAGGGCTCGGCGGCGGGGCGCTGCTTTCCGTTTCGGCCATGATCGTCTATGAGCAATTCCCCAAAGAAAAACAGGCTACGGCCAGCGCATTATTTGGCATAGGCATTTTCATAGGGCCAACCATCGGCCCCACGCTTGGCGGCTTCATTACAGAAAACTATTCCTGGCCATGGATCTTCTACATCAACATTCCAATCGGCATTCTCGCTGCCGTCTCGTGCTATTTTCTCTTGAACGAATCGCCGCTGCGGGGCGAAAAACGACGCATCGACTGGATCGGGATCGCGTTACTGGTGGCGGGCATCGGCGCACTGCAGACTGTCCTGGAACGCGGACAAACGGAAGACTGGTTTGAAACCGGTCACATAGTCGCATTGACGGCCATCGCGGGGTTTTCGCTGGTCGGCTTTATACTTTGGGAGCTGCACACACCGGAACCTGTCGTCAACCTCAGAATCCTGCGGAATCCGGCCCTGAGTATTTCAACTACGCTCACATTCATCACCGGGATCGGCATGTTTACATCGATTTACCTCACGCCGGTGGTGGCGCAGCGCCTGCTCGGTTTTTCTCCGACGCAATCGGGATTACTGCTCCTTCCCGGCTCCATCGTCGCCATCTTCGCATTGATCGTTTCCGGAAAGCTGTTGCAGAAGGGCACATCGCCAGCGCTGATTGTGTTGCTGGGTTTCGCCTGTTTCATTTATTTCAATTGGTCGATGTTCCGCATCCACATGGACGTATCGGCCGATACCATTTCCACCAATTTGATTTTCAGGGCAATCGGCATGGCTTTACTAACTGTACCATTGTCTACGCTGGCCGTCTCTTCACTGAAACCGGCTGAAATGCCACAGGGCACGGCATTAAACAACATGATGCGGCAGTTGGGCGGCTCATTCGGTATCGCGATTATCAATACTTTCGTCGCACGGCGCCTTATTCTGCACCGTACCGACATCGTTTCCCACATTACATCCGACAACCCGGCTGCCGTGGCACGGCTCAACGGCTATTCCGCTGCATTCCAGCAAAAGGGCTTCCCCATGGCAGAATCGAGGGAAAAAGCCATTCAGTTGATGGAAAATGTAGTGAACAAGCAGTCCTATTTCATGAGCTTCCTGGACGGCTATTTCCTGATTGGTATGTTTTTCGTGATCGTGCTGCCATTGCTGGTGTTCGTAGCGCGGAGGGACCGTTCTAAACCCGTGGTGATACCCGCTTCGGACCACTAGTAGGGTTGCAGCGACTCCCGCGGCTCTTTGAAATACCTATTCTTATATTCCAGCGGCGAAAGACCTGTAACTTTACGAAATAACTCCCGAAATGCCTTGCTATCTGTATATCCTACGTCGAACATCACGTCCTGAATGGGCGTACGGGTAGTTTCCAGCGCCTTTTTGGCCGTTTCTACCCTCACCCGCTGCTGGTATTCGACAGGCGTATTGCCGGTAGCTTTGATGAAACGCCGGTCGAAGCTCCTCCGGTTGATTCCGAGAGTGGAGGCCAGCCCTTCCACTGAAAACCGGCCGGTCACGTTGCGCTCGATGTAATCCTGCGCTTGTAATACCATTTCGTCACTATGGTTTTTTTGTCCGGTAAAAATAATGAACCTGTTCTGGCTGTTCCTTTCAATATCGATCTGAAATACTTTGGAACAATAAATCGCCGTTTCGCGGTCGTAATACTTCTCGACGAGGTACAGCACCAGGTTGAGGAATGAAAAAGCACCGCCGTTGGTGTAAATACCCTGCTCATCGGTGATGATCTGGTCGGGCAACAGGCGCACATCGGGGAACCTCGCCCGGAACTGACTGGCTGCATTCCAATGCGTGGAGCAGCTTTTACCGTTCAGTAACCCGGTAGCGGCAAGCAGGAACGCCCCTGTGCATATGCTGGCAACTTCTGCGCCCCGACCGTACTGCTGCCCTATCCATTCGATTATTTCCCGGTTGTCTTCCAGTGGACGTACGATATCGTGCTGCAATGAAGGGATCACAATAAGATCTGTTTTTTCAATCTTCGGGATTGTTGTATGCGGATTTATGGCAAAAAGTCCTTCGTACAGCTCCAAATGTTCATGCATTCCCGCCAGCTCGATCCTGAAAACCGGTAATCTGCCTTGCGCTATCCGGTATTGGTTGGCCCTCGAAAAGATCTTCCAGGTACCCACGATGCTGCTGAGATTGCCCTGCGCCTCGGGAATGATGATGGTCAGGTGTTTCATGACAATGGTTTTTTGCAAAGATACCACGCCCATTTGTCCGGATCAACCCGCCATAATGCCCATTTACCACCCTATCGTTCCCGGAACCATGGCCGCTTTTATTCTTCCTCCTCCGCGTTTTTAAGTTTGGAAAGCAATGCATAAGCGCCATTCACCACGATCCGCGTACCCTTTCCAATCCCCACAGCGGACCGCACTTCTGTGAAACCGTTTTCCGATATTCCCCTGGCGATCTCGACCATTTCGAAACTGCGGGCGGAAGAATCCTGAGATACAAAAACGTAGGATTTGCCTTCGAAATCGAGGATCGCCTGGTCCGGCAATGCATTCACGGGAGTAGCGCCCGTTTCGATGATCGCTTTGACAAAGTTCTGTGGTAACAGGGCATGATCTTCATGCTCGAGGTGACAATGCACCCGCACCGTCCGATCGTCGTTGATTTTCTGATTGATCAGATACACTTTGGCCAGATCTTCCTTCCCCGGATTATTACTGACCGTAAAACGCACCAGCTGACCGAGTTTCACTTTGGGTATATCCTGCTCAAAAACAGACAATTCCACATGCAGGTGATCCGTGTCCACGATTTCAAACATCACATCGGTGGGGTTCACATATTTGCCCAGATTGACATTCACTGCCGTGACGGAGCCCGTGATCGGGGAGCGGATTTCCGCATGGTTGACGATCACGCCCTTATCCAGCTGAGTCAGGTCGATCCCCGCCGTGCGGATACGCTCCCGCAGGCCAGCCAACCGGGCAGTCAGCATTTTGAGCTCCGATGCAGACTGTTGTAAAGTCTTCTGCGCATTCACCTGCTCCTTGCTCAGCTCGCTTTGCCGCATGTATTCAGCCTGTGCATATTCGAGTTTGCTTTGTGTTTCCAAATATTCCTGTTGCATCGGAATGAAGTCAGGGTTTTCGATCACGGCAATGACCTGCCCCTTACGGACCTTCACCCCCTGAAGCAGGTCCGATTTTCTCAAAAAACCACCCAGCGGTGCCGAAATACTGACCAGGTTTTGTGGCGGGATATCGATCATGCCGTTGGCCGTGATCGTGCCGCTCAGGCTACGTGTTCCGATGCTTCCGAGCCGGATATCTTCTGTCTGGAACTGTGCCTCGGTAAGCTCAACGACATGACCGCTTTCCGTCCCGGCTGGCGCGTCTCCTTTTTCTCCTGTTTCTTCCTTTGGTGCGGAACAAGACAGCATCCCGGCTAATATGATGCAAACAAATGCTATATTTTTCATTGGTTGATTTTTCAGATTATTGCTCATTCAAAAGAAACTCGATCGCTATGACCGACTGGTTATACGTGTGCAGCAAATCCAGGTAAGTCATGCGGATGGTAAGCGCGCGGTTCTGTGCCTGCCCGTATTCCACATACCCGATTTCGCCGGCCTCGTAAGCCCTGGCAGCATTGGAACGGATCGCATCGGCGAGTACAAGCGTCTTCTCCTCATAAATACCCAGGTTCCGGCTGGCTGTTTCAAAATTCCTGCCTGCCTGCTGCCAGGCACTTCCGAGTTCAAGCCGGGCCGATTCAAGCTGACCCAGTGTGATCTCCTCGCTGATCCTTGCAGCACGAATCCTGGCTTTCGATGCTCCGGTAAAAATGGGCCATTGCACGCCGACCTGCACACCCTGAAAACGCTTTCCCGGGCCATAGTACACTTCGCTGCCGCCTGTATTCTGAAACCCGGTGAGCGACTGATTGAAGTATCCCGCATTGAAATCAGGCAGCAGGGCCGTCCGCTCCACGGCAGTTTGTTTCCGATTGACTACCAGCTGCTGATTCAAGTAACGTAGATAAGGATTCGAAGCCAGCAAAGCAGTATCCGCCCTGCCTGTGCCGATGGACTTTCTAATCAGGGTATCCGTTTCCGGCTCAACCAGCCCAGGGCTATTGGTTAATACCTGCAACTCGGTCTGGAGGTTCAGCAATTCGCTTTTGCCCTGTTCGATGCGCGCCTGCATTTCCCCCTGCTGGCTCTGGGCCGTAATGTGTTCGAGCGCATTGGCCTCCCCCGTTTTCAACCGAAGTGCCGCGGCCGCCACGAACCGGTCGATCCTGAGGCTTTCCTCCGCGAGCAATCGCTGCCGGTCTTTCTGGAACACCTGTTCTTCGTAGTTCAATCTGACCCGGCGGATCAATTCTGCCTTCGTGATTTCCGTGCCCGCCCGTGCGCTCTCGACCTGTTCCAGGTAGAGCGCCTTTCTTTTGGATGCCGCTTTCGGATTGGGCAGGTTTTGAGATATCAGAAAGTGATTATCAAACTTAACACTGTTGTACTGGCCACCCATCCAGCTCACGTCCGTTTTGGCAGCATCCACAGATGTCCTCACCAATGCCTGCTGGTAATCGATCCGGTGTGTGCCCGTCCGTATTTCAGGGTTTCTTTCTATGGCCGTGCGGATTGCCTGTTCCAGAGACATTTTATGGCTTTGATCCTGTGCATAGGTGGGCACGTTGGTCAGAAGCAGGGCACCCAGCACCGCAGCCACAGATTTCAGCCCTTTGCCAAACCGGCGTTCTATAATCCAGTATAGTACCGGGAGCACAAGGAGTGTCAGCAATGTAGCCGACACCAGGCCACCGATCACCACGGTCGCGAGCGGACGCTGGACTTCTGCGCCGGCGCTGGACGACAATGCCATCGGTAAAAAACCGAGCGACGCCACCAATGCGGTCATAAGCACGGGTCGCAGTCGCGTGTGCGTACCCTGCATGATTACTTTTCGCAGGTCGGTTTCGCCTCCTGCCCGGATCTGGTTGAACTCGGCGATCAATACGATCCCGTTCAGAACGGCAACCCCGAACAATGCAATAAAGCCGATCCCAGCCGAAATGCTGAACGGCATATCGCGCAGCCATAATGCAATGATTCCACCGATGGCTGATAATGGAATGGCGGTCAGGATAAGCATACTTTGCCGCAGGGAATGGAAGGTAAAATAGAGCAGTACAAATATGAGGAGCAATGCAATGGGTACTGCAATGCCCAATCTGGCGTTGGCTTCCTGTAAATTCTGGAACTGACCGCCGTACGTCGCATAGTAACCTGCCGGCAATTTGATTTTGGCATCTATTTTGGCCTGTATCTCCCACACGACACTTTCCACATCCCTGCCTCGCACGTTGAAAGCGACGGTGATCCGCCGCTTCGCATCCTCGCGCTGGATCTGGTTGGCGCCCGTTTTCATTTCCACAGTGGCTACCTGACCGAGCGGCACCTGCTGCCCGGCCGGATTGGTTACGAACAGATTACGGACATCATCGAGACCGAGACGGTCGGCATTGCGGAACCTGACGATAAGGTCGAACCGCTTTTCGCCTTCGTACACCAGCCCGGCGCTCGCCCCAGCGAATGCCGTGTTCAATGTCCGGTTGGCATCTTCGATCGAGATATTGAATTGAGACAGGCGGTCACGATCGAAATTGACGACGATCTGGGGCAGTCCGGTAACCGACTCGATATAAATATCCTCAGCACCATCCACAGTCCCTGCCAACTTACCCACCTTCGCTGCCTGCTGTGCCAGCACATCCAGGTCCTCTCCGAAGATCTTGATCGCGACATCCTGTTTCACACCGGTCATGAGCTCATTGAAACGCATTTGAATGGGTTGCTGAAAACCAAATGTGACGCCCGCTATCGATTCCGAAAGCAGTTCCTGCATTTTACCCGCCAGCTCTTCGCGCCCGGCAGCTTTCGTCCAGGATGAGCGGTCTTTCAGGATCACCATCATATCCCCCGCTTCCACCGGCATCGGATCCGTGGGAATTTCGGAGGCTCCTATTTTGCCTACCACTTCCACCACCTCGTCGGGAAAGTGTTTTTTCAATAGTCTCGCAGCCTTCTGAACCGCATCCACGGTTTCCGAAAGCGAACTGCCTGTTAACACCCGCACCTCTACTGCAAAATCACCTTCATCGAGCTGCGGGATAAATTCGCCTCCCATTCCTATAAACAACCAGAGGCTCAGGACAAATGCGCCAACGGAACCCGCAATGACCGGTAACCTGTATCGCAACGCCCAGGTAAGGACCGGCTCATACAACCGATGAAAAAAGGCGATAATGCGATCGGATACATTCGGACGGTACTCGTTCTTTTTACTCAGAAACAAAGCAGACATCATGGGGATGTAAGTTAAGGAAAGGATAAAAGCGCCCAGGATAGCAAAACTGACCGTTTGCGCCATAGGCCGGAACATTTTGCCTTCGATCCCCACCAATGCAAGAATCGGCAGGTAAACGATCAGGATGATCAGCTCCCCGAATGCAGCCGAATTCCGGATCTTCGTGGCTGACTCGTATACCTCGCGGTCCATATCGGCCTGTGTCAGGCGCCGCGCATAACGCTTGCCGACAATATGGTGCAAAGTAGCTTCGACGATGATCACAGCCCCGTCGACGATCAGCCCAAAATCAATCGCGCCCAGGCTCATGAGGTTACCCGAAACCCCGAAAAGGTTCATCATGCTCACCGCAAATAACATGGCCAGCGGAATGACCGACGCTACGATCAGCCCAGCCCGCATATTGCCCAGCAACAAGATCAGTACGAAAATGACGATAAGCGCTCCTTCGATCAGGTTTTTGGAAACGGTACCGATCGCGTTGTTCACCAGCTTGGTACGGTCCAGAAAGGGTTCAATCACGACCCCGTCGGGCAGGCTTTTACGGATCTGCTCAATGCGCTCTTTCACATTGCCGATAACCTGGGAAGAATTCGCGCCTTTCAGCATCAGCACCAGTCCGCCTACCACTTCCCCTTCATCGTTACGTGTCATGGCGCCGTACCGCACGGCACTGCCAAAACCCACCCGGGCAATGTCACTGATCCGGATGGGTAGGCCAGCTTCCGTTCTTTTAACCTGTATTTTGCCGATATCGTCCAGAGATCCTATCAGGCCTTCGCTTCGGATGAAATAGGCATGGGGCTTTTTATCGATGTAGGCCCCCCCGGTATTCTGATTGTTCCGTTCCAATGCTATAAAAACGTCGGCCATCGTAATCTGTGCGCTCCTCAGCTTAAACGGGTCGATCGCGATTTCGTACTGTTTGAGAAATCCCCCGAAACTACTGACATCAGCAACACCTTCCGTGCCCAGCAACTGGCGACGTACAATCCAGTCCTGGATGCTGCGCAGCTCCATGGGCGGATAGCGTGTTTCAAAACCCGGTTTGGTATGTAAAACATATTGATAAATTTCCCCAAGACCGGTAGTAACGGGAGCCAGTTCCGGCGCTCCTGCTCCGGGCGGAATCTGCTCTACCGCACTATGAAGGCGCTCCGACACCTGCTGACGTGCCCAATACACGTCGACATCGTCCTCAAAAACGATGGTAACTACCGACAACCCGAACCTCGATATAGAGCGAATCTCCTCGGTATGCGGAATGGTGGCCATGACGGTTTCGACCGGGAATGTGACGAGTCGCTCCACCTCCTGGGCAGCCAGTGACGGGCTGCTCGTGATGATCTGAACCTGGTTATTGGTGATGTCGGGCACGGCATCAATCGGCAGCCGGGTAAGCGAATAGGCACCCCAGATCGCCAATGCGAGCGTGAAGATTCCGATCACCAGTTTGTTGTGGATCGAAAAATGAATTATTCTGTCTAGCATTTCTGAATAAAAATGAATGGGTATATGACATCACACCGGGTGCAGCGATGCAGCCGGGTAACGTTTGTCCGATAAATGAGCGGATTATACCTTTATTTTAGGTGGTTGCCAGATACCGGCAGGATCGCCAGTGTATACGGGTCGCAGATAGGTGAAAGTGACCTGAGGTGGCAACTGGCCTATGCTGGTCTCAGGCAGAGCCGACACCGCCGAGGCAATGGTTACGCTGGCACAGCAGGCGCAGATACAGAAGGGTGAGCAGAGGTCGACAACCTCCTGATGATTGTCGTCTGCGGCGTGCAGGGATATCCGTTCGGGTGCGCGGTCCAGCGACAATGCAATGTCGTCCTGACATGGAATGCAGGAAAGCAAAACCACGTAAAGAGCCAGCAAGTAAGTGACCACGACCTTCATGTTTCAAAAGTAATGCAAATCGCAATGCAACAGGTAGGCAAAAAGAAATTGACGGTGACAGCCCCGCTTGTTACCGTTAATCAGCCATTAATGCCGATAGTAATTTAGTTACCAAAAATATAACATTGCCGGGATCACTACATATGCGGTTTTTTCTAAATTTGAGCAGCGTACAATTCTTCAATTAATCTTTCAAGCAAAAAACCAATTAATTCCTTTAACATGATGAAAGTAAAGTACTTGCTAACCATGATCCTCGCTGTCACCTTCTTCGCCGTAACAGCCCGGAGCCTCAAAACAGCCAACGACCTCGTAGGCACCTGGAAATACACTGTGTCCAATGTGCCGCCCGAGTATGAAACCGGCTTCATGACATTCGAACAAAAAGATGACAAAACTACCGGCTATCTCGGCCAGCAAGAGCGTATGGAAATGAAGGAGCTTGCCGTGGATCAGGGGAAAGTGACTTTCAAACTGGATTTCCAGGGCGGCTTGCTCACAGTAACGATGACCCAGGACGGCGACAAACTCAGTGGTACCATCGTATCCCAGGACGGCGAGTTTCCGATCACGGCTGTGAAAGAAGCCGCAAAAAATTGATTTAACAGAAGAGGGTATTCACAAACCGGCCGGGGTATTTATCCCGGCCGGTTTTGTTTATAGCGTCAAGGTTTCAGTCGTACATATTTTTCGATATTTATCCGGTCTACACCGGCAGCTTCTACCTTTTCCACGCCCCGCTGCACCAGCGTGTCGTCCTGAATGGATACCGTAAAATGAAACTCGTTTCCCTCCCACTCACGTGCACTGCAATATTCCAGCTTTTCAGTGTAAGCGCTGTCTTTCAGCGTGTAAGTACCTCCCCCGGCCGAAAACGACGCGGTGGTGTCCTTTCCTTTGTTCAGGTTGTGTTGCAAAAAGGCGAAGTGACTCGCATTGATCACTTTGATAAAAGACACCTTTTCTGTGTAGGATGTGAGGGTGGTGTCTCCCTTCTCGATCAATGTGCCACTGATCAACTTCCAGGTTCCTTCGAGCATACCAGGACTTGATTCCGATACTTTTTCCTGTGCAGTGGGTTGGCAGGCATTCAAAATAAGCGCGGTAAGAAGAAATACCGGCAAATGTGCTTTTGTCATAGTTGGTGTTATCAGGGTTTGGACTGTGGTATGCGTAGTGACTCAAATCGCTACTTTCGGCACAAAGTCCGTAAAAACCGGCTATTTTCATAACACCCTCACGAATTGATACCGCTCCATAGCAGGTACCGCCATTTACCTCCTCAAAACTAGGCAAGAGGCGGATACACGATTCCCGTGACTCCTTCGGCCAGCGACCAAAGTCTTTTGGCGACGATTTTATCCAACCCATGTGGTTCGACAGCCACCTTTCCTGGATAGCCTCTGTAACCACCTGGCTCATCCGGACTATAAAAATCGCCCCCCTTCACATCACCGGCCACAGCTGCGTACAATGAAGGCAATGCACCCTGCCACGGATCCATAAGCTCACCAATGCGGTTGACGGCCGCGTCATATTCGTCCTTGCGCATAAAGCGTGAAAGATCTGTCTTGTTTGCCCCCGGCTGCGCCGCAATGGAAACAGGCTGGTCCCCCGCGGCTCCAATGCGGCGCTGCAGCTCCACCGAAAACAGGATATTAGCCAGTTTACTCTGCGCATATTCGCGAAATGCTTCATAGGAATGCTCCGACCGGAGGTTATCGAAGTCGATTCGCCCATGCAGGTAGGCCATGCTGCTGACGGTAACCACGCGCGAACCAGGCGTCGCATTCAGCAGCGGGTACAAATGGCCCGTCAATGCGTAATGGCCCAGGAAATTCACTCCGAATTGCAGCTCAAACCCGTCGTCGGTCTGGGAGGCAGGCGGTGTCATCACACCCGCATTGTTAATCAGGATATCGAGCCGGTTGTGTTTCTGGATAAATTCATGCGCAAATTCACTGATCGCTTCGAGGCCAGCCAGGTTCAGCACTCCGATTTCGAGCGCTCCTTTGCCACCGAACGCCTGTAAACGACGCATCGCGTCGCGTGCATTAGCCTCAGTCCTGCATGCGAGTACTACATGTGCACCTGCTTCGTACAATGCACGTGCCGTTTCAAAGCCAATTCCGGTGTTTGCCCCGGTTACGATCACCGTCTTGCCGGTCTGATCGCCCATATTCTCTTTTGTCCACATCATTGAAAAGTTTTAATGGGACAAAATTCAGGAAATACGAATGGAGCAAGCTACTCAAACGAAGCCAAAAACTACAAAAATCAATCCAAGACCAGCTGTCTGAATTGCTTGGGTGTTACACCGGCCGCATTTTTGAAAAAACTCGAAAAATGATTAGGCTCTTCAAATCCCAGCCCCCAGGCAATTTCATTGACCGTCCAGCTGGTACTTTTCAAAAGGATTTTTGCCTCCCGGACAATGCGCTCGCTGATCAGTTGCGAGGTGGTTTGTCCTGTGGTTTCTTTTAAAGCCTTATTGAGGTGATTGACATGAATGTTCAACTGGTGCGCGAATGCCGATGGCGTATTGAACCGGATCACCTGATTGCTCAGCTCAATGGGAAATTGTCTTTCCAACAACTCGGCAAATAAGGCGGTGATTCGTTCTAACGCATTCGACCCTGCGTGCGGCTGGCGGGCAACGGGCGCCATTTTCTGTGCACTGTGCACCAGTTCCATCAGCATCGTCCGCAGAAAATCGTATTTATAGGTATAATTTCCTTCCAATTCTGATAACATTCTTACAAACAGCTCATCATAAAATCGCACACCATCCGGGTTCAGACTGATCACGGCCATATCTGCCGACTGAAACACCGGGTAATCCTTAACAGGGCTGAAGCGATTGAAAAATGCTTCCGTGAAAATGCATACGTATCCGGTTTGCTGCTCGTCGATCCGCTCCCAATGGTAAGGAATCATGGGATTGGTAAAAACCAGTGCCGAGTCCTTCACTTCGATACATTGGTCGGCGTAATGGATCTTGCTGTGCCCCTTCACGAGGCTGATCTTGAAAAAATTTCTGCGACTGTACGTCACAGGCCTGCATTTCGGAACAAGCAGCTCCTCTACCCTGAAGATATTGAAATGCCCGATCTCACTTTCCCCGGCCTCGGGCGAACGGTCTATATACTTGTAAAAAGATTTCAGTTCCAGGAAAGTGGCCATGTGGCAAAGATACAAAAATCAAATCATACGAAACGAAGCACCCGGCAACGTCCCGTATGATATTGTAGCCTCTCACTGATAGCCACGTGTAGCGGAGTATCCATTCGCCATTACATTCAGCGCGCGGGCCCGGTACACGTCGGGATCCGTCGGCGCGGTAGTTGCCAGGCCATCCACATACCGGTTGAACATACAGAATGCGGCAGCGATCAGTACCGTGTCATGGATGTCACGATCGTCGGCACCGTGCTTGCGAGCGCGGGCGATTTGTTCTTCTGTAACGAACTTTCCACCCCGCTGGACGCTCCCGGCGATGGATAACAG
Organism: Dyadobacter ginsengisoli DSM 21015; assembly: GCF_059568735.1. Lineage (NCBI taxonomy): Bacteria > Pseudomonadati > Bacteroidota > Cytophagia > Cytophagales > Spirosomataceae > Dyadobacter > Dyadobacter ginsengisoli. Next base: position 722,511 of record NZ_JCANTY010000002.1, read on the forward strand.
CGCCTTCATTTTATCGGACAGGTCGGTTTCGGCGTAGTTCGTCTTCACGCTTTTCACAAAGGACCAGTCTTCATCTTCCAGGTAAGCACTGGCAATCGCGCCATGAATGGTCTGGCAGAAGAAACAATCATTTTGTGACGACACATAGGTCGCGATGAGCTCTCGTTCGCCGCGGCTCAGTCCTTCGTCGGCCTGCATCAGCGCATTGGCCAGCAGGTTCATCGGCCCGGCAGTATGCGGACTAAACCGCATCGGCCCCAGTATCCCCGGGAAGCCTTCTTCGAATTGGATATGTGGCATTGTTAAATTTGAATGAATTTTGAACAAATGAAACGTCGACGAACGGAAATGGATTGAGGACTTATCCGTCGCCGATCCTATCACCGGCCAACTTCGTTCCCTCTACCCGTGCACGTATTTTTTCAAATGCAATCTCCCGGGCTGTTGAAACATCATCTGCAAAGGGGGAAAAGCCGCAATCGTCGGTGGAACCAAGCTGGTTGAGGGGGATGTATTCAGCTGCCTGTAACAGCAGGTCGCAAATTTCCGCGGGTGTCTCGATCTTCGGATTCAAAACGTCGGTCACCCCCAGAAACACCCTTTGCCCCGGCCGGATGTTCTCCCGGATTGATTCGAGTACCGATTGTTTGTCCTGCTCCCCGGCATATTCAAGGTAGAAATTACCGGCATTCAATTGAAAAAAGAGGGGTAACAGGTCTGAATAGGGCACATCAGCACTGTGGGTGGAGTCGTGGTCACCTCCGGGACAGGTATGGACGCCTATCCGGCTCCGTTCGTCATCGGTAAACCGACCGAGCACCTGGTTATTGAGGTCGATAAACTGTTTCAGCAACCCTTTGCCCGGATCGAGCTTCAGAGCCAGACGGGCTTCGGTAAAGTCGATCTGCACATTGTGAGCACGCTCGTTCAAACACCGGCGAATGTCGGCTTCCGCCTGGTCGAGCAGGTCCGCAACGAACTGAGCCTGCGAATAACCGTCGATGCCCGCCGCCGGATACAACAGGCTCATCGCCGACGCAGAAATCACCGCCTGTTTCACCGGCAATGCGGTATGTTTCCGTGCCTCCCGGAGATAATCCACGGCGAAATTGCGGTAACGGAACGGCCCCGAGAGCAACACGGGCAATTGCCGCGTATGTCCGTCTTCGAACGGGATTACTACACCTCCCGCACCCAGATTCAATGCACCGTGAATAGGGTAAGTTGCAAAGCTGGGTTTGCTTTGCTCGCCATCCGATATCACCGGTGAGCCCGTAGCTTCCAGGGAAAGGATGGTTTCCCGTGTAGCCTGTGTGAATAGTCTTTCAAGATCGCCGGACGAGATTTCGTCTTTGGTAAAAGCCTGCATGGCTTGTTGCAGGTAGGCAGGCCGCGGAATGCTTCCGATCGGCTCTGTGGGTATAGTTGTCATGTTTTTCAGGGATAAAATATTGTAAATGACCAGAAATTGAGCGCATAGGAAATGCTGCCTGAAAAATTCGTCAGGCAATCGCAGCACTTTTCAAAACGGATCCGGTCATTTCAGGTGGAGGTGTGGCGCGATTGTACATACCGGCCACTGGTACGCAGGCCATTTCTGCGAAGCGGACGCGCGCGCGCGCCAGTTCAATCCCCACTTCACGGCCTCCCGTGACGCAGTAAACAGGCAGATAGGTTTTCGCGAGATCATGCAGCATTTTAAGGATGCTTCCCAAAGGAGTGGGCGGTGCTTTCGCCTGATCCATTTCCTGCATTAACTCCGACAGTTCGGCAAACCGATGCCAGGCCGAAGGATTGACAAGCAAAGTATCATCCCGCTCCGGCGCCGGTTTAGAGCTCTGAAAAGCCTTCCCCAGACATAGCATAGCCACCGAAGAGCCCAATGAATGGGACAACAGTAACACGAGTAAGCCAAGACTGACGCAGGTCTTCATAAATACGGCAGAAGTTCCCTAAATCTACAAGAATACCACATAAATCCTTGTAGCAATTATTTATTTCATTTAAATAAATCCATAAAAAATACAGTTTCCGAAGACCCTGAGCGTATTCCACCTGTTACAACCACACAAAAACCCGCCCTGAATCATTTCAGAGCGGGTTTTGTTGATTGGATAAAGAAATTTAAAAAAAAATGCCACTTACGGAACGCTCACCCTATATACGCGTGCTCCCGGGCGCTGTTACGCTCGACATCATCCTTAAAAATACCCATTTCCCCGACGAACTGCTGGCTCCCGATGCGCCCATCCTATGCAGTGTTGAATGTAATGCCGGGATTGTGGTCCTGGTATTCCAATTCAAAAGCCCTGCCTACGATTTCAGTGAGCCAATGCTATCTGCGGAATTCCAAAACAGCGAACCGGGCTGGCTTCAACAGGAACGCATCAGGATAAGACTATTGCTAGCGAATAGCATAATTACGGATTGTATCACAGATACGCGAGTTTGTTTTACCCGAAAATGAAAGTGACAACATCAGAGACTCATTGACTTAATGACTCGCTGACTTCCTGATCTAATACCCCGGATTCTGCGGTGCCAGATTCGGATTCACCTGCAACTCCACGCGTGGCAGCGGCATCAGGTAATCGCGGGTGGCGTTGAAAGTTTCGTGTGGTTCCAGCGAGTTCGGTCCTTTGAATACCTTTTCTCCGAGGTTTCGGCGTTTGATGTCGTACCAGCGTTTGTATTCGAATGCCAGTTCGAGACGTCGTTCATCCATGATCAGGTCGATCATCGCTTCCTTAGAAAGTCCGGCCTTCACATTTTCAGGAAAAGTCGTTTGCTTACCTGCCCAATTTCTGGCTCTTGCCCGGATCTCATTGATATAATCCATCGCCTCTGCATTGGGACCGTTCACCTCCACCGATGCCTCGGCGGCGATCAACAGAACTTCCGCATAGCGCATGGCCGCATAATTGTGGTCGGAATAGCGGCCTTCGGAATTGGAGTTACCTGCAAATCGGGCATATTTCGCGATATGGGGGCGTTTTGTATTGGTGAATGCAGTGTAAGGAACCAATTTTCCGCCTACCAGCAATGAATCTTCAAAACTGACCTCTTTCCTATAGTCGCGGTTGTCCCAGGTACTGTACACTTTCAATGAAGGTACGATCACGCTCCATCCGCTGCGTGGTGCATCGCCTCCGCGGACGCCCGTCATAGGGGCCATGATGTCGTCATTGGCACCGCCCTCGCCGGATTTCTGGCCGAGAAAATCGATGTCGAAAATATGCTCCTTCATGTTCGGTGCCTGTGGTGCTTTGAAAAGCGTCTGAAAATCGGCCTCGAGTGCATATCCGAACTTGTCTTTGTTATCGATCACCCATTTTGCTTCGGCATATGCCTTCGGGTATTGCCCCATTGTAAGATAAACGGATGCGAGGTAGGCCGCGGCAGTCCCTTTTGTGGCCCGGCTCCGGACTTCCGAGGGTTGTTTGTCGGGTAGCCATTGCTTTGCAAATTCCAGGTCTGCGATGATACTGGCATACACAGTAGCAGCAGGCGTTTTGGAAATAGACTTCACCAGTTCGGGATTACTGATAAAATAGTCGATATACGGAATGTCCCCGAAAACCTGCACGAGGTGGAAGTAGGCAAACGCGCGGATGAAACGTGCCTCGGCAGTCAGCGGGTTTCCGGTAGCCTCGGGCAAATTCAAACTTTGTGTTCCAAAAATAGCCGCATTGGTAGAACTGATCACCTGGTACCACGTCGGCCAGAACTGGTTGACCATATTATTGTTGTCATCCATATTGAAATCGTTCACCTGCTGGCGCTCGGCAGGCGTACCGCGATCGCCAATATCCTCCATATCGCTCCGGAGCATCAGCGCCGATACAAACTGGCGACCGTAAAGGCGCTCGGTGGCAATCCAGCCATAAGCACCGAAAATTGCAGTTTCCACATCTTTGGAAGTCCGGAACAAGGCCTCCGGTGCTAGCAGCCCTACCGGCTTTTCATCCAGGTCCGCACAGCCCAGCAGCAGCGAGACGGCCGCTGTCATGCATATTGATCTATTGAATAAATGCTTCATTTTGATGTCCGTTTAGTGCTTTAAAAACCGAGGTTCAAACCGATGGTATAGGATTTGGCATTCGGATAGCTGCCGTAATCGAGACCCAGGTTACGGTTACTGTCGGTATTGCCATCCGATGAATAATTGACCTCGGGGTCATAACCTTTGTATTTGGTGAACGTCAGGATGTTCTGAGCGCTGGCGTAAATGCGCAGCTTACTGATCCTGAGTTTTTCAAGCACCGGTTTGGGGAAATTGTAACCTACGGCCAGGTTTTTCATCCGGATAAAGCTGCCGTCCTTCACAAAACGTGTAGACACCCGGCGGGTACGGCCCACTGCCGCTTTGGGCACGTCGGTGTTGGTATTCGCAGGCGTCCAGCGGTTGAGTGCTTCGGTGGTGGCATTGTTGATGGCCGAGAGCAGGTTCAGTTCCATGAGCGTATAGCTGAGCATGTCGTTGCCTTTCGAAGCCTGGAAGAAAACATTCAGGTCGAATCCCTTATAGCTGAAATCGTTGTTCATGCCCCAGGTATATTTCGGGTGCGGGTTACCGATAATGGTGCGGTCGTCACTGTTGAGCATCCCGTCGGGTTCGCCGGTCAATTGACCGTTCGAATCCTTTTTTCCGTTGATATCCCTGAATTTCTCCCCTCCCGCCACGACTTCGAAGCCGCCCCCGGGAACGAAACTGTCGCCTTCCTGATATACGCCGTCATAGATCCAGCCATAGAAACTCCCGACCGGGTAACCTTCGCGCAGGATCTGGGTTTGTCCCATGCCTACCATATGGCCCGGCGCCGAGCCGTACAGAATGTCGGTACCTGCTGGTAGTTTCAGGATTTTATTCCGGTTGAGTGAAAAGTTGATATCGGTGCTCCATTTGAACGCCCCGACCAGGTTGCGCGTGTTCAATGTAAATTCAATCCCTTTGTTTTCGACTTCCCCAATGTTCTGCAACTGGTTGGTATAACCCGAATACTGGGGTAGCTGGACACTGAACAGCAGGTCTTTCGTCACGCGGCGGTAGTAATCGGCCACCAGATTGATACGGTTATTGAATAAGCTCACATCCGCGCCGACGTCGAACTGGTGTGTCGTCTCCCAGGTCAGGTCGTCATTGGCAACCGTCGTCGGGCGGACCGCATTAACCGGGGTACCATTGATGATCGTATACACATTAGAGAAACGCGCCATGGTCTGGTAAGGCTCAATGGCCTGGTTACCCGTCAGGCCGTAACTAACCCGCCATTTCCATTGACTGATCGCCGAAATATGTTGCATGAACGGCTCGCTGGACATTTTCCAGGCGAAAGCACCCGACGGGAAAGTGGCCCATTTGTGGTTTTTACTAAAATTCGAAGAACCATCCTGCCGAATGTTGGCGGTAAAAAGGTATTTATCAGCCAATGAATAGGTCAAACGGGCATAGTACGACGCCAGCACCCATTCCGTCAGGCCCGAATTGGGGCTTTGCCAAACCGATGAGCCGCCCAGGTTCCAATAGGATACCGCATCGGTAATGAACGACTGCCCCGAACCGCCCCAGGTTTCGGCAGACGATTTCTGGTAGGAATATCCTGCCATGACCGACAGATCGTGTGCTGAACCAATCTTCTTATTGTAAGTCAAATAGTTTTCGTTCAGCAGCAGCGTGCTTTTCGAGCCATTCACCGCCGCCGCACCGCCCACGTTGCGACCATCGTTCAATGTGGTAGGCGTGAATGTCCCGGTACGGCCGCTGTTGGTGGTCGCCCCCAAAGTCACCCTGAATTTCAGGTCTTTCAGAATACTATATTCTGCATAAAGGTTGCCCTGGATGCGATCGGCCAGCGACTCGTTTTCCAGCTGCGTCGCGATGGCATACGGGTTATCGATCGGGTCGCTCAGGCGTGCTACGGTAAAGCGGCCGTTGGCATCGCGGATCGGCTGGTCCGGCTCGAATTTCAGCGCCGCCGACATGACGCCCGGTGTGAGGCCGCCCGAACCTTCCTGCGTACGCGACTGCTGGCGCGACACGCGCTGTGCGAACAGGTTCAGACCAAGTTTCAGCCTTTTGGCAGCCTGAATATCAATATTGCTTGTAATTGAATACCGCTTGTAACCCGAATTGAGTATAATCCCTTTCTGATCGTAATAGGCTCCCGACACATAGTATTTCACCGCTTCGCTGCCACCTGCTACCGATAACTGGTGGTTCTGGATGCCGCCGCGACGGAAAACTTCCTCCTGCCAGTCGGTATCCGCGCCTTGCGAAACGATATTGGGCCGTACTTCCTGCACGTAATCGAGAAACTGAGAGGCATTAAGCAAATCCAGGCGGTTGATTTCCTTCTGACTGGAAAATGAAGTATTGAAATCGATCCGGGGTTTACCGGACACCCCTTTCTTGGTCGTCACCATGATCACGCCATTAGCTCCTCTCGAACCGTAAATGGCGGTAGCCGACGCATCTTTCAGGATCTCAATGGATTCGATGTCCTCGGGCGGCGGAATAGTACCTCCTACAAAACCATCCACCACATAAATGGGGTCACTGCTGGCATTGATGGAAGTCCCTCCACGGATCCGCACTTTGAACGACGAGCCGGGTTCACCATTATTCGCCTGGATCTGAACGCCGGCAGCACGGCCCTGCAATGCCTGTACAGTCCCTAATGCCGGATAGGCTGTCAATTCCTGCGATTTGACGGACGCAACCGAGCCCGTCACATCGCTCTTTTTGACGGTACCATAACCCACCACCAGTACTTCTTCCAGCGACTTCTGGTCTGTTTTGAGGGTGATGTTGATCTCCGTCCGGCTACCCACCTGCACTTCCTGCGGCTCGTAACCTACAAAGCTGTAAATCAACACCGTATTGGCATTTTCAACCGCCAATGTATAACTCCCGTTCGCGTCCGTGGACGTGCCCGTTTGTGTACCCTTTACCAGGATGTTGACGCCTGGCAGAGGCTCCTTATTCTCCGCGTCGGTCACACGGCCTTTGATCGTGAGCTCATTGCTGGCCTGCAAACCACTCCGAACCGACGCCTCCGGTTCTCCGGAAGCAGGTTTGGGGACATCCGACGGACGGATCACGATGTTTTTGCCGGACACTTCATAGGTTAATCCCAGCGGTGCCAGAAAATCGTCCAGTACTTTGGACAGCTCCTGGTTGGCCTGCTGTATCGTTACTTTCCGCCCGGCCTGGATCATCTTAGAACTGAAAATAAACCGGACACCCGCCTGTTTTTCAATCTGGTGCAGGACTTTCTTTACTTCGAGGTCCTGCGCCTGCAGATTGATCCGCTTGTTGAGGAGCTCCTGCCCACGAACGTCCGCCGCGAGCGCATTCCCCACCAACCATACTGACATCACCATTTGCGCAACGCTGATTCGCATAAGAACTAACCATTTACGATGGAACTGTACCGGTATTTTCATAAATTTGAACGGTTTTGTTAATTGAAACTTGGCAAAATCTTCCTCCTCATCCCATTTGCGTGAGATGTCACGGTGTGCTAACCCCGGAGGATATTGAAGCCGGTCATGTTGACGCATGGGCCGGCTTTTTCTTTAATTACTACGGCAACCTTTTCCTTCGATCAGGATACGGCCATCGATAACTTTGTAGCTGGCACCAACGGCTTTGCAAATGAGGTCCAGCTTCTCGTAAAGCGACATTTCCATGAGCCTTGCGGTGATCGGGCAGTCGTCCATGATATTTTTGTCATAAATAATTTCAATTCCGTAGGCGACGTGGAGCGCGTCAAACACAGTCGAAACCGGTGCTTCATCGAATTCCAGCACATGTGAAGGCGTGTGGGCCACCACTTCGGGTTCGGGAACAATGCTTTTGGTGATCTTCACCGTCTTGCGTACAAAAACGATCTGCTGATTGGGTTCTATCACCACACCAGTGAGCTCGTGCGAGCTTTGCTTTTCAGACACATCGGGGTCTTCGCGGGAAAAAACAGCTACTTTACCGGTTTTGACGGCTACCGACACCTCCTGTTCATTGGCATAGGAACGCACGGTGAAACTCGTTCCCAATACTTTGGTAACCAGCTCATTGGCATATACAAAAAATGGTTTGGCAGGATCTTTCGCTATATCGAAAAAAGCTTTGCCCGAGAGAAAAACCTCCCGTTGTCCATTCCGGAAGTGGGTGGGATACCCCATTTTGCTACCCGGGTCCAGGGTAACTTTACTACCGTCTTCCAGGGCAACCAGCAAGGGCTTGCCGGTGGTGTTGATTGTTTCCTGCATTGGATCTCCCGCTGCGGCGATCAGTTGCTCATAGCTGACAACTTGCTTCCGGTTGTGCCGCCATACGCCCCATCCCAGCCCTGCGAGTAATATGGCCATTGCCGCGATTCGTAGCCAGCGGTTTGCATGCCACGACGATTCTGCAGTATATTCCCCAGAATGATGTCTGGCTTCCAATCGCTCTACAATCCGCTCCACCGCCTTTCTTTTTTCAGGCTGGGGCAAAGCGGCATTGGCCGGCCGGATCGACAGTACCATTTGTCGCGCCCGTTCGATCATTTCATGTTTGTCGGGATTGGCAGCCAGCCAGTTTTGCCAGGTCTCGTCGTCCTCACGCGTCGGGTTCAGGACCCAGTTACGGAACGACTTATCCCATAAAAACTCCCCCAGACTGAAATCGCGATACCGGTCCATGTTCAAAATTTTGCTTTTCAAACACCATTAGACCAGTAAGGGAACCGGATACTGTATTTTTCAGATTTTTTTTAAAATTTTTCAAACCGGGTATTTCAAACTTAAAACGGCGAGGCCAGAAACAGCGAAACAATGGCCTTCCAATGCGATTTGATAAACTTGAATGCCTCTTGCAGCAAATTGGAAACGGATTGAGGCTGAATATCCATCACCACCGCGATCTCCTCGCGTTCCATATCATTGTAAAAACGGAGAAAAACAGCCTCCTTTTGCCTCTTGGGGAGCTCGTTGAGCATTTCGGTCATCCGCGAGGCCAGTAGTCTATCGTTTTCGGATTCGATCAACTGGTATTCTGCGTTGAATTCCAGGTCGAAAACAATGTCGGATTCGTTGTAATAATCCATACAATCCATCCGCAAGCGCGAGGAAAGGCGATGCAGCCGGCGGCGTAATGAAGCGAGCAGGTAAGGCTTCGGCGGGATTTCGGTATTCAACGCATTTCGTTTTTCCCAAATCCCCAAAAAAACATCCTGAATGCAATCCTTGATCAGCTCACGGTCGCCGTTGAATTTAGTGCCGTAGTGAAAAAGCAGATCGTAGGTGCGGTTAATGAGCTGTTCATAAGCGGTGACATCCCCCGAGAGCATTTCCCGCCACAGCCTTTGCTCTTCCTCAAAATACAGGTCCGAACGCGTTAAAGCCTTCATGAAAAACGGATGAATTTTAGTCAGGTTTGAAATCCAAAAGCAGTCGCAACAGCTTTCTTACTACCATCCATCTTATTTAATCTTCAATTTGTCACACTTTACAAGCTACTGCCAGCGCACCGCAATAGCAATGGTAACAAAAAATTTATCGCTTTATGCGGGCTACCCTGGTCTTGCACCGTTAACCAATGGCTATATACGCAATTCGGGAACGATGGCATCCATTTACTGGTTAAGCCCGGTTTACTTTTTTACCCTCAATTGTTTAAGTGCACTTAGGTTAATGGTAATAATCGTGCCGTGCTTATGTCCCTCGGGCACCTTTATCTGGTCCGACACATTCCTAAATGTCCTGAAATCGCTGGTTTTGACCGCCCCGTAAGTCTTGTCCCGGTATTGGTCGAAGTAGATCAGCCAGTCGTCTCCGACCTTCGCTACCGTGGGACCTTCGGTGAGGAATCCCGTGAAGGGAGTGGAGACATTCTGATATGGCCCCAGCGCATCTTGCGCGAATGCGACTTTGATATTGCGCTGTGGACGGGTATTATCCTTTAAAATCAGCACATAGTCGTTTTGCTTCCTTTTCGCGATCACCGCGTCGATCACGCTGAATCCCGGGTCGAAGAACAACGCCGGCCTGGAAAACGTCCTGAAATCCTGGGTGGTGACATAGTACATCCGGTGATTATTGCGCTCATCTTCTTCGCCTTTCGGGAATTTAAATGGGATCGTCGATGCCCAGATAATCACAAAACGGTCTTTGTCCTCATCGTAATGCAGCTCAGGCGCCCATACATTCACCACTTCGGGCTCATGCTCCATTACAGGGATAAAGCGCTGCTCAGACCAATGCACCAGATCGCGCGAGCTGGCATACCCGAAACCCTTATCACCCTTCCAATTAGTGGTCCACACGAGGTGAAATGTACCATCTTTTCCTCTTGCAATGGAGGGATCCCGCATGAGCTTGCCGCCAACTTCGGGTTTGAGGTAACCGCCGCCCAGGTCGGTCCAGTGGTAGCCGTCGTTGCTGTATGCGAGATGCAGGCCATCGGTAGCCGGTTCGCGGAATGACGTAAACAGGTAAGCCTGCTTTTGGCAGGAAAGCAAGAGACAGGCCGCCAGTACAACCAACAGTCGGGCTCTAATCATTTTTGGAGTTGGATTTATCGATAATCACCGCAAGCAGGATCACCAGGCCTTTCACGACCTGCTGCCAGAATGGCGACACATTCAAAAGTACCAAACCATTATTCAGCACCCCGATGATGATCGCTCCCTGCACAGTCCCGAGAATGCTCCCACGCCCGCCCGAAAGCGACGTCCCACCGATCACGACGGCCGCGATCGAATCGAGTTCGTAACTGATACCTGCATTGGGTTGGGCCGAATCGAGGCGCGATGTGACCATGATCCCACCCACTGCCGCCAGCGCCCCGGCAATGGTATAGACGATTATTTTGACCTTATTGACGTCGATCCCCGACAATCGTGAGGCGCTTTCATTGCCTCCAATGGCGTAAATGTAGCGCCCGATCCGCGTCTTGTCCGTCAGGAAAACGGCCATTGCCACCACAATGATAGAAATCCATACCGGTACCGGGATCCCCAGCAGCCAGCCGGTTCCAATGTACAGGAACGTATCGCCCAACCCGCTGATCGGGAAACCGCCTGTCCAAAGCATCGTAAGGCCGCGGGCGACGGTCAGCATGGCGAGTGTGGCGACAAAAGGAGGGACTTTGAAGTGTGTAATGGCCCATCCATTGAATGCGCCCAGCATAGAGCCGGCCAGGATACCCGCCAGCATGGCGCCCAGCATGGTAAAACCGACGTAAAGATTTTCAGAAGGTATTTCAATGCCGTTTTTAAGTAATCCGGCTGTAATCGCTCCGCACAATGCCAGTACCGATCCTACGGAAAGATCAATGCCGGAGGTAAGGACGATCAGCGTCATACCGGTTGAAATACAGATATTGACGGAAATCTGCCGCATCACATTCCAGAGGTTGGAAACACTCAGAAACTTATCCGACAAAATACTCAACGCCAGACAAAGCAGAAAAAGGGCGATGAGTGACTGGAAGCGGGCAAGCGGTAAACCGCTGATCAACCTCGGCTGTCCGCTGTCGGCTGTCGGCTTTTTATTGGTGGCAGTTTGTTCGCTGCTGGTCATTTCATATATCTTTTGTGCCATAGGATGTCTCTCATTCACAAATTTCTATTCATATCAATCATCTGACGGCCGATTCCCGACAGCCGAAGTTTCACTTCCAATTGCTTTCTTCAAAATCCCGTCCTCCGTGGCTTCGCTCGCCAAAAATTCACCCGTCAGCCGGCCTTCGGCCATGACCAGGATTCGGTCGGAAATGGCCAGGATCTCCGGTAGTTCCGATGAAACCACCAGTATCCCCAATCCTTCATCGGCCAGGCGGATGATCAGTTTGTAGATCTCCGTTTTGGCATTGATGTCGATCCCCCGGGTAGGTTCGTCGAGCAGGAGCAGTTTCGGGCGTGTGGCGAGCCATTTGGCGAGCACAATCTTCTGCTGGTTGCCCCCGCTTAGGTTTTTCGCCTGCTGCTGTTTCGACGGGGTCTTGATCCGGAGCTCATTGATATAATGGTCGGCCAACGCGCGTTCCTTCGCATTGCTAATTGCCCCCAGCGCCTCCATCTCCCCAAGAGTCGTCAGGCTGATGTTTGTCTTTACATCCAGGCCGAGCACCAGTCCGTCCTTTTTCCGGTCCTCGGGCACGAGCGCGAGCCCGGCAGCGATCGCGCGCGAAGGCGAATCACAGCAAACCTGGTCTCCGTCCATCAGAACCTGCCCTTTGGTATGTGCCGGATGCATGCCGAAAATCGCTTCGAGCAACTCCGTCCGTCCGGCGCCCATTAATCCGAAAAGGCCGACGATTTCGCCCCTTCCAACACAGAAAGAAACATCGGTGAGCACATTACCCACCTTCATCGGATTTTTAAGGTTTAGTTTTTTCACTTCCAGCAGTGGCTCGCCAGTGCCACGGTCTGCCGCTTTCCGCATGATTTCGATCTTCCGCCCCACCATTTTGCTGATGAGTAAATCCTGCGTCATGCCTTCCATCCGCCCCGACCCGATGCTTTTGCCGTCGCGCAGCACCACATAATTATCGGCAATGCGGAACAGCTCGTCGAGCTTATGCGAGACATACACAATGGCTTTGTTTTGCGCTTTCAAACCAGCGATGATATCGAACAATACTTCCACCTCGCTGCCCGTGATGGCCGATGTAGGTTCATCCATGATGATCAGTTCGGCGTCGGTCAGCAATGCCTTTGCGATTTCGATGATCTGTTGCTGGCCTACTTTGAGCTTGAATACCGGAGAATCGGGATTCACCCTGAGTTTGAGCCGATCCAGTAATTCCTGGGTCCTTTTGCGCATCCGGCTCTTGTCCATCGTTCCGTACTGCGTCACGAGTTCGCGGCCAAGAAAGATATTTTCTGTGATGGTCAGATAAGGGATCAGGTTCAGTTCCTGGTGGATGATCGCGACACCTTGTTGTTGGGCATCCTTCGGCCCGGCAAACCTGACAGGCTCACCCTTGTAATGGATTTCGCCTTCAAAATCGGGATACACACCCGACAGGATTTTCATCAGGGTCGATTTCCCGGCACCATTCTCGCCGATCAGCGCCGTCACTTTTCCTGCCTCGATCGACAGTGAAACATCGTCTAATGCCAAGACGCCTGGAAACCGCTTGGTGATCTGCTTCACTTCCAACAAGGCATCCGCTGTTTCCGTCATGGCTTTTTGATTTGGAGACTCACAGGAATGAGTTCCGGTGACTGCGTTTTCAAATGTTCGCGGTTGAGCTCGATAGCCCCGCTGAATGCGACCCTGTCGCCTTTCTTTACTTCGGATTTGAACGAGGGCACGACCTTCTCGCGGATGATCTTGTTGATCTCGGCCGATACATTGTTGAAATCCATGGAGTTGGTGAACGCATTGATATCGATCGTGCCGGAAGCGTCACGCACGGCATTGCCAAAAATATATTCGGTTGCGATCCGCACTTCCGAACCTGCTCCGGAGCCCGTCCGGACAGTCACCTGGTTCTCATCCAAGCCGGTGACCATCCCTGTTCCTTTAATCATAAAATACCGGACATTGCCGATGCCGAGCGCATGCGAATAGTCGTCGAATGCCTTGTCCTTATCGGTGGCCAGTAATGTATTTAGAGTAGTCAATTCAACCGCCTTGCCCAGTCCGGGCATCAGCTGTTTCTCCCAGAAATCTTTGGCATAAGCGGCGGCATTGAAAGCCGCATTACCCGCCTTCACCTCATCCAGCTTTTTGAAGTACACAGAATTATATGCCAGTAAGGCGAAAATCCCCACGTAGAGAACATATCGGATCGATTTGGACATCGTTATTCTTTTTCGCCGTAAGCGGCATAATTTTCAACATTATCCTTTCTGACTAATTCCACTGCCACCGGCATTTTGCGCGGAAAATCGCGTTTCCCTTTGAAATAGGCATCTGCAAAAGTCGCGGCCGTCTGGGCCATTACCTCGGGGAACTGCATGCCGGTCGCGAGGATCTTACCGTCCTGGATGGATTTGACCACATCCTCGGCCCCATCGAACCCAAAAACCTTTACGCGATCCGCTTTCCCCGCTGCCACCAGCGCCTGGTAAGCGCCCATTGCCATCGCATCGTTCCCGCAAAACACGCCATCAATGTCCGGATGTGCTTGCAGGATCGACTCCATCACCTCCATCGCCTTATTCCGGTCGAAATCAGCGCTTTGCTGAGCGACCATTTTCAGGTCGGGATAAAAGTCCACGACGCTGTGAAAGCCTTTGGAGCGATTCCAGGTATTGTTGTCGCCCACCATCCCGAGGATTTCCACGTATTTCCCCTTTTTATTGAGCGTTTCCACAAAATACTTCCCGATCGCGACGCAGCCCGAATAGCTGTCCGACAAGATCTGGGACGTAGCGACCTCATTCGCATTCACCTCGCGGTCCATGCAAAAAACAGGTATGCCGGCAGCTTTTGCACTTTTTACATTCATAATGGAGCCGTCTGCATCCGTGGGATTGAACAGAATGGCATCATAGCCGGAAGCGATCGCATTGTCGAAATGGTCGGTTTCCAGGGCGGTATTGTTTTGAGAATCAAAAATTTTGGATTCGTAGCCGAGCTCCTTCGCTTTCGCTTCCGCTTTTTGGGCCAGAAACACAAACCACGGGTTATTCAGCGTCGAAACGACGATCGCGATCTTTTTGCCATCTTCTTCGGATTGTTTTGTTTTACAACCGATAAATCCAAGTCCGAAAAGTATGCAGAAAAGTGCTATCCGGAAATGCATGGTGATTTTCATAATGCAACGGGTTTAGGCAGCCGGTTCTTTACGGGTACACAGTCACGATCACACGCTGGTACCGGGTCAGCGAAGGTGTGCCGTTATCGGTCACGGCGAGTACCACGTGAATCGTTTCCGGTTTTTCCACCCTGGGAGCGACAAAAAATGTTTGCGCCGCTTTACTATCCTTGATTCCGATGGGCTCTTTGATATTGTAACTGCCGGGCTCGGGATAGTAGATCCACTCATAGGTCAGGGTTTGTCCATCCGGGTCCTGAGAGCCTTCCGCGTTAAGTATCACCTGCTCTCCGGTTTTGGTATTCATGCGCGTACCGCCTTTTACGACCGCCCTGGGCGGGTGATTGGCTTCTTTGTAGGGTTTTATTGTCCAGTCCATCCGCGCCGCAAAATCGTGCTGGAACGCTTCCCGCCAGCGCCATAATGTGGCTTTGTTGCTCGTGTGGAACGCGCCGTCGACGCCCTTTACCTCGTCCATCGCGTCGGTATAGATCGGTCTGGTTTCAGGTTCGTAAAAGTATTTGAGTGTGCGCGGCGTGTAGAGTTCATATCTTCCCCCCCAGCCTCCGTATTCGGGGCGCTCGGGGTCGTTCAGGCCGTTGCTAATCAATCCCAGGAACGAGGGGGTATCGCCTTCCATGAGGAATTTAGTAAAAGGATATTCAGCACCCATGGGGCCGTGGCTGCGCACGTGCTCGTCGAGCCAGGGATTGTCGACGATCTCGAAATTAGCACCGGTGAAGCGGCCATGAAATTTATCACCGCTGATACCCGACCACGTCGCATAGTGGTAGGCACCTGCTGCATGGTAACCGGGGCTGCCTACATAAAACAGATCCGGAAAGTTTTTCCTGATCCACGGACCGGTATCATCCTGGTCCGAAATCGTGTACATCCTGATTTTGGAAACAAATTTCTTCAAATCCTCCGGCGAGCGGGTCATTTTCACTTTCCAAAGCGCCTGCGCCAGACAGTTGGCCCCGCCCCAAACCGGGATCCATACCGGGCGATCGTCCTTTTTATCTACTACCTTGATAATCCATTCCGATCCTTCCGAATCCTTCCCTTTACCAACTGCATTCATTCCGAATTCGGGATAGCTGCTTTTGACAATGCTCAGCAGGTACCCGGCTTCCGGGTAGCCTTTTTCGTGCAGAAGCAGATTGCTCCTGACTTTTCCGTAAGCATCGATGAGCTGCCTGATCTTCTCCGGGGCGATGCGTTTTTGCTGATGGATAGAGGTCGTGGCGACCAACCCTTCCACATCCCATTGATTGGAATACGTCAAAAACCGGACCATCGACTGGGTGTCGTCCGGCTCGTTTTCAATGTCTGTCAGTACCAGCACGCGGTGTTTGGGTGCTGTTTCCTGTGCAGACACCGTACCCGCCCAAAGCAACCCCACGCAACAGAAGATCTTTCTTATCAGCTTCATAAATTTTTATCAAATAACCCTATTCGAAAAAGATCCGGTCATATAACGACTAACTAACCGCTGGTTTACACCTACGCGATCAACGATTTTCGTCGCACAGCGCTAACGCGGCCGCAGCTATACCTTCTTTGGAAATACCATAATGGCTGAAAATTTCCAGCTGGGAGCCGGTCACCGTATACTCATCGGGTATTCCCATGATTTTGAAACGGTTGTGATAGTTTTGCTGGATCAGGAAAGAGGCGCAGGCTTCTCCCAGCCCGCCATAAATGCTGTGTTCCTCTATTGTGACAATGGGTTTACCGGCAGATGCGATCTCTGCGAGCAAATCATAATCCAGGGGTTTGATCGTGTGCATACTGACGACCGCCGCTGAGATCCCTGACACTTCTTCCAGCTTTTCTGCCGCCTGCAATGCGGGTGCTACTGTTTCGCCGGTCGCGATCAAAGTGAGATCCCCGCCCTCACGAACGATACGGCCTTTGCCAAACTCAAACGTCTTTTCTTCTTCGGAAAGCAATGGCATCTGTTTTTTGCCAAAGCGGATATAAACCGGAAGGTCGGTCTTTGCCGCAAGGCGAATAGCCTGCTCGGTTTCGAAATTATCTGCCGGCGCGACTACGATCAGGTTGTTAATCGTGCGCAAAACGGCGAAGTCATGCAGGCTGTGGTGTGTAGACCCCAATGCACCGTAGCTCACTCCGGCGCTGATGCCGATCAGCTTGACGGGGTTGTTGGAATAAGCGACATCGTTTTTGATCTGTTCCAGGGCCCGGGCCGTTAGAAAACAGGCCGGAGAAACGGCAAATACCTTCTTGCCTGTCGAGGCGAGACCAGCCGACACGCCGACGAGATTCTGCTCAGCAATGCCTACTTCGATGATTTGCTCCGGAAATTTCTGCCCGAACGGCACCAGTTTACCCGAACCGCGCGAATCGCTGGTCACCACGATAATGTCCCGGTCGGTTTTGGCCAGTTGCTGAAGTGTTCCTGAAAAAACTTCCAGGTTGGCGCGGTTGGTTACCGCTACATTCTCAATAGTCGCGTCCACTATTTCTTACATTTAAAGTCTGTTGTCAGGTTACCTGTAAGCCGCTCAGGGAAGTGTTTCTTCCAAAAGTTCCAGCTCCTGTATCGCATCGGCATACTGTTTGGGGTCGGGTACGCCGTGGTGCCATTTCAATTGATTTTCCATATAACTGACCCCCTTTCCTTTCACGGTATGGGCGATCACGAGGCTGGGTTTGCCTTTTTCGAAAGGAATGGCGTCGAATGCCTCCATCAGTTCTCCGATATTATGCCCGTCGACATGCCGCACGGCCCATCCAAATGCTTCGAATTTCTGGTCGACCGGGTCGGTATTGCAGACATTCGCCGTCGGGCCGGTGATCTGAAGCGTATTCTTGTCCAGGATTGCGCAAAGGTTGTCGAGCTTGTAATGTGCAGCCGACAATGCCGCCTCCCAGTTGGACCCTTCCGGCAACTCCCCGTCGCCCAGGACCGTAAACACTTTGAAATCACGCTTGTCGAGTTTGCCGGCCAATGCCGTGCCTACGCTCAGCGACAGGCCATGCCCCAATGCCCCGGTATTCTGCTCCACTCCGTGCACTTTACGGGTGGGGTGTCCGATGTAATGCGACTGGTATTTGCACAACGTATCCAGGTCTGATTCCGGAAAGAAGCCACGGGATGCGAGCACCACATACAATGCTTCCACGGTGTGTCCTTTGCTTTGGATATAACGGTCGCGGTCGGGAGAGCCGAAATGAGCTGCGTCTACATTCATCGTATGATTGTAGAGCACATTCAATATATCTATACACGACAGGCTCCCGCCGGTGTGGCCTGCTTTGGCCTGGTAGATATACTTGAGTATTTTCTTTCGGTACTCCACCGATTTGCGCGCCAGTTCCTTTTCCGACATGACTCTTAGCATTAGTCCGGTAATCGCTTCCGGTATGGGTAAATGATACTGATCGTTCAGGGTCTAGTTTTGCGAAACGAGCTCGCGGTCGGGCAGGCGGGCAGGATAGGGTTGATTTACAGGCTCGTCAAAAACCTGTACTTCCCATCCCATGTAATTGCCCAGTGCCTCTTTCAATATACCGGCAGTTTTGGAGGCATTCATCACCACATGGTGTTCGAAGCCATTCCGGCAGATATAATGCATCAGGTTCTGGAGGTTTGGAATCTCGGCCACGGCACGGTTGCCGAACGTTTTCAGGCTGTCGTCCGTGAGTCGCCCCTCGCCTATGTAAGCCTTCATGATCCCGCGCGGGTCGTCCGTGCTGATGCGCCCGAACGTGAGCGGTGACGCAGGCGTGCGCCCGGCTAACGCGCCCCAGGTGTTTTCCTCGCCCACGGAAGTGCCGAGAATTGGTGCCGTACTGATCTCAATGTCCGGCAAAAACGATTTTGCCCAGTTGCCGCAGTGGAACAGCACACATTTGTTATCGTCGTTGGCGTAGTTATTGTTCCAATCCACCAATGCGCTCGGGGAGCCCGACGCAAGCTGTAATGCATACATACTCAATGTACCTGTCACGTCTACCTCGCAGCCGCTGGGCATCATGTTTTCACTCATAATGCTCATGCTTGTACACACATTGCAGCCATAGTTCTGCTGTACCGAAGTCCAGCATTGTATTGCCGTGGCATCCAATGCATTAGCTTCAATAAAATCTCCTAAAACCACATCCAGCTTCGCCATCTGGATCAACGCTTCGTCCGGCGTGCGGCCACGCGACGCGTAGGATGTAATCTTGTCCAGGCGCTCCTTTACTTTCGAATCCTGCGCGGTCAGCTTGTTGGCATGGCCCAGAATCTCCGACAAATCGACGGTTACGACTGAAATGCCGTTCCGCTGCAATATCTTTTCACTGTAACGTACTGTATTGAAACCGCCCGGACGAGCGCCGATTGCGCCAATGCGTACATTACGCAAACCCTTCGTAACGCGGCAAACCGCTACGAAATCAGTCAGATCTTTGATGAATGACGGATCTGTTGGATGCACGACGTGTTTCGTAGTGAGCGTGTATTTGATCCCGTATTGATAAAGGTTGTTGCAGGCCGAGATTTTCCCGCACCACGAATCGCGGCGCCGGGCCACGTCCAGTTTGTCCAGATCGTCGGGATAGCCCTGCACGAGCACAGGCACATTCAGGTCGGCCAGTTTCAACGTCTCGGCGACTCCCCTTTCGTCCCCGAAGTTGGGCAACACCACCAGGATCCCGGTAATATCGTCCCGATGCTGACGGAATAGCCACGCACATTTCTGTGCATCCTGGAACGTCTCGACACCACCCAGTTTGGTATCTTCGGTATCGAGCATGATCCCATTGATATTCAGTTTTTTCAGCAAATCGACAATCTCTGTCCGTGCCTCGGCTACCAACCGGTCCGGGAAGAAATCTCTGTTACCAATAATGACTCCGATACTTTGTATGTTCATGGTATGTGAGCAATAGGCTATAAGCTGTATGTTTTAAGCTTTTATATTGACTTATTCGGTCATTCAATCATTTAGTCATTCAAAATTGACTACTCCGCTATAATCAGCTCGATTTCATTGTCGTGAAAGAGCTGCTGATGTTTCTCCTCGATGCCCGCGTCGGTAATGATGTAATCGATCAGCGAGAGGGCACCCAGACTGGCGAAAGCACTTTTGCCTACTTTGGTCGAATCAGCCACCAGATAGGTCGTGTCGGCCGCATCGATCATCGCCTTTTTCACCACCAGGTCGCTGATACTCGGATAGGTAAGCCCCGCTTTCAGCGACAGTCCTGCCGTGGCCAGAAACAGTTTCTGTACATTCAGGCCTTTGAAAAAATCGGCAGCCTTCTGCCCCGTCAGCGATAAGGTAGGTGGCTTGAACTCGCCTCCCGTCATGATCACCTCGATCCCCGTTTCCGCGCCCAGTATCAATGCGATGTTCAATGCATTGGTAATGACCGTCAGGTGCTTGTTGCTCCCCCGCAACTTCTTCGCAATCTCCGTCGTGGTCGAGCCCGAATCCAGGATGATCGTATCCCCATTGGAAATGAATTCCAGGCATTTTGCCGCGATCAACTCCTTTTTGTCCAGATTTTCCTGGTTGGCCAACGAAAAGTTGCGGACCTGATCCTCCACATTCTTGAGGAAAGCCCCCCCGTGCTCTTTGATCACCAGGCCGTCTTTTTCAAGCTTATCCAGATCCTGGCGGATTGTAACTTCCGTCACTTTAAAGAGCCTGGCCAGATCGATCACTTTGGCGGAGCCATCCTCCTTCAATAATTCAAGTATTTTTTCTCTTCTCTGATTTGCCAGCATTGTTTTAACTTTTGTTTTTTACCTAAAAATAGATGGAAAAGAAACAATTCGTCATATACCGACAAAAAATAAACCTATTCACAGCTCAAATAGAATATCTAAACTTATCAAAAGCAAATTTACGTAAATAAAAGAAAATAAAAATAGAAAATTGAAAATAATAGTGAGTTATTGTGCTATTATTTCTTTGTATATCAACAACTGACTGATTTTAACCTGACTTCCATTCCGCCTTTGCCTGGTACACCTGCTATGAAAAACCTGTTCATCGGAATCCTGATACTGAGCGCCAGTAGCCCGGCGAATGCCCAATCCGAAAAAGAAGAAAAATTACCGCCTCCTTCCGCAACGGAAGACTGGTCCTTCAAACCACCGCTTGTCATTCCCGGCGAGACCGGCGCACAACCACCTTCGGACGCAGTCCTGTTATACGGCGGTCAGGCTGACCTCGGCAAATGGGAGCACCCTGACGGGTTGGCCGTAAAATGGAGACCCGACGGCGAGGCATTGACTATCGTGCCCAAAACCACCGACATCCGCACCAAACAGAAGTTCGGAAACATACAACTCCATTTGGAATGGCGCACGCCCGATCCGTCGGAAGACAAGGATTTTAACCGTGGCAACAGCGGTGTACTGATCATGGGGCTTTATGAATTGCAGATTTACGAATCCTATCACTACGACACCAAAATCTACTACAACGGGCAGGCAGGCAGCGTCTACAAACAACATGCTCCACTCGTGAACGCCGCCCGCAAACCACAGGCCTGGCAGACTTATGATGTGATTTTCGAAGCACCGGTTTTTAAGGCGGACAAAACCCTGGACAAGCCGGCCTACATGACGGTGCTACATAATAATGTATTGATTTTAAACCATGTCGAATTAAAAGGACCGATGGTGTATCAGGGGTATCCAAAATATCGGTATCACGATGCTAAACTGCCTTTGCAGTTGCAGGAGCACGGGAGCCGGGTGAGTTTCCGGAATATTTGGGTGCGGGAGTTGTAGGCAGCGCCGTTTGATAACCAAAAATCCGCGTTTGGAAACAAAATTCCAAAACAAGAAATATGATTTTCAAAATTGAAACAATAATTTTACCAGCAAACTCGTGGTTATTGTTTCACATAAAGCGATCAGAGCGTTTTGTTCCAAAAATCCTGCACTGGAAACTGCTTTGGATAGGTGGTACGAAGAAACTCTTAAGGCCGATTGGGCCCATTTTCAGGATATGAAACAGACCTTCAATTCTGTTGATCCGGTTGGCGATGCACTATATGTATTCAATATTGCAGGAAATAAATGTAGACTGATTGCCCGTGTTCTATTTAAAAAACGGACCCTTTTTATCCGGTTCATCGGCACGCACCAGGAGTATGACTCAGTAGATTTGTCGACGTTGTAATGGCAATGCTATGGAAATTTTAAAATCGGAAACACAATACGAAGAGGCTCTTAAAGATCTTAACAGCCTGATGAAGAAAGGCGATGACCATATTTCAGATACCGAAGCTGATCGGGCCGAGGCATTGGCTCTTGCCATTCAAGCCTACGAGAAAATTTACTATCCTTTTCCCATGCCCAAGACCATCCCTGAAATGGTCGAACTCAAGCGTTTCCAGCTCAAACTCACACAAGCTGCCCTGGCGGACCTGCTTGGATTGGGAAAACCGAAGCTCTCCCAGATCCTCACGGGCAAGCGCGAACCCGACGTGCCTTTTCTAAAGGCAGTTTATCAAAAACTGGATATTGACCCCGGCTTTTTACTGGATCACGCCTAGGCGCGATTCCCCCTCATTCAATACCTAACTGCCACGTAAGGAGTCACGCTTCCGTGACATTCGGTTTTGTCTTGATCAAACATCTTCGCAAGCAGGAAGCTCCTCAGGAGCTCGGATGTCGACCTTGCTGGCGCTTTTATAAACGGGTCGCTCTTCCCCAGAGCGTTGCGATGATTGCCGGGTACCTGGGGCAACAAAAATAGTTTTGCAATACATCCGTCACTACCGGTATTCATCCCTACGGGGTTTTTCGCCTATTCTTCTGCAACATCTCAAACCCAAACACCACTACCTAACCAATGGCAACCAAACCGACATATCCCCGTGCCCCCTGTTTCCCCAGGCATAATAGGGCACCAGCCGCACAGGAATGGTCTTCGGCGTTTCGCCCGATACTTCGCGATACAACTTTTTCTCCCAACCAGCATTATCAACCAGCACCGCATCTCCCTGCAAACTCATGATGGGACTGCCTTCAATGGTTAACAAGGCGGGTTTCAAATTATTCTTCGCCCCAATGGCCACGTCAAAGATCGTTTTACCCTTCGGCAGATCAACAGATTCAACGCAGTAAACAACGGGCCCGCGTTTCACGGCTACCTGGTTACGGGTTTCTTCTACCAGAGGATTGGATTCGATCAGCTTCACGGGCATATCCAGTATCATCTCGATTTTATCACCCGATTTCCACGCCCTTTTTACCTCCGCATAGGAGCCGGAAGCCAATTTCGCTGGTTCCTTTTTACCATTAACCGTCAAACTCGCATTGCTGCACCAGCCCGGAATGCGGAAGAACAGCGACAATGCTTCCCGGGGCACTTCTTCCAGCGTCACGACGATCTTCCCATTCCACGGGTATTCGGTAGTTTGGGCGAGACGCAGTTGCCCGCCTTTCCAGGCCGTCTGAAATTTGTTTCCTCCGTATAAATTGAAAAACACTCCTGCATCCGAAAGGCTATACGCATACTGGCCTACCTCCGAAACCGTGCGAACGGTGTTGGGTGGACAGCAGTTGGATTTGGAAATGTAAGCTTGCCGGTCCTTTTCCCAACGCTGCCTGAATGGCAGCGCGTCGGAATATGCCAATGGATTGGTATACAAAAATTTATCGCCCTTCAGGTTAATGCCGGACAATACGCTGTTGTACAATGCGAGCTCCACAATGTCGGCATATTTCGCTTCGCCGGTGATCTGCAACATCCGCCAGTTCCAGAGCACGTTACCGATATTGGCACAGGTTTCGTTGTGGGCGGTAAAGTTGGGAAGCTGGTAATCACGACCATAGGCCTGATGTATTTTCTGCACTTCATCGGGTTTATAGGAAGTGCCGTCCGGTGAAACGCCGTCGTATAGCGAGCCGCAACCACCGGTGACGTACATTTTGTGCTGCGTGACATCCTCCCACATCGTATGCAGTTGTGCGAGCAACGCCTCGTCGCCCGTCTCCGCATACACGTCTGCAACGCCCGCGTACAGGTAGTTAGCGCGCACGGCGTGCCCCATTACTTTGGTTTGTTTCAAAAAAGGTATGCGGTCCTGGTTGTCATCGGTCCCCTCGGTCGCCCCCTTGATGGCGATCAAGCGCTGCACCAGGGTCAGGTATTTTTGTTCATGAGTGGTACGGTACAGCTCCGAAAGGCCCATATAATGCGATGGACAAATGGCATTACGCGATTGTTCCGGTGAGGCTGCATTGTAAAAACCGATCAGAAAATCGGCTGCTTTTTGGGCGACATTCAGTAGCGTGGTTTTCCCCGTTGCCCGGTAATGCACGCAGGCGGCAGTCATCAAATGTCCGAAATTGTAGGCTTCGAAACTGAGCCGGTCGGCGAACATTTTGCCCTCTCCCTGCTGTTTCTGCTCGATAATGGCTTTGGTATAAATGTAGCCATCCTCCCGCTGGGCTTTGGCGATCACGGCAATAGCCTTGTCCATGAGCTCGTCCAGTTTCGGATCTTTGGTAGCGGCATACAGGCTGGCTACTGCCTCAAATGTTTTGTAAAAATCCCCGTCATGAAAGGAAGGGCCTTTGAAATTACCCGGTTCCAGGCCAGCCGCGATTTCGAAGTTGCGGAATGAGTGGCTCAGGTCCGGATCCGTATAAGTTTTCCAGAGCTGAGGCACCATGGTTTCCCGGCAGACTTTGAAACGGTCTGCCCAGAATCCCTGTGTCCACTCCACTGCATTCATGTCCGTGCCGTGCAGCCTGGCAAATTTACTCTGAGATGTATTCACAAGCGCCTTTTCCTGCCCGAAAGCATTGAAACTCAGCGAAAGCACTATGATCGTTGCAATAGTTTTCATAAAGGTTTGTTAAACAGGTCCGTACCGAACCTATATATTCAAAATGATTTGGTAATCAGATAGTTTATTTCAAAAATCGCTTCCGGATCCTTCGTCCCGCCGCCAGGAAGGTCGTACATCTGGTCGGTTGGGGTATCGGCATCGGGGAAACGGCGCGTATCGCCCGTCCGGAATGCTATGCGGGTCACCGATTCCAGCGGTGCGAACAGGACGCCCGTCCCCACCTGTTTGCCATTCACTACCACGGTGTAAAGCCTGGTATGTACGTTCACCTGTACCTTAATGTCATAACGCTGTCCCGGCTGATAATTCAACAGGTTTTTATCGCGGTAGCCTGCTTTCGTCCTGAAAACACCGGTTGAATCGAAAGACAACCTGATACCCGGCGTACCTTTCGCGTCCAGAAACTCGACATCCAGCAGTCCGGTATTGTTTTGTACAGGTGTAATGGACAATTCGGTAATCAGTTTCTGCGTCGCCGGAATGACCCGCTCCACCCTTGCGTAATCAAAATGATCCGCATCCCGGATCGTCAATGCCTTGCCATTTCTGCCTTTGGCGATCGTGACCGGAGCTTGCAACGGACTGTAAATATTCCATTCGGTCAACTCCTTACCATCGGGCATTTCGCCGAAACGATCCGAGGCATGCTTGCCGGCCGTACTCCTTACCGGTACCGGAATGCCCGAAACCCAGATATCCTCTTTATTCATGCTGTACGTTACCCAGAGACTGCCATCCGGTGGAATGCCGTCGCCTTCGGAAATGCCACGGACATATTGCGGGCCGTAGGATTTATAATTGCCGCCATAGCGCATGGAGGTAATTTCTCCGTTGACCAGCAGTAGATTTTTGTAATTCAAACCATCATCACTCACCGAGATCGCCAGCGGCCAGCGAAATTCCGACGGGTTGTACACAGTCGCATACTTGCCATCCGACGTTTTCTGGCCCCATATCTTGGCATTGCTATTCACAAAACCCGGCGCACGTTTGGGTGAGTACAGCCAGGTTTTGCCTTCATTTTTACTGATACTGGTTAATGCATTTTTCCAAAGCCCTACTACACGGCCGTCCGGCAAATGGTAATAACTGAGCGCCTTATACTCCCCCTTCAGGCTGATTACCGGATCGTTGCGATCGGCCTCCTCCACCCATTGCTGGGTAACGAGTTGATGGGCAAGGAGTTCATCACAAGCTTCCACAAAACCTTTGTCGGTACTTGCGGTATACATCGGATAATCCGACGGATGTTTCCAGGATGCATTGTGGCGGATAAAATAGATCGGCCCATATGTTCCATCCTTTCTAATTTCGCGCACTACACGACCGATGCCGTTCCCGTCATTGGGATCATCTTTGGCATCGAGCACCATTCCGAAATAGCCCAGTGCGAGTAACCGGTTGCTTTTGGATACATGAAAACCCATGCGCTGGTGCATGACCGCGTACAGGTCCTTGGCTACGCCGGAATGTCCCTCTTTTCTGGTCCCGTCCGGTATTTTATAAGGAGGAAAAATGGCAACCGGGCTTGTCCAGGTTTTACCGTCTTTCGAAGTCTGTAAAAGTGTCTGTCCCGGTGGAATGTGCTCTCCTACCGGGTTACTGAGATAATTCAGATAAAAAGTACCATTCCAATATGCAAGCATTGGCGCGTGGTTGTAAGTCCAGGTAACAGCCGAATCCTTACCCGCATCGGTGCGGTTCGCCCGCAACGTCTGATAGGAATGTACGCCGATAGCCGGACTGAGCTGTCCATGATGATAGTCTACATTCACCAGCGTTTTGCCTGTGTACCGAACCGTATCCTGCGCATTTGCAACACCCACAGACAGGCACAGGGCCAGCATTTCAGTCAGTTTCATTTGTGTAACACTATTTTTCCAACACCAAAACCCAGTCGTTCCCATTTCTTACCTCCCCGGGCGGGTTAAATGTCCTGATCCCTTTATTTTCTACTTTTCCTATGATCGAATTTTTTCCGGTTCTCGGATCGTACCAGCTCGCCGTAACCGTCTCTCCTCCGATTTTACCCATATTGATCTTCATATCGCGGCCATTCCAGGTGTAAATCAATGCATAATCCTTTCCCCTGGTTGCCAGCAGGCGGTGGTAACGCTCGCCGTTTCCGGCCACAAGCGACTGGTCGGGGACGCGCTCGAAGTAGGGTTTTGAGAGCATCAAATTTTTCAAATGGATCATTTGCCCCGCGCCGGGATCATCGATCGCCTCATCCCAATAAGATACTTTGGGCTGTGCGTCCGGATGCGTACGCGGGTTGCGCATCTGCATGACCGCATTATTCCCGTAGGTAAACCCGCACCCGCCCGCAAAAACCGACCAATAGGCATACCGCCGCACATCATCGACCGTCCACACCGGCAACGTCTTGTCGTGCAGGCCATGCCAGATGTTTTCGTAGGAAGGCTCGCCGTCGAGTACCGGTTTTACCGGTTTCAGCGCATAATCCGTTTCCACGTAGCGCCAGTTATCTTCCCCGTATTTCAGATCTTTGGCATCGATATCTTGCGCATATGTGCGGTGACCTGATTGGAACATATTGAAATCCAGCCACTCACGATCATGAAACCATTTAGAGGATTGCGTTCTGCCAAAAGGGTGAAATGTAATCAGGTGGCTTGGATCTTCGGCCCGTAAAGTACTGCCGATTGCCTCCCAAACGTCGGGAACAACGTCGCCCCGCGTGTCGCCGCCGTTCAGCCAGACGATGTTGGAACGATCGCGGTAGCGCCGCGCGAGAAACGACGCATAGGCCCTCGCTTGTGCCGGACTCGCCTTCCCGTTCTTCACCGCATTACCCCAAACAGGCACCATACCAATTGTAATACCCTTTTCGGCAGCCTTTCCGACAATGTAGTCGACGTGATCCCAGTAGTCGTATTGCTGCGAATCGGCAAATGAGACGCCTTCGGTCACATT
Organism: Dyadobacter ginsengisoli DSM 21015; assembly: GCF_059568735.1. Classification (NCBI taxonomy): domain Bacteria; kingdom Pseudomonadati; phylum Bacteroidota; class Cytophagia; order Cytophagales; family Spirosomataceae; genus Dyadobacter; species Dyadobacter ginsengisoli. Next base: position 750,040 of record NZ_JCANTY010000002.1, read on the forward strand.
GGGCCGGTCCAGCATCCGTTCCGTCAATGCAGAATCGCCGTAGACGTTCGCGGAGCGTAGGGATTGTACCACCATTACCTGGATCACATTGAAGCCCTTTCGCTGCCGGTCGGCGAGATAACGATCGGCTTCCTCGCGCGTGAGTCGCGTGAAAAGCAGCCAGCCGGTGTCGGCCAGCCAGAAGAACGGTTTGCCATCCTGATCGGTAAAGAACCGCCTGTTTTCCGAAACCTTCAAAGATTTCGATTGACTATAAACAGGCTTTGTGCCGGCGATGAGGCCGGCACAAAGGAGCAATACGGCAAGCCGCATCGGAAATGCGTGATTGTTTATGAGTTTCAATTCCAAGAGATGTTGAATTCAGTACCCACGAATCGTATCAGTAACCAGCATTTTGCGTGATTTTGGCATTCTGGTCCCTGACGAAGTTCGGGATCGGGAATAGTAATTTGTTCTGAGTCACCGGTTTCCCTTTCGCCGTCAGGACATCGATCACCCGGTTGGTCCTTTTCAAGTCAAACCACCTCTGGAACTCAAAAGCCAGCTCTACCCGCCGCTCATGCTCCACGGCCAGCGCAACGGTGTTATATTTCGCCGGGTAGCTGCTCTCACCGTACAATGGCAGTCCGGCTCTTTTGCGTACCTGATTGAGGTAAGTGGCGTCGCCGGTGGCTTCGGAAAGCAGCAGTAACACATCCGCGTAGCGCAACACGATGAAATTGTTGTTGGCCGCAATGTTCTGATTAATGAGCGGTGCCGATTTATCCTGCCATTTTTTAGGGAATTTGGCCTTGGTGAAATTGCCCTTGGCATCCGTATATCCGGTATCGATCGACGCTTCCCTCCGACCATCCCCTTTTTCATACTCGTTCCAGATATCTTCCACGACCTGGTTCATGCCTGCGCCGTAGAAGCCCAGTGCGTTGGAATTCGGGAAAAATTCGAGGTAATAATTGCTGTATGGCACCGTAGCACTTCCTCCCAGGAACTGGATTTCGAAAATGGACTCTTTCGTGTTCTTGTTTTTCACATCCCAAACCGAAGCAAAAGCGGGCAGCAGTTCATATTGTTTGCTGTCATACACCTCCTTCAATTCCTTAACACCATTGGTTTTATCACCCATCGCCAGGTAAACCTTGCCCAGCAACGTCTGAGCGGCCCCTTTCGTCGTACGGCCTGCAATAGTCGTCGTCGCCGGAAGTTTCCCTTTGGCTTCGGTCAGGTCCCTGATGATCTGCGCATAAATTTCCGAGGCTGGTGTCCGAAGAATATCATAGGCCTCAACAGCCGAAACGGGCTTGGTTATCAGCGGTACATCGCCCCACAGCTGCACCATATTAAAATAGTAAAGCGAACGCAGGAAGAGCATTTCACCCTGGGTTTGCGCTTTGTATGCCGCATCGAGGTCGACATTCTGGATCTTATCCAGGATGATATTCAGGTTGTATATGGATTTATAGAAATCCTGCCAGAACTGGTACACCATCGTGTTCGCAGGAGCCAGCGTGTAATCGCGAAACTGCCATTTATCGGCCTGGTTTCCTGAAATATTGAAGATCGTAACATTGTCTGCCATGAGCTCACCGGCGTAAGAAACCGGCCCTTGCGGATGGTAAACTGTATACAGCGTATTGTAGGCCGCATTCGTAGCCAGGTCAAAATCTGAGCGGGTCTTGTAAAAATTTTCCGCACTGGGGTTCGACACCGGCGCCAGTTCCAGGAATGACTCCTTGCAGCTCCAGGTGATGGTTATCAGGGCTGCAAGGGCTATGGATTTGATATATTTTTTCATTTTTCTCGTCTTTTTTAGTTGCCGCGAAGGCACGAATGCATTCATGAACATTTTTGTTTTCGGGGCATTTAGAAATCAGCCTTAATCCCCACAGTAATCACCCGGGGCAGTGGATACGATCCGTAATCAACCCCCTGAAAGGCTCCCGGAACCGGCGCATTGCCGCTACTGTACGACCCGGACGTTTCCATACTGCTTGAATAGGACGTAGTGCCATAGGTGGTGTTCTCCGGATCGTAGCCCGTGTATTTGCTCCACAAATGCACATTTTCCGCATTCACATAAACCCGCGCGCCGGCGACTTTCAACTTAGCAGCCCATTTCGCGGGCAAACCGTACGATATCCGCACATTACGCAACCGCACGAAGGTAGCATCTTCAACCCAGTAGGACGAGAACTGCTTCTGCAAACCCAGATAGTTCACCGACGGCTTGAAATGCTTGCCGTCGCCCGGCTCGCTTTCCGAGCGCCAGTAGTTGTACATGCTTCCAAAGAAGTTCCGGCCGTTATCCCAGGTACCCAGGTAACGCACGTTGTTATTGGCGATCTCGCCGCCGAAGGAGCCCTGGAACAGGAACGAAAGCTCAAAACCCTTATAACCGACCGTGTTGGTAATACCGGCGATGAAGTTGGGCTGATTATTGCCCAGAATCGTCCGGTCGGCGTCGGTGATCTTGCCGTCGCCGTTCACGTCGCGCACTTTGGGGTCACCCGGCGTAGTGCTGGCATGGTGCGGATAAGCATCGACCTCCGCCTGATTTTTGAAAACTCCATCGAAAATGTATCCGTAAAAGTTGGAAACGGGCTGACCTACTTCGGTGCGTACCGTGACCACGTTATCGACATACTGGATCGGCGCATTGCCCGGACCGAGCTGTAATACTTTGTTGCGGTTTCTGGAAATATTGAAGTCGGTTGTCCAGGTAAATGCTCCCGTGAGATTTTTGGTAGCAATATTCAGTTCCACACCACGGTTGCGCATTTTACCGATATTGGTCAGCTGGGTCGAGAAACCGGTAATGTCGGGTACCGGCACAAAAAGCAGCATGTCGCGGGTCACCGAATTGTAATATTCGGCGGAAAGATTGATGCGGTTATTGAACAGCCCCAGATCGACGCCCACATTGAACTGGTTGGTCTTCTCCCATTTCAGCCCGGGGTTCGCCAGTGTGCTTACTTTCAACCCGTTCACCATATTCGCGCCATTCACATACGGCGCAGCAGCCAGCAGACTGATCGCCCCGTAATTCGGGATCTGATTGTTACCCGTCACCCCAAAGCTCGCACGGAGTTTCAGGTTGTTAACTGCGGTGGCACCTGCCATGAACGACTCATCCGAAAGCAGCCAGCCCGCGGATACAGAAGGAAAATAACCAAACTTGTTATCCTCCCCGAAGCGGGACATGCCATCCCTGCGGATCGCTCCGGTCAGGAAATACCTGTTTTTGAAATTGTACTGAACCCGGGCCAGGTACGACAGCAGCGACCATTCGCTGGCGGTCGTATTTCCACCCGTTACCGTGGTACCGGCGTTGAGCGTATGAACCAGGTCATTCGGGAAATTGGTGGCAGCCACGTACATCGTTTCATCCCGCTGTTTTTGAATGGTGTAACCCAGTAAGCCGGTAAACGAATGCTCTCCTATTTTTTTATCATAATTCAATGTATTCTCACTCAGCCAGTTGAACATGTAAGCATCTCCCGCATTACCCTGCGCGGCGAGTACCGCCGAATAGCCATATTTTTGCTTGTCGTTCCAGTAAAAGCTGTTGCGCATATTATAAAGGTTACCACTGAGGCTGGTCCGGAAGCGTAATCCGTCTACGATTTCATATTCCAGAAAACCGGTCGCTAGCGTATTGAAAGATTTTCTGCTCTTATCCACCTCGCGCGTGAGCGAGTACGGATGCCAGAGGTTCATGTCAGCGTAGGAAGTAAACCGGAACCACGTCGAATTAGGGTCACGGAAACCCAGGTTGCCATTTTCATTGTAAACCGGGAAGATAGGATCGCTCTGCAAACCCAGGCTGATCACGTCACTTTTGCCCTGAGTACCTTCCGTGCGGTCAAAAATCGAAGTGATCCCGATGTTCATCCCCGCGCTCAACCGCTTGGTAATCTGCGTTTTGATATTGGAACGAATGGCAAGTCGTTTGTAATAATTCGCATCCAGCACGGCAGTCTGATCCAGGTAAGCGCCCGAAAACATATATTGAGTCTTATCCGTCCCACCGGTGATGGTCACCTGGGCATTGTACGAAGGCGCGGTGCGGAACATCACGTCCTGCCAGTCCGTACCTTTGCCGAATTGCTGCGGATTAGTGGTAAAATCTTCCGGAATGCGTAATGTGGCCGGACGCGCACTGTTCGGATCGCCGGCATTGCCGCCCTGGGCCGTCCATGCATTATTCTTGGCGTCGATATAAGTTTCGATATACTGCTGCGCATCCATCATCTTGACGCGCCGCACTACTTTCTGGGAGCCGTATTCTACATTGGCACTCACATTGACCTTGCCGGGTTTGCCGGTTTTGGTGGTAACGATCACCACCCCGCTCGAACCCCTCGAACCGTAAATCGCTGCGGACGAAGCATCTTTAAGCACTTCCACGGATTCGATATCCTGCGGATTGATCAGGTTCAGGTTAAAATTTTCCAAGGGAACACCATCCACGACGATCAGCGGGTTGGTACCCGCGGTAATGGAACTGATACCGCGGATCTTGATCACCGGCGATGCCCCGGGCGCTCCCTGCGACTGGGAAATATTGACACCGGGCAGCGTTCCGGCTAGCGACTGCGTCACATTGCTGAACGACCGGTCTTTGAACTTATCATAATTAACGGAGATCACCGCCCCCGTCACGGCACGCTTACTCTGCGTTCCGTAACCCACCACTACCACCTCTTCGAGCGACTTGTTCTCAGGCGTGAGCCGAACTCCGATATCGACCCGGCTTCCGACAGTCTCTTCCACAGATTTATATCCTACAAAACTGAATACCAGCACCGTAGCCTGATCTGGCACATCGATCTGAAATGTCCCGTCGGAATTCGTCGTGGTACCTCGCTGCGTACCCTTGATCACGACGCTCACACCCGGCAGCGGGTCGGCATCGCTCACGCCCGTCACCCTGCCCTTTACGGACAGCGTCTGTGCATGCACCGCGGGAACCACCAGCAGACATGCCAGAATGATGCGTAGGAGTTGTTTCATAAATAATGGATGGGGTTAGAAAATGGAGAAGTTTTCTTTTTCTTTCTTTTTTATTCTATTTTTTACGAAAAGTAGGAACAATTTTAGTTATAAAAAATATTTGCAAGTATTTTATGTCTTATTTTTATAAAAAATTGTTGAAAAGCCATTTTAGCAACTTCCTATTGCTTACAGGGTAAAATTATTACGCTCAAAACATACCTAAAATCAATACATTCGTAAGTATAAAATAGAACAGTAGCAATAAATGGAAAGAATTACGGGACATTATTATATCGAAACTCCTTACGAGCTTGAAAAGGCCGCGGCCGTATTGGCGGGAGAGCAGTCTTCCGGCACATTTGTGGCGGTACCGGGCGAAACAGCGGAACTCAAAAGTCGTTTTGCCGCCCGGGTTGAATCTGTCCAACCCCTGGAAAGTGTACCAGAACCCGCTATCCCGGGTGCATCCTCCCGAACCGGGCGCTACCAGCGGGCTCATGTAAAAGTCTCATGGTCTGTTGAAAACTTCGGCTACAACCTGCCAGCCCTGGTATCGACATTACAGGGCAATCTGTATGAAATCACGCAGTTCACCGGCCTGAAACTCATGGACATCGAATTTCCTGATTCATATGCACAGCAGTTCCGCGGGCCCCGGTACGGTGCAGATGGCTGCCGCTTGCTCACCGACACTCCCTCGACCCGACCGCTGATCGGCACGATCATCAAACCCAGCGTCGGACTGACACCCGGCCAGACCGCAGCTATCGTACGTACGCTCGCCCGGGCGGGAATCGATTTTGTGAAAGATGATGAATTGATGGGCTCTACCGCCAACTCGCAGTTCGAAGACCGTGTCGATGCCGTGATGCAAGTCATCCGCGAGCATGCCGACCAGTCCGGCAAAAAGATCATGTATGCCTTCAACATCAGCGACGAAATGGACGCGATGCTCGGCAAATATGAATACATAACAAAAGCCGGGGGTACCTGCGCGATGATCAGCATCAACAGTGTGGGATTATCGGCCAGCAAGCGGATATGCGACATCGGCGAGCTCGCCATACACGGCCACCGCAATGGCTGGGGAATGCTCAACCGCCACCCATTGCTGGGTATTGAGTTTCCTGCTTATCAAAAGTTATGGCGCCTGGCCGGTGTGGACCAGCTTCACGTGAATGGCATTCAAAACAAATTCTGGGAGTCGGACGACTCGGTGGTCCGATCGATCGCCTCGTGCCTCGACCCGGAACCGGGCGGCAAGATAGTCCTCCCGGTCGTGTCTTCGGGCCAATGGGGCGGGCAGGCATTTGAAACCTACCGACGGACAGGCACGACCGACCTGCTCTATATGGCCGGCGGTGGCATCATGGCACATCCGGGCGGCGCGGGAGCTGGCGTTCTGGCATTGCAGCAGGCGTGGGAGGGGGCCGTCAATGGGCTCACCCTCGAAGAAGCGGCAAAGCATTATCCGGAGTTTGGAAAATCGGTTGAAAAATTCGGCAAACTACAATTCGACCGCGCATGAGTAGCCAAGAGTTGCTCCTCGCCTTCTACGGCGACGATTTCACCGGCTCCACCGATGCCATGGAAATCCTTGAACGCGCCGGCGTCCGCACTGCGCTGTTTATTGAACCACCGCAGCCGGAAGACTGGGAACGCTTACCGGATATCCGCGCGGTCGGCATTGCGGGTATGACCCGCGCAATGGCACCGCAGCAAATGGAAGAAACATTGCGACCTGCTTTTGAAATATTGAAAGCATCCGGCGCACGGCATGTACACTATAAGGTATGCTCCACTTTCGACTCGTCACCAGCAATCGGCAGCATCGGAAAAGCTATTGATACGGGCGCGGCTATTTTCGAAAACCGCTTTACGTCGATGGTGGTCGCAGCTCCTTCCCTCGGCAGGTATTGTGCATTCGGGAACCTGTTTGCCCGGATGGGGATTGGCAGCAATGGTAGTATTTACCGTCTCGACCGCCATCCGAGCATGAGCAGGCACCCTACCACTCCATCCGACGAAAGCGATCTGCGCCTGCACCTGTCGAAGCAAAGTGTAAAATCCTGCGGATTGATAGACATTCTGCAAATCGAGGCTGGTTTCGCGACCACCTCATCCCTGCTTGAAAAAACCGGTGAGGAGCACGACGTTGTTCTGTTTGATGGCTTGTACGAACATCAGATGTCGCGCATCGGCGCATTGATCGACCCACTGGGTAAGCCCGGCAATCCGCATTTTTCCGTCGGCTCTTCGGGGGTAGAAATGGCGCTAACCGGACACTGGCTCGATCAAAATAGCACCACCAGGCCTTCGGAATGGCCGGAGCCGGGTGAAGCCTCCCCCCTACTGGTGGTATCCGGCAGCTGCTCCCCTGTCACGTCCCGACAGATCGACCACGCATTGGCAAATGGTTTTACAGAAATTGCATTGGATACCCGGTGCATTGCTGCCTCAGAACTACCGCTTACTTTCGAACAGGAAATCGGGCAGGGCATTGCACTGATGAAACTGGGGCGAAGCGTGATCATCCACACCAGTAAAAGTACGCAGGACGAGCGCTTCACCGGTTCGAATGCGCTCTTGCAACAACGCGGTTTCACGCCTGCCGAAATACAGGGCATTACTTCGAAGCTCTATGGTGAGGCATTGGGCAGGATTGTACTCGGGATTGCTGCCAGCGTACCCGTCAAACGGCTCGTCATAGCCGGAGGCGACACGTCGGGCGTAGTCGCACGAACGCTTGGCATCAAGGCCGTGCGCATGCTCGCCCCGCTATCCCCCGGTGCCCCGCTCTGCCGGGCATATGCGCCGGGATCACCGGCCGAAGGCATGGAGGTCAATTTCAAAGGCGGGCAGGTCGGCGCAGAGGATTACTTTGAGGTGCTGCGACGCGGGAGGGTTTGATGAAATTCATTTGCCGTTAATTTCGTTTCCTGGACTGATAACAAATCATGACAACTGATCAGCAAGGCAGCTTTTTTGCTTCACTTTAAGTTTGTATCTTTCAAAACAACTTTGATCATATGCGGCACTGGCAGGAACGAATCAGCATTAACCCCGAAATCCGGTTTGGTAAACCCTGCATCAAGGGGACGAGGATTGCTGTACGTGATATTCTCGGATGGTTGGCCAGCGAAATGACCTTCGAAGAAATTTTGGAGGATTTTCCAACGTTGATACGTGAAGACATCCTGGCCGCACTTGAATTCGCCGCTAATAGGGAAGAAAACACAAAAATTCTGATCACAGCGGTATGAAATTTCTTTTTGACGAAAATATCTCGTATCGGATCGTTAAAAAGCTAAAACCTTCTTTGCCTCAATGTCTTCACGTAAGCCAAACATCTGTCGGAAAGCCATGTTCCGACCGAAAAATATGGGACTACGCCAAAATTAATGGATACATGATCGTAACATGCGACGAGGACTTCAAGGATCTGACCGACCTTTATGGTTTTCCACCAAAAGTGATTTTACTTAGAACAGGTAATTCCTCTACAAAATTTGTGGCAAACCTGTTGGAGAACCGGATATCAGAAATTGCGCAATTCCACGAATCTGAAACTTATGGGTTATTGGAAATGATCTAAACCCGCAAATCGTCTGCTCTCTCCACAATCTCAGTCTCCTTGCCTGTTTCCAGGACCTTCCGCCGCCAGTAATTCGCCAGAATCGACCCCGAAATATTCATCCACGGACTGAAAACAGCTGCCGCTAATCCGACGGTACCCAGTTTCCCCATTGTTCCGGCCAGCCCTGAGGCCATGCCGCCGTTCTGAAGTCCTACTTCGAATGCCATTGTCCGCGCCGATGCCTGGTCCAGCCCCAGCAACCGGCTCAGCCAGTAACCAAAGAAGTATCCGGCCGAATTATGGATGACCGACACGAAAAACAGCAGGAAACCGACATTCAGGAGGTTATCACGCCCCGCCGCAGTGGTCACTGTTGTAAAATAGATGATCCCGAACATGGAAACATAAGGCATATACCGGTCCAGCTTACGGAACGACAACGTCAGCACGTGATAAAATAGCCCGACGAGCACGGCACCTGCAAAAAAGGCAAGCACTTCCAGCGATTGCAATGCAGCCCGGGAAACGTGCGCACTTAACCATGCCCATAAACCCAGCGGTAATGCCCCCAGGAATAGCATAGCAACACCCGATACTGCATACAGTCGCCTTTTCCCGTCCGGGGAAGCAGTTTTGAGAAAATCATGGATCAATGCAGCACCGATCGGAACGATGACGATCTTGATGATCTCCATCATCATATCCAGAAAACGGATATGAATCAGCGTTCCGGCCAGCATTTTCATCAGAAAAGGGGTAAGAAAGGGAGCAGCCAGGGTAGTCATGGCCGTGACTGCCACCGACAGCACGAGATTTGCACGGGCAATGTACACCATCACATTCGATGCCAGCCCGCTCGAACAGGACCCTAACAGGATGATCCCCGCGGCGATTTCGGGATCGAAATGGAAGATTTTAGTTAATGCAAAACCGGTAAGCGGCATAATGGTAAAATGACTGCATAACCCCACAAGCACGCCTTTCCCGGAGGTAGCCAGTTCCGAAAAATCGCGGAGGCTCATTTGGATACCCATTCCAAACATCACCAGCTGTACGACAATGAGGATCAGCCATTTATTTCGCATGTCAAAATCCCCCACATGCAGAAAAGCCTGTGGATAGGCCATACCGGCTACTACCGCACATATGATCCAGGCCGTGTATTGGTAACCCTGCAATAAAGGCACCGCACCAATCCCAACCGCCAGCGCCGCCACCAAGCCCAGGCCACTCAGCTTCGCCCACTCTACCGATCCATTGAATAGTGCCAAAGCGAGTGCTAGTGCAAAAACAATGGCCAGTGCCAAGCTACATTTTCTGATCAGCAGCATACTACGCCTCGTTTAAAATACTGGCCAGGTACCGGATCGCCTCGGGCGGACTGGCCACGATCGGGACCGTTTTCTCAGCCTCGTCCAGCGTATCCACCACACGTGCCATCGACGCCTGCGCGAGCAGAATCACATCCACCTGCACAGACAATTCACGTAATGCGTGCGCTACCATCTGATCGTGCAACGCGGGATCACCGCCCATCAATGCCTCGAATGCACCTTCGCACAACCGGCTCGTCAGTTCGATTTCCTTTCCGGCCGCCTGCGCACGCCGCCTCACAAGATCCGAGGTAGGTTCAAGGGTTGTTGGCAATGTGGCCACCACGCCGATCCGCCTGCCTTTTAATACTGCCAGATCGGCCATCGGCTGGTCGACACGCAACACCGGCACCGAAACCAGCGCCGCCGCTGCCTCCACCGCCCGGCCGATCGACGAGCAGGTCACCAGAATGTGGTCGGCACCGGCGGCTTCCGCCGAAGCGACATGGTTGACGACGCGCCGGGCCGTATCCGGCATCAGCTTTCCTTTGGCGATGACATCCTTGATCAGACTGTCATCGACGATGTTGAAAACATTGACTCCGGGCAGATTTTCGTTGCAAAGCTGCTGAAAAACGGGCACGAGCGTAGCAGAAGTATGGATCAGTCCAAGCGTTACGGGCTTCATAAAAAGTATGGATATTTTTAAAATCAATTTCAATAACCGGGATTCTGCACCAGCTTCGGGTTCACCTGAACCTCGTTGAAAGGCAAGGGAAAAAGCAAGCGTTTTTCGGAGACCTGGTAAGTCTGCGCAATCAGATTGGGATACTTGCCACTGGCTTTCAATGCTACGCCATACGCATTCATGACCTGCATCGCCTGACCGGTACGAACCAGATCCAGCCATCTTTTATTTTCAAACGCCAGCTCTACCCTGCGCTCCCGGGCAATCAATGTCCGTAAAGCCGCCTGGCCGGTTTCCTTTACCGGCGAAACACCCGCTCCGAACGCACGGTCACGTACCTGGTTCAGATAAGTCAATGCACCTGCCTTGCCCTGTTCATTGAGCGATTCGGCCAAAAGGAGCAGTACTTCAGCATAGCGGTACACCGGCCAGTTGTCATTCCCGTTGGCCGCAGAGCCGTTCGGGGCTGGCAGCGGCAGATAAAAATACTTTTTCACAAAAGGCTGCTCCACAAACTTCCCGTCGGCACCGGTATAACCATTCACAATGGAAGCCTCTTTGCGCTTATCACCTGTTTCATACGATTTGATCAGATCATCGGAAGGGATATTCCAACCGCCTGTGCTCTGATTGTTGAACTGAAAACCGGCTATCGGGTTCAGATTGGTCAGATTGGGAAGAAACACATAGGCAAACGTGCTCTGCAAACCGAGATTTCCCTGCATATACTGGATCTCGAATACCGACTCCGCATTGTTTTTATTGGCAGGATTAAAAACCGCAGCATAATCTGTCAGCAAAGAATACGCTCCCGACCCGACGATTTCGGAAAGCACTTTCTCGGCTTCGGCCCATTGCTTGCGCACCACGTACACATTGCCTAGCAATGCCCTGGCCGCCCCGCTTGTTGCTCTACCCTTTTCCTGTACAGCCTTTGCAGGTAGCAATGAGATCGCCTCGGTCGCATCTTTAATCACTTGTGCATACACGTCCTCTTTCGGTGTGCGCGTCAAAACCGCACTCTCACCCAAAATCTGGTCCGCAGTCCCCGACACCGGCGTCAGCACCAGCGGAACGTCCCCGAAATACTGGATCAGATCGAAATACGCCAGGGCACGCAGGAAGAGCGCCTGTCCTTTCAGATTCTTTTTAGCGGCATCCGAAATTTGCGCCGCGTCGATCCGGGTGACTACTTCATTGGCATAGGCAACGACCTTGTAATCTCCGGCCCATTTATTAGCCACCGGTTCTGCCGTCGGATTGTCGATAAAGTCAGCGATCTCCTCACGCACGAGATTGCCGCGGTTGGAGCTGTTAAAGATGTAATGCGCGTTGTCCGAACGCATTTCCCCCATGATATAGGCGCTGTTATAAACCATCCTCAGCGCCGCATAAGTAGCATTTACAGCCTGTGTGAAGTCAGCCTCTGTCTGGAAGAAATTATTGGAACTGATAAAGTTCTTAGGCGCAACATCCAGGTAATCATTGCATCCGGGGAGTAAACCGGCCAGGAGCAAAAAGGTGAAGATCTTTGTTTTCATAGACGTATTTTTTTAGGAGCCTTAGGCGGTATGTCTTAGGCTCTAGGCTTTAAGCTGTAGGCTATAGGCCGCATGTTCAATCTCAATGTACCGATAGCTTACGGCTTACAGCATATTGCTTATAACATAACCCATTATCAAAACCCGACATTAATCCCCAGCGTGAATGTGCGCGGCACCGGGTAGGCGCCTACGTCAAGTCCCTGGGCCAGCGGATCCGAACCTCCGGTATTGACTTCCGGATTCGATCCTTTGTATTTGGTAAATACCGCAACCTGCTGCACGGTAGCATAAATACGCAGGCTCTTAACACCCCTGATGGCATTGGAAGGAAAAGTGTAGCCCAATGCGATGTTCTTGATCGTGAAATAGCTGCCATCAGTAACCCACAGCGAATTCGCATTCCGGAAAAGGCCGGTGGTTCCCGCAAGCGTACGCGGGGTAATGCCGTCACCCGGGTCCTGCTCCGATTTCCACCGGTTCGCTACCGATCTGGTCACGTTGAAAACGCCATCCAGGTTGTTGGTGTATTCCAATGCAGTGTTCATAATATCGTTCCCCACAGAACCCGCCGCAGCAATGCTGAGGTCAAACCGCCGCCATGAGAACGTGTTGGTCAGGCCGAAAATAAAATCCGGATTAGGGTTGCCGATGATCGTGCGATCATCGACTGTAATGACACCGTCCCCATTCACATCTTTCATTTTCACGGTACCTACATTCGAAGTCTGAAACTTGGGCGACGCGTCGAAGTCTGCCTGGTTCACGTAAACGCCATTGTGTACATAGCCCCAAAGCATCCCGACTGGCTGCCCCACCATCGTAATGTTCCGGCTCGTACCGCCGCCCAGGAATGCATTGGCGGTCCCTAATTGCTCCACCCGGTTTTTCAGGAAAGAAATATTGAAATCCGTATTCCATTTCAAACCCTTCGTCAGGTTGCGGCTGCTGACCGTAAACTCATGCCCCCAGAACCTGAATGAGCCGATGTTGGTCTGGAAATTGGAGAAGCCGGTATAGGTAGGCACCTGTACATTGAAAAGCAGGCCGTCGGTCTTTTTGGTATAATAGTCGTATGCAAAAGACAACCTGTTTTCGAACAATCCCAGATCTATCCCGAAATCAAGTTGTTTGGTGATTTCCCAGCCCAGGGTACTGTTGGATAGGGTGGTGACATTATTACCGGCTGCCAGCTTGCCATCAAACACGTAGTTGTTGGTGGCTCCCCCATTGGCACCGGCCACATTGGCATAATAGGTGTAGTTCCCGATATTGTTGTTACCCGTCACACCATAGCTGCCACGCAGTTTCAACAACGATACCGGCCGCGCACCCGCCATAAAATTCTCGTCGGAAACGAGCCAGCCTGCGGAAACGGATGGAAAACTCCCCCATTTGTTGTCCTGCCCGAAACGCGACGAGCCATCGCGCCGGATCGAGGCGGAAAGCAGGTATTTACCTTTGAAATTGTAATTCACCCTGGCCAGATAAGAAAGCAGGCTCCATTCCTGGATATCGCTTGTGGGCGTGAACACCGTAGCCGCGCTCAGCGTGCGCACTTTATCGTTCGGAAAATTGGTCGCGACGACGTTGTTCATATCGGAACGAAACTTCTGGGCGGTAAAACCAGCGGTAATGTCCACGTGATGATGACCAAAATCCTTATCGTAGGTCGCGATATTCTCTGAAAGCCAGGTCAGAAACTGCGTATTGGTCTGCGTCAGATCACCCGAAGCGCGGGGCATAGCTACATTGACATTGCCGGAGGTGGACGGCACAAAATTATTGAAGCGTACCTGCCCGTACTCCGCATTCAGGGAGGTTTTCAGGGTAAGGCCCGCAACCGGCGTGTATTCCAGATAGGCATTGGACAAAATACGGGTGTTGTTATCGGTCGCATCGGCTTCTTTGGCCACCCGGTACCAGTTCGGGGTGTTCAGCATGCCCGGCGAAATCGCAGTAACAGGCATAGAACCGTCCGGGTTTACCGCCGCTACCAGAGGCGATGAGAGCAGTGCGCTCGTGATCAAGCCGCTGGTCGAGGAAAACGGCCCGCCATCTGTGGGCCTTCCGGTAAAAATCGATATCGACGGAGCAACGTTAATCCCTATACGCACATGTTTATTGAAGCGATAGTCGCTGTTTAGCCTTGCGGAAAAGCGCCTGAACCGGGTATTGATGATCACACCGTCCTGCTGGAAATACCCGAGCACCGCATTGGTGCTGAACTTCTCGCCACCGGTCCCGATAGACAGGCTGTAATTCTGTATCGGTGCAGTTCGGGTAATGAGGTCGTACCAGTCCGTACCTTTGCCGTACTGGGCAGGATTCTGATATTCGGCGGGGACGGTCCGTTTGTTTTCTTCATATACTTCCTTCATAAACTGCGCAAATCCGGAGCCATCCATCATTTCCGGTATCCCGCGCGAAGGAATTTGCTGCACACCGTAATAGGCATTCAAACCAATGCGTGTTTCGCCTGCCTTTGCATGCTTCGTTGTCACCATCACGACCCCATTGCTGGCCCGGGAGCCGTAAAGCGAAGTTGAAGCGGCATCTTTCAGGACGCTGATACTCTCAATTTCATCGGGGTTCAGGGTACTGATATCACCGGTGATCGGAAAACCGTCCACTACATAAAGAGGCTGATTACCAGCAGATACCGATGCCTGCCCGCGTATGCGAACGGACATCCCCCCGCCCGGGCGGCCGGAGGTCTGCAAAATCTGAACACCTGCGAGCCGTCCCTGCAATTTCTGGGAAAGCTGTGGCACAGGCACATCGGACAGTTCCGACACCTTGACCGTCTGTACAGCGCCGGTCACATTCCGCTGCGACTGGGTTCCATAACCCACTACCACAACCTCGTCAAGCGACTTGTTTTCAGGCACCAGGCTCACCGGAATTTCCGTTTGGCTGCCTACCTGCACTTCTTGCGGAATATAACCTACAAAACTAAAAACCAACACGGCACCTGCCCCGTTGGATTCCAGTTGATATTCACCGTCTACATTGGTGATCGTGCCCTTCTGAGTGCCTTTGACAACGACGCTCACGCCGGGCAAGGGAAGGTTATCGTTCGCACCGGTCACCTTTCCTTTGACCACCCCGGACTGCCCGTAAAGATTCGGCGCAATCCACAGCAATCCCATCAGAAGATAGAAGCATAATTTCATAAGGCTACAAGGGTTTTACGAATAGATTGAATATTAACTTTCGTTTATATTCTTATTTTTTCGAAAAATAAAAGATAATGTTTGCAATGCAAAACAAAATACAGGAATAATTATTTTTTCACTTTAAAAAGTTAAACTATTACCCTCTCGAAGGCTTGCATCAGCCAGGATGACACTATTAAAGCAAAATGTTTAACGCCAATCATAAACAAACAAAAAAAAAAGACCAGACAATGTCCGGCCTTTTTTCATACTTTACTATCTATGTTAACCAATCAAGAATTCAATATCAGGGGTAAGCTTTAATGCGCAGGGCGAGATACGGCGTCATAGGCAAACGAATTGATTTTCTGTCCTTATCAAACAACCGGTAGCCTTCCTTTGCCCCGACCTCAAACAATTCCGGCCGTTCGCCTACCGTCATGTTCCAGGTGTCTATCACCTCTACCTTAAATTTACTTCCAGCCTTCGGGCCTCCTTTAGCGGGCAAGCTAAACTCCCATTCCGCCTGCATTTCCTTCCCCATGTAAATCAGGTAATAACTGCTGTCGGCCCGGGCCGTATGATGATCTTTCCACGGATCCGAAAGTTCCAAAGGCCCTGGCGCCGCTTCCAGGATCTTCCTGAGAAACCCGATCCTGGCCGGACTGCTGCCGATTAACCTTCCGCCTTTCGCCCAGAAGATCGTGTCGCCACTATTTTTGTA
Source organism: Dyadobacter ginsengisoli DSM 21015 (assembly GCF_059568735.1). Lineage (NCBI taxonomy): Bacteria > Pseudomonadati > Bacteroidota > Cytophagia > Cytophagales > Spirosomataceae > Dyadobacter > Dyadobacter ginsengisoli. The sequence continues at coordinate 766,033 of NZ_JCANTY010000002.1, forward strand.
AGTTTCCCCGTGCGTCACATACGTACCTGCGATCACACCCTGCCAGAATGCCTCCGTCATTTCCTCGCCGCTCAGGTGCCCCCAGCGTTGCTGCAAATCACCTTCATAACAAACTTCATCGTACACCATTGGCCTGAAAAACACATCCCTGAGCAATGTTGCCCGCCCAAAATCTTCGACCGCCGAGCCATTTTGAATACTTACGTGGGTAAATTCAGGCTTCCACAGGTCGTAGTACACGCTACCGTTGTGAATCGAGCAAAGATGCTTGTACGGGTCCGTTTTCACGACTTCTTTCGTATAAGCATCCCAGTCATCCCGTGGTTTGGTTTTGACATAATCAAATTCATTCGCCATCGACCACCACACATTCCGGAACGAAGCCAGCCGGGCGGTGAGATATCGTATGTATTTCAGATCATTCTCTTTACCAAGACTGTCAAATCCCCAGTGACCCTTATCGTAGGGATGGAAAATAATCACATCCGCTTCGATCCCGAGCTTTTTAAGGTCATCGATCCGTTTTTCGAGGTGCTGAAAAAACGCGGGCTCAAACCGCGACAGGTCCCATTGAAACCGAAGCTTCCCATTCGCATCCCTCGACTCCCCCTTTTTCACATAGGGGTAAAAAGGCGGTTCATTTTCCACGTGCGAGTAATATTTGGGGAAAACACACATTCGGACCTTATTGAAAGGCGCACTCGCGAGTGTCTTCAATGTCACCTCCTCTAGCCCCTCAGGCTGGTGCGTCCAGGCATAAAGCGTCGTCCCAAACGGATAATATCGCTCGCCATCCGCATATTTAAAATGGTAAGTATCAGCCACTTCCACCGGACCGTGGTTATCCTTACCCGGATCGGTACACATAAAAGCACCGCTTTTGCCATTCAGCAATTTATTGTTACTGAATGTTTTGTAAGTCCATACCCCGGTCCGTTTCGGCATGAACCGTATTTTATATTGCCCATTCCCGTCGTAAAAACCTGCAACTTTTATCTTTTCGGCCGCACTCGTAAATTCCGCTCCCAACGTCACGTCGACAAACGGATTGCCGGTTTGCGGGCCGGTCAACGTCAGCTCGAACCGCTCCCAGCGCTCCACGCGGTCCTGGGCGAACAATGCGTGAACACTGATTAAAAAAACAAGGGAAATAGAAAGAAAATATCTCATTTTTAATGGGTTATATAAACATGGGGAACCGAGCGAACAGCCTCCCGCCAGCCAGTGTAGCCAGCTTTCACAGCGTCGTTCCCGGCATTGGCGTGCACCGACGAATGACTGGCACTGAGGTTCCGAAGGTATTCGATGTCCGGATAGACCCCCGAATACAAACCGGATAGATAGGCCGCACCCAGAGCCGAAACCTCAGGAAATTCGAGGGCCACGACCGGCTTTTCCAGCAAGTCGGCCAGCATTTGTACCACAAAAGCATTGGAAGTCAACCCACCGTCAATTTTCAGTTCCTGCAACGCAATACACGTATCCGATTCCATCGCATCGATCACGTCTTTAATCTGATAGGAAATCGATTCAAGGGCTGCGCGTACGATATGGTTTTTATTCGAATGAAATGTAAGGCCTGTAATGGATGCCCTGCGGTTCATATCCCAGTGCGGCGCCCCCAATCCGCTGAACGCAGGGACAAGGTAAACACCCGCACTGTCCTTCACCGAGCGGGCCATCGCTTCCGTCTCGCGGATGTCCTGAAATAACCCCAGATTCGTTTTGAGCCATTCGATCGTCGCCCCGCAGGTCACGATCACCCCTTCGAGCGCATACTCCACGCGGTTTCCCGCACTCCACCCGATGGTCGTTACCATGCCTTGCTGTGAAGGTTTCGGTTCGGGCCCGATGTTCATCAAAATCGACGAACCCGTCCCCAGCGTAGCCTTGGCAATGCCGGGCCCGAAGCATCCTTCCCCGAATGCGGCCGCATGGGAATCGCCAATCATGGAGGTTACCGGGATAGCCGAAGGAAACAAACCTTCGAAGTCCGTTTCGCCAAAGAACGATGAAGATGGCTGAATAGCAGGCAACTGCAATCCATCCAGTCCAAAAGAATTGATCAGTTCATCATCCCAGGCAAGCGTTTCCAGGTTAAAAAACAGCGTCCTGGACGCGTTGGTATGGTCGGTTAAATAGGCTTTCCCGCCCGTTAGCTGATAAAGAAGCCAGGTATCGACAGTACCGAAAAATGCATTACGCCGGGCAATCGCTTTCCGAACGGTATCGTGATACAAGTTCAGCCATATCACCTTGGAGCCGGAGAAATACGGATCAGCCAGCAGGCCTGTTTTCCTTCGGATCACCTCTTCCAGCCCGGTAGCACGGAGCTGCTCACAAACGGCCGTCGATCGTTTACACTGCCACACGACCGCATTGTGCAACGGTTTACCTTCTTTATCCCAAAGGACAAAAGTCTCGCGCTGATTGGAAATTCCGCACGAACGTATATCCTCTACACGTCCGCCCTTTGCTGTAAAATCGGCCGTGCAGTTCGCTACCGAGGCCAACACATTGTCATAAATATCCTTAGGATCCTGCTCTACGAGCCCTCCGTCGAGGTACATCGTTTGCAACGGCTCGCTTCCCCGTGCCAGCACCTGCCCTTTTTCATTAAAAATGACGGATTTGGTACTGCTCGTACCCTGATCGATCGCCAGAACAAATGGCCCGTTCCACATTCCGATAGTTTGTTTACAACTTATTGACCTACTCTCCACTCTTTAAAACAAAGAAAAGAAAAACATTCGAAAATAAAACTAATATTCAACGAGAAAATATTGATTTATTTATGTCGCACATTGCCTTGGGTACAATTTCCTGATGGATCGGATCGGCCACGACCGCGATTGCATCGCAGCTTATCCGCCTTTTTAGCTTTCAACTGCATTTACTTCATTTCATATCGCATTTGGAACAAATAACATCTTTCCGCCGCGATTCCGGCGTAATTTTTAACGATACCATTTTCCCTCCTTTCCATTCTCCTTCCACAGTTGTATTCTGCGGCGCGTGCAGTTTGAATTGCACGTCCCAGTCATCGGGCCATGCAGGCAAAATATAGATCGGCTCGGCCGGGGTGGATGCGTCCGGCACAGCGACGCGGGGTGTCTGCATCAGCATTTCCTGCAAGCCGATCATACCCGAACCGCCCCAGTTGTGATCCGGTACCCAATCGTGGCCAGGCCCCCAGAATGCGGGAAATCTCCGGCCGGAATCCTGTAATTTACGGATAGTGAGCTCCGCCGCTTCGTCGGTGAGGCCCAATCTCGCACAAAAGATATTGTCCTGGTGCCAACTGGTATAATTCCGGTTTTTGATAGCCTCTGTATCATATTTCCAGGTATTGATTGCCGTTTCGAGATCGGGCTTGCCGACACCATACATCCCATACGGAAATACCGGATACAGTTGTGGAATTTCCGTATTCTGAATGCGCTCCCATGCCTGTGCGGGCGCAATGGTGCGACGCCCCTGCATTTCGCGAAAGCTCAGTGGCGGCACGCGGTTCAGCATTTCCCGCCAACGGCTGCGCTGCTGTTCATTTCCATAGCTCGCCGGTAATGCCAGCAATCGTTCCAGTACCGTTTTCAAGCCCGCAACGGTAGTCACGGCATTATAAGCCATTTTGTAAGTCTCCGCGGCGCTTCCCGGGAAAAGCACCAGATGCCCATCCTGGTCGAGCCTGGCCGCGCTCCGCCGGGACGCCAGGTATTGGTAATGCGCATCGAAAAACACCAGGCAGCTTTCAATGAACGGCAGGTAGCCGCTCATATCCTCCCCCGTAAAATCCTCTCTGTCCAGGATCATCAGGCAAAATTCCAGCGACGTGTCCCAAAGGTATTCCAGCCATTTGTTGTATTCCACGCCCGGATCGAAACCAGACGGACGCTTCTGGCCATATTCCGCGTAGTTGGGCAGGCCAAAATTTTCGATCTGCTCGGTAAACGACGCGCCCGAATGTCCCCAGTAATGCCGTGTCCGCGCCTCGGCATTGCCCAGTATGCGCCGATAGAATTCAAATTGCGGTGTCATCATTTCAAAATCACCGCTTTTGAGCATCGGCCAGTACACGAGACGCTGATTTTGCGCCGTAAAAGTCCCGCCGCCCCAGTTACGGTGGTCGGGCGTGAAATGGTAGGCTGTATCCACAAACACCGGGTCGCAGGTAAAAAGGCCGCCATTGAACTTAGTGGGATAAGTACCGAACGCATTGCAACCGAGCATGTACCTGAAAAGCTGATAATTACGCCCCACCTGCCAGATGGCGGCGGTACTATCCGCACGGTCCGAATTCAAAACAATATGACTTCGCTCCCAGTACTGCTTCCACCAGCCAGCGGTCTTCGACCAGGCCGTCTTTTCATTTTGCCGCGCCTTCGCCACCGATTCCAGGAGCCCTTTTTTCCAAACTGCCAGGTTTTCCGGCTGGTCCGTGTGCAGGTAAATGCTCAACTGAATGCTTCTCGAAGGCGATTTGCTTTTTAACCCAAAACCTCTGAATGGCGTGTCCGCATATTTCCCTGCGCGTATTTCCGGGGCGGCTACCATATTCGGACCGCCCATCCATCCGCCGTAAGTCAGTCTTTTCAGCGGGTTCCAGAGCTGTGTTTTGATATGATCGAGCTGCTGCTGCTTCGCGATCACATCGAATAATGTGGAGTCGCGATTTTGGTGATAAAACAACACGCCATGGTCTTCGTGCGCCACGCTATCCGGCCAGACGGTCACCCTGGGCACCGCCCATTTGTAGGAAGTGGCACTCCGCGCATGGCCCATCAGCTCGCCACGAACCGTACGCCAGCTTTCGTACCACGCCTGCATGGAAACCGGACTGCTACTTCGGATATCCACATGAATGGTCGGGCTAAAAACATCCACCCAAACTTTTACCGTCGTGCTTCGCCTGCCTTTTTTACCTGTAATCGCCACATAACCTTCCTGCAATTTCAATTCCTGCTCAAAAGTGCTGCCTGCCTCGAACGGGTTGGGTGAAAGCCTGATCCGCACCCGCCCCAGCTTCGGGAACAGGTTGCTTTCATCAAAAACCCCGCTGCGTGACAGATAAAACAGCACATCCCCCTTTTCAACCCAAACATTCAGCCCCACATCACCGCCACCGCAAGGCATCGATTCGCCCGCATTCCTGCTTTGACTGGTCCATTTCAGGTTATACTGTTCGGGTGAAAACGATTGCCCTGTCGCATACGGACATGCGGAAAGTAATGTCAAAAAGCAACATACAAAGCGAAAAAGCATGGGTGTAGCGAACCTGGATCAGGACTGGAAAACGGTTTTCATAAAGGCGGTATTCGCGCTGAAATTACCTTTCACATCGCGCGGCTTAGCGGCGTCCCGGGAGCGCTCGATCACAAGCCAGCCCTTCCAGCCCATTTTGTCGAGCGTTGCTTTTACTTTTTTCATATCCAGCCGGGTGTTATTCTCAAGCCATACCCCGTCCTTATCCGTACAATGGATCTGACAAATGCGGTTTTTGCCCAGTATCCGTAGTTCCTCGCAAAGATCCCGCCCTGCTTCCAGGGGATTGGCAAAGTTGAAATAGATCTGAATGGACTTAGATCCGACCTCTTCCAGCAGTTTCACCTCCCCGGCAGCGCTCAATGCCGTTTCAATCCCGATCACCACGCCTGCCTTTTCGGCCATCTTACCGACGATTTTCAGCCGTTCCACGATAGCAGGCCGCAATTCCGGATTTTTCACGAGATCCCCCTGAACGCCCAGTGGCAGAAATGCCGTTTTGATGCGCATTTCCTTCATCGTTTCTATGCAGTCGCCCACCGTCTTTTCAATACCCTCCCGTTTGGCAAACGATTGAGCATAAAAGCCAGTCATCGCCAGGGAGCAGATTTCCAGGTTCAATTCCTTCGCCTTCTCGATATATTGCTGCCGGACGGCCGGATCCGCCAGTTTGTTCTCGAAAGTAGGCCGGTTACCCAGCCCGCCCATATCCACTTCCAGCCCGTCGGCACCGATTTCGCCGGCCAGCGGCAATGCACTCAGTTTCTGCCTTTTTAAAATCATCAGATCGATGACGGCAATTTTATACCGCGATTTGCGCAACGGGCCGAATGCTCCCGAAGCCCGGGTTGCGAAAGGCAGCGCCACCACTCCGGCGGCGCATGCTCTCAAAAAATCCTTCCTTTTCATTGTTCAAAAATCAGATAGGCCATTGTTCCTCCACGATCGGCTTGCCTTTCAGCTTTGCCGGATCAATTTTCACGTGCTTGATGCGTTGGCGGCGCCAGGTGTACACAATGTGCACCATCCCATCGGAAGTCTGGATAACCGACGGATACGAGTACTGGCTGATCGGCGAATCTTCGAGCACCAGCACTGCATCCCAGCGCTTTCCATCCCGGGATACCGCCACATTCAGCGGTGTGCGAGGGCCTTTCGGCTGGCCGGCCGGTGGCTTCACGTGGTTATACACCAGCAACTGCCGGCCATCTTTCAAGGTCACCGCGTCTGTTCCTGAGTTGTTGTTCGGCAAAGCGGATGGCGCTATTTCCGACCACGTCTTTCCCTGATCCCTAGACCACGACTCCACAACCGAACGGCTCTGGCTGCGGCAAAGGATCTGCATATCGCCGTTCGGATAAGTCAGAATGCTCGGCTGAATGGCTTTGATCGTCTTGCCGTCATTCAGCGGCCCTACTTTCCGCCAGGTTTTGCCAAAATCGGGGGTAACCTCGAAATGCACGCGCCAGCCGCCCTCACCTTCCGTGCTCGACGGGCACCAAAGCGCTCCATTGGCCATCAAAACGGGTTTATTCTTGATTGGACCGAGATAACCTTCCGGTAAATCAACCGCCTTCGACCAGGTTTTTCCGTGGTCCTTCGAGGTGATCAGAAATCCTTTCCAGCCCGGCACGTTAGGGCCTACTTTATAAAAAAGCATCAAATCACCCTGGGGTACCTGATAAAGAACCGGATTCCAACAGGCATACCGCAATTTTTCGTTCACAATTCCATTGGCTACTTCGATGGGTGCTGTCCATTGGCCATTTTCCAAACGGCTCACCCAGATACCCACGTCGGGATTACGCTCCTTCGTACCGCCAAACCACGCGGCCACCAGTCCGGCGGGGGTTTCGGCAATCGTCGAAGCATGGCTTTCCGGGAAGGGTGCTGTTTCAAAGATGAATTCGTCTACGATCATCCCATCCTTGAAGTTCTGGCCAAAGGACGAAAGGGCCATCAGGCTGAACACCCCGCCCAGGAGCCATTGAGATACTTTTTTTCGCATTGTAATATTGACTTTCATGCAGCTGTGCAGGGTTATGGGTTAATTAAAATTCGTGAAATCCTGTCCGAGGAACCTGCTTTTTTGCCATTGACAAAAACATGCAGACCCTTTCCTTTTTTATAACGGCTTCCGTCGCGATCCCAAAGAATAGTCAGTAATTTGCCGTGGTACAGCACATTATCCAGACAAAACCAGTCCCATTTCGCTTCCGGAACCAGTGGGTTCACCTCAATCACCTCATCCGCGCGCGGGCGGAGGCCAACCAGCCCGGTAATGATCAGGTCGTTGAACGTCGAATGGTTGTAATACCGGCTGCGCTCCTGGTCGCCTTTCAGCCAGTATCCCGTCTTTTCATCCAGGTACTCTCCGATATAGGGCTTTCCGCGGTAATGCTGAGACTCCACATATTTTTCCAGAAGGCCGAAGTAGGTCGTGTCTGCAAGCGGCGCCGGTACCGGCGCATTCATGCGGTTGGCCATCCCGGTCAACGTTTGCGAAGTTGCGAACGGCCACACGGCACCATCCCATTCACACTGACAGCAGCCATGCGTCCGGAACTCCGGGTGCCGGCGTTCCGCTGTCGTCAGGCCGAAAGGGGCGTCGAAGCCTGCCGGATCGGACACCTGTTTCCAGGCGGCATCGTGTTTTTCACCGGGTATATTGAAATACCACGGAACAAACCCGATCGCTTCGCGCACACCGGCAAAAGGACCCGTGCCGCGCTTCTTTACTGTTTCAAAAAAGGCACTGTCCGCATTCCACAGCTTGCCATCGATCAGGTTTTTCAGGGTATCCGCCTTACTCTGATAATGCTTTTCGCGTGCCGAGTCCCCCTTTAATGCAGCCATTGCCGAAAGCGCTTTGGCATTCCCATACATATAGCTGTTGATCGTCGGACGGGCATTCTGCTCACGCCGTCCGCCGCTGAGCGACTCTTCCATCCCGTCCCTAACATCCGTTTGCCAGAACAATCCGCTCTCCGTTCGCCGGTCCTTTTCCCAGGCCTTGTACTCCGATTCCAGGTCCGGCAGCATATCGAGCAGAAAGGTCTTGTCCGCATTGACCTTGTAGCGGTTGTACAAAGCATCGGCTGTCCAGCTACTGAAATTCAGTAACTTTTTCATCCTGGCCCCGTCATTACCCCGGTACCAGACATGGACATTATCGGTCAGATAGCGCTGGTCGTGCAGCCAGCGGCCCTCGTAAATGTGATGTCCCAGCGCACAGCTGATCATGTTGTACTTGTCGGCATAGTTGCGGTTTACCAGAAATTCGGTGATCACAAACCCCTGCGGCGTATTGTGAATGTGTTTTCTGAACGTCCACCAGCGATAGTAGTAAATCTCCCGGAAATTGTCCTGCGGGCAATCGAAGAGCGGAATATTAGCTTTCATCCAGTCCCAGGACTGTGCATTCGGGATCGCATTTACCTGGTTCTCGTCTTCCATGCGGTTGAAGTACTCAACATGCTGCCGAAACTGCTCCGCCTTCAATACCGCGGGCCCGGCCACCCGGCGGGAACAGGCCGGGAGCCCTCCCAGCACAATGCACAACGCCAGCAAATTCACTCTGATCTGCATATTCTATTTTCTTGAAAACCAATAAATCACAGACCCCGTACCAACCGTAAGCTGCACCGTTCTGCCACCTTTTATTTTTTCAATCTTTCCAATTGCCTGACCTGTCCGGGGATCGATCCGCCGGAGCTGCCAATTACCGGGCAGATCGGTCAGGTCAACGGCTTGCGCACCGTTTGCATAAACAACGGCTCCCTTCTGGGCGTCTTTCAGGATACGCACGGCGGGCAGGCTGGCAGGCCGCATACCCGAAAGCGCATTCAGCATTGCAGCCGGAACACGCGGGATCGCACTCATGGAGCCACCCGCCAGCAACACAGCCCAGGCATGGGTTTCGGCCCCGTCGGCATTGTAAAGCACTGCTTTTGAGGGGTATTTCTTTTTGTATTCCAAAACAGCCGCGTAAACCGACTCAAATGACGGCTTGCCCGGTTTCTGAATGCGGGCATGCTGGCGGGGAGCGAGGTTCCGGCCCCCTTCCGGCGCGTACACCGAGCCGTCCGCACGGCGATGCCAGTAACGGATGTCGATGATATCCACGGCCCCAGCATAACGCGGGTCATCCAGAATGGCATCCTGCACATCCTTCGTCGTGCTTAATGCTACCAACGCGTTCATGCCTTTTTCCCGCTCCCATTCGGTGATCACGTCGAGCCAGAACTGTACAAAAGCCAGCGGCCCCGTGTATTCGGCACTGAGAAACTGTACTACGCCGCTCTGCCCGGCAAAATTGTCGAGGCATTGGCGAATGTAGGCACGGTGCAATGCTTTCCGCCCGGGGTTCGTGATGTCGTAAAACTGGTCGGCTACGAAAATGCGCTTGTCGCCCGCATAGGGAGGTGGCTCAGGAAAGCCGGTCTGGTTGATGTTGTTGGCAGTACGCCAGGGAAAATCGGCGTAATGCGCTCCCGCTTCCAGGATGTTGTGCTGGAAATAGTTCTGGTGATAGAGGACGAGGCCTTTGCGATCGGCCAGCGTCACAAATTCGCGGAGCCGGCCCCAGTACCATTCATTGTAATGCGTCAGGTCATATTTGCTGAGATCATCCCAGGCGGCTTCCTTGCCGCTCCTGGCGAAAGGCTGCTCGTAAAAAGGCGGCCACACTTCGCCGTCGATTCGCCGGATACGCTCGTGGTCGTCGCGACGGCGGTCGTACCAGAGGCCGTAGTTATGGTCGATAATGGCTATGTTTTTCGCTTTAAGCGAGTCGGTCATCGGTCCGAGTGCGTCGGTAAATCCCTTCCCGGTCCGCCCCGGCACGAAGCGGGTAATGTGTGATTTGGCAGCCTGCACGTCGTGCGGACGGACGCTGCCTCGCCACCAAGGCACTTCGTGCCGGCTACCGGTTACGACTTCAGCGCCTCTCACCAGCCATCCGTTCTGAATCGATAACGGCGGTATTACGGATGCCGCAGCGGCTTTTGAGAACCCAATTTCATCGATCGTTTTGATGTCACCATGTTCGGTAGAAACCGGGTTTCGTTGGGCAGCCCGATCGATCCAATCCGTCAGCCGTAATGCCGGTCCATGTGAAGCAGCCACCATCGCTGCCGCCTGATCGAGGCTCGGGCTGCTGGATGCTTCCGTCTCATTAGGGAGTAAAAACGCGTGCTCCCCAGCCTGTTTGCCTTGTCTGTCGGAAAGTTGTGCATAGTAGAGGCTTCGCGGACGAATGTGCTCGTTGGCATTTTCCCAATGGCCGTTTCCCGCAAACTGCGCCCATATCCCGAATGCGAAATTCTGCGTTCCCGGCGGACAAAAGTTATCGACCCGCGAAGCCGAGCATTGCCACATGACACTGTTAGCGGCTGTCCAACCCGCTCCTTGTCCGTCCTGCCCGCGGTTCCTGAGGCTCAATGCCTGTCCATCGATATTCACGATGTCAAAAAGCACCCCAGACGCCCAACTGTCGATCGACCCACTGAAATTATGCGACAAATGCGATTCACATTGCACAAATGCATTAGGGCCCGGCGCACAATAGCCGGTAGCGAAGTCGTGGTTCCCATTTTCGGCATAACAGCGCTGAAAGAGCGTCTGCCCTCCCTGTGTAAAGAAGCTGTTCCGGCGCTGACCCGCTATTTCCGACACCGGTTGCAGGGATTGGCAATCCTCGACTGTCACTTTGGAGACCGATTCGTACAATGCCACCGCCGATCCGGCCAGATGCCTGAATGTGACCTGCCTGACCCACCCATTTTCCACGTTTTCCATGGTAATGCCCATCCACCGGTGGTTTTCGTCTTTGGGATTGGCTTGATCAAATGTCGATTCGATACGCATATTTTCGACACCCACCTGGCTGATCCTCCCCTGCCATTGATAGGGTATTACCAGCCCGCCGCCAAACCGGCTGTCCAGCGCGGTGGTCAACGGGGCGTCGATGGTGATACTTTTGCCCGAGATCGCGGTTATTACGCGGTCCCAGGTGATATCCCGCTGCCCCGGCTTCCAGCCGAGCCAGCCCGTTTCCCCGCCAAATTCCTCCATCCCCAGGCTTTTGATCCACTCGGCCGTCGAAGGCCTGACAATGCGGACGTGATCTCCTATTTTGAGGGCATTGGTATTTTCAATTTCAAAAGACATCGCATTTACCGGCACATAATTGTCGGTAACACGCATTTTGGTTTTTGTCTTAACATCATCGCCCCCCACAACCCGGATCACCGTTTCCCGCGTGCGGCCATCGCCCAGCAATACCGTTCCCCCGTCACCTATTCCCTGTCCACGCAATACAACACCGGATTTCTCGATGACAATGCCTGACATCACCCGGTGCACACCCGTACCGAGCAACACGGCGCCACGGATTCCCCGCTCGTCGACAGGCAGGTTACCCACATAGTCGATCGCCGCCTGTATGCGTGCGGTCGCGTCTCCTTCACGGGCAGGCACGGTCACCCGTACAGGTGCTTGCGGGATTGCCTCTGTGCCCGCCCTATACCCGCAATAGGAAAAATCCACGATGCGGTTACCGAGCGAATCCTGCGCATAAGCAAGCCTGCCATCTTCTGCGACAGTCACCGGTGAGGGCTTTTGGAGTTTCTTCTGAGCATATATCGCAGCCGGAAAAAACAAATACAATCCTGCCAACGACAGGATCGTATTCAAAATCATCACCTTAACCTTATCTTTTCTTTTGTCCAATGTACTTTACTTTTGGGCCGGGCTGCCTTTCAGCGATGCCAGGGTATCGTGGTTGTTCTTTGGATTTTTCCAATCCATTTTTTTCTTCGGATCGATGCCGTTGATAAACTTCTCGATGTTCGAATAGCCGTCTCCGCTCATATCCTTCTGCGCATCGGAAGCGTCATTGGGGTTTAAACCATATTTGCTTTCCCAGTCATTAGGCATACCGTCATTGTCTGCATCGGGGTACGGCGTTCCCTTGTATTCGGGATAGCCCCCTACCTGTGCGATGTCGGTGATAATGCCGTTTTTGTAAGAATCGATGGGCAGGCGGCGGTGTTCGAACTGCTTCTCCGGCAATTTTACACCATCTATCGGATTAATCTTTCCTGTACGTACCTGGGTGGTAACACGCGCATCCACGGGATCGCGCCGGGGCAGGGTCGCGCCGGCATTCGCCAGTACGTAGTCGAATGATTCTTTCGCGCTCATGATCGGGAACTGCGGCATCGGCAGCGGCTGGTCCCATTTGATCATATCCTTGTATTTTCCTGCATTGGGCTGATCTTCCACCTGTACCCCACCGTCCCAGTTGTCTTTGGTCACCTTGTCGTAGCCTTCCACGATATTTCCTGTGACATAGGCCCTGCCGAAAACCAGGTGATCCAGCTTACTCCGGCCTGATTCCGGTTTGAGGATGCGGTAGCCGATCGGCGAATCCTTCGGGGTTTGTGGCCCGGGTTTGAAATAGTTGTTGATGATATTGTACATCGCCCTGTAGTCCCCCCCGTCGATCGAGCGGTGTACCCAGTTGAAGATCACATTGTTGGTAAAATTGAATATGCCAAACCAGCCGATCGACGGGTTACGGCCCGCATTGTTGGCCCACAGGTTGCGCATGAATGTGCAGTTTTCTCCGCCCAGCGTGCTTCCGAACGCGTGGTTCCAGGTGTCGAGCGTTTCGGAGAATATCGAGTTCTGGATGGTAATGTTGACCGTCGGCAATTTCTGTTCCTGCGCGCCGGTGCTGTCGTTGTACATATGCCGGTACATCGACATATTCTCATCCAGTCCCCAGCTCGCCGACACGTGGTCGATCATGATGTTGCCAATCGGATTGCCACCAATGGAATCGTCGCGGCGACCTACGAAAGTTTCGCCCCGGCGGAAGCGCATATGCCGGATCACGACGTCATGCGTGTTGATCCAGACCGTCTCACCGGCAACGCAAACCCCGTCACCAGGAGCTGTCTGCCCGGCAATGGTGATGTAAGGTGCGCGGATGATCAGCGGTGTTTTCAGCCGGATAATACCCGCGACGTTGAAAACGATAATGCGTGCACCGCCCTGTTCGCAGGCTTCTCGGAGCGTACCCGGGCCGCTGTCGGCCAGGCTTTTGACCACATATACTTTACCTCCGCGCCCCCCGAAGCTGAATGCACCGCCACCTTCGGCGCCCGGAAATGCGGGAATGTCGGACTGAGGCAAATCCACCGGTCTGGCGGCCCAGGGAATGTAAGGTTTTCCCTTCTTCGCCTCCGCCTCAATGACCGGCAATGCTTTCTGCCAGGCTATTTCCGACTTGCGCTCGGCTTCGGCGAGCAGCGAATCGCTGGTTTTCTTGGCCGCTGCCGGGATTTTGGGATACTGGGCCATCGCGCCGTAACTGAAAAGCAGGCTTGCAATTCCTAGATGGAGTGAAAGTTTTGGGATGAATGTCATATTGGTATTTTTTGAATTAATGTCAATTGATTGTGACGGGCCAACGCCCATTTTACTCCTCCAATCGGAATGCACCCGTGTCGCCCGCTCACTTCAACGGATCGAATGTACCGGATGGCCAGCCTATATTTTGTTCCAATCTTGGATTGTTGGTCAATGCCTGGGACGGGATCGCGAAATAATAGTACTCCGGCAGCCAGTTCACCAGATATTTGGTATCCAGTTTCTTAGGCACGATTTCAAAGTAATTTTTATAAACCGAATCAAGGTTCATGCCGTCGCGCCTGGACGCAAATTCTTCCGGGGTAATAGCGGCGGTTTTCAGGTTAATGGTAACCCCATTCCGGCTCTTGCCATTCAGTACGCTTTCAAACTTCTTCCACCGGCGTAGGTCCCAGAACCGTTTTCCCTCAAACGCCAGCTCGATCTGCCTTTCCAGCAAAATCGCTTCGAACATCTCGGCGCGGGACATTTTTGGATTCAAACCATAATGGCCATCCGCGCCCGGCTCGATACCCGCGCGCTTGCGGAGTTCGGTCAGCTGTGTGTAGGCCTCACCGAGCTTATTCACGCCACAGGCGGCCTCCGCGAAATTGAGCATGACTTCGGCATAGCGCATTTCGATCCAGTCGGTGCCCGCGTTGGCGACAGAGCCCGCAGGAAGGTTGGGATCAATGGCCTTCCGGCAATAGAAGCCTGTCCCGGTTGCCTTCTGCTCTACTGTTTTGTTATTGACAAAATAGGTCCATAACCGGTAGTTTACATTGCCGTTGATCGGCCAGGTAGTTCCGTTGAACGCGATGGTCTTATCAAAGCGGGGATCCCGGTTTTTATAAAACAGCTGTGGATTGTAGCCAGAGCCTTTTTCTGTGATATTCCGGCCGTTCTTCATCGGGAAAGCCTGCGCCATTTCCCAGGTTGGCTGGTTGGAACCGCCCGCCGTGCCGAGATACGATGGCCGGGTACCATTGTCCCAGGTCATGTTCTTGTTGATCTGGTCCCCCACCTTATTGTTGTAGCAAGTCACCCAAACAGCCTCGGGATTGTTGACCTCCTGAAACCAAAGGTCACTGAAACTGCCGTGCAACTTGTACCCATTCGCCGAAAGCAGGTCTAAAGCCTGTTTATTGGCATCATAAGCCGCCTGCCAGCGTTCGGGCAAGTCGTTAGGATTGAACTGCGGGCTCGCCCAATGCAGCAGGATGCGTCCTTTAAAACCCGCCGCGGCTCCGCTGGTAATGCGTCCCCAGTCATTGGTATTGCCCCACCTGGCCGGCAGATTGGCAATGCTGTAATCCAGGTCGGAGACCATCTGCGCGATACTGGCCGAGGTTGAGCTGCGAGGTATAGCGGCTTCCTCCTTGGCCTCATCACCCACTCCTTCCAGCGGATCGAGCACGAGCGGGACGCCGCCGTAAAGCCGCACCAGATCATAATACCGGTAGGCCCGGAAGAAAGTCACCTGTGCCATCAGCTGTTTTTTGACTGCCTCACTCAATGAACCATTAGGCAGTTTGGCCAGGAATTGATTGATCGAACGGATCTTACCATAATTATTGGTCGCATTCACGCCGATCCCGAAATCCTGCACGGTATTGACCTGCACCGTTCCTTCGAAAAACCGGGTCTCTCCGGAAATCTCGTCAGTGCATTTCAGGAAATCACCGCTCGGCCATGTCGGCAGGTTCTGGTCGTATACATAATCCACATACCCTTTCGCCAGCAGGGTATCGTTAAAAACCTGCTCCTCGTTGTAGGCAGAAAGGTCTGTTTTGTCGAGCACATTTTCGCAGCCTGTCAGGGCCAGGCCAAGCAATGCTACTATAATCCAATGCTTTTTCATCGCTTTACCGATTTTAGAGTGTAAGGTTGAGTCCCAAAGACCAGGTCCGCATTACCGGATACACGTTGTACGCACCCGCAGCACCTTTGTAGTCGTAAGGATTGAAGAACGTGACCGGGTTCATCGCTACGCCAATGATCTTCATGGAACTGATTCCCAGCTTTTTAGCAACATTCTGGTTCAACATGTAGGACACATTCAGGCTGCGCATGTTAAATGCGAATGCGTTGCGGAACCAGAATGCGGACGGTATTGAATAGGTCTCCTCCCAATAAGGGTCGGGATATTGGGCATTCGTATTTTCGGCGGTGTAATGGTCGGCCCAGAAAACGGGGCGGGAAATATCTTTCGCAGCCTTCTTGCGCGAATCGCCATCCACAATGCCCTGCCCGCCGAATGAACCGGCCGTCACGACATCAACCTTAAATCCTTTGAAGCCAAATCCGAACGACAAGCCGAAATTGTAGTGATTGTTTTCTTTTCTGGTCAGGTATTCCTGGTCATCCTCGGTGATCTTGCCATCGGGTGCTGCGTAGCTCCCGTCGGTTTGCCGCGGGCCGCGAAGATCCTGGTAGTAAAGCATGCCGGGTTTCGGTGCGTAGCCCATAATGGTGTAGTCCGGATTTTTTTCCAGGTAACGATCTACTTCCTCTTGTGTCCGGAACATGCCCAGGTAGCGATAGCCCTGCAATCCCCGGTCGCTCGACCTGCCCGTTGGATCGAGCCAGCTGCCGACGTTGGTCGCGGCCACGTCTACAAACACATTGCGGTTGTCGTTCCAGGACAGGAATGCGCCTACATTGTAATCCATGTTCTTGCCAATCCGGTCACTCCATCCCGTGGCAAACTCCAATCCGAAAGAATTGACCGTTTCGTAGTTTTCGGCAGGCATTACCGAACCAATCGTAAGCGGAACTGACGACGAAAGCGTTGTCAGCAGGTTATACCCGTGGTCATGATAGGCGTCGACAGTCGCCGAAAGCCGGTTGTTGAGGAACGACGCGTCTATACCTATATTCTTCTTGGTAACGTCATCCCAGCGGCCATGATAGTTGGGCAGCTTTTCCAGCTTGATTCCCACCATACGGTCACTGTTGCCGCCAAACACCGCTCCATTCGAAGCCTGCGGTGTATAGCGCTGCAGCCACTGCCAGTTCGCGGTACGATCGCCGCCGAGAAACCCGATCGAGGCGCGCAATTTCAAATTGTTGACGAAGGCGAGTTTGTCGCGGAAAAACTTCTCTTCGGAGATCACCCAGCCCGCCGACAATTGCGGGAATGTCCCCCAGCGGTACTCAGGCGCAAATTTGGTCGAAGCATCGCGCCGGAAAGACAATTCAAGGAGATAACGGTCGGCAAAACTGTAATTGAGCCTGCCTACGTACGACAGAATGCCGCTCTCATTCGCCGCATTAGGCCCGATATCCTTGGCTCCGAATGCGGACATTAAATAGTCGTTACCGCCTTCGAAAATACCCTCTTTCATTGTGGCAATGCTTTCAGTATAGATCTCCGACTGCTCCACCAATGCCAATGCACTCACCGAATGCCGTCCAAAATCCCGCGCATAGCTGAAATTCAGGTTGAGCTGGTAGCCGTCGGTATAGCCGGGGTTAAAACGCAGGCGGTCCCCATTATTGAGCCTTGTCGGGGCGTTGGGTGTGCCGCCATAAATGTGCTTGTTATCACCCAGCATAGAAAAGCCGTAAGCCTTGTAATACGTCCCAAACTGCTTACCCCAGTCGTTACCGAGGTTTTTGTTGTAAACGGTGCGGATTTTCAAACCCCTGACAAATGGCACATTGTATTCCAGGTAGGCATTGACGTTCAACACCACGTTACGGGCGCGGGTATAGTTGTTTAGTTTCTGCGCCTCAAAGAAATGAAAACCGGTTGAGCCCGAGCCCCCCGGCAGCAGCACCGGCAGGCCATCCACGTAAGGCGGGATGAACTGCGGGGTATTGAGCAGGTTGGTCACATCCTTCTCGACGTTCTCTCCACCCTGTTTCAGATAAAAAAGCTTGTTATCCGAAAGGTTGCCGCTCACGCCCAGGCCGACTTTGATGCTCTTGGTCACATTCACATCCGTGCTGGCGCGGAAATTCCATTTCTTGTAGCTGATGTTATCGACGTTCCCGTTCTGGTAAAAATAGGTGGCCCCGGCAAAAAAGGTAGCACGTTCCGTACCGCCGCTGATATTGACCGCGTGGCGTGTGTTCAATGATGGTTTCCAGGCCATATCGAACCAGTTATAATTGTTGTTTTTGAAGTACGCGAGCTCGTCAGGCGAATAGTACTCGGGATCGTTGGCGGCCAGTCCCCGCGTGCGGTTGAAGTCGTTCAGATAGGTGGCCAGCTGTACCCCGTCCATCATCTTCGGTTTGTAGTTGGCATCCGAAACACCTACCGTAGTCGTGTAAGTAACAGTAGGCTTGCCCGCCTTGCCCCGTTTCGTCCGCACGACAACCACCCCCAACGCAGCCCTCGCACCATAAACCGCAGCGGCGCCGTCTTTCAGAATGGACAGATTTTCGATCTCCGAGGCGTCCAGCAACTGGAAATCGGCTTCGGAACGGATCACATCGTCGATAATGTAAAGCGGCGAGTTGCTGCCGCCATCCTTGGAAGCCTTGGTGGGATTGCGGATCACGATGGACGCGGGTGTGCCGGGCCGGGCTGTTCCGCCCGAAACCGAAACGCCGGGAAGTTTACCGGCCAATGCAGACGAAATGTCCCCGACAGGCAGCTCATCCACCTGACTCATTTTAACCGTGGCCACTGCCCCGGTGAGGTGCGAGCGCTTTTGCTCGCCGTAGCCTACTACTACCACATCTTCCAATGCTTTCACATCCGGTTCAAGCACCACCGTGAGCGAGCCGCGGTTGGCCACTTCGATCGTCTGCTTCACAAAGCCCACGTAACTGATGATCACCGTGCCGCCATCCTGCGGCACATTTAAAGTAAACTTCCCCTCCACATCGGTAGCCGTGCCCGAATTGGTACCCGCCATCAGTATCGAGACCCCGGGCATAGGTTCTTTCGATACGCCATCGATCACGACACCTTTCAGTATGCGATTTTGCGCCTGCGCAGCCAGTGCACTCAGCAGCAGGGTAAAGATGAGTAGAAGTGGTTTTCTCATGTAATTGAGCCATTTAGAATATAACTATTTCAAGACAATCACCGGATTCCATTGATAAAGTCCAATTGAAACCACGATCAAGTCTATTTACATGAATCATTCAGCCCAAACTTTTCGGTGAATTTATTTGTGCACACGATACCGGGAACGTTTGCAGTGGGTAGTCAAACTTCTACATCATGCACCGATAGTGTAAAACAGACACAATTTCGATTATTTATTTTTATCAATAAATTAAAAACCAAACGAAGTTATTATTGCATTATTCAAATAAGAAATACCAGACATTCCGATAGCATGTGGCACGCAGACACCGCCGGTTATCCGGCGATATATTTGTGATTTTGGCTTATCAAGAATCGGTATAAATCCAAATTTCTATGTGCCAGCCACAAAAAGCGGATGAGGCATTGAATCCTTCTTCCAAGCTGTGTATGTTTGAATGGGCGCTACAAAGAAGGGACATGGTGAAGCAAAAAATTTATCGGAAACACATACAACTGACTGAATTTCAAGTAAAGAAATTATATGAACTCAGCGAGTTCGACGGCGTCGATCCGGCTGAACATGCCATGCGGGCAATTGATGCCTATCTCAAAAACAAGAAGACGGATTTGCCTGTAAAAGGCCAGCAGCACATCCGGACAAAAGTGAAGGATCGCAGCAATGACCCGCAGATCGAAGGCGCCATTTGGATCTCGGGAACCGTGAACCAATATGAATTTTCGGCACTGATATTGAAAACGCCCGCCAAAACGGCTATGGAAAAAGGCCGCATATCCAAACTGTCGATATGGGACCCGGTGGTCAGAAAGGCTACAAGCAACTTCATCGGCGCCTGCATTGTCAACTACGACCGCGGATGGGATATCCGCCCGAGTCGCCGGGCCGAGCCCTACTATCATCCCGTGAAGGCGCTCCTTGACGAATACATTTCTAAGAACCAGGAATAGGCAAACCGATTAATAAAAAGCTGATTTACAAATAGGTATGACATGATCCGGATGGCTAATTTCGGGCCATGAAAACTATCACACTTGTCAATTGGTGCATACTTGGCCTTTACACAGCGGTTCTGCTGGGCCTGTTGCTATTTGTCCGTCCTTCCTCCTCCGATGACCGTATGGCCCGGGGTTATGTCATCATGCTGTTTGTACCATTGGTTGTTCTGGCACTGATCAATCTCCTGTCTTCCCCATTCACACGTATCCTGGTACTCGCATTAAGCGCGTTTCCGCTGGTGATGGGGATGGTCATGCTGATAGCCGGGCCGATCGTCAAGAACTGGCGCAAATCCAGCTGGGACAGGGAGGACGCCGCCCAGGCCAATGGCACCTATTATTTTACGGATGCGCCAAGGCAGAAACTGGCCGCCGACCTAGCCGCGGTTGATCCCGACCGCCTCAGCGCAGACCTGGAACAACCGGTACCGGCCCTCAACGAAACGGGCAAAGATCAGGTGACACTTTTTGACTTCGCCATCATGCAAGGGATGAAAGCAGATCCGTCCCGGCTCATCAGATGCCTCGAATTGTTACTTAAAAAAGGCGCACAGATCGACAATGGCGACAAAATGCACTCACCTACCCATTTCCGCTCCATGGGCTATTATTACAAACCCGAATTGTTAGCATGGTTTCTGGAAAATGGTGCGGACGCCAATGCGCTCGAAGCCGGTACCCGTGTGCCTATCCTGTCTCATACCATAACCGGCGATAATTCCGATGGCAACAAGGTGGCCAGAGTGCGCCTGCTGCTGGAACATGGGGCCAATCCGAATATCATCCCGCCGAGAAAGGACGAACGGCAGATCGTTATGTCCATGCTGCTGTCCGCCGTCGAAAGCGACCTGTGGGAAGTAAGTAACCTGCTTCTGGATTATGGCGCCGACGCCTCCTACCAGACCGAAAGTGGCTGGAATGTTCACAGGGCAGTGGAATACCAAGCAGGTTTGTTCCGGAGCTGGGGAAAAACGCCGCCGGACGAATTCGTAAAACTGGCCGAACGCATCGGGAATACTCAGGGAACCGAAAGTAAAAGTAAGCTGCAATGAAGCAACCACAGCGATCAGCAGCACTGCCGTGAATGCACGGGTCGCCGCGTAGCTAGGTATTGCGGAAGTTCGAACCTATTTTTACGTATCACTACGACGCGTACTAGAAAATGGCTTCATCAGAACAAACCTTACTTGCAGACATTGAAAAGGTAAAAAAGATCCCGATTGTCGAAACTATGCTGGAAGTGATCTGCCGGTCTACGGGAATGGGATTCGCCGCGGTGGCCCGTGTGACCGAAGATCGCTGGATCGCCTGCAGTGTACTGGATGAAATCGGTTTCGGGATCGAACCGGGCGAAGAATTGTCGGTCGGGACAACCATCTGCGATGAAATACGGGGGCACGGGCAAGCGGTGGTCATTGATCATGTTGCCGCCAACGAGCATTTTTGCAGTCATCATACTCCGCTTTTGTACGGTTTCCAGAGCTATATTTCCGTCCCGATCTTCCGTAAAAACGGCGAGTTTTTCGGAACACTCTGCGCCATCGACCCAAAACCTGCCGAATTGCAGAACCCCAGGGTAATCGGTATGTTCAAGCTCTTCACCGAGCTGCTTGCCTTTCACCTGGACAGCATGGACCTGATCGAACAAACCCATGCAGCCGTCGAGGACCTGAACCGCCAGCTGTCCGACTCTCTCGATGAAAACCGGCAGTACCGCCATATTTCAAGTCACAACCTTCAGGAACCGTTGCGGAAGCTGCGGGTTTTCAGCGATATGCTCGCGGATGCGGCCGAAAACGGCGATAAGGAAAAAACGCGGGACCTGGCTTTCAAAATCAGAAGCAGTGCGCAGAGGTTCTCCATGATGATCAAAGACTTGTCGGATTTTTCGGGCCTCAGCCACGGATCGGATTTTGTGAACGTCGACCTAAGCCATGTCGTGACCGACGTTACCACGCAGCTTCAGCCCCATATGAAACAGCGTAATGTTACGGTAGAACTGGGCTCGATGCCGATCGTATATGCTATTCCTGCTCAGATGGAACAATTATTCTATCAGCTGCTTCACAATGCAGTGAAATTTTCATCGCTCGATGAACCGCCCAGAATCCGGATATCGAGCCGCGAATACCCCCTCTACGAACTCGATGACCTGCTGCCCGAGCCGCTTGAAATGGCTTACACGGAAATCAGGATAGAGGATAACGGACCCGGGATCGACGACTCTCAGCTGGAAAAAGTATTTGACATTTTTTCACGGCTACCCACCGGGAATTTCCAGAAAGGCGAAGGAGTTGGCCTGGCCTATTGCCGCAAGATCGTCCGAAACCACAAGGGCATTATCAAAGCGGAATCCACCGCGGGCAAAGGCACGACATTCGTAATTACATTGCCATTAAAAAACTAACCGCTTCAACCCGACTATGAAGATAGCCACATACAATGTCAATGGTGTAAACGGGCGTTTGCCGGTGCTGCTCCGCTGGTTGAGCGAAACAGCTCCGGACATCGTGTGTTTACAGGAGCTGAAAGCCCCTCAGGAAAAATTCCCGGAACAGGCCATCCTGGACGCCGGATACAAGGCGATCTGGCATGGGCAAAAAAGCTGGAATGGCGTCGCCATACTCTCGCGGGGTGATTCACCCAAAGAAATCCGCCGGACTTTACCCGGAGATCCGGAAGATGTACACAGCCGGTACATCGAATGTGAAGTCGGAGGGCTGACGATCGGCGGACTGTATCTGCCGAATGGCAATCCCGCTCCGGGTCCCAAATTCGATTACAAACTCAGCTGGTTTGATCGGCTGATCACCCATGCGGAAGGATTGCTCGCAGCCGGAACGCCGGTTTTGCTCACCGGCGACTTCAACGTAATGCCTACGGAGCTCGATGTGTACAAGCCGGAAAGCTGGGTGGATGACGCCCTTTTTCGACCAGAAACGCGCGCTGCATTTGCCCGGCTCACCGCCCAGGGCTGGACCGATGCCCTTCGCACCCTATATCCTGCCGAGAAAATTTACACGTTTTGGGATTACTTCCGCAATGCATTCGCCCGGAACGCCGGACTTCGTATCGATCATTTCCTGTTAAACCCGCAGCTGGCCGCAAGATTGCTGGCTGCGGGAGTGGATAAGCAGGTGCGTGGCTGGGAAAAAACCAGCGACCATGCCCCGGTATGGATTGAATTAAAAGACTAACCTCCTGAATTATGAAAGCAATCGTTTACGGATGCATGCTGATCGATACCGCAGCTGCGTTGTTCCTCTTTTTTACGTTGTTCAGCAGCGGGCAGGATTCGGCGGGCAAGGGCATGGTGTTCCTGCCTATTCTCGCCCTTATCGCCTGCGTGGCCGGGTCTTATTTTTTGCTTTCCGCCGGACATGCGGTATGGGCGCTCACAGTCAGCGGCTTTCCGGTGATTATCATCGCCTATTTGCTGTTCATCAGTGTGACCTGAGTTTCTATGGATGATTTTGCCTGAAATAATGGTATCATTTCAGGCGTAGACCGGCACGTATCCAGCCTTTTTTCATATACTTCAAACCCCTGCAATGAAAAACCATTATCTGCTCCCGGCGCTCCTCCTCATTCTGCTGTACACCTCAATACCGGTCGTACGGGCGCAATCTTCGAAAGTTTTCAGAGTAAAAGCGGGAGAGTTTCCGGACAAGGTCATCCCTTATCCCGACAGGTACCAGTTCGACCAGTTCAAAAAGGGTACGGCTGAATTTATTAACGGCCGTTCCTCTCAGGCCCGTTTCAACTATGCCTACATCGGCGGTCATATCCTGTTCGTGGACAGCAGATTGGATACGCTGGAAATCACGGACAAAGCCCAGCTCAAGGGAGTGACTATCGGCGAAAAAGAATACCGTTTCAATCGCCAGTACGGCTATTGCGAAGTGGTAAAAACATTCAACCGAGGCATGTTGGCTAAACGGAAAATACTGGCGAGAATCGGCACGGATAAAGGCGGGCCATACGGCATCTCATACACCGCCTCGTCGGTGACCACCTACAAATCTCTCACGGGGGAGCGCAACGCGACCGGGAAACTCAATGCCGATGCCGAAGGAATATTCTCGTATCACACGTCGCATTTTCTGATCGACAACAATAACCGCTTCTATATTCCCACAGCAGGCAGTATTCGAAAATTGTTCCCCGCTCATAAGAAATCCATCGGTGGGTATCTGAAAGAAAATCCGGTAAATTTTTCCAGTGAAGAAGATTTACTGCGCCTCATAACATTCTGTGAAGGATTAGATAGTTGAACGTCGCAACGGAAATGAAATAATTTGTGTCTAAGCGTTTACCAACTTAAACCGGCTCAGTACATGAAAAAATTATTGCTCGCAACGCTGTTCTTTATCGCGTATGGCTGCTGGCCTCCCGGGCTCGATCCTGACCGGAAAGCGGGAAAATTCCTCTTCGATGTCGTGAATCTCGAAGAATTCAATTCAGAATACGACGATTACAACTCCAACCTGCCTGCCAACAAGCATGGAGAGCTTCACCTGATCTTTTCTTCCAAGCGGGAAAGAAAAGACCTGTTTAACCTCGTATACATGCCCGTGCAGATGCGGTACGACGACGGGCTGCAGCTGACCAAGGGCCTCAACCGGACCGGCTCCGATTACTACGAAACTTACAGCGGCGCCGAAGCGCTCATTCAGAAGGCTAATGGGAAATTCAATGTATATGGTCCGAGACTGATCTCGATGTACAGAGACCTTAATTCCTTCGCCCGGGCCGACAGCCTGCTGCTTTTCTACGCAGATGATGCAGATGGCAACATGGAAATCAAATATGTCCAAAATGGCGCGGGCAATGCACCCGCCAAATTCGCGCTCCTAAATTCTCCTGCGAACGATGCTTATCCCACTTTCTCACGGGGCGGCGATCGCATTTACTTCTCCTCCGACCGCGACGGGAATTTCGATATTTATGAACTGACGATCCCCAGGGTCGAAGCGGAAAGGATCACCGTAGCAAGCCTGGTCAATCCCCCGAAATACCAGCTCCGCAAAGTCGAGGAATTGTCAGGCCTCTACAACGACAAATGCCCTTACCTGGTCGACGACCACATGGTGTTTGTTTCGGACCGGCCCGGTGGCCAGGGAGGCGAAGATATCTATTACTCCACTTACCTTAACGGCAAATGGTCAACGCCTATCAATGCAGGCGAGCGGATCAATACGTCACACAACGAGTACCGACCCATTCTGCCATCGCTGCCCAACTTCAATTACCTGCTGATCATCTTCTCGTCTAATCGCCCCGGAGGAAAGGGCGGATATGATCTTTACATGACCGGTCTCAAATCGCGCTGAGCTTTCAGGCAACACCAACACATATGCCCGCCATTGCCCCGCTTAGGTGCAATGGCTTTTTTTGATCCGGTTGAAATTTAACGGGTAACCCATCGTCAGAAACATTAAATTATTTCACAAATAAATACCACAAAGAAATTATTTTTTGTAGTAAAAATTCAATTTAATATGCGAAGTAATTTCTAGTATTAGAATTTACGTATATTTCGCCATGAACCGGACAATATCAGTTTACACAGTCTGTAATTCTCCTAACCCTGCCAGCCACAATCTTCAAAATGAGCGGATTAATAGAGATTTACTAAAACCACTACGTTATGAAAAACCTGGAAATTATCGGCGTCACACCGTTGGAGCGACCGGACGTGAGTCTTGCGTTGGCGCTGTCAGAATCGGGAGCTTTCCCGGTAATCCACCTTGGAAGGGATCAACAAATCGCTACAACGGCATTACAGAAGTTGTCAGCCAAAAGCAAAAAGTCCTTTGGCGTCTGTTACGCTGAGAACACACCCCTATCCATTGCATTAACAAAACAAATTACACTAGCGATTTTACCATATGGTCTGACTTTACCTAATCCTGAACATACTGTACGTCTTATTTACCAGGTCCGCACCGTCACCGAGGCGCTGTTGGCAAAAGCCGCCGGCGCATATGGTATCATTGCCAAGGGAAATGAGGGGGCGGGATCTGTCAGCAACGATTCATCCTTTATTCTTTTTCAACGTATAATGAAGGAGGTTAGCGATGTACCCGTATGGGTACAAGGCGGAATCGGTATCCACAACGCCGCCGCGGTTATTGCGCTCGGCGCGCGCGGAGTCGTGCTAGACAGTCAACTTCTGCCATTTCCCGAGTGCTCAGTGCCTTCGTCCCTGAAAGCCATCACCGAAAAGCTCAACGGAAACGAAACCCGGGTGATAGACGGATTCCGGGTACTCGCACGGCCCAACTCCCCCGTCCTGCCTGCGCAACCCGACCGCCAAAGCCTTTTCCCATACTTGCACACACTCGATCTTGACAAGGCATATCTCCCTATGGGACAAGATATTGCCATTGGAACAGACCTGGTGGCACAATACAAAAAGCTACCAAGGATGGTCTTTGCGTTCCGCGAGGCCCTGCACGGGCATTTGCGCCAGGCCAGATATTTGACCCCACTTTCCCCGCAGAATCCCCTGGCTCAGGCATTAGGCACGCGCTATCCCATCGCGCAGGGTCCTATGACGCGTGTCAGCGACGTTCCGGGGTTTGCCAAGGCAGTCGCCGACGCGGGGGCGTTGCCATTTGTGGCGCTATCGCTGATGAAAGGCCAACAAGCCCGCGACCTGATCCGCGAAACGCGGGAACTGGCTGGCAACCAAACGTGGGGCGTAGGGATACTCGGCTTTGCAGACCAAGAGTTACGGGACGAGCAATTGGGCTACATTCTCGAAGAAAAACCCCCGGTGGTACTCATTGCCGGTGGCCGGCCTTCCCAGGCAAAACCGCTGGAAAAAGCAGGGATCAAAACGTTCCTGCATGTACCATCGGCGCCATTACTGGATATGTTCCTCAAAGAAGGGGCCAGGAGGTTTGTATTTGAAGGCCGTGAATGCGGTGGGCATGTCGGGCCGCTATCAAGTTTTGTTTTGTGGGAAAAACAGATCAACCGCCTCTTGCAGGAAGAGCAGACAGATCAGCTCGAGGTCTTTTTCGCGGGAGGGATCCACGATGCATTCTCCACCGCGCTGATCGCCGTGATGATAGCACCATTGGCTGCGCGGGGCGTGAAAACGGGCGTGCTCATGGGCACTGCTTACCTATACACACAGGAAGCCGTCGCGACAGGCGCGATCCTGCCGCAGTTTCAGGCACAGGCATTGGAACATTCAGAAACCATCTTGCTCGAAACCGCCCCGGGTCACGAAACGCGCTGCCTCGATTCTCCTTTCGCAGCGGATTTCAATGCGGAAAAGAAAAAAATGGAACAGGCCGGTGTCGATAAAAAAGAGATCTGGGCAGGCCTCGAAAAATTGAATGTGGGCCGCTTACGCATCGCTGCAAAAGGAATCGAGCGGCAAAACGATGCTTTGGTCGCCATCAATCAGAAGGAACAAATGGACCGCGGCATGTACATGATCGGTCAGGCTGCGGCCATGCTCGATCGGGTAATGACAATGCAGGAGCTCCACGAACAAGTGTCCTGTCGCAATTATGATTTCATCGACAAGGCCGCTCTCCCTGCTCCGCCACGAAGAAAGAAAAAAGCATTAAACGTTGCCATTGTAGGGATGGCCTGCATTTACCCTGGCGCCCGCAACATCGAGGAGTTCTGGGGGAACATATTGGCGGGCAATGACTGGGTCACCGAAGTGCCCGATGACCGGTGGAACAAGGCATTGTATTACGATCCAACCGTCGCCGATGGCAGCAAATCGCATTCCAAATGGGGTGGTTTTATCCCCAAAATTGATTTCGATCCGGTCGAGTTCGGCATTCCGCCACAATCGCTGGCCGCCATTGACCCGACCCAGTTACTGAGCTTGCTCGTAGCGAAGCAGGCACTCGAAAACGCGGGTTATGGTGAAAACGTAAACCGCGACAATGTATCCGTCATCATCGGGGCGGAAGGCGGTAATGACCTGGCCAACAACTACGGTTTCCGCTCGCTGTTCACCCAGTTTTTTGGTGAAATACCCAAAGAACTCGACGACGCATTGCCGAAGCTGACCGAGGATTCGTTCCCCGGTGTGCTGGCAAATGTCATATCCGGTCGTATTACCAACCGCCTGAATCTCGGCGGCAGAAATTACACGGTGGACGCGGCCTGTGCTTCTTCGCTCGCTGCCATTGATCTGGCTTGCCAGGAACTGATACTCGGCCGCTCCGAAATGGTGCTCGCCGGAGGTGCCGACCTGCACAATGGGATCAACGACTACCTCATGTTTTCCAGCACCCACGCACTCTCCCGCAAGGGCCGCTGCGCTACCTTCGACTCCGAAGCCGACGGTATCGCATTGGGCGAAGGCGTAGCGATGGTAGTGCTCAAACGTGAAGAGGATGCATTGCGGGATGGTGACACGATTTATGCGGTCATCAAAGGCGTGGGCGGATCCAGCGATGGCAAAAGCCTGGGGCTCACTGCTCCGCGCAAATCGGGACAGGTAAAGGCACTGGAACGTGCCTACGATCAGGCGGGGATTTCCCCAGCCGAGCTCGGCCTCGTGGAAGCGCATGGTACCGGAACCGTGGTCGGCGACAAAACCGAGCTCAGCGCATTGACGGAAATGATGCTGGCGTCGGGCGCCGTCACCAGCCAGACTCACCTGGGATCGGTCAAGACGCAGATCGGGCACACCAAATGTGCAGCCGGGTTTGCCGGACTCATCAAGGCGACGCTCGCTGTTTACCACGGCATTAAGCCCCCGACCATTCACCTGAAAACACCCAACACCTATTATAATCCGGAAACCAGCCCGTTTGCATTCCAGACGAAACCCGCCCTTTGGACCGACAAACGCCGCGTCGCGGGAATCAGCGCCTTTGGGTTCGGAGGAACCAATTTCCACGCCGTCATCGAAAATGGCCCGCGCAGGAAGACGGGCAATTCCATTAAGGCCTGGCCCGCGGAATTGTTGGTGTTCCGTGGAGAAACGCTTCGAGAAGCACAAAAACTACTCGAATCTGCTCACGAGATCCTGCAAAACAAATCGGTTTCGCTACGGGATGTGGCATTGAGCCTGAGCCTGTACAATGAGGCTCCTGTTCAGCTGAGCATCGTGGCCGAAAACCACGACGACGCATTGGCCAAGATCGAACTCGCGCAAGCCGGCAGCGAGGGCAAGGGAATCTTTTATACCAAAACTTCTGACGGAAAAGTAGCATTCATGTTCCCCGGACAGGGAAGTCAGCGCATTGATATGGCGCGGGACCTGTTCGTGGTTTTTCCGGGCATGCGCAAGCTTTTGAAAAAACATAAATTGTACCAGCAGATCATTTTCCCCGACGCGGTTTTCGACGAGCATCGGGCGAAAGAGCAAAAAGAGAAAATCAAGGATACCCGGATAGCCCAACCGCTGCTGGGCATTGCCGACCTGGCTATCGCGCAACTTCTCAGGGATTTCGGCATCCAACCCGACATGGTGGCAGGGCATAGTTACGGCGAGCTGCCCGCATTGTGTTTTGCAGGTGTTTTTGAAGATGATCAGCTTGTACCGCTGAGCGAAAAACGGGCGAAATCAATCCTGGATGCCATCGGCGACGATCGGGGAGCTATGGTGGCCGTCAACTGTCCGGAAGACGAGCTGACCCGAATCGTTTCGGAAATCAATCATATTTATCCTGTCAATCACAACTCGCCCCGCCAATGGGTCCTCGCCGGCACCACGCCGGCAGTCGCGGAATTAACCGCCAGATTGAGCGAGCTGAAAATATCATTCCGTCAGTTGGAAGTGGCCTGTGCGTTCCATTCGCCGCTGCTCGCCGGGTCGAAAGATTTATATCTGAATGCATTAAAAGAGGTAAACTTCCGGGAGCCCGCGCTCCCGGTCTGGTCGAACACGACTGCGACCCCCTACCCCGCTTCTCCCGAGGCGATCAAGGAACGGCTGGGCGACCATCTGGTCAGACCGGTACGTTTTTCGGAAGAAGTAGCGCAGATGTATGCGGACGGCGCCCGTATATTTATTGAAGTCGGCCCCGGCAAAGTATTGACCGGATTGACCAGATCGATTCTCGGCAAAGACGAAATTTGCCTATATACCGAAGACAAGGATCAGCAGGGTATCGTACAATTGCTGCACACGCTGGCAGGCTACATGGCTACCGGCAGAAACATCGATCTGCATAAACTATTCGAAGACCGTGGCACACAGGCCCT
The DNA here is from genome assembly GCF_059568735.1 of Dyadobacter ginsengisoli DSM 21015. Taxonomy (NCBI): domain Bacteria; kingdom Pseudomonadati; phylum Bacteroidota; class Cytophagia; order Cytophagales; family Spirosomataceae; genus Dyadobacter; species Dyadobacter ginsengisoli. The sequence goes on from NZ_JCANTY010000002.1 coordinate 795,911, forward strand.
GAACCTCGACACACCGGAACAATACCGCAAGAGCCTCACGACCTGGCTCGTCGACGGCCAAATAGCCTTGCCACTCCACGGCAAGCTGCCTGCACATGGCGCAATGCCGGTTACCGCTCCGTTGAAACTGGCAGCATTTCAGCAGCCTGTCGCCGTGCCGGTGGGTGGTACGGAAGCAGAGCGTGTAGTGCATGAATACCTCAACAGCGTCAAATACCTCATTCAGGCGCAGCGCGATGTGGTGCTGGGTTACCTGGGTCAATCGATGCCACCTTCCGGAAACATCGAAATCTACGACCCTTCGATCGGCGGTCCCGCCGTGCCTGCGCCGGTACCAATCGTGATCGAAAAGGTCGTTGCATCGCAGGAAACGCGCCATCATACCCCGAAACCGGTTGTGACGGACGTAAAAGCATTGGTAATGCAGGTGGTCAGCGACAAAACCGGCTATCCGCAGGAAATGCTGGGTATGGAAATGGACCTCGAAGCAGATCTCAGCATCGACTCTATCAAAAGAATGGAGATCATAGGCGAACTCCGTACGCGGCTTGGCGGCTTCGGAGTTGGCCAGCAAAGTGAAGAAACGGTGATCGAACAGCTGGCGGCGATCAAAACGCTTCGCTTACTGGTTGACTGGATCCAGCAGCACCAGGAACAAGCGACGCCAGTGGAAACGGCCGTTCCGCTAAGCAAGCTGACAATTACGCAGGACGGCATTATTGAAGGATGGCCGGAAAGCAGAATCAAATCCGTACTGCTCGACGCCGTCAGCGCCAAAACCGGCTATCCGCAAGAAATGCTGGGCATGGACATGGATCTCGAAGCGGACCTGAGTATCGACTCTATCAAACGCATGGAGATCATCGGAGAGCTGAAAAACAACATCGACGGACTAATCCTCATTTACCAGGAACGCGGTGAAGAGCTGGTGGAAAAACTCGCCTCCATTAAGACGCTGAACGGGCTCATCGGCTGGCTCTCTGAGGCCTTGTCAGGTGCACAGGATTCCATTCAGAAGGCAGAAAGCATGCATGTTACCCCGGTTGTCAAAACACTTCCTGGCGAAAAACTGTCGCGTCTGCGTTTTGAACTGACGCCATCGGCAACACCGTCGCCCGACCGGGCCCTGCTGAAAGGCAAGCGGTTCGCCGTCACTGACGATGCAGGCGGGGTCGCATTCTCTGTTAAGGATCTTTTCGAGCGTAACGGAGCCGAAGTAAGCATTATCTCACCCGACGATGCTCTCCAGGGCTTTGACGGGCTGATCATCCTCAATATTTTTACATCACGGCTGAAACCAACCATCATCGAATCCTTCTCGCTGATCAAAAAGCTTGATTTCAGCAAAGTAAAATGGATCTACACCATATCCGATACGCAAAGTGCGCTCGAAAAGGATACCGATGTAAAGCTGCTGCGGCATTTCCAGGGATATGCAGGACTTCTGAAAAGCCTTGATAAAGAATATGATCAAACCAAATGCCGGCTCGTAAGCTTCGTTTCCCAGCTTTCCCGGGAGCAAATTGCGGACATTACCCTGAACGAGATCCTGCATGCCGACGAGCCTTGCGAGGTGATTTACAATGGCACAAAGCGTCAGACGATGGAATTGATCCGTTCGGAAATCCCTACCGGCATCGATCCGGACATTCATCTGGACAAAAAATCCGTCATACTTGCATTAGGGGGTGCGCAGGGTATTACTTCTGAATTGATCGTGCGTTTTTCCAAAGATTACCCCTGCCATTATGTGCTGGTAGGACGCTCGGCGGACCCGCGGGCAAACGCCGACCAGTCGTTGGCCGGATTGAAAAACAAGGAAGAGATCCGCAAAAAACTCATAGCCTCGGGACAGATCAAGACCCCGGCAGAAATTGAGAAAAAGACCGAAGACATACATAAAGCCAACCAGATACTCGGTACCATCGCGGCGCTGGAGGCCAACGGCTCCACGGTAACCTACCACTCGCTCGATTTGCGCGACGAAAAGGCGTTGATTGCGATAGTGGAAGGATTATACAGTCAACACGGCAAAATAGACGGCGTCATCCACGGTGCCGGGTTGCTGGAAGACAAGCTCTTCCAGCAGAAAACATCGGAGTCATTTGAAAGGGTCATGTCCACCAAGGTAACACCGCTGCGTGTCCTGGCCGAGCATTTGAAAGACGATGTACAGTTCGTGACGCTGTTTTCGAGCGTTGCGTCGGTGTACGGTAGCCGTGGGCAGACCGACTATGCGGCGGCCAATAGCGTGCTCGACAAGTACGCGTGGGAGCTGAAAAAGAAGATCAAGGGTAAGGTAACCGCCATTAACTGGGGGCCCTGGAAGGGAACAGGCATGGTATCGCCATCGCTTGAAAGGGAGTATGAAAGGCGCGGCATCCCGCTGATCCCACTGGGCGACGGTATGGAAACGTTTGTCAATGAGCTGAAATACGGCACTGAAAGCCAGGTATTGATCATGGCCGAGTAATCCGTCTCCACGCATCGAACGCTAAGCGACCATCATGAAAAGAAATGCAGATATAGCCGTCATCGGCATGTCGGGGATATTTCCGGGGGCGGGCAACCTGCAAGCCTTCTGGCAGAACATCAGTGCCGGCGTGGATGCCATAGAGACCGTGCCGGAGAACCGGATGGGTAGCCTGTTCTTTGAAGAAAATGGGCCGGCGGCCGCGGAGGCCGTCGACCGGTTCTATTGCAGGCGTGGCGGCTTTATAGACCAGTACGCGGAGTTTGACCCGGTAAAATTTGGTATCCTGCCGCTTGCCGTAGAAGGAATTGAGCCCGAACAGCTGCTCACACTCAGCCTGGCACATCAGGCATTGGTGGATGCCCACGCATTCTCCAACGGGGCCAATTTTGCCAAAACCGGCATTATCATCGGTAAAGGCAATTATACCGGCCCCGGCGCGACCCGTGCAATCGAGATCGTGCGCACAGGCCAGCAACTCGTCGAAGTCCTGCAGGAAATCCTTCCGGAATTGAAAAGTGAGGACCTTGAAAAGGTGAAACGCGAATTTCAACAAAAAAAAGGTCGTTTTTCTGCCGATACGGCTATGGGCCTCATCCCTAATCTGACCGCCTCACTCGTTGCCAACCGCCTGGATCTGGGCGGTACAGCGTACACGCTGGATGCGGCCTGCGCAAGCTCATTGCTCGCCATCGACCATGCGGTGCAGGAACTGAACTCCGGACGTGCCGACATGATGATCGCCGGCGGTGTGCATGCCTGCCAGAATGCACCATTCTGGAGTATTTTTCATCAGTTGGGCGCATTGTCCAAAAATCAGCAGATCAGGCCTTTCGACCAGCGCGCCGACGGGCTGCTCATCGGCGAAGGCTGCGGTTTCATTGTTTTGAAACGACTTTCCGATGCAGTGAAAAACGGTGACCGAATTTATGCGGTCATACAGGGCGTGGGCGTATCCAGCGACGGCGCCGGCGCCAGCGTAATGAGCCCGACCGTACACGGGCAGGCGAAGGCGATACGGCAGGCCTGGGAAATGGCCGGGGTCAGCACCGATCAGATCGGCTACCTGGAAGCGCACGGAACCGGCACACCCCTGGGTGATAAAACCGAGCTGGAAACGCTGGCCACGGTATTTGGCCCACCGATGGGCGATACCAGAGCGGGTATCGGCACGGTTAAATCGATGATCGGGCATGCTATGCCTGCTGCGGGTATTGCCGGAGTAATTAAAACGGTACTGGCACTTTATCACGGCCAGCTCCCCCCCACTTTGCATTGCGAAGAACCGGTGGAAGCATTGGCCGATACCCGTTTCGAACCGGTAAAGGCACTCACCGACTGGGGACAGACGGGACTGCCCCGCTATGCCGGCGTGAATGCATTCGGCTTCGGGGGAATTAATGCGCACGTGGTGCTGGAAGGCTGGGGTACGGTATTGCCTGATCAAAAAAAAGTCACAAATAGCGCCGCGAAAACCCAGGCTCGTGACGAAGTATTACTCCTCGCGCGCCCCACGCACGAGGCATTAGTCCAGGCGCTGGAAAAAAGTGAAAAAGAAACCGGCTCAGGTAACTACCGTGTAGCAATCTTCGATCCTACGCCTGAACGCATTGCCAAGGCCATTAAAATAGTTTCGAAAAACAATCACTGGCGTAACAAGCAGGATATCTGGTATACTCACGAGCCACTGCTGGCCAATGGGGGCAAAACCGCCTTTCTTTTCCCGGGCCTGGATGGACTCGCAGGCGGTGAGATTGACAGCGTTGCCGATTATTTCAAACTACCCAGGTTCGAAGCAGCGGAAGCGGATCGTCGGCATCACGTTTTCAGTACCGCCATGAACCTGCTCGAAAAGAGCCGCATACTCGACTCCGCCCTTAAAAAACTGGACATAAAACCCGATATGAATGCAGGCCACAGCCTGGGCGAATGGTTGGCGGGCCGCTCGTCGGGCCTGGCATCCGAGGCATCGGTACTCCACCTGCTTACCCGGCTCAACCCGGAACTTTTTGAAGTAAAAAACACCAGATTCCTCGCCGTCGGCTGTGGTTATGACCAATTGAAACCCGACCTCGAAGGCCGGACCGATATTTACCTTTCTATTGACAACTGCCCCCAGCAGGTGATCCTGTGCGGAACCATCGAAGCCGTCGAAGACTTTTCGGCAATCCTCCGGGAAAAACAGATCTTCCATCAGCAGCTACCGTTCCAGTCCGGCTTCCACTCTCCTTTCGTAAAGGATAAGCTGGACCGGATACTGGGCGGCCTGGAAACCATGGAATTCCAACCCACATCCATTCCGTTATGGTCGGCTACGACGCTCAGCACATATCCCGAATCGTTGGAGGAAATACTGGCATTGAGCATCGAACACCTGGTGAAGCCGGTTCGCTTTCGTGAGTTGGTCACAAAGCTGTACGACCAGGAGAATGTCCGGGTGTTCATCCAGGTGGGCTCCGGCGGACTGGTCGGTTTTGTGGACGATACGCTCAAGGGGAAGGCCTACGCCACCATCGCATCCAACGTCCCGATCCGGGGCGGACTACAGCAATTGCAGCGCGTAATGGCGGCATTGTTTGTGGAAGGGAAAAACATTGATCTGGCTTTCATGGGCATTGAAACAGAACAACCCGTCAACAGAAAGCCTGTGAAGCTGCAACTGGGGTCGCCATTTGTAACCAAACTGGATTCCCTCCGGAACCTGGTGCGCAAAGAACCAAAAAAAGAACTGGCACTCGACGACGTCGCTAATCCTGTAATGAAGGCATTAGCCGCTAATTTGCATGAGATCGCCCATATCCAGTCGGAAATCGCCGGACTGATTCAGAACAGGAGTATCGCCGCGCCCAGAACGGTGCCCGTCAAAGCTCCCGCACAGCGCTTACCTTTCAAAAAACAACTGGACATTTCACTGCAAAACAGCCCCTGGCTCATCGACCATTCATTGCTCAAACAGAAGCCTGGCTGGCATTGCGTGGAGGATATGGACCCGGTGATCCCTATGACGATGATCTTCGAGTTGTTCGGGGATATGGCACGGGAGCAAGCCCCGGAGCTGCGGGTGCGGAAGATTATGCATATTAAGGTATTCCAGTGGATGAATGTGGTGCAGCCATTCCGTGAAACAGTGACAGGCGAATGGAAAAATCCGTCACGCGTTTACCTTGATCTGGATCAATATGCCAATGCGGAAGTTCAGCTTTCGGAAACGAAAGGCATTCCCGAAGTGACCGGTTACGACATCGGCGCGTCGCTGGGAATCCACATTACCCCTGAACAGATCTACCGCGAAAATATGTTTCATGGCCCGGCCTACCAGGGCATTAGGGCGGTGACAAAGGTGGCGAAAAATGGCATTACCGGCCTTATTGCCGGTGACGCCGGCAAAGGTTCGCTCCTCGACAATGCCGGACAGCTCTTTGGCCTCTGGCTCCAACTGACTTTGACGAAAGACCGCATTGCATTTCCGGTTAAAATCAATGAAGTCGAGTTCTATGGCGAAATGGAGGACCAAAAGGGCATTTTCAAATGCACCTGCCGGCTCACCGAACTGACGGACGAATTCGCGACGGCCGATTTTATCCTTCAAAGAGACGGCCAGGTATGGTCGATCATCCGTGGCTGGCAGAACCGCCGCCTGGAAATCGACGACAAGCTCTGGAATGTATCGATGGCGCCTTTGCAGAATGTGCTTTCGGAGGAAGTGGCGCCAGGTGTATTTCTGTTTCGTAATGCCTACCAGCGTGTCGTATCGTGGGATTTTATTTTGAAAAGGTATTTCAACCAGACCGAAAAAAAGTACCAGCGCTCGCTGATGCCCAACAAGAAAAAAGAATGGATGATCAGCCGGGTGGCTGCCAAAGACGCAACCCGTATGCTCCTGTTGCGAGCGCGTAACGAAGCTTACTTCCCCATCGAATTTGAAATCCGTTCGGATGAAGTGGGAAAACCCTTTTTGGACGGCCCCATGACAGGAGGTGTCCACATTTCACTGGCACACAAAAACCTGGAAGCCGTGGCCATTGCCCGTGATACCGGACCCGTAGGCATCGACATCGAAGAAATACAACCCCGGAGTACCGGTTTCGCGGAGATCGTATTTACAGCCCCGGAACTCGCATTGCTCGAAAACCGCGATCAGGACGAGTGGATGACCCGGAGCTGGGTAGCCAAGGAAGCCTTTGGCAAAATGCTGGGCAAAGGACTGATGGGCAATCCCAAAGCTTACCAGATCGAAGAAATTAAAGGAGATTCCCTGCGTATTCAGGGTACATGGATCAATACAATCAAACATTTTAATTACATCATCGGATGGACCAACTGATACAGGAAAACAAGCTGGGGACAGCGGAGATTTTTGAAACACTGAACCAGTTCATTACCGAAGTGATCGGAGAAGAGTTTGTGGAAGAGATGGATATCACTCCTGCCAGCTCATTTACCAAAGACCTTGAAATGGACAGCATCGAGATCGTGGCTTTTTCCGAAAAAGTCAAAACCCATTACGGTTCCAATATCGATTTTACCGGCTGGCTCTCCAACATGGACCTGGACGAAATTATCCAGCTGAAACTCGAAGACATTATCAACTATATCCGCGAATGCCAGTAATCACCTTGCCAAACGTCCGCCTGCACGTGCAGGAACTCAACCCCGGGGGGTATGAAACGATCGTGATGATTCACGGGATGTTCAGCAACCTGGCGGTTTATTATTTCAACATCGCCCCCATTCTGGCCCGACATTACCGGGTGGTGCTGTTTGATATGAAAGGGCATGGCATGAGTGAAAAGTCGAAAACGGGCTATGACCTGACTTCCATGACCGACGATCTCAGCAACCTGATGGACGCACTCGGCGTTGAAAAGGCGCATATGGCCGGTTACAGCTATGGCGGATTGGTAGCTTTGAAAATGGCGGCCCGCTTCCCCGAGCGTGTCGGCAAGCTGGCTGTTATCGAGGGGCCCGATCCCAGCGAACAGGAAACGCTGGCCATTATCGACACATACAGCAAGGAGTTTTTGATCCATTACATCGAAAATTTCGCGGATACCACCCGCCTGATGGCCGGAAAGCGCCAGCTGGAAAAAAATCACCGTATGTATGAATTTCTGTTCAACGAAACCTCGATACGGGATGATATGGAGTCGGAAAAGGGCTTTTTCAGCGACCCTGCCATCGCCGCCATTCCGCACGAAACCTTGCTGATTTACGGCCGGGAGTCCAACTGTGTACCGTCGGGCCACAAGCTGGCTTCCCGAATCCCCGACGCGACCCTGGTATTGGCCCCGGGCGATCACAACGTACCTGTGCAGCAACCGGAAGTGATCGGGCAAGAGTTAATGAAGTTCCTGGCAAAACAAGCAGAGATGGCAGTGGCTGACGCTCAGGCAGGCTACGACTGACCCGGGGGGTGCCCACCTCCAGCCTCAGCCCGGCGCGGAGACACTCAGACAGACACACCCAAGGCTTCAGCCTTGGGATACAAACAGACACGCACACAGACACAGCCACCCAAGGCTTCAGCCTTGGGACACACCGCCACCGATATGACCAGATACGCCTTCATCGTTCCGCCCCTCACGGGCCACATCAACCCGACGCTCAGCGTGGGCGCAGAGCTCCTCGCAATGGGGCACGAGGTCGCCTGGATCAGCCTGGACGAAAAGTTGGGAGAAAAATTACCTGCGGGGGGCCAGCTGCTGCTGATCCGATACGATCAGGACGACTCCGAAAAACAGGCCAACGCGGAATACCTGGATATCATTACGAAAAAGAACGTGTACGGGATCGAAAGCATTAAATTCCTGTACGAGGAAGTGCTTGTTCCTTTGAACCGCTATATGTTCGACGGCATTATGCAGATCCTGCGAGCAAACCAGCCTGACATAGTCATCACCGACCATCAGGTTTTTGCGGGTGCCATGGCTGCTTATTTATCCGATATACCATATGTAACATCGGTAACCGCGCCGGCGGCTGTTAAGATGATGGAGGACTTGCCTAAAATCCATGAATGGGAGGTGAGACAGATCGTCGGCCTGCAACAGGAGCTGGGCATCGAAGGCGACAAATCCCTGGCAGCTTCGGAGTTGCTGACATTGGTTTTCACCTCCCGGGCATTTTTCGGCGAGATGGAATTACCCGGATACTATCGCTTCCCGGGCCCGGTGATCAGCAATCGCGTTGCGGATGTTCCATTTGATTGGGAAAAATTACAGCGCCAATCGGCCCCTAAAATCCTGATTTCCATCGGTACCACATTCGATCACCAGTTAAAAAAGGACTTCTTTTCGAAGGTAATCGAGGCATTTGCCGATGAACCGGTATTTGTAATTATGGTGTCGGATGAAAGCCTGTTCGAATCGTGGCCTTCCAATTTTCTAGTTCAGCAACGTGTCCCGCAGCTCGAACTCCTGCCTCATCTGGATGGCGTCGTATGCCACGCGGGACACAATACCGTTTCGGAAGCCCTTTCGAATGGCTTACCGCTGGTGGTGATCCCTATTGCGTATGACCAGTCGCATGTAGCCGGGCGCGTGGTGGCGAACGGGTGCGGGGTAAGGCTCAATTTTAACCGTTTTAAGGCACCGCACCTGAAAACCGCGGTCAACGATATATTAAACGATCCGGGTTACCGGCTGGCGGCGCAACGCATCCAAAGCTCTTTCCAGGAAGCAGGAGGCACCAGAACCGCAGCGGCCTGGCTCGACCAGATACCTGTAAAAGCTTTTCAGAATGGCTAAATTCCTTTTTGTAGTACCCCCTTTTTTCGGGCATATCAGTCCGACCCTGAGCGTCGGGGGCAGTTTGTTGGCCAACGGTCATGAAGTAGTCTGGACAGGGCTTGTCCCCCTCTCCGACAAACATATTCCCGAAGGCGGCCGCTACATCCTCCCTGAAGTAGAACTCGCTCAACACCAGGAAGAAATTGCCGGCATCCTACAACGACAGGACGACGGCCCTTCCCTATCCGGCCCGGAGGTGATGAAGCTGGCCCTGGAAGAAACCTATATCCCGTTTGCGCGGATCATGCTGCCCGGCGTGTCGCGCATCGCCGATGAATTCCAGCCGGACGTCATCGTCAACGACTGTATTACCTTCGCCGGTGCGTTGTGTGCTTATCTCAAAGGAATTCCGTGCGTCACCACAACGCCCGTGCCGCCGGATGTAATGGGTGATACGGCCAAATCAGCGCCCAAAATCTTCGAATGGCAGCAAAACCTCATCAAAGGTCTGCAACGCGAATTGGGCATTTACACCGACGACTTCGTGATCCATTCGCATCAGATGAATATTGTTTTCACATCAAAAGAATTCGCCGGTTTCCCGCAGCCCGACCCGCATATGAAGTTTGTAGGACCGGTAAAAGGGCGCCCCAACGACATCCCGTTCGATTGGGAACGGCTTGAAAAAGCCACAACACCCAAGGTATTTGTGTCGCTGGGCACATTGCTGGTCGATATCAGAAAAGAGTTTTTTCAGAAACTCATCGAAGCATTCGCCGACGAGCCGCTGACGATCGTTGCCGCCACCGACCCATCGGTCATCGAAGAGTGGCCGGACAATTTCATCGTGCAAGGATTTGTCCCGCAGGCTGAAATCATTCCGAAAATGGACGCCGTGATCTGTCACGGAGGGTTCAATACGGTGAATGATTCCTTCATGAATGGCCTGCCAATATTGATCACCCCCATTGCTTACGACCATTTCCATACCGCCTCCCTCATCGAAAAAGCAGGCTGCGGCATCAAACTCAGATACAAAAGGCTACGGGTAGCAGATCTCAAAAGTGCCATGCAGGAGCTGCTTTCCAATCCCGGCTACCGTGGGGCGGCCATGCACGTGCGGGATACATTCACGGCTGCGGGCGGCAATGCCAGAGCGGTGTCGCTGCTGGAAAATTTCGCGTTCAGCAGCCGAATTACAGAAAACGCTTAGCCGATGAAGCGAAACCTGCTATTCCTCGAAAGGGTGCTTTATGGCGACGGGACGGAGCCATTTCACGGCGTGTACGCCCTGAAAATCAAAGGGGATATCGATCCCGTGAGGTTAGCCATCGCGCTGACCCGTTTGCAGGAGAAGTATGTCATGTTGCGCACGGCCATTGGAGAAGACGCTGCGGGCAGGCCGTATTTTTTTGTTCCTCCAAAAACACCCCACATCCCGCTCAGGATCGTGGACCGAACAAGCGACGAGGACTGGAACCGCGAGACGGTTTGTGAACTGGGGACATCATTCGACGTGCAAAACGGGCCCTTGTTACGCGTCGTTTGGCTACGGTCAGGCGGGGTTTCCGACCTGATCATGACATTCCATCACTGCATGTGCGACGGCGGATCGGGTGTAGCCATGCTTTCGGACCTGCTGGCATTGCTGGATGACCCGCAATCGGAAATGGGCACAGCCCCGGCGTTCGAAACCATCAGCGATCTTGTTCCTCATGAAATACTGAACAATGGCCGTAACCGGCTCAAAGCAAAACTGTTGGCCAGGCTCGTGCATGCAGGGTTGCAGCTAGGCTCCTTGTTTATATCCAAAAAACGACAACCAGCCCCGCGTTCCAGCGATTACCTGATCAACTGGAAACTCAGCAAGGAACAGTCGGCCACGTTATTTGCTTATTGTAAAAAACAAGGTGTAACCGTCAATACAGCAATCGGGCTCGCACTGCTGGAAGCATTCAAAACGATACAGCGACCGGGAGCCCACGGTAAAGCTACCTGCCCGGTCGATATTCGTCGCTATATGCCGGAAGTGAAACGCGATATGCTGTTTTCATACGGATTGGCGCTGAACATCGGTCTCGCCCAATCGACCGGAAACGGATTCTGGGCCAAAGCCAAAGCCCTTCAAACACATGTCTCCAAACAAATGGCCAAGCTGAATCCCTATGAATTTACCATGAACATGGAGGCTTCACACGAGTCGGTACACCTGCTGCGCAAGTTTCTGACCTATGCCAAAGTGGGTAACGATTTTATGTTTTCCAATATGGGCAAACTCGACATCCCTGCTCAATACCGGGGTTTTGCGGTCGAAACCATATACAGCCCGACGGTCATCGGCCCGTTCGCCAATCCGAACACCATCATCACCACTACATTTGGCGGACAAATGGATTTCTCCTTTGTTTCCAACGAAGCATTCATGCCACGCGATGTAGCCCTGAAAATCCGTGAAAAAGCCATGGAGATCCTGTTCGAAACCGTGCCCGTTCCTGAACCCGTGCGCCTATGAAAAGAAAGATGGAATTCCTGGAAGCTTCCATGTACGCAGGCCCTGATACACCGGTGAATGTGGTTTTTCCCGTAACAGTCGAAGGACGCCTCAACGAGAATGCCATTCGGACTGTATTGCACAAAATCCAGCGGAAACATCCTTTTCTCCGGGTAATCATAGAAACCGGCATCGATGGCATCCCCTGGTACGTCACACCGCCCGCCATTGCGCCCATCCCGGTGCGGATTGTTCCGCGGTCGTCCGAGGAAGTGTGGATAGTCGAAGCGGACACCGAGTGGAAAAATCCCTTCAGCGCGCCCTATGCTCCGCTTGCACGCCTCGTGTGGGTACGCGCACATGAAGTGTCCGAGCTCCTGATCGTCTGCCATCATTGCATTGCCGACGCCACGTCCATCATAACCCTTATGCGTGAGCTCCTGGAATGCCTCGCCGACCCCGGCAAAGAACTGGAACCTTACCTCCCTTTTGTTCCCGAAGCGCTGGTAGGTACAGCGATCAGGGAAAGTCTCGTAAACCGGCTCGCTGCCAGGACGCTAGCAACGATCACAAAAATCTTCCTGCTAACAGTATCGGGCATGAATGTGGTACGAAAAGACCGGTTTTACACCATCCGGTGGAAACTGGATGCTTTCCAAACCAGTGCATTACTATCCATATGCAAGGATCAGGACATCAATCTGAACGCCGCATTGACGCTCGTCTTCATGCGCGCCTTCGGACATGCCCGCAATGTACCCACGACCGGCAAAATGTACACTTCGGTAGACATGCGCCGCTTCATACCCGGTATCGACAGAGACCATCTCTTCGCATTCCCGTCCATGGTCGGACTCAGCACACCCGCCGACACGGAAAGCTTCCGCGATCAGGCCAATTCATTGAGAGACAAGCTATATCGGCATATAAAAAAGACGAATGCCCAGAAAATACTTTTTTTTACGAAACACCTTCTGCCCCTTTACCCACAGAGCATCCGCTACGCCAAAGCCGGCAAAGGCGACCACGATTTCGCCTTTGCCAACCTGGGAAGGATCCCATTGAACGATCACTATGGAGATCTCAGGGTCACAGACGTGTATAGTCCGTTTTCAAGGTTCCCGATGGGTAATCCATCCAAAGTGTCAGTCTCCACTTTTGGCGGCCGGATGGATTTTGCATTTACTTCGGAAGAAGGTTATCTCTCCTACGACGACGCCATTTCCATTACCCGACAAGCCATGCTGTTACTCCAACGGCATTTACCCATTCCCGAACCTCTTATCAGCCCGGACTTGAAATGAACAGACCCATGATCGTCGGAGAGCGGATTATGTATGCCGACGGGCATGCGCCCGTCAACTGCGTTTTTACCGCCACTGTGGAAGGAAGTTTTACCGTTGAACAGATCACAAATGTCCTCGCAAAACTACAACAACGACATCCGCTACTTCGCGTCAATGTCCGTCATGAAAAGACAAAAGTCCCAACTTTCGTTACCAATACCGCCATTCCCCCCATTCCTTTACACATTATTCCGCGGACATCCGACCTGCAATGGCAGGAAATCAGTCTGAACGAATGGATCATTTCCTTCGATCTCGCAAACGACCCGCCCGCGCGTTTGGTTTGGTTGAAATCCGACGATATCTCCGATTTTCTGCTTGTGTGCCCGCATTGTGTGTGTGACGGATCCGGTTTCGTCACCCTCATGCGCGAGTTGCTCATTACACTGGATCAGCCTGATACCGTGTTGGAACCTTATGAAGGGTTTCAATCAATCCGTGAGCTGGTCCCCCCGGAAATCCGCAACAGCAAATCGATCCGTTTCAAAGGAACCTTGTTTTCATGGTTGGCAAAAGGATTTTTCACTTTCCTCAACCCCAGACCCGCCGATCGGGAAGGCGGTTTTTATTTCCTGACCGGCCCGCTGGATGTGGATACGACCCGTGCATTGGTACGTAAATGCAAAGCCGAAAAGACATCCGTGCAGGCTGCCTTATGCGCCGCTTCTTTGCTGGCCCACCGGTCGGTAAGAGGTAAAATGGCCCGGAACAAGGCTATCAGTCCTGTCGATATCCGGCGTTACCTGCCCCTGATTGGTCGTGATCACCTGTTTGCATTCGCGCCCATCGTCGAATTATCACTTTCAGGCAACAGCGCTGATAGCAACCTTTGGGAGGAAGCGCGGAAAATGAAAGAAAGCCTGGTTCAAAAAGCCGACAAATTGAATGCGGCCGAAATGCTGTTCATCACCGAGTATTTTCACTCGTCAACAGGCGCACTGCTGCGGCACATGCGCAGCACACGCGGAAGCCACGACGTTACCATCTCCAACATGGGAGTACTCGACATCCCTTCGGACTTCCGGTCTTTTAAAGTCAAAGCCATTCACAGCCCCTCCGTGGGATTCCCCTGGCGCAACAGCAACACATTGGTGATCAGCACCTACAACGGACAAATGGATTTTTCCTTCTGCTCCCACGAAAGTTTCCTTCCCCAGATCGAAGCCCAAAAAATATGCGGCGAAGCCATGCACTTGCTGATGAAGGATCTGTATGTCAATGCTTCTTTACCTTCGTCTTCAGGAGAAAATCTCACCAGGTAAGGAGGGACCGTAGCTTTTTGAATTCACTGAAATGCTCAGGAAAGCAAAAAATAAAGCATATTTATGAGTTGGCGACAAGTGTAAGCACCCTGCATACACACCTAAAACTATTGATTAACGCCAAAATTATAGTCAACCAAGAAATAACACTAAAACCTAAATGTACATCATTGAAAGTTACTCTACTGCCGTCTTGTTTTGCATTGTTACAATGATTTCCTGGGGTTCCAGTTCGAACACCCAGAAGCTTGTCACTTCGACCTGGAGAGCTGAACTTTATTGTTGGGACTATGCTTTGGGCATATTAATAACGTCTCTCATTTTTGCTTTGACTATTGGCAGTTATGGAGCAGAAGGGCGAAGTTTTATTGTTGATATTCAACAAGCAGATATGAGAAGTATCAGTAGTGCATTATTAGGAGGAGTTATTTTCAATGTCGCCAATATTCTATTTATTGCTGCGGTATCTATTGCCGGAATGTCCGTAGCATTTTCAGCGGGCTCGGGTTTAGCGTTAGTAATTGGTGTAATTGTTAACTATTTAGACATCCCATTAGGAAATGTCTATCTACTTTTCTCAGGGGTCTTTCTTATTGTAATTGCTATTCTGCTTAATGCTGTTGCTTATAAAAGAATGGATGACAAGGCAACTTCCAGTTCAACAAAAGGGCTATTCATATCCATTATGAGTGGCATTTTAATGGGGCTTTTCTTCAAATATGTCGCTAACTCGATGTTTCCGGATTTCAATAACCCTATTGAAGGCAAACTTAGCCCCTATTCCGCCACTTTTATTTTCTCATTGGGTGTATTTGTCAGCAACATATTTTTCAACACTTTCATTATGTTCAAACCATTTATTGGTACTCCCGTTGCTTTTGCTGATTATTTTAAGGGAAGTATCAAAAATCACCTTTTAGGAATTTCAGGCGGGTCGATATGGTGTATTGGAATGTGTTTTAGCATTATTGCTTCTGATAAAGCCGGAACTGCTATTTCATATGGGTTAGCTTCCGGTGCAATCGTAGTAGCCTCTATTTGGGGGATTTATTTTTGGAAAGAATTCAAAACTGCTCCCAAAGGCACGCCTTTCTTGCTTCATATCATGTTGTTATCGTTTTTCGCCGGGCTCATATTAATTGTAATTTCAAGATAGCATGACCCAAATGAAGGCTATACAAACATAGCGTCTGATAATCAAATAATTACTTCCTATCTAATAGGGCTTTCACGCGATGTATTTTGCACTGATGCCATTGATCCGGCAATTCAAAGCAATAAAAAAATCTCCTAACTCGATCTTTTATCCCTTAATAACATATTCATCGCATCATCGAGGGAACCGGCGCGGTTGATTTCGCCGGAATTGACGAAGAAGATCTCGTCGGCGTTTTCAATGGTGTTGAGCCGGTGTGCGATGATCACCTGGGTAGTAGTTTCGGGAAGTTGTTTCAGGATGTCGCCGAGCAGTTTTTCAGTCACTGTGTCGATGTTGGCTGTGGCTTCGTCGAGGATCAGCAACTCCGGGCTTCTCAGCACGGCACGCATGAATGCGATCAGCTGCTTCTGTCCGAGGCTTGTACTATCGCCCGTTGCCGACACTTTTGTGTCCAGGCCATGCTCGAACAATGCCAGAATTTCGCCGAGGTTGGCGTTCCGGATCACCTGCTCGATCTTCTCGTTGGAATAACCCTTAAACTGCTCGTTACCGTACAGGATGTTATCGCGAATGGTACCTGTAAACAGGAAGGGCTCCTGCAATATGAAACCGATCTTGCGGCTGCGCTCCTCAGGCGTGTAGGTGCGGATATCCCGCCCATCGAGCAGTACAGTACCATCCCTCGGATCATAAAGGCGCGCAATCAGCGAAGCCGTGGTCGTTTTTCCGCCTCCGGTCGGACCGATCAATGCATAGGTTTTACCGCGTTCAAGTTTGAAATTGACCTGGTGCAGGATTTCACGGCTGTCATAGCCGAAACGTACATTCCGGAATTCCAGCAATGAACTGTCAGTTTCCCGGGTCGTTTCTGCCAGCGGAACCAGGTCCGTTTCCAGCGACAGGATCTGCGAAATGCGGTCCCAGCCCGCCATCGCGACCTGAAATGTGGTCCACAATGCCGCCAATTGCCGTAACGGATTGTAAAAATTGGCAGCATAGGCCAGGTAGCTGACGAGCAAGCCCACGCTGAACTCGCCGGCGGCGATCAGATGGATGCCGTAGCAAAGCACGATCAGCTGTGCGATGTTGGCGAAAAACGAGTAGGTAGGCAGAAAAATGTTATTGGCCAGGCCGGCGCGGATCGCTGTGCGATAGTTCCCCAGGTTAGCAACCTGGAAACGCTGGCGGAAATAGTCGCGCCGGTTGAATGCGATCACCACCTTGAAATTACTCAGGCTCTCCTGAATTTCGGCACTGAGGTCGCCCGTGCTTTTCAGATTCTTCGCGTTGGTTGCCTTTACCCAGGGCGAAAGCAGCATCGTAAAAATCAGGATCACCACAGCCGGGGCCAGCGTGGCTGCGCCCAGTTTCACGTTGATGACAAGGAGAAATATCCCCGCTCCGATCATCGTAAAAATGCTTCCTACAAACTGCATCAGGGATTGGGAAAAGAACTGATTCAGTTTATCCGTGTCGTTATTGACACGCGAAATGAGGTCACCCGCCTTGTTCTGGTTAAAAAATGCGACCGGCAACTGCTGCAACTTATTGAAAATAGCATTCCGGAGCGTGAACAACAACCGTTGCCCCACACCGCCCATGAGTTTCGTTTGCTGATAGGCAGTGAGCAATCCCAGGAGGTACATGCCCAGCAGAATCCCCCCGAAAACGAGCAGTCCGTGAAACTGTTTGGTCACTACATACTGGTCAATCGCATGGCCGATCAGATACGGGCCGAGCAGGTTGACGGCCGTATTCAGCGTGATCGCACCCAGCGCCAGTGCGAGATTCCCACGCTCATGTGAAATCAGCTTCAACAACTTTCCCAGCGCCTTGCGGGTAGAGGTCCTGGCTTGCTGTTCCGAAAGTTTGTTAAGATCGTAATTCATAGTTGCTGGTACTTTGTTGCGAATTGAAAATCTGCACATATTCCGGGCTCGTATGCATCAGCTCCTCGTGCGTACCGCATCCGATGAGCTCACCTTCCATGAGCACGACGATCTGGTCGTAATGCCCGATTGCCGCAATTTTCTGCGTTACCGATATCAGTGTGGTCCCCGGATAGTTGCGCTCCACATTGGCCAGGATTTTCTTTTCGGTATTGGTGTCCACGCGCGCCGTAAAATCGTCCAGCAGCAGCACCCTGGGGTTCACTGCCAATGCTCTCGCCAGCATGATCCGCTGTTTCTGTCCGCCCGAAAGGCTGGAACCACGCTCGGAAACGATCGTATCGAGCCCATCCGGCAGGCCTTCGATAAAAGCCGTCAGTTCGGCGGTGTCAATGGCTTTTTGCAGGGATTCGTCTGTTACGGTGGTACTGAATGCGATGTTTTCACGGATACTCATGTTGAAAATGATGCTATCCTGAAACACAAAGCCCACCTGCCTGTGAAATGATTCACTATCGTAATAATCAATGGGCTTGCCGTCGTAGGTAACGCTCCCTTCCTGCGCCGCGATGAGACCGGTGAGCAGGTAGAGCAACTGTGTCTTGCCGGCTGCCGTTGGCCCGATCACCGCGATCCGGGACCCGGCCTGCACCGACAGGTTAATATCTTTGAGCGCAGGCTTTTCGCCATAGCGAACCGTCACATTCCGAAGTTCGGTATTCCCTTTCAACAGCTCTTGTGAAGCACCACTCTCCACGGGGTCCGGCGCATTCAAAACAGAAGAAATCCGCTGAAACGAGGCCGTCGCCTGGGCAATGATGTTGCTCATGAACCCGATGACCAGGATCGGGAAGATCAGGATCATCAGGTAGCTGTTGAATGCCGCAAAACTTCCCAGTGTCATATCCCCTTCGATGACGAAATGCCCCCCGAGTACCAGGATCGTAAGCCCCGCAAGGTTCGCCGTAAATGTCACTACAGGAATCAGCCCGGCAAACAGGTTCAGAATCGCCAGACCGAAGCCTTTCGCCTTGGTATTCGCTTCCAGGAACTTGACATACTCGAGTTGCTGGGAATTGACCACACGGATCAGCGCGGAACCCAGGATACTCTCATTGATGATCTTGTTGAGCCAGTCGATCACTTCACGGCTTTGAACAAAGAGCGTACGGACCTTTTTTAAGGTTAGGAAAAAAGTACCCCCGATGATCGGGATAATGGCTATGACCGTCAATGCGAGTTTCCAGTTAATGCTCAGTAACAGGACACTCGCCCCGATGATGATGAAAATGGATGAAACAATGGAAACGATAGCCTGGGATACGAACAGCTTGATCGAATCGGTATCTGCTGTGAGGTTGGTCAGCAGTTTCGAAGGGTTGGTCTGCTCGATGAATGCATGGCTTTGGCGTGAGATCTTGTCGGAGAGCTTCGTGCGCAGGTCGCGTGCCACCTTCTCCGAGGCATAGGTCTGAACCACGCTCTGAAGGTACCCGAAAACAAACACCAGCGTCACGGAAATGGTAAATTCAATCAGAATGCCTTCCAGGTCGAAGCGCTGATGGGTGTAATCGTCGATGCCGTCGGCGATTAATGTGGGTAACCAAAGGTTGATCCCATTGCCCAGCAACGCAAACAGTAACAATAACACGATCAACCCCTTATATGGAGCCAGCAAGCTGAATATCCCCGGCTGTTTGGGTGCTCCGGGTTTGGCTTTTTCGGACATGCGGGTTTAGTTTTGAATAAGTCCGTAAATATACACGAACCCGGAGGTTTCGGGAAACACAATGCATTTGTTATCGGAATTTAACAGAATAACTGCCCTCCCCCTTATCTTTGAAAACTGCCCGCAGCAGACCTTTATCCTATACCCAAACCTTTATGCCCAACCTGACCCTGTTTCTCGCCGCCAGCCTGGCAGGCCTTTCCTTTACACACCAGCCACCAAAACCGAAAGACCCGCAGCGCCCGAATATCATTTACATCTATGCAGACGACCTCGGATACGGTGAACTGGGTTGCTACGGACAGCAAAAGATCAAAACACCCAACCTCGACCGTCTCGCCCGGGAAGGTATGCGGTTCACCCAGCATTACACCGGCACACCCGTATGCGCCCCCGCCCGCGCCATGCTCATGACCGGCAAGCATGCAGGCCACTCGGCCATCCGCGGGAATCTTGAACTGGGTGGTTTTAAGGACGAGGAAGAACGCGGACAAATGCCGCTGCCCGCCGGAGAATTCACAGTAGCCGAATTGCTGAAACAAAAAGGCTATGCTACCGCGCTCACCGGTAAATGGGGAATGGGAATGAACAACACTGAAGGGGCCCCCAGTAAACAGGGCTTCGACTATTACTATGGCTATCTCGATCAGAAACAGGCCCATAACCAGTACCCCTCGCACCTCTGGGAAAATGATCGCTGGGACACCCTTGCACAACCCTGGCAGGACGTTCACCGGAAACTGAACCCGGCTACCGCTACCGACGCCGACTTCGAGTCCTTCAAGGGAAAAGAATATGCCCCGCTGAAAATGACCGAGAAAGCACTGGCATTCATGGAAAAGAACAAGGACAAACCATTTTTCCTTTATATGCCTTACACAGTACCACACGTGTCGTTGCAGGCGCCGGATGAATTTGTAAAACAATATGTAGGCCAGTTCGACGAGAAGCCCTATTATGGCGAAAGAGGTTATGTCTCCACCAAATACCCGCTTTCCACCTACGCCGCCATGATCACATTTCTGGACGAACAGGTGGGAATCGTGATGGACAAAATCAAGGCCATGGGACTGGAAGACAATACGATCATCATGTTCAGCAGCGATAATGGTGCTACTTTCAATGGAGGAGTGGATGCGAAATTCTTCAACAGCGTGGCCGGATTGCGTGGGCTGAAAATGGATGTGTACGAAGGTGGTATCCGCGAACCATTCATCGCCCGCTGGCCGGGTAAGATCAAGGCCGGAAGCGTGAGCGACCACATTTCCGCCCAGTTCGACCTGCTGGCGACATTAGCCGAATTAACCGGACAAAAAACACCGCCTACCGACGGCATTTCCCTGCTTCCTGAGCTGCTGGGACAGAAAAACAAACAACGGCAACACGCCTATCTGTACTTTGAATACCCTGAAAAAGGCGGACAGATCGCCGTCCGAATGGGTGACTGGAAGGGCGTCAAGACCGACCTCCGTAAAAATCCAGGCAATGGCTGGCAGTTGTTCAATCTCAAAACCGACCGTAGCGAAACGACCGATGTCGCCGCTCAGCGGCCTGATATTTTAAAGCAATTTGACGATATTGTAAAAAAAGAACACCGGGAAACCGAAGTGCCTGCCTGGCAGTTTGTAATGCCGGTGATCGCAGCAAGCACGAAGTGATATGGCCTATGTCGAATATCGCCCCCACCCCGCCCTGACGCCTTACATCGATGCCTACTGGCAGTTTAGGGGCGACGGAATGCCTGCGACCGTCCAAAGCATTCTGCCGGATGGCTGTGTGGATATTATCGTCAACCTCGGCGACGACGAGTTGCCCGACGCGAATGGCTTTTTCATGAAAAGCGAGCAGAGCTATCTCGTCGGGACGATGTCGCACAGCATCGACTCGACCGTTTCGCCTCATTCCCAACTGATCGGCATACGTTTCAGGCCGGCTGGCTTTTCTGCTTTTTACCGATACGGACCGTTGCACGAGTTTACCAATTTGACCGTCGAATTCGATAACAAACTCGCTCCGGACCTCCACCGTACGGACATTTCGCCGAAGGTATGTCTCGACGAGTTTCTCCTGAAAAGACTGCATGGGGCACTGCCCCGCCTGATGCCGGTTATCGGGGAAATAGAAAGCAAAAACGGCATGATAGAGGTCACCACCCTCGCCCAAAACCACTGCACGACCGTACGCCAATTACAGCGCGCATTCAAGGAATACGTAGGCCTAAGTCCAAAGGAATTTATCAATGTGATCCGATTCAGATATGCTTTGCAATTGATCAAAACCAGCGACCGGCATGCGCTCCTGGACATTGCACTGGAAGCAGGTTACTATGATCATGCCCACTTAACCAACGAAATCCGGAAATACGCGGGCGTCGTCCCATCGCTGCTCTGATTTTGTCGCATTTTTCCAAACACGACCTGCCCGGCAGCCATTAGTTTTGCTCCATCAACAAATTACCTATGATGATGGAACAAAGAATGAGCGTATTGATGCTGGCAGCGGACGATCTGCCAAAACTACGGGACTTCTACGCCGGAACGCTGGGGTGGCATATCGAAGCTGCCAACCAGGACATTGTATTCTTCAAACTGAATGGCATATTGCTGGGTTTGTATGGGCGGAAAGATCTTGCGAAATTCAACAATGCGAGCCCCGAGGGTACGGGATTCCGGCCGTTCAATCTGGGATACATGGTCAATTCACGCCGGGAGGTAGAGGATATTTATCATGATTTGCTAGCCAAAGGCGTCAGCATCATCCAGGAGCCCACAGAACCTGCTATCGGGGGCTGTTATTTTCTGTTTTCCGATGTGGAGGGAAATATCTGGGAAGTTTGCTACAACTTGTACATTCCGATCGACGCAGCAGGGAATGTGATCCGGCATGCGCCCATCGATCATCTATAACCATCATAAACATGGCACAATTCGCATACACCATCTTGTACGTCAGGGATGTAACCGCATCGATTACCTTTTATGAAAGGGCATTCGGCTTTGAAAGAAAATTCATCTCACCTGACAACGACTATGGCGAACTCAATACCGGGAGCACGACGCTCTCATTTGCCGCCGCCGGCCTGGTACAAACCAACATTCCCGGCGGCTTCACCGAGAGCGACCCGGCAGGAAAACCGTTCGGGATCGAGATCGGCTTTACGGTCGGCAATGTGGAAGAAGCATTCCAAACAGCATTGACGGCCGGAGCCACGCTGGTTTCAAAGCCCCAGACCAAGTCCTGGGGACAGGTTGTCTCTTACGTCCGCGACCCGAATGGCTTTCTGGTTGAAATCTGCACAGCTATGGGATAGCAGGTACGATAACACCTCATTCAATTCACTGATCCGCTCGCGGAGTCGTTTAAGTCATGGAATGTGGATGGTACCATCCACATTCCATGACTTGAACGATTCCATCAGGGTGTCATTATTTTTGGACCGGCAACTTCTGTTCAAGGCTCTACCGGAAACGGCCCGTCCTCAAATTCCTCCTCGTGATAACCTTTACTCCCTACCTTCCGGGCCAGCTCACTCCTGAAATCCGTTCCGTTTTGCAAGCTTTGGAGTACGTACCCAAAGTCATATTCCGCCCGCCAGCCCAGTTCCTGTCGGGCCTTTTCATTCACATATACCCGATCTATTCCAGAGAAAAACTTCCACCCGTTCACTTCAAAAAGTGCTTCACATGACGGATAGAGTGATCGGATGACCGCCGCTGCGTTGGAATGGAGTTGCGCCAGGTGCGGAGGCGTAAAAGGGGTGGTCGCCGAAATAATATATTTACCAAAGCCTATCTCCGGCGCTTTTTTCATGGCTAATAAATGCGCGGTGACGGCATCCGCCACGTCGACCCGGCGATAGAGCAGTTCGAGGGCCTGCACGTTGGGCGTGCTGAAAAGTCTGCGGGTTTCGGCATTGTCGTCGTCTTCCGGAAAGAAGCGTGACGTCCTCAGGATGAGCACAGGCAAGCCGGTTTTGCGGTGCATCAGCTCACAAAGGTTCTCCGCGGCAAGCTTCGTTACACTGTATATGTTTTTTGGCAATGGATTAACATCCTCGGTGATCCATGCCGCGGGCTCGTCCTTGGCCGGATTCATCGCCGCACCGAACGTGCTGGTGGTACTTGTGAAAATAAACGAAACTACGCCCTGCTCTGCGGCCTCTTCCAGAAGATTGAGTGTGCCGGTAATGTTTGTATCCACAAAATCCTGCCTGCCGTGCGTGGCGACATGCGGCTTGTGCAGGGTCGCGGTGTGGATGATATTTGTAATGCCTTTAACGGCCACGGCGACAAAGGCCCGGTCGGCAATGTCGCCCACCAGGTCGGTGTAGGCCGACGGCTTCATGTCCAGCCCTGTCACAGGTGTCCCATTCGCCCTCAGCGTGCGCATCAGCGCCTCACCCAAATGCCCTGCGCTGCCTGTTACTAAAATGCTCATTTCAATACAAACTGGTTTTAGGCAAAGGTATGATCGCGCGGCTTTGAAAAATATTGGGATAGAGGATAAAAACATTGAAATTTGCATATGGCCTATATCATTGATCATGAATCATACCGGGAGATCGCGGCCAGGAAGTTCCTTACGCAGCCCTCGGTGGATACTTTCGAGCACGATGCGCCGCGAATACCCTTCGTGAACCACCGCGTGAAGAATCTTTACGCCCGCAATTTCGGCATTATCCGTTTTCAGGCCGATTTTATGGAGGACATGCAAATCCGGGGCATGAAAAGCGAGCCGCACATCAGCCTCCACTTCCAACTGACCGGGTTTTCCAATGCACGGTTCCGCGATATCCCCGGAGAGCATCCGCTGCAACCCGCCGAGTACAACATTTATTATTCTGAAAATTTCGATTCGGATATCTTTTACAACCGTCAGAAAGGATTTGAATACCTTGCATTGATCCTGAAAAAGGAGCATTTGCTGCAATTTCTGCAACAAAATGGCAGTCCGGTAAAAGAACTTGAAACTGCCCTGGAAAACCAACGGCCTTTGGCGCTTTTCGACAAGGCGGCACCGGTCAATGCTGAAATGCATTCCGTTTTGCACCGCATCCTTCATGCACCCGTCGCTGATGACCTCGCTGAAATGTACCTGAACGGCAAAATACTCGAACTGCTGGCTTTGCAATTGCAACAATACCAGGAAGAACATACCGCATATCGCCCATCGTCGGAAACGAACCGGCAACTTGCTGAAATCCACGAATACCTGAGTACCCATTACCTGACCATTCATTCGCTGGAAGACATTGCAAAACATGCTCGCCTTTCGGAACATCAGATCCGTGAAGGTTTCAGGCGGAATTACAATACGAGTGTGTATGAGCTCATTCATGAAAAAAGGATGCTATACGCCAGGCACAAGCTCCTGTACTTCGATATGACGATCGATGAAGTAGCAAGCCAGGTCGGTTATGCCAATGGCAGCAACTTTATCCAGGCTTTCAAAAGAAAATTCGGCATCACACCCAAGCAAATGCAGCTGAGCTGCCGGCGTTAAGACAGGCCCAGTGATTCAGATCATCCATTTTCGCTCGGTGGTGAAGGAGATCGTCAGCCACATTTTGTAGTCGCCCCGGATGCGTTCGTAGAGCTCTTGCCGGACACCATCCAGCTCCCTTACCTGCATGGCCGCCAGCTCTTCCGGCAGCAGAAAGTCGATCTCGATGGTGTAGCTGCTGCCCGTTTTGGCCACCCTTACGTATTCATCGACAAAACCGTAGCGTTTCGAAATAGCTTCCGCCTCGAGATGGATCTTTTCCTCCACATCGTCATCGGGTGCGAATTGCAGCAGTTCCCGCACATTTTTCCAGAACGTGCGCACAGGAATGCGCAGAAAAAGGATCGAAATGATGATCACCATACCAGGATCGAGGTAGGGGATCAGGTATGCCAGAGGTGTGTCCCGCAAAAAGTAGCCCAGCGATAGCACCACCAGTACACCGGTGCTCAGTAATGCATCCAGCTGCCATTCGGTAGCCTCTATCCGGACGTACTCCGACCGGATTTGCAGCGCCATTTTTCGAAAATACAGCCATAGCAGAAAGCATCCGATGATGGATGCGATCAGGTAGGGCAACGCAATGTCGAGCTCCACCAGCTTGCCGCCGTTGATCATATCCATGACGGACGTCGCAAGTGAATACAAACAGAGGAAAATGATCACCGCCGATTGCAGCGTCATCGAAAACGGCTCGAACTGTGCCCGGCCGAATGGCAGGCCGTCGTCGTCCGGCTTACGAACAAAATTATTCACAAGCAGCGACACCCCTGAAAGGCTAATGCCCACCATTGAAAAAAGTGCGTCGAAAATAATGGATTTGGAACCACCTGCTATACCGACGATGATAGCCCATATCGTAAAAACCGATCCGGTAAGGATGGAAAGTTTGATGAGTCGTCGCTCCCGGAGCCGTTTCTGTCTTTCGTTCATATCAACCCGGTCGTGACCGATCGCCGGCACGACACCTTTACATAAGATAAAAAGACATTCCAGATAAAGCAAGTTCCAAAAGGTACGTTAACAGATTGTAAAGCATTGCCCAAGCCCTGGCCATCGCAAATGTTACGAAAACCATTACTTTTATGCACTACAGCCAGGCCCGCAGGAATTAATCATCGCGAACCATCGTTTACCCCGAATAATATATTTTGTATACAAAAATTAAATGAAATCAGATTCCCAAGCCAACAAAGTGTACCTTGAAATGCGGCGCAAGATCCTCTCGAACCAGCTTGCGCCGGGCAGCAGGCTCAAAGAAGACGAATGGGCACGTCGTACGGATGTCAGCCGCATTTCGGTCAGAGAAGCCCTCAACCGCCTTTTGGGCGAAGAATTGGTTGTTTTCGGCGAGAAGGGAGGTTTTTTTATTCGCCCGATGACAGCCGACGATGTGCGTGAGATCCGGCAGATGCGGCAGATCCTTGAAATTGGCGCGTTGCGGATACTGGTACAAAGCGCTACCACTCAAAACATTGCAGAACTCGAAGAGATATGCGAGGATTTTTCATCCATGATCCGCCGGGGCTACCTGAGCGGCGCATGCGAAGCCGATGTTAAATTCCATGAGACATTGATTGCCAGCGCGGGCAATAAAAAGCTGATTTCTCTCTACCAGGTCAGCAACATTCCGCTTTTTCATCAAAAACTCGGTCAGGCCCAATCCCATATGGATGACTACGAGCTCACCGACAAAGAGCACCGGGAGATCGTCAGGGCTATTAAAGAAGGAGATCTCGCGCAAGCGGAAACCGTCCTGAACAAACATCTCCTCCGCGGCGAAGCAGCCGTACTCGACGGCGTCACCGAATAAGCCGTCGCCCACCCAGCATTTCATAAAATTCCGTATTCTATTTTCCCGGCAAGTGGATTCTTTGGCAAAAACCGCCCAGGGATCCACTTTTTAGCATTTTTCGCCAAAAACATGCACATAAATTTTTTGTATACAAAAATAATATATATTTGTATACCATAATAACCACTCGCTTAACCCAATCCTGCCCGATGAGAAAATCAAACCTTTACTACCTGAGGTTCGTCCTCCTGCTCCTGTACTTCTGTTGCGGCTCACTGGCAGCCGAATCCTTTCCGATCCAGCAGATCGAAGGAACCGTCACCGAAAAGGCTAGCGGCCAGCCGCTGCCCGGCGTCAACATCATTATCAAAGGCACCAGTCGGGGCACGACTACGGACAACCAGGGCCGTTTCAACATAGACGCCACCGCCGATCAGGTGCTCACATTTTCATTCATCGGGTATATCAGCCAGGACGTGACGGTCGGCACGGCTTCGGTACTCAACGTCCAGCTCGCTACCGACGCGCAGGCATTGAACGAGATCGTAGTAACAGGCTATTCGAGTCAGCGAAAAAAAGACATTACCGGTTCAGTAGCGGTCATCAGCATGGATGCGGTAAAGTCAGTCCCAACCGGGTCCACCTTCCAGGCGCTGCAGGGACAGGCAGCAGGTGTAAACGTGATCAGCTCGGGGGTCCCGGGCAAGGGAAGTAATGTATTTGTGAGAGGGATTTCCTCTTTTGGAAACTCTGCACCACTGGTACTTGTGGACGGCGTAGAAGCGGATCTTAACAATATAGCCGCCAACGACATAGCATCCATACAGGTACTGAAAGATGCCGGGGCCGCGGCGATTTACGGCGTCAGAGGCTCCAACGGCGTATTGATCGTCACTACGAAGAAAGGCCAGGCAGGAACAACAACTGTCAGCTACGACGCTTACGCTGGCGTGCAGGTCCCGCTTTCGGGCAACCCGTTCAACACCATCCGCGACCCGGAAACATTTTCAAGGCTATCCCTGATCGCCAATCCGCAAAACCCATTGTTCGTCAACGGCATACCCGATTATCTGTACGCCGGCCCGCAGGGAAACGGCATTGCCAACGAAGGTAATCCACTGGTTGATCCGTCGCGCTACCGGTTCGACCCGATCAATCCCGCCAACAACTACCTGATCCAGAAAGTAAACAAAGCCGGAACCGACTGGTTTCATGAGTTCTTCAAACCCGCCATGCGGACCGACCACAACCTGTCGGTCCGGGGAGGGAACGACAAGTCCAGCTACTTCGTGTCTGTCGGCTATCTCAACCAGCAGGGAACTGCCATTGAAACCTATCTCAAACGCTACTCTGGAAGGGTGAACACCTCGTTCAACATCGGCAAAAACGTGGTGGCCGGACAAAATCTGAACCTGTATTATCGGTCGAGCCCCGGCATGGCCACCGACAACCAGTTCGGTAATGTTGCGGAAGTTGCGCGGATGATGCCCATCATCCCTACTCACGATATCATGGGCAACTACGGCGGTACGCGTATGGGCGTGAACGTTGGCACCGGTACCAACCCGGTTGCAAGCCAGGAGCGCACGGCCATTAATCAAAATAACTCCTGGAATGCGGTGGGTAATGTCTTCCTGGAGATCACGTTCCTGAAAGATTTCAAACTCAGGACCAGCTATGGCGGAGTCCTCACTAATGCCTACAATTATGCTTTTACCTACACCCCTTACGAACGAGCCGAGGGATTTCTCAACCCCAACTCGTTTAGCGAAAGCTCTTCCTTTTTCAGAAGACTGGTTTGGACCAACACATTGACTTACAGCAAATATTTCGGCAAACATAGCCTCACCGCACTCGCCGGTACAGAATCCATTGAGCAAGCGGGAAGATCGCTGTCGGGCTCGCGTGCCAAATACTTCTCCGCGGATCCCGATTATCTCACACTGGACAACGGCACCACCAATATTGCCAACTCCAGCGGAGCCAGCGAGGAAGCATTGTGGTCTATGTTTGGCCGGCTCGACTACGCATATGACGACAGGTATTTGCTGGGTGCGACCGTCAGAAGGGACGGCTCTTCCCGCTTCGGGCCGGAAAACCGATACGGTAACTTCGCCTCGGTCTCGCTGGGCTGGCGCTTGTCGGGGGAAAAGTTCATGAAGAATGTAAATTGGGTAAGCGACTTAAAGATCAGGGCCAGCTACGGCGTGCTCGGCTCCCAAAACAACGTAGCCCCCGAGAACCAGTTCGATCTTTACGGAGGAACGGCCGGTAATGCGTACTACGACATTAAGGGTACAAGCAACAGCTCCGTGCAAGGATTTATCCAGACCCGCTCGGGCAATCCCCGGACCGGTTGGGAACGGAACGTCATCTCCAACATTGGTCTCGACGCTTCGCTGTGGAACAACAAGCTGGATTTCTCCATCGAATACTACAAAAAATCAATCAAAGGTTTGCTCTTCGGCCTGACCTTGCCGGGCATTGCCGGCGGGGTAACTCCCGCAACGGTCAATATCGGCGATATCCGGAACAAGGGCGTCGATATCGCAGCCACTTTTCACGGCAAAGGAGGAGAAAACCTCTCCTACTCGATCGGAACCAACATCACGGCCTACAAAAACGAGGTTATCAAGGTTCCTCAACCGGGCTACTTCGATGCGGCTAGCCACCAGCAGCTGGGACCCATCGTGCGGAATCAGGTCGGCCAGGAGGTGAGTGCGTTCTACGGCTACAAAGTCACGGGGCTTTTCCGGGATGAAGCGGAGGTAACCGCTGCACCTACCCAGAATGCAGCCGCACCGGGGCGTTTCCGTTATATGGACGTCAACGGAGACGGAAAAATCGACCCGTCCGACCGCACATTCCTCGGCAGCCCGAACCCGGACTTTACTTATGGCGTAAACCTGTCCCTAAAATACAGACGGCTGGATTTTTCGGCTATTTTCTTCGGCTCGCAGGGTAACCAGGCCGTCAATGCGATCAGGGTGCAAACTGACTTTTTCGGTACTTACGTCGGCGCAAAGAGCAACCGGCTCCTGAATGCATGGTCTCCCGAAAATCCCGACACGGATATTCCAAAGATCGAAGGACAAAACAGTTTTAGTACCGCTGGCGTTTTTAACTCCTACTTTGTCGAAAACGCGTCCTTCCTAAAACTGAGGACATTGAGTGCCGGCTACAACTTCGGCAATCTGCCTTTGCTGCAATGGGCCAAGTTCAAAAACCTGCGGGTTTATGCACAGGCAATGAATCTGTTTACCATCACGAAGTATACAGGTCTCGACCCCGAGCTGGACGGAAGCAGTTCAAGCTTCGGGATCGACTGGGCCAACTATCCCAACAATGAGCCCGTGTACCTGCTGGGGTTAAACCTGTCATTTTGAAATACCTAAACCAAACAGCGATTGGAAATCATGAAAGCGATAAAAGCAAAAATCACAAGAATAACCCTGCTGGTCCTAACAGCCCTGCATATCACCTCCTGCCAGGATGACTTCCTCGACAGAGCACCAAAGGGGGCATTGTTTTCAGGCAGTCTTGCCAACGAAGCAGGTGTCAATGGCCTTCTCATCGGCGCATACTCGCTCCTGGATGGCAACCCCGGCGGGGGCTGGGCAGCGGGAAGGTGGATCTTCGGCGGCGTCACCTCCGACGACGCCCATACCGGAACGGAAGCAGGCGCTTTGCAGCCAGTCCCGACCTACGAAAGCTATACGCATACCGCCGCCACCCAAGGCATGAACGAGCGCTGGAAACAGCTGTATGCAGGCGTCCAGCGGGCAAACGATGTTTTGCGACTGCTCAAAATAGTGGAAGAAAACGGCGGGATTGCCGAGGCGGCCGCCGGACAGATCAGAGCGGAGGCGCGCTTTCTGCGCGGGGAATACCATCTGGAAATAGCCATGATGTGGAAGAACATTCCATTTGTGGATGAAACAATCAGCGCCACGGCAGGCAATTATTACGTCCCGAACACGGCACCCGCATGGCCCCTGATCGAAGAGGATTTCCAATATGCGGCAGACCATCTTACGCCGACCAAAACGGAGGTGGGCAGAGCCAACAAATGGGCTGCCAAGGCATTTCTGGTAAAGACCTATATGTTCCAGAACAAACACACGGCAGCAAAGCCGCTGCTCGACGACATCATCCAGAACGGCGTCACCAGCAACGGGCTCAAATACAACTTGCACGAGCATTATTTTGATAACTTCCGGCCATCCACAAAGAACGGTCCCGAGCAGGTTTTCGCGATTATGTATTCGGTCAACGACGGAGCCAATGGCGCCAATGGCAACGGACCGGGCGGAGATGGAAATGCCGGTCCTTACGGCGGCCCCTTTCCCAGTTATGGTTTCTATCAACCCTCCTTTTCGCTGGTCAATTCCTACAAGACCGACCCGGCTACCGGTTTGCCGCTGCTGGACACTTTCAATGATTCGGATGTCAAGCACGACCTGGGGATTTTATCCTCTAGTCCTTTCGAGCCCTACAAAGGCACACTGGACTCACGCCTGGACTGGACGGTCGGCAGAAGAGGAATCCCCTATCTCGATTGGGGGGTTAATCCGGGATTGTCCTGGGTACGGCAGCAAAGTGTAGCCGGCCCGTACCTGCATGTGAAGCACGCCAACCCACAGGCAGAACCACTTTCACGGGAAGTCCAAAGCACAGCCAATACGTATAACCTCATCCGTTTCGCAGACATATTATTATGGGCAGCCGAGGTAGAAGTGGAGGTAGGAAGTCTTGCGCAGGCGGAGATCTACGTAAACAGGGTAAGGGCGAGAGCCGCAAACCCGAAAACATGGGTCAAAAAATACATCGACGACAAGGATCCCATGAAAGGGGTCACCAACGAATTCGCCGCCAATTATAAAGTAGGGCTATACAACGGCCATTTCACTCAAAAAGGCAAGGATTTTGCCCGCGAGTCGGTGCGCTTCGAACGGAAACTCGAGCTGGCCATGGAGCACCACCGCTTTTACGATCTGCAGCGGTACGACAAGGGGACCGGTTACATGGCCAAGGTACTCAACGACTACATCAAACATGAAGTCAATGTCCCTAATTTCAACCATTATTATATGGTGGGAGCCCAGTTTGTGCAGGGCAAGAACGAAATTTACCCGATCCCTCTGGCACAAATTGACCTGAGCATAAAGGACGGCAAGGCGACGCTGGTCCAAAACCCGAACTATTAAGTAATTTCAATAAACTACCCGGAAAACGATATTAAACCTAATTCCCAAATTCAATGAGCATGAAAGAGATACAAAATCAGATTGATCGCCGCAGGTTCCTGACGCTGGCAGGCGCCGCTGCCTCGGCTTTGTCGATATCACCACGATTTGCATTCGCCGGGCCTCCTGTTTCAGACCGGAAATTGCGCGTCGGCGTGGTGGGTGGCCGGTTCGGGCTTGGCTTTTACTTTCATGAACATCCCAATTGCGTTGTAGAAGCCGTCAGTGATCTCATTCCCGACCGTCGCGCCGCATTGATGAAGACCTACCAATGCAGCAAGTCCTACGAGTCGCTCGAAAAATTACTGAAAGACCCCAAAATAGAGGCCGTTGCATTGTTTACGCCCGCACCCGACCACGCAAAGCATGTGATACAGTCGTTGCGGGCGGGCAAGCATGTATTGTGCGCAGTGCCGGCAGCTATGAACATCGAAGAATGCGGGCAGGTGCTCGACGCCGTTAAAAAGACCGGACTTACTTACATGATGGCTGAAACCTCGGTATTTCGCGAGGAAACCCTTACGGCCAGGCAGCTTCACAAGGAAGGCAAGTTCGGCACGATCTTCAGCAGCTCGGCCCAGTACTATCACCCGGGACTCGAAGTGCTGTATTTTGAAAATAATGGCAAACCTACCTGGCGCCACGGACTTCCGCCAATGCTCTACCCTACCCACGTCACGTCTTTCCTGATCGCCGTCACCGGTGAAAGACTGACGCATGTGTCCTGCCAGGGCTGGGGAGACGATAGCCCCATGCTGAAAGGCAACCCCTACAAAAATCCATTCTGGAACGAAACAGCTTTTTTCAGAACCAACAAAGGTCATGCATTCACAGGCGAAGTATGCTGGAAAGGCGCATTGGTAGGTTGTGAGCGGGGTGAATGGCGGGGCGACAAGATGAGCCTTTACAGCGAATACAAGCACAATGAGCCGCACAAAGTATTCGCAACGGAAAAGGTTGGGACCGACGACGGCGGCTTTAAAATCGCAGAACCGGAAATGCAGCCGTACAAACCTGCCGACTGGTGGAACACCGACCTGCTTCCGAAAACGCTTCGCCACAATAGTGGCCACGGCGGTTCACACACGTTCATCACGCACGAATTTGTGGATGCCATTATCAACAACCGCAAACCCGTGATCGATATCCACGAAGCGCTGGCTTACACCGCCCCGGGCATTGTCGCACATCAGTCGGCGCTGAAAGACGGGGAATACATGAAAATCCCCAGTTTCGACTAGAACTATGACAGTGGTGATGTATGCTGATACCACATATTGTCCCCCCGAGCGCAGCGACAGCGCTCAGGGGACATTACCAGGATATATATGCAGATTGACCGGCTGCGTTCCGGGCCGCAGCGTCGAAATGTATTTTTACATTAACAACCATCTCCAATAGTATCGAATCGGTGCTACTCCGCTATGTTTCTAATTTTGTATACAAAAAATTAATATATTTGTATACTAATTAAAAGTCATACACTACCTTCACTAAACAATAAAACTCAGCCAGCACCGACAGCCCTTTCCTAAACCTGATAACTACGCTCCGGGCACGTTCCCGGTCCCGGAAAACACGATACTCATGCAAATCCATTACAGCTTTTATCCAATTCAAATACCAAACAAACACATCCGATGAACAAGTGGCCAAAATCACTCGCACTTCTGAAAAACAACGAACAATGGATTCCTGGCGGCGTGGTGTCGCTCAACAGGAAATCTGATCCGAATATCTGCTTTACAAAAGGACAGGGAAGCCGCGTGTGGGACCTCGAGGGCAATGAGTATATCGATTATCAGGCTGGTTTTGCAGCTTCTTTTCTGGGGCACAATGATCCCGACATTAACCTGGCCGTACAGGACCTCCTCGGTCAGAATGCCGTACTCATGGGCGCCGGCCCTACCGACCTCGAAGGGCAGTTTGCAGAACTATTCTGTCAAAGCGTACCGTCCGTCGATAGCATCCAGATCACCACTACCGGTTCCGAGGCGACCTATCACGCCATTCGCATTGCGCGTTCGGTGACCGGCAAAGATCATGTGATCGTCATGCAGGGCGGCTACAACGGCTGGCATAACGACGTGGCCTGCAATGTGATCAGCGCTCTCAGCGACGTCGGCGAACGTGTGAGTCCGGGTGAATATCCTTTTGATTCACTGTCTGCCGGGATCCCTGACGAGCATAAATCACTGATCCACGTCATCAACTACAACGACCTTGAATCGGTGGAATATATCCTGAAACGCTACCCCGTGGCTTGCCTGATACTCGAACCGGTCCTGCAAAACATCGGTATCGTAAAACCGCAACCAGGTTACCTTGAAGGCCTGCGTAAACTGGCGGACGAAAACGGCTTCCTGCTGATTTTTGACGAGGTAAAAACAGGTTTCCGCCACGCGCTGGGCGGTTATCAGAGCATCAGCGGCGTTACTCCCGACCTGAGTACGTTTGGCAAAGCCGTCGCCAACGGGTACCCTCTGGGTGTGATCGGCGGCAAAAAGGAGTACATGGATTATTTCGTGCATCCCGAGCGCAGCAAACGTGCGCTCATCGCCGGAACCTACAATGCATTCCCCCTCACGACCGCAGCAGCCATTGCGACCCTGAAAAAACTGGCATCGCGGGAACACGATGTGTACGGTCATATCTACAAACTGGGACAAATGATGGAGGATGGGCTCAACGCCATTTTTTCGGGTCTCGACAAACCTTACCATATTGCCCGCCAGGGGTCGGCCTATTGCATTTATTTCATGGACCACGCACCGGTGGACTTCCACGACATCGCGAAAAACCATGATTTCGCATTTGATAAAAACTACCGCCTGAAACTGATTGAAAAGGGGATTTTCAACTTTCCACTGCCGATCAAGCAGGGAAGCATTTCATTTGCCCATACCGAAAAAGACATTGAAATCACGCTTGAAAAAACCCAGGAGGTCATTAGCGAAATATTCCAGACCATTACCCAGTAGCACGCGATGAAGATTACCGCCATTGAAACCCAGGTTTGCCATGCCCGTATGCGCAACTGGATTTTTGTAAAAGTAGTAACCGACCAGCCCGGCCTCTGGGGCTGGGGTGAAGCCACGCTCGAATGGCACACCCGCTCGGTCGTAGGAGCCATTGAAGACCTTTCGCAGTTGCTAATCGGCGAAGATCCGCGACGGATCGAACATCTCTGGCAGATGATGTACCGCCAGCATTTCTGGCACGGCAATGGCGTTGTACGGGGTACAGCCATCAGCGGCATCGACATCGCGTTGTGGGATATCCTTGGAAAAATACATGGCGTACCTTGCCATGAACTGTGGGGAGGCCGTGTGCGCGACTATATCCGCTTGTACTGCCATTTGGGTGGCGGTAAAATGGAAGATTTTTACAACACCCGCCCCGACGACGCCAAGCGCTTCGGAGAACTGGCGCAGCGTGCGGTGGAGGATGGTTTTACTGCATTCAAATCCATGGCGGTGCCTGAGACAGCCCCGCTGGAAGGCCTGCAACCCGTACATTATGCGGAAGCCTGCGTAGCCGCCATGCGCGAAGCCGTTGGCGACGAGATCGACATCATGGTCGACTGCCATGCACGCCCTTCCCCCCGCATGGGAATGCTTTTCGCGAAGGCGCTGGAACCCTATGGTCTGTACTTTTTCGAAGAACCCTGCTGGCCGGAATGCGTCGACGACATTGCGCTGATCCAGCGTGCCGTAAAAACCCCGATCGCGAGCGGAGAGCGCCTCACAGGGGTACATGCGTTCCGCGACATGCTCGAAAAACGGGCCGTGAGCGTAATCCAGCCTGACATTACGCATTGCGGCGGCCTGAGCGAGGTCCGCCGGATAGCGGCATTGGCAGAGGCTTACAAAGTGGCCGTTGCGCCGCACAATCCCCAGGGACCGGTAAGTACCGCGGCATCCATCGAATTTGGCTTCGCCACGCCTGCCTATGCGATCTGCGAAAGCGTGCACAACGACGTCCCCTGGCGATCCGATGTCGTGAGTGAAGGTTTTAAGGTAGAAGAAAAAGGGCGGATCGTGTATCCCAACTCCCGTCCCGGGCTCGGAATTGAGATCAATGAGGAAGAAGTGCGGAAATATCCCTTTCAACAGGAAGTGCTGCAACGTTCATTTTACAAGGATGGCAGCGTAGGCGATTGGTAAAATTATATGGATCATACATTCAAAAACAGGATTGTACTGCTCAGCGGCGGATTGGGAGACATCGGTAAAGCCATTGCATTGGAATTTGCGCAAAAAGGGGCTTCCATGGCGGTAGGTGACATCAGAGAACCCAAAAAGGCCGCTGAACTCCTCGCGCGCCTGCATACGTACGGGGCAGCACATACGTACCATCAGGTAGATGTGGGCAATGCCTCCGCGGTACACGCGTGGATCGATGGCGTAGAACAGGCACTCGGAACACCCGATCTGATCATCGCCAATGCGGCGACGGTCACACTCGCGGGTATCCACGCCATCACGCCGGAACAATGGGCGGCCGAATTGAACGTAAACCTCAACGGTGCCTTTTTCATGACACAATATGCCACATCCCGGCTTCTTGCCCGCAAGTTACCGGGACGGGTCGTTTTTACAGGCAGCTGGGCGGCACACGCTGTGCATCCCGGATTACCGGCCTATGCGGTTTCCAAGGCGGGCATTCGTATGCTCTGCCAGAGTATGGCCCTGGAACTGGCACCGCATGGCATCCTCGTCAACGAAATAGCCCCCGGCTACGTGAATGCAGGACTGAGCGCGGGTATCTGGGCTGCCAATCCCGAGCTGCGCCACCAGGCCGAACAGCGGGTACCCATTAAAAAACTGATCAGCGTGGAGGAAGTAGCGCAGCAGGTCGCGTATCTCTGCCATCCTGATAATAACCATATGACCGGCAGCACGTTGCTGATGGACGGAGGGCTTTCCTTACTAACCTAGATGCAAAAGCAAAACTATCCCGAATTCCGTAATCCTTCCTTTGCCGGACGGATCGGCGTGGCGCAGGAAGATATTACGCCACCCGTTGGCATTTATGCGCGCAACTGGGGCGCTGCCACCCATGAAGTGGCCGAGGGCATTCACCGTCCGTTGATCCTCACCTGCCAGACATTTCGGGTATCGCCGGATGCCGCGCCGCTGGTATTGATCGGAGCTGACCTGGGCTGGTGGAAAAGCGCGGAAGACGAACGTCTTCTCAGACAGGGCATCCTCGACGCGCTGGGACTCGGCCCGGCGCAACTCATGTTTTGCCTCTCCCATACTCATGCAGGACCCAGTCTGTTCAGTGAAGACGCAGATAAACCGGGCGGATCACTGATTGCCCCCTACCTGCAAAAGGTAATGGACGCGGCTATCCGGGCTGCACTCAGTGCTCTGGCTTCTGCCTGCGAGGCTACACTTTCCTGGGGTTATGGCCAATGCGGCCTGGCCGCCAACCGCGACCTGCCTGAAACCGACAGCGATCGGCTACTCGTCGCATTCAACCCTGGTATGCAGGCAGATGAGACACTCCTGGTTGGGCGCATTACCGACAGCAATGCAAAGGTGATCGGCACGATCGTCAACTACGCCTGCCATCCCACCACCCTGGCCTGGGATAACCGGCTGATATCCCCGGATTACATCGGCGCCATGCGCGAAACCGTTGAATCCGAAACACGGACGCCCTGCTTGTTCTTGCAGGGTGCGTCGGGCGAGCTGGCACCCCGCGAACAGTACAGCGGCGACGTCACGCTGGCCGATGGTTACGGACGGCAGCTGGGACACGCAGTGCTTTCGGTGCTGTATGGTATGCAACCGCCACAAACCGGTCTGCGGTTCAGCGGTGCGGTGGAATCCGGTGCTCCCCTCGGAATCTGGAAAAAGGAGAAAGCGGCACCATCCCGGCATTTGGCAGTGGTCCAGATCGATGTACCGTTTGCATTGAAACCGCTCCCTTCACTGCATGAAATCGAGCAGGAATGGGAGGTTTGCGAAGATAATGTACTGAAAGAAAGACTCTGGCGAAAACGAGGGATCCGAAAAACGGTAGGCGACGGCGACACTTCCCCTATGCCGCTCTGGGTTTGGAAACTTGGCGATTCTTTCCTCATCGGCCAGCCCAACGAAGCTTATTCCTCGTTCCAGACCGACCTGAGAAACGCGCTGGCGCCACAGGCGGTCGCCGCCATCAACATTGTGAACGGCTATGCAGGCTACCTGCCACCTTCCGGACTGTATACGAGCGATAGGTATGCAGTATGGCAGACTCCTTTTGCACCCGGCTCGCTCGAAAAACTGACTACCACAGCCATCGAAACGGCTCAACGTATGAACTAGCCCTATGAACCTTAACCTTACCACCCTGGATGCCAGCATCTTTGCCATTTACATGCTCGGAGTGCTGGCGTTGGGCATTTATGCTTCCCGCCGCGGCAAGCAAACGAAGCGCGACTATTTCCTGGCCGGCGACAAACTGCCCTGGTGGATGATCGGCGGCAGCATCATTGCCTCGAACATCAGCAGCCACCACCTCGTAGGGGCCATGGGTGCCGCCTACAACCGCGGTTTCGTGGTGATCGCCATGGAATGGGGTGCAATCCTGATGGGTTTCAATGCACTGCTCTGGATATTCCTGCCCTTTTACATCCGTAATGGCTTTTTCACCATCCCTGAATTTCTTCACCGGCGTTTCGGCACAGCCACCCGCGCTACGTACGCCGGCCTGATCCTGCTTACTTATGTTTTCGTGGAAATCAGCGCGGTGCTGTATCTGGGGGCACTTTCGCTGCATTCGTTGCTAGGTATTCCGGTGCTGGTGAGCGTGCTTGTGCTTGCTGTCATGACTGGCATTTACACGATATCGGGCGGGTTGCGGGCCGTTATCTGGACTGAAATGCTCCAACTTGGCGTACTTGTCATGGGTGGCATTATTCTCACCATCGCGACCGTGAAAGCCTCCGGTGGCATTTCTGCGGTAATGGAAACGACCAAAGACTGGAAACTTCTGCTGCCTGCCGACGATCCGGATTTCCCCTGGACGATGTACCTCGGCGGCGCGCTCTGTATCAGCATTTTTTATTGCGCCACCAACCAGTTTATCGTGCAGCGCGTGCTGGCCGCCAAAAATGAATGGCACGCCCGGATGGGCGTGATTTTCGGGGATTACCTCAAATTCCTGGTGCCGCTGATCATCACGGTGCCCGCCCTGGTCGCACCCAAAATCATCCCGCATCTCGACAATCCCGATTTACTCTTTCCCACCCTCGTAGGCACATTGCTTCCTTCCGGGCTGGTTGGGCTGGTAATGGCGGGGCTCATTGCCGCGGTGATGTCGCATTTGTCCGGCGCAATCAACTCCTGCACAACCATCCTGACAGTGGATGTGTACCTGCCCTATTTTGGTAAAAATGTGAGTGAAGAACAAGCGGTGCGCTTCGGCCGCATTGCCGGAGGGGCGATTATCGTGGTAGGTATCCTTTGTACCAGTGTGTTGATGAATTATTCGGATAAACCGATTTTTATCTACCTCATGAATGCCTACGGACTTTTCACCCCGGGCATTGCCACGATGTTTCTGCTCGGCATCCTCTGGAAACGGACCACCGAACAGGGGGCGCTCACGGCCGGCATCCTCACTATCCCCTTTTCCATTGCCATTGAATTCATGTTCCCTCAAATGCCGTTTTTCAACCGTACGGGCATTGTTTTCTGGACTTGTATGTTGCTTTGCGTAGCGGTCAGTCTGGTCACAAAACCCAAACCCGAAAGCGAACTGGCCGGGCTGATCTGGAACAAAGAAAGCTTGTCGCTATTGCCGGAAGAACGCGAACAGCAGCGTGGGATCCGCAATCCGGTGATCTGGTGGGCAATTATTACTGCCGCGGTGCTGTTCTTTTATATTCGCTACGCATGACAATTGAAACCGTCCTTCCCCATCGCTGCGAGCTCGGCGAGGGGCCTGTATGGGATGCTGCAATAGGTGTGATCTGGTGGGCCGACATCATGAAGGGAGAAATTCACCGGTACGACCCAAAAACTGCCTTGCACGAACTATGCGCAACCGGTCAGATGGCCGGTTCGATCGCACTTCGGAAAGACGGGGGACTTATAGCGGCTATGGAGCACGGTTTCTACTTTATCGATTTTAAAAACCGGCTGCTGGCAGCGATCTCGGATCCCGAACGGCATTTGCACGGGAACCGTTTCAACGACGGCAAGTGCGACCCGGCGGGCAGGTTCTGGGCAGGCACGATGTCGATGCGCGATGAACCAACCGCGGGCACACTGTACCGGCTGGATAACGACCTTTCTGTTACGGCTGAAATCACGGGCGTGGGTTGTTCCAATGGCCTTGCTTGGAGCGCGGACGGAAATACACTCTACTTCATCGACAGCCTGGCTCACGACGTCAAAGCATTTGATTATGATGCAAAAACAGGCATAATGTCTAATTCCAGAACGATCGTTCAAATTTCACCGGAAATGGGCTATCCGGACGGCATGACGATTGACAATGACGGTATGTTATGGATTGCATTGTGGGATGGCTGGAAGATAATCCGGTGCGATCCCGGGAATGGGAAGTTATTACATGAAATAATCCTGCCCGTATCGCGCGTAACCTCCTGCACCTTTGGAGGTCCTGGTTTAACCGATTTATATATTACCACCGCCCGGACCGGTTTAAGTGATGAAGAATTGAAGAAACAGCCATTGGCAGGGTGTTTGTTCGTCGTAAAAAACAGTGGGTATCAGGGCTTGCCTGCTGATTACTGCTCCTACTGATTAATCGCTTCCCCTTTTATTTGTTGTGTCGATCAGGAGGCTCCTTTGGAGCCAAAATGTGGTACATGCTACCATTTCCTATAAGCCGGAAGCCGTTCTGCGGCCGGGTCCCTCACTGTCATTTTACCGGCGCACACTTTGTTAATAACCTCACTAACAACTACTTTAAACTCATACACTACGAACTTTAAAGCTCCTTCGTGGCTTTCAGATAAGCATATCCAAGCGGCGATATTTCATATCCTACCTCATGACTGATCGTCAGTCCCAGGTTTTTGAGTTTACGGATGTTGAGTTTCAGCCATTCCTTTTCATAACCAGTTATCCCGGCGAGATCGACGGCCCTCAGGCGGGGATGCAGCGCAATGGCGTTCAGCACTTTTGAAGTCCAGTTGCTATGCGTCGGATTGTTGTCCAGGCGGGCCAGGCGTTTGTTCAAGTCCGCAAATGCATCGACCGTTAACGCATCCCGTTCCCTGAGCATAATCCTCGGATCTTCGGAATGGTACGAAACCTCTAATTTAAAAATCCGTCCGTCGGGATTTTCGGGCAAAGAATCCATCAGTGCTCCACGATCTTCAAAACCCGCGTGCATGGCATCGCGGTCCGAAATCGCGTACTCCTCTACTTCGGAAATATCCACGATCCTGACCAGACCGATCGAAGTTTTCTGCAAACTGCCCTTTTTGACGGCAGATTTCGCCCAACGCCGGAATGCCAGTGTCACGGCCCCTGCACGGATGCCTTTCAGATGCGCCTCTTTGAACAGCATATTGAATCCGGATTTACAGCCGGACAGTGCCCGGCTGTACATTTATTTGCCTGGAACCTGCGCCCGACCGACACCAAACTGATCGCCTGACTTTACAAGCTTTCCATCCTTGAACTGCACCTCGATCACCTTCTCACTGGCGACATTGTTGTGAAATTCATCGGTCAATGTGGTTACGATTTTCCGGGTCTTGACATCAATGACCTCACCGCTCGATGGATAAGCGTAGCGTCCATCAAGGCTGAATGTGACCCAACCGGGCATATCCTGTACCGGAATCGTAGTGAGTTGCTGGTAAGGCGGCTTGGCGCTGAAAACATGCATACGCATGTTGTGCCCATCACAAAGCCATATTTCTGTTTCATCAGGTGTCAGTCCAATCCCATGACTCGGGTTACCATGACGCCGCACCGGCCCGCGCTCCCAGCCCTCTACATCGATATGGGCGATTTTAGTGCCCTTTTTCAGGTCACCTACCTCAAATCCCAGCAGACTGTCGACCGTGACATACACCAGTGATTCATCCGCATTGATGGTGAATGGCCTCACATAATTGGCAAACTCGCCTATCTTGCCTACCAACTGGTGCGTTTTGGGATCGGCGACGTGCAGCCATGGACTGGCGATATCACCCATATAAACCGCACGGCCGGAAGCACCGTAAATGGTGTTATGCGCCCGCTTATGGACATCTATTTTTTTGATGATCTCGCCGGTTTCGCAATTCACCACGTTCCAGAAACCCTTTTCCAGTGAAGGCAAGTACATCGTGCGGCCGTCGGGAGAGATGGCCATCCGGTCGCAACCTCCTTCAAACGCCTTTTCCCAAACTACTTTCTCCGAGGTAAGGTCGATGCGCTGCAGTCCTTCGAGTGTGCTGATGAAAATACTGTTCAATGGCAAACTCGCCGCAATTCCTTTCACGTTCGAAGGTTTCCCGTTCGGATGCAGGCCCTTTGTCATGATCCTTTTGACGAACCGGTGATTATGGTCCATATCAAAAACCAACAAGCCGTGACCGCCATAGCCAAGGTAATCCCTGATGCCAGGCGTCGCCACGTAAAGATACCGCCCGGAATCCTCCGTCGTGTCCGACTTCCTTGTGGTTTGCGCTATACCTGCCTGCGCAACAATCAATGGAAGAAAAATCAACCCGAAATAAATCTTTCTCATTTCAAATTCAGGAAACGGACGGGAGTTTATAACCATTATGGTATTCTTTTGCGATCAGTTTATTGGCCTCATCATCGGTGAATTTCCCTTTTTGTTTATCCCAGTAAATCTTCTTCCCCGTACGGTAGGCGATGTTACCCATCTGAGAGAATATCGCAATATCGGCCCCAACCTGAATAGGCGCATTCAAATCGGCCATTTTCCTGGACCTGACGACGTCGATGAAATTCTTCGTATGTAGATCCAATCCATTATCCGAAGATTTCTGAAATGCTACTGCTTCCATTCGCTTGCCTTCCGGGATCACTTCCCAACCATCGCGGTTCAGCACCAGTGTGCCGTTGTTGCCGATATAAGCAATGCCATGTTCGCGGGCATAAGGTCCTCCGTCGATCCCCATGGCATGTTCCCACTGGATGTTGAAATCGTCGAACTCGAAAACCGTCGTGAGCGTATCGGGTGTCTCGGCGCCGGAATCCTGGTTGGCGAATTTGCCTCCCGCCGCCATAATGCTGTTGGGCGTTGCCGATTTCATGCCGAGCAATGCGTAATCCAGTAAATGTACGCCCCAGTCGGTCATCAACCCACCGGCATAGTCCCAGAACCACCGGAAATTAAAATGAAAACGATTCGGATTGAATGGCCTTTTTGGGGCTGGCCCGAGCCACATATCATAGTTTACACCGGCAGGCGGGTTAGCATCCGGCAGCTTTGTAATGGGATTGACCCATGCAAAATAGCCCCATACTTTCACCAGCCTGATCTTACCCAGCTTGCCCGAATGCACAAAATCAATAGCATCCCGGAAATGCTTCTGGCTGCGCTGCCATTGCCCTACCTGAACGACCCGGTTGTAACGTTGCTGCGCCGCAACCATCGCACGGCATTCGGCGATGGAGTTCCCGATCGGTTTCTCCACATAAATGTCTTTTCCAGCCTGACAGGCCTCCACCATCATCAGGCAATGCCAATGATCGGGCGAACCGATCACCACCGCGTCGACATCTTTGTCTGCCAGCAACTGGCGATAGTCCCCATAGGTTTTGACCTTCATGCCTTTCGCAGCCAGCTCGGCCGAGCGCTTGCTGAGCACATTCTGGTCGACATCGCAAAGCGCGACGCAAGTTGTATCCGGGTTTTTCAGAATTGCATTCAGATCCGCCCAACCCATCCCATTAACACCGATGGCCCCAATCCGGATTTTATCTGCCGGAGAACCAGCAAAAGCGGAAGCATGTGAAGGTAAAATTGCCGAAAGCCCCGCACCCACTGCCAGTGCGGAAGCGGTACCAAGGAATTCACGTCTTGAGTTTGCCATAATCGATCGGGACTGGTTTGGTTCTTCCTATAAAAGGGCATAACCTGTCCGATGTTACCCATGGCCTGCCCGGGCAATCCGTGTCATGAGCGGCAGACGCCGGGGCCTTGAGCCGGGTAAGGTCACTGCGCGTCTCTGGGTGTGGTCACAATGCTGTGGATCAGCTTGTCGAGCTCTCTTTCCATATCTTTCAGGCGGGCAAGAATGTCGAGGTCACGGGTGGCCGCGTATGAATTTTGCAAATCCCTTACTTCTTTGATACGAAGGGCAAAACTGAGAAGTGTCATGGCTCGTTGAATAAGTGTATTTAAAATTGTAACAAATAAAAAGGGATTTCAGTACCCGGGTAACAGCCACTTCATATTATAATAAAAATCTAATCCCGATCAACGTCCGATCGATCTCTCCGTTTCATCCGGAATGTCCTTTTGGGATATTCCGTCGTCTTTCCGGGCTAACTTCCTGGTCCTGATCTGTTTTAATTTTGCATTATTAAAAAACCTGAACACGATCAATCATGAAAAAGAACACTCAATTCGCGCTGCTGGCATTCTCCTTCTTATTTTTAGCAGCATGCAGCACCGGATACAAACACCTGAAAACATCCAGGGAAGCAGGCTTCTCGGTCCGCGATTACACCACATTTGACCTTCAATATACCTTCCCCGAGGGAGCCGATACCCTGACGGCCGGATATGCCGGCAGCAAGGAACTCGCCACCCGAACCATTGCCGGCAGTATGGCCTCCAAGGGGCTGGTCAGGAGCGAAAATCCGGAACTGATGGTCAACCTCTCGGTATTGGTGAAGGAAAAAGCACAGACACGTCAGACCGATTTCCGGACCGACGGCTTACCAAGGTATATGGGTCAACGTCGCTATTCCTGGAAGAGCGAGGAAGTGGAGGTAGGGAAATACCAGGAAGGTACGTTGATCCTAGACATTATCGACACCAAAAACGATAAGCTCGTCTGGCGCAGCGGGGTCAAAGGAGTACTGCCTGAAAACACCGCCAAAGCAGA
This sequence comes from Dyadobacter ginsengisoli DSM 21015, assembly GCF_059568735.1. Lineage (NCBI taxonomy): Bacteria > Pseudomonadati > Bacteroidota > Cytophagia > Cytophagales > Spirosomataceae > Dyadobacter > Dyadobacter ginsengisoli. The sequence goes on from NZ_JCANTY010000002.1 coordinate 840,582, forward strand.
AGCCGGCCTGACGGCAGCCATCCATGACCTGATGGGCAAGCTGCAATAAGCAAACCGCCATGAGGGAATGAAAAAAATGCCCGGACAGCCGAAAGGTGTTCCGGGCATTGGCTTTTATAATATATTTAAGGTGATTTGACCATTCTCCTGGACCGACACCTTCATGCCCGCACCGAAACCGCTTACGATCAGCTATAAAAACGACGACAACTGGTTCGGTCAGGTCGGCCCGCAGCTGCTAGCTGCTTTCGATGACGATTCACTGACCTTTGATAACGAGATCGGACGGGGCGAATTTTACCGGGTTAATATTGACGAAGGGTTACGGGTCAGGCGTGTTACAGTTACTTTTCACCGACCTGTCATTTTCAAGCGAAAAATCACCCATGATCCGGGATATTATGTACTGGTTTCCAATCTCAGTGAACAGCATCTGGGGACCCGCACCGGCGAACAGGAGTTCAACCTGGGTTATGGAACCGAAAACGGCCTCTATTTCAGCTCTCCTCAGTTGAGCGCCTCCTATTCTTTCAGCCCCGGCATTCATTACCATCTCATTTTCATCGTATTGACTTACGATCGCATCCGGAATTTCATTTCACGCCAGCCCGAGACTCAGCAATCGTTGCTCCGATCGTTCGTCGAGGCCGACAGGCCCGTTTATCACGTGGAATGCCTGGATAATTATTCGCTGAACCTTTTGAAAGAAATGGACAAACAGATGCATGGGCAACGCGGCAACAACCTGCTTATCCATGCGCGCTGCCTGGAACTGTGTTACCACGTCCTGCAAAAGGTTGAGGACCGCAGACACCGTAGCAGCCGTACTGCGCCGGTTCATCCGTCAGATATTGCGAAACTCAATGAAGTCCGTCGTTCGCTGCTTAACAACTACCAGGAGCCCTGCCCACCCCTGCGCGAGGCCGCGCAACGGGCGCTCATGTCACCTACTAAGTTCAAGGCGCTGTTCAAGCAGATGTTCGGGCACACTTATTACCAGTTTTACAAACAAATACGGATGCACAAAGCCCGCGAACTGCTCATGACCCGAAAAATGAATGTTTCTGAGGTAGGATACCTATTGGGCTACAACAACCTCAGCAAATTTACACGTGCGTTCAAGGATGCTTTTGCCGTCACCCCGGGCAGCATGGTTACGATGCCAGTCATCCAATCGCGTGATCCCGCATTGTAACATTCGGGCGTTGGTCGATTTAAAACGTCCTTCATCGATTACCGGTTGAAATGCGGCCAGCGCCCGTCTAAGTTTGGGTATAACATCCTAATACCCAGAGACCATGCACGCCACCACCATCAAAACCATCCTGGTACATCCCAATCCCATCGAGCGCGAGGCATTATGCGCCTGGTTCCGGCAACAATCCGTGGTGACCATGATCGGCCATGTCAGCGACCTGGCATTTGGCTCCCAGCTCCTGACGGAGGCGGAAATGATCATCGTGTTCGACTACGGCTTCCGGGCTTTGCCCGGGCAAATCATCAGCCTTAAACGCACCAACCGGCATTTGAAATTCATGGTGTTACACTACAACCGTTCCGTGTCCAATATCCGCGACATCATCTGCGCGGGCGTCCATGGCTATATCGATCTTTTGTCAGAAACCGATGAATGGTACGAAGCCATCAGGGCGATATCCGACGGTCACGTATTTTACGGTCAGCGGATTATGCATCACCTGGCGGTAAGCCCGGCAGAAATGCAGGAATACTGCGTTCCCGAAGCGTCCGACCGGGCGCTGAGTACAAGGGAAATGGAAATACTGGACCTGGTAACCCGCGAATATTCGACTTCCCGGATCGCAGACGAACTTTTCATCAGCGTTAAAACCGTAGAAACCCACCGGCGCAACCTGTTCCAGAAACTACGGGTCAAAAATGTGGTGGGACTTACCAAGGCGGCCCTGCGTATGGGGGTGCTGGAATAGCCATTAAAAAACCCGGACGTCAGTGCCTGAGCGCCGCGCATCCGGGTTGAATCACAACAAAAAACCAAATCTTGCGCAAAACTATTCGATTGGCTGAATGGGCAATGTTTAGGTAATCCTGCGGCTAAGATGAGATTTTTACCGGCAAAGCAACTATATTGGCCGCAGTCCATGATGTTACTTCGCATATGAAGAAAATTGCTTTGTTCCTGATGCTGGCGCTGACCGGCGCTGCCTGCCGCCAAACTTCTGAAAAGAAAAACGAAATTGCGGTTCGCGATACAACCATTACGGTCGAAAATTCTTTCACCGAATTGTTTATCGACACTACCGCCCTCGCTAACTATATTGCCGGGCATCCGCTCGAAGACAGCCTGACCGTCAAACTGAAAAGCTTTTACAATCACCGCAATTACCAGTTTGCGTGGTTCTTTCCCGATGGCATGGCCGAGTTCGTTCCGACTTTCCGAAGCTTGCGGAACGATTATATCCACTATTCCGGTGACAGCTCACTATATGATCCTTCACTCGACAAGGCCATCGACTCATTGGCGCTATTGAAAAAAATTACGCCCGACAATCCGCTCGCCGTCAAAGCCGAACTGGCATTAACCGAACAATTTTTCCGCTATACCGACCGCGCCTATTCCGGCGACCACCGAATCAACACACAGGAACTCAACTGGTTTATTCCAAGGAGAAAACTCAATCCGGAGATTTTCCTGGATTCGTTGCTGAAAAACAAGGGTCAAAACCTCTCCGCTTACGAACCCGTCAACCGGCATTATAATCTACTCAAAGAGAAGGTCTTACAATACTATGCACTAACCCGCAACGGCGAACCGGCTACCGTAGATACGGAAAAGAAACTCCGCGAAGACGACCGTGACACATTGATCATCGCATTGAAACAACGGTTGCACGTATTGGGCGACCTGCCCGAAACCGATAGCACGGCCATTTTCGATAGCACATTAACCCGCGCCGTGAAGCACTTTCAACAGCGTGTAGGACAAAAGCAGACAGGCGTTACCAGCCCCGCATTCTTTAAGGAGTTGAACATTCCCGTCGAAAGCAGGATCCGGCAAATGCTCATCAATATGGAGCGGATACGGTGGATGCCCGCTGCGCCACCTACAGATTATATCCTCGTCAACATCCCCGAGTTCACGCTCCATGCTTACGAACAGGGCAAATTGTCATTCGACATGGTCGTGGTGGTGGGTTCCGAGGCCAATAGTACTGTCATTTTTTCAGGTACGCTCAACCAGATTGTTTTCAGCCCCTATTGGAATGTCCCTACGAGTATTCTTAAAAAGGAAGTGCTTCCCGGTATCAAAAAGAACCCCAATTATCTGGCACGGCATCATATGGAGTGGAACGGCGGCTCGGTGCGCCAGAAACCCGGCAAATCAAACTCGCTGGGGCTTGTCAAATTCCTCTTCCCCAACAGTTACAGCATCTATTTCCACGACACCCCAAGCAAAAGCCTCTTCAATGAAAGTCAGCGCGCGTTCAGCCACGGTTGCATCAGGCTGGCAGAACCCAAAAAGATGGCTGAATGGCTGCTGAGACGCGACAGTACCTGGACCAGTGAGAAAATTACAGCCGCCATGCATGCGGGGAAGGAGAAATACGTGCGCCTCCGCGGCCGGAACGAAATACCTGTTTTCATCGGCTATTTCACCTCCTGGGTCGATCAGCACGGCAACCTGCAATTTCGCAGAGACGTATACGGACACGACCGGAAGATGGAGGAAAGATTATTTGGGAATTCCGAAATGCCTGTTGCTCAAATCATCAAGCGCTGACAGCCTTCACTGCCGGGCATCCTGCCGGGCACGATTTTTACTTGTGAAGACACATAGCAAAGACGGCCGGGAAGATCCCGGTCGCTGGGAATTGACAATGTCATAGCGTATCCGTAACTTTGCTAACATCGTTAGGTAAACTATGCAGCGTTATGGGCATTCTCGAACGAAAAATACGGCAGAAGGAAAATATGCGGACCAACATCCTCGCAGTCGCGCTGCAGTTGGTCAAGGATGAAGGATGGCAATCGCTGTCCATCCGGAAAATAGCAGACGCGATCGAGTATAGTGTGCCGGTCATCTACGATCACTTTGAAAATAAAGAAGCGATACTTTTTGAACTTTCTATGGACGGTTTCCGGTTACTCGAAAGGCTGCTGGAAAAAAACAAGCGAAAATACCCTAATCCGGAGGATCAGCTAAGAGCCCATGCTGAGACGTATTGGACCTTTGCATTCAAAAATCCGGAATATTACCAACTAATGTACGGACTGGGAATGCCCTGCTCGGGTGCGGGAAAGATCAAGCCGGAGTTTAACTGTTTCCGTGATCACATCGGTCAGGCAATCGAAGAAATCGTAAAAAATAAAAAATCTTCGGATGATGAAACCTGCTTTAAAATTTATGCGTTCTGGTCTGTACTGCATGGTCTGATTTCGATTGTCATGATGCGTTGCTCCGACATCGATGATTCCACAATGAACAAAAAAGTCATGGACGACACTGTAAACGCTTTCATCAAGAACCTATAATTTTTTTCATTTTGGCTAACACTGTTAGTAATAATAACTTCACTACCTATTCATAACTAGCTCATCATCACCACAAAGAATCGTCCACACCCATGAAAAAAAACCAATCAAACACAACCAAAAGGCTTATTGCACTCCTTTTACTAGCCTCGGGATCTGCGGCAATTTACAGCTGCGGATCGTCCACCGCCAACGACGCACCGATGCAAATGCCTGCCCAGGCCTTGCCGGTGATTACGGTCAGCGACCATCAGGTAACAGCGCACCGTGAATTTACTGCTTCCATCCAGGGTAGCCGCGATATCGAAATCCGCCCGCAAGTAGATGGTTACCTGGACCGTATCTCGGTCGACGAAGGAGCTTATGTGCACAAAGGCCAAGTGCTGTTCCACATCGATGCCCGCCCTTATGCCGAACAGTTGAATAACGCTAATGCAAGCCTCCAGTCCGCGAAAGCCGCCTTGGAAAGCGCTGCGATTAACGTGGACAAACTGACCCCGCTGGTAGCCAACAAGGTGGTATCCGACGTGCAGCTGAAAACGGCCAAGGCCGCCTATGACGCCGCCAAAGCGAATGTGTCGCAGGCACAGGCCGCAGTGGAAGCCGCAAAAATCAACATCGGTTACACGAGCATCAAAGCACCGGCCGACGGTTATATCGGCGTGATTCCTTTCAAAACAGGCAGCCTGGTGGGTAAAGGAACTATGGAGGCGCTAACGGTACTGTCCGAAACCAAGGACATCCATGTTTACTTCTCCATGAGCGAGCTGGACTTCCTGGACTTCAAGCAGCAGTTCCCCGGAGCTACTATCGAGCAAAAAATCAAGCAGATACCACCTGTGGAACTACTTTTGGCTGACAACAGCATTTACCCGCAGAAAGGTAAAGTGGAGATCGTGGAGGGCCAGTTCGATAAGACCATGGGTGCCATCAATTTCCGCGCCACCTTCCCGAACGGCAACGGACTGCTGCGCTCCGGTAACACGGGCAAGATCCGCATTCCGCGTGAACTCACCAAGTCGGTGCTGATCCCGCAGGAAGCTACATTCGAGTTGCAGGACAAGGTGTTTGTATACACCGTGCTCGACAGCAACAAGGTGGAGGGGCGTCCGGTAACAGTTTCAGACAGAAGCGGACGGTACTATCTGATTTCCAAAGGCTTGAAACCGGGAGAAAAGATCGTCTATGCCGGACTTGACAGGCTGCGCGACGGAATGGCTATTGCGCCTCAGAAGATGTCGATGGACAGCCTTCTGCAAGCTAACCCGATCTGACGGACCTTTTGACATTACCCACCACACCAGTTATATGGGCTCCATCGCATGCCCCATGCGATGGTAAGCCCCTGTTTTGCCCAAAAAATACATCATGTGCCCCGTGAAGGGGACAAACCAAATCCGTATGTTCCAGAAATTTATAGAAAGGCCCGTCCTTTCGACGGTTATATCTATCCTGATATTGCTGCTGGGGATCATATCGCTCACCACGCTACCGATCACCAAATTCCCCGATATTGCCCCGCCAACGGTACAGGTTACCGCCGTATACCCGGGAGCGAACGCAGAAGTCGTTGCCCGTGCGGTTGCGACACCCATTGAAGAAGCCGTAAACGGTGTCGAAAACATGACCTACATGACGTCATCGTCCAACAATGACGGCACCATGGCCCTGAATGTGTATTTCAAACAGGGAACCGACCCCGACATCGCCGCTGTAAACGTCCAGAACCGCGTTTCCAAGGCCATCAGCCAGATTCCTCAGGAAGTAGTGCAGGCTGGTATTTCGACGCAGAAACAACAGAACAGTATCATTATGTTCGTCGCATTGTCGAGCGAGGACAGCACTTACGATGAAACATTCCTGCTGAACTATATCAAAATCAACCTTGTACCTCAGTTGCAACGTATACCGGGGGTCGGTCAGGCGCAGCCGTTCGGTACGCGCGACTATTCGATGCGGATCTGGCTCAAACCCGACCGCCTCGCAGCTTATGGACTGTCGCCTCAAGAAGTAACCGGCGCCATCCGCGAGCAAAGTCTCGAAGCCGCTCCGGGACGACTGGGTGAAGCCAGCAAGGAGGTTTTTGAATATGTTTTAAAATACAAGGGAAAACTGACCCAAAACAAAGAGTACGAAGACATTATCATCAAAGCCAACAGTGATGGATCGGTGATCCGGCTGAAAGATGTGGCAAGGGTGGAATTCGGATCCTACACCTACTCTTCCAACGGCTTGCTGAACGGAAACGCCTCATCCGGGGTGGCCGTGTTCCAGACAGCCGGTACTAACGCCAACGACATTCTGATCCAGGCGGAAGCATTGATCGACGATTTCTCCAAAACCCTTCCAAAAGGGCTGAAAACAACGATCATGTACAACTCCAAGGACTTCCTGGACGAATCGATCAATCAGGTACGGTCCACGCTGCTCGAAGCATTCATATTGGTTTTTATCGTGGTTTTTATCTTCCTCCAGGACTTCCGCTCGACGCTGATTCCCGCCATTGCGGTACCGGTCGCGATCATCGGGACCTTCTTTTTCATGCAGCTCTTTGGGTTCACGATCAACTTCCTGACACTCTTTGCATTGGTACTTGCAATTGGTATTGTCGTGGATGACGCCATTGTCGTCGTCGAGGCCGTGCACTCGAAGATGGAACGATCCCATTTAGCCGCGCGACCGGCGACGGTCGAATCTATGAACGAGATTTCAGGCGCCATTATCTCCATTACCCTGGTGATGGCAGCAGTATTCGTACCGGTCGGCTTCATGCAGGGCCCGGCGGGGGTATTTTACCGACAGTTTGCATTTACGTTAGCCATAGCCATTCTTATTTCCGCCTTGAACGCCTTGACGCTCAGCCCGGCATTGTGCGCATTATTCCTGAAAAACACCCATGCGGAGGAAGCCAACGGCACACTCGTGCGCAAAGGCTTCTCAGCCCGGTTCTTTGCCGCATTCAATGCCGGTTTCGAATCGATGACCGGACGGTACATCAAAAGCCTGCAATTCCTGATCCGCCGCAAATGGATCACCATCGCCGCATTGGTCGTAATATCAGGAACAACGCTTTGGCTCACCCAAAAAACACCGACCGGCTTTATTCCTACGGAAGATCAGGGTTTCCTCCTGTATGCGCTCAACACGCCTCCGGGCAGTTCGCTCGACCGTACACACAAGGCCATGGCTCAGGTGGACAGCATTGTGAAACGCTCCCCTATCGCCGACCAGCGGTACATTGTGGAGGGTATGAACATCATTTCAAACTCCAATGCATCGCCTTACGGAGTAGGTTTTATCCGCATGAAACCCAAAGACCAAAGGGGTGAAGTGCAGGATTTCAACCAGATCGTAGGCATGATGTCACAGCAGGTACGGGCCGTGAGCGACGCGAATGCCTTCTTCTTTACATTCCCTACTGTCGATGGTTTTGGTAATGTCAGCGGCTTCGAGTTCATGCTCCAGGACCGCGGCAATGGCTCACTCGAAAAGCTGAGTGCCACTACCAATGCATTCCTGGGTGCCTTGATGCAGAAAAAAGAAATTGCTTACGCATTCACCACCTTCGCGACGGGCAACCCGCAGTTTATGCTGGAAATCGATAATGCGAAGGCCAAACAGCTGAATGTACCCGTAAACGAACTGCTGCAGACTTTGCAGATCTATTACGGCAGCAGCTTTGTCTCGGATTTCAACCGTTTTGGGAAATACTACCGCGTGATGGCGCAAGCCGACGCATCGTACCGCGCCGACCCCAATTCGCTGAACAGCATTTATGTTAAAAACACCGAAGGCGAAATGGTACCAGCCAACCAGTTGGTTAAACTTAAACGCGTATTCGGACCGGAAACCGTAACCCGCAACAACTTGTACAATGCGGTGATGATCAACGGAACGCCGAAACCCGGTTACAGTACAGGTGACGCCATCCGGGCCGTAAGAGAAACGGCCGCAGAAGTACTCCCGAACAACTACAAAACAGAATGGACCGGTATGACCCGTGAGGAGATCAATGCAGGTTCGCAGATCATCCTGATCTTCGTGTTGAGCCTTGTGTTTGTATACTTCCTGCTGGCAGCCCAGTATGAAAGCTACATTCTCCCGCTGGCCGTGATCCTGACGATCCCGCTGGGTGTATTCGGGGTAATGCTATTCATCAATTTGATGGGTATCGAAAACAATATTTATGTGCAGGTCGGTCTGATCATGCTCATCGGGTTGCTAGCTAAAAACGCGATCCTGATCATCGAGTATGCCGTACAGCGTCGGCGTGCCGGCATGAGTATCGTCGAATCCGCGCTCGAAGCATCGAAGCTGCGTCTGCGCCCCATCCTGATGACCTCATTCGCGTTCATCGTAGGGTTGCTTCCGCTGATGCGTGCATCCGGTGGCTCAGCTCTGGGTAACCGCTCGATCGGTACCGGTGCTGTGGGCGGGATGCTGACAGGCGTGATATTCGGGGTGTTTGCGATCCCCGTGTTGTATGTGATCTTCCAGTATTTACAGGAAAAGGTTGTCAAAAGGCCGATCGAACCGGTCGCTGTGGCGGAAGATACCCATTAAAATATCATTCGTTTCAAAGCCTTTCACGACGACTCCATTATCCAAGAATCATGAAAAAACATATCAGTTTATATCGAATACCGCTCATCGTGCTGCTGACCGCTTTGCTTGCCTCCTGTAAGGTGAGCAAAGACTACCAGCGGCCCGAACTAAGCCTGCCCAACCAGTACCGCAATGTGGCTTACGGCGACACCGCGACCATTGCGGATATGGGTTGGAAAGAATTTTTCCCCGATACCACGCTGCAAAAGCTGATCGACCGGGGTATCGCCTATAACTACGACCTGCAAATCGCGCTCAAACGCATTGATGTTGCACAGCAGCAGGTAAAACAAGCCAAAATGCTGCAATTGCCACGCGTGGATCTCCGAATTGCCGGACAGTACAACCGTCCATCGAGCAACAGCTTGAACGGGATCAGCGCCAGCAGCTTTCTCAAAGCGAAGCACATTGAAAACTACGTAACTGCTGTCGATGTGTCGTGGGAAGCCGATATCTGGGGTAAAATCCGCAGGCAGCAGCAGGCAACGCTGGGCCAATACCGGCAAACTTATGAAGCCACCAAAGCCGTACAAACCCGCCTCGTGGCCGATATCGCAACAGGCTTTTTCAACCTGCTGATGCTGGATAAGCAACTGGAAGTGGCGAAACACAACCTGGAACTGAGCAACAATACCCTCCGCCTGACCAACCTGCTGAAAGACGCTGGTGAAGTAACATCGCTCTCGGTACAGCAATCGGAAGCTCAGCGGGAAGCTATTTCATTACTCATTCCCCAGCTCGAACAGGACATCGCGATCCAGGAAAATGCTTTGCAGATTCTGGCCGGCCAGATGCCGAGCGCTGTTGAACGCAAAACCAAACTCGCCGATTTCAAGGCTAATGACAGCCTCGCTACCGGCGTACCAGCCGCCCTCGTAAGCCGCCGCCCCGACGTACGGGCGGCCGAGTTGTCGGTGTTGGTAGCCAATGCAGAGCTGGGCGTGGCGCAGGCCAGCATGTATCCATCGCTCGTGATTTCGGCCAGCGGCGGTATCGAGTCGTTCAAATCGAGCAACTGGTTCAATATTCCCGGATCATTGTTTGGCATTGCCACCGGTACTATCGCACGACCGATATTTGCACGCCGGCAGCTTAAAACCAATCTGGAAGTCGCCAAAATCCAGCGGGAACAGTCGGTGCTTGAATTCCGCCAGTCGGTATTGAACGCGGTAGGAGAAGTCTCCAACTCCCTGGTGGCGACGCAAAAACTGAAAGAGCAGGAAGCAATCGCCAACAACCAGGTAATGATCCTCCAACAAGCCATCAACAACGCGCAGCTACTTTACCAGAGTGATATGGCCAACTACCTGGAAGTGATCACTGCTCAGGGCAATGCGTTACAGGCCGAACTCAACCTGGCATTCATCCGCAGTCAGTCGCTTGTCGCGCGCGTCGATCTGTACCGGAGCCTGGGAGGTGGCTGGAAGTAATTTTCAGCTTCAAGCCGCAAACCGAAACACACCCTATGGATAAACATCTTTGTTAAGTGTAGTTAAGTAACAAAAAGCCGTCAGACCAGATCCGACGGCTTTTGTATTTTTTAGTGACGTTTCATTTTCGCGACCAGGTAGGGAGGCAATGCGTTTGTGGCTAACCTCAGCTTAGCTTTGTCAACATTCTTAACATTTTCCTTCGCCAGGTAATAATGGAAATTTCGGAAAAGATAGAATACCAGTGCGCGATTGTAATCGTCCAGCCCGTCATCGGCGATCATCCGGAGCATCAAGGCCTCCATTTCCGCGGCCTGCTTACTTTCTGACAACGATCGCCCCAGCCTGCTGATCGATCCGTAGTAATGGTTTGCGTGTAGATTTCCCGCCCTGAGTGTGATACCCATCATGAGGTCCGGCACATTGATATCGAGCACTTCCAGCTCTCGAATATACGTCTTACGCATGCCCTGAGCGTAGCTCCCGTCAGAAAGCCGGTCAAAGCGGTCGTTCATAATGTCGAGATGGGCACGCAGGAATATCTCCCAGTTTACTGTTTCAGCAGAAAGCCGGGCAATGTCCTGTGCATGGAGACGCGGGCTACTATCCATACTACACTTACCAGTCACGCTTCGGCTTCTTTTCAGATCGAGCGCCAGTTTCTTCGAACGGTACAATTCTACGTACTGTTCCAGATAAGTATTGCTTCCGCCACCGCCCATGGCCTCCATAACGGCGGCATCCAGCAATTCGTCAAAATGCTTTGTCGTTTTCCGAACGCTATCGATCCGTGACACCCTTAGCGAATCCCAAACCTGCATAAACCGGAGCCAGTTTTGAAGTGCTTCTTGGGTGGTATCTGCCGGAAGAGCCGGCGCATGGGTGACCTGCTCTACATATTCCATCAAATCCCCGACTTTAGAGCCAGCTGAATCAGACTCCTGAAAGGCGCGACTAAGTGCCTTCTCATGGTAAATCCGCGCGGAAGTATCGACCAGGCAGTCGGCATACCGGATCATACGCGCATAGTTTTCAGTAATGGGCTTTTGTGAGAAGTTTTCCAGGAAGTAAAAAGCGCTCACCGCTTCTTTTTCATCATTGTCGTACCGGGAAAACCATCGCCTGCCCAGCATCATATCAGGGAGCGTTTCTCCGTTCCGTGTCCTCAGTGAATACTCGTCGTACCGGTCGACACCCAGGCTCCTGAATGTGGTGACCGCCTTACCTTCGTCGTCAATTGACGGGTACCTTATCACCAGCAGATCCTTTTCCTTATAGACACGCGCATATTTGCGGACCAACTCGTCAAATGGCATCCCGTTCTCCATATCTGTCATGGCGGCTCTGGCATTCTTGCCGTTTACTCTTACATAATGAGCACGTGCCTGGGCGTTGGACAGGTATGCTTTTTCCAGGTCACAAACCTTGAATTTAAGATTCAGAGAGTCGACGATGAATTTCAGTTTGCGGATCGTGGCGTCGGAGTAAATCAACCCGTTTGGAAATTCAGCAAACTCGGTGTTCTGCGCAAAGCTGGTCAGCGTGAGCAGTATCAATGCGATAACAGGCAGTTTTTTCATAGCAGTTCGTATTAAAAGTCCATGCTTTTTCTGCTTGCCGACAGGTCAGTTTCTGCACTCGAACGTTCCTGCAAGCGACACTGCCAAGTAACACCGTTTTATTTATTTAATCAATATTTATATTAAATTTAATTATATATATTTTACCCCAGGATCGGTTCACTGAGTATCAATGTAACCAATGCAATTTTCGACCTGAAAAATAACTATCTTAACCCCATGCGTAAAAAAACCGATCGTCTTCTTTTAATGGTCGCCCCGGCGATCGTCCTGTCACTCACCTCTTGCCATTCTCCGAAATTACAGGTAGTTTATGAATCCAACAGCCGGGATAGCGCAACAGCGCTCCATCAGCAGCAGGTGTATCATTTGAAAAAGAAAGCGGTCCATGCGGATTTCACCTACCACAAACTGGCCGACATCGATGCAAACATTGGGCGGGCTCTAACGCCAACCACGCTGATGCCGGCATTTGCTCCGGTGAATGGCCCATACAACTATTATTTATTTCAAGCTACCTTCCAAGGAGAAGCCTACCACGCGGACGACAGCGAGCCAGCCGTCAAAAACTTCCACGATATCCTGATTATCAAAACAAACGATGATCACCGTATCATCGACGCTTATCACTATACCATGGAGTGGGCCGAGGTTCCATTGCAGCATGATCTCTTCCGATTAAGCCAACCCGGTTTGACGTTAAAAAATGGTCTGAACATCAAAGACCTGAAATTAGCAAGAACGGACTACTGGACAGAAGCCGATAAATTCCTGACTCAAACCGGCATCCTGAAATTACTGTGACCGAAACAACGGTGCGGTCGTTCCGGATCACCAACAAATCACCCATCTCTTTACGGCCTGGTAAATGTCTCGATCGCGTCCCCTACCCCCATAATCACCCGGGTGGCAACATTGATAAACAATCCATGCTCCACCACGCCGACGATGCCATCCAGTTGCCCGGCCAGTGACGCAGGATCGGCGATCAGGCCAAAATCGGTGTCCAGAAGATAATTACCCTGCTCGGTCACAAGCGGCTTGTCATCTACCAACCGAATCCGGCCGATTCCATTGATTTTCTTCAGTTGCGCCATGACATAGTTCCGGGCGTAGGGAATCACTTCCACCGGGACCGTAAACTTCCCGAGCAGATCGACTTTTTTGGAAGAGTCCGTGATAATAATTTGCGAAGCCGAGAGTGACGCCACCACCTTTTCCTTCAACAAGAAGCTGCCGCCGCCTTTGATCAGGTGCAGGTCCGTCGTGAATTCATCTGCCCCATCGATCGTGATGTCGATGGCATCCACCTCCTCGATTTTCAACAAGGGAATGTTCAGCGACTCAGCCAGCTCCCGGGTCTTTTCCGACGTCGGTACGCCTTTGATTTGCAATCCCTCCTTCACCAGCTCCCCGATTTCCCGGATCGCGATATATGCTGAGCTACCTGAACCCAGGCCGACGATCTGCCCGTCGGTAAGCCATTTGACCGCTTCCTTTGCGGCCAATATCTTTTCATTTGTCAGATCTTTCATTTTGCTATGATGCTGTCGAACCGAAATGGCGTGTCTTTGTCGGCAAATAAAGCTTATTTTTCAATAGTGTGGGTATTGGTTATGGCAAGGTTTTTGCGACGTATATCGTTAAAGTAAGATACAATGTCGTGCATTCCGGCACTTTTTAAATATAAACCACTCGTAACGTTATCCTTATGCCCAAATACCTACTTACAATGTCCGCCAAGCACAATGGGGAAATTGTCACCAGTTCGTACAATTTTGAAGCAAAATCACAAATCTCAGAAAATAAACTGATCAGCGACTATCAGGATTTCAATCCCCGTCACAACGACATTCGCGTGATCTCCTATATCGAAATCGCCTCGGACCTGCGCATGGAAATGCTGATCGATAACTCAACCCTATTGAGTAAGCTGGCCTATGCATAGGCTTCAATAAGGCACCGGCCACATTCAGGTTACTTTTTCCGGCACCTTCTTTCAGAAGCGTGCAGATATATGTATGTAGTCGAGTAGATGGAAGAATGGAAACCCATACCATGTAACGCCTGCACCATCTTCAGGATCCGGATGGATTTGCCGCCGCTTTAACATGGTATAGGATTCCAGGCAGTCTTTCGAATTACCTACATTAACGCTGCTACCTGATATCACGCATCACTTAGCCCGCTCGTACTGCACCGGCCAGGCCACATCTCCCTTCAATTCTTTCCCAGCCTGCAAAGGGAAGTAAGGGTTTCTTAACAGCTCCCGCGCCATGATGATCATGTCGGCGTCGCCATTGACCAGAATGGTTTCAGCCTGGGTTGCGCTTGTAATCATACCGACGGTACCGGTGAGAATACCTGTTTCACGCTTGATACGCGAGGCAAATGGCAGCTGGTAAGCCGGGCCGACAGGAATTTGCTGATGGCTGGCCACGCCTCCCGTAGAAACGTCGATGAGGTCAACGCCCCTGTCTTTAAGGATGTGCACAAGCTGTACCGATTCGTCGGGGTTCCAACCGTCTTCGGCCCAGTCGGTGGCTGAAATCCGGGTGAATAATGGCAGGTCTTTCGGCCAAACGGTCTGAATCCCGTCGATAATGCGAAGCAGTAGACGAATGCGGTTCTCAAATGTGCCGCCATACTCGTCTGTGCGGGTATTGCTTAGCGGTGAAAGAAACTGGTGAACAAGGTACCCGTGCGCTGCATGGATTTCGATCACGTTGAAACCAGCTTGCAAGGCACGTTTCGCGGCTGCTGCGAAGTCGCCTACAATCTTTTCAATACCGGTATCATCCAATGCGATTGGTTTTGGATAGGTTTCTGAAAATGGAATGGCAGACGGTGCGACAATCTCCCAGCCACCTTCGGATCGGGGTATTTCCCCCCGGCCTTTCCAGGGGGCGTTTGTACTTGCCTTACGGCCAGCGTGTGCCAGCTGAATCCCGGGGACGCAGCCCTGAGCGCTGATAAAAGAAGTGATTTGTCTTAGCTTTTCCAGGTGTTCATCCTTCCAGATACCTAGGTCGTCGGGGGAGATCCGGCCTTCTGGAGAAACGGCCGTAGCTTCGGTAATGATCAGCCCCGCTCCACCTACGGCCCGGCTACCCAGATGGACTAAATGCCAATCGGTCGCAAAGCCGTCGACGGACGAATACTGGCACATGGGCGAAACGATGATCCGGTTTTTAAACCGGATATTTTTGATAGTAACAGGAGAAAATAGTTTTGACATAGCAACAGGATTAGAATGGGGCTAATATAAAAAACAATTGCCACGCTCTGTCCTGTTGCCGTAATATCGGGAACGCATCAGCCTGCGGCTTTGGGATAACTTCCGCAGGAAAGGCTGTCAATAACCCGGGTTCTGCCGCATATTCACGTTGGAAGTCATTTCATTGACCGGTATCGGCTGCGCATAATCGGTTGGTGCCCATTGAATGGGTCCGCCCCGCACTTTCTGATAATAAACCGCCTCCTGGTCCCCTATTTTCCACCGGCATACATCGAACCACCAGTTGAATTCCCCGAAAAACTCAGCCCAGCGTTCGTATTTGAGCGGATCATTTTTCAGGACATTGTCGGATGCCATCGTGCCGGCGGTCAGGCTTGTGTAATCAACAGCCGATGGTTTATCGACCGGATGGTTATATGCGCGGCGTTTCACTTTATTGATGTATTCCAAAGCGTTAGCCTTGTCGCCGGTGTGCGCAAGCGTTTCGGCATAGAGCAGGTAAATGTCAGCGAGCCTCAGCCAGAGAATGTTGCTTCCGTTAGCCCGGTTGATTTCCAGTTCCGTACCATTCAGGTTAATGTATTTCCTGAAACTCCATGCCTCCATGTCCAGCTCATTGACATCCAGAAAATGTGAAATCGGCTTTTTCGCTCCGCTCACCACCATGGAATCCACATAGGGTTGCAGGCAGGCCACCCATAGCCGCGGGTCCACGGTTTTATTCGCCCGGGCGGCAACCGATTTGGTGATGTACGCTTTATCCACATTCGAAATATTCGGTGATGTCGTTCCGGCCGGGAAGTAGTGTCCTTCATCAAAGCCAAACCGGGCGATGTTTTTGGCATGAGGAAACACATTCGACCAGGCCGAGGCGATCGGCGCGCCGGTTGCGCCCACGTAAGATGGAGAGATCAAAGTACCCATCATGGAGCCCATCGACAAGTCTGTTGCGCCCGCAAAGCTCATATCGACATTCAGGTTCAGTTCGAACAGCGATTCTGAATTGAATTCGTTCTGCCCGTTGAACATTGTCTTGTACACATCGAAAGGCACCAGCGATTTACCACTCCCGCTGATCACATTGCCCAGAGTTGTTTTAGCATTACTCCAATCCTGCGTGTACACATAAGCCTTGCCCAGGAAACCTTTCACGCCCCATTCATCTACTTTATGCCTGTCAGTTGCCACGGTCCACTTCTTTCCGGCCAGCAGCGCTTCGGCCTTTTTCAGGTCACTGATGATAAAATCCCAGCATGCCCGGACCGTCGAACGGGATACCTGCGTTTTGGACAGGTCGTTGGCCACCGTCTCCTGGATCGGAACACCCATCTTATCCCGTCCGTTGCCGTCGATGATGAACCCCTCTCCCCAGAAGGTTGTGAGGTAGAAATAATACCAGGCGCGCAGGAAAAATGCCTGTCCTTTGATGAGCCCGATGGCCGCCTTATCGGTATCGGACGCGGTAGCGCTCAGCTTTTCAGCCCCGGCCAGCAAGGTATTGCAGCGCTGCACACCCCGCCAAAGGTCGGGCCAGGTTTGCAAAAGGAAGTTATCGCTCGGAAGCGCATTGTTTTGGGCCATCTGGATCCAGTTGGGCGATCCCTGCCAGCTGAGATCGCAGGTATGGTCCCACAGGTGCGTATTGTACGGGCCCATGGCGCGCCCGAATGTGCCCGCGGCATGCTGGGTCGCGTAGGCGCCGGTCAACAATTGTTCCAGGTCCGAAATTTTGTTCGGGTAAGCTGATGTGGCGATCGCGGTCGGGTTTTCGACATCCACGAAGCTTTGTTTACATGCCACCACAACGGCCAGCAGGGCCAGGAAGGACAGCTTTATGCATATTTTCATCATCCGTCTGTTTTGGTGTTAGAAACTGAGATTGAGGCCCATGGAAAGCAGCATGGATCGGGGGTAGGAAAAAATGGTGTCGATACCCCGCGCGGTAGTACCGTTCCGCCCCAGCACTTCGGGGTCGAGGCCCGAGTACTTCGTGATCGTGAACAGGTTCTGTCCCTGCGCATAAATCCGTAAACCCTGCATATGAAGGGCTTTCAGCAAATGCTGCGGCAAGGTGTAGCCGATTTGCAGGTTCCGGAGTTTCAGGAATGAACCGTCCTCCACAAAGTAGCTCGAAATCCGGCCGTAATTGGAATTCGGATCGCGGGCGAACGTGCCGCCTGCATTGGTAGCCCCCACCCTCGGCTGATCGGTAAGCCCGTTTCCGTTAAAGAACGAGGCGTTAAAAATATCCCGGGTAGAGGTGTAGTCCCCGTAAAAATATTCGGTGTAGTACTTATTCCCATTATACACGTCGACGCCCTGGATTCCCTGCAGCAATGCCGTCAGTTCAAGCCCTTTCCAGCCCAGGTTGAGGGTCAATCCATAAGTGAGCTTCGGCCAGGGGTTCCCAATAAACGTTTTATCGAGGGTCGTGATGCGACCGTCGTTGTTGACATCCCTGAACCGCAGATCGCCCGCAGCCGTGCCTGCATTCTGATAGTAAATACTGGTCGAACCGGCCGACTGCTGTGCCTTTTCGTTCAGGGCCGACACTTCTGCATCGCTTTGGAAGATACCGTCAACCTGATAGCCGTAGAACTGGCTCATCGGATTGCCGATCTGCGTCCGCCCGGCATTGCCGTCCAGGTCGTTTCCGGCTGCCCCGTCGCTGATGGGATTGTTATTGTTCCCGTCCAGCTGCTTCACGAGGTTGCGGTTGAACGAGGCATTGGCTGCAATGGAATAGGTAAAGTCACCCTTACGGCCACGGTAATCCGCCGCCAGTTCCAAGCCCTTGTTGCTCATCTGGCCAATATTGGTGTACACCGATGTGTTCCCAAAGCCCGCCGTGGGCGCAACAGGTACCTGGTAGATCATCCCCTGTGTCTGACGGCTGTACCAGTCGAGGGTGATGTTCAATGCATTTTTAAGAAGGCCTACATCCAGCCCGATGTCAGTTTGCAATACCGACTCCCACTTGATGTTTTCATTGACGAGCTGTGCCGTCAGCGCATAACCTTTCGACCGCGATCCGTCAAAGAGGCCCATCGCATTGGTACCGCCCGTGCCGCCGTACGACGATTGATAAGTGTACTGCGGTATGTTGCTAGTACTACCCAGTTTTCCATAGCTCGCCCTCAGTTTCAGGTTCGAAAGATAGGTAAGGTTATCCCTGATAAAAACCTCCTCGCTCAGTTTCCATCCCACAGAGGCCGACGGGAACACGCCCCATTTGTTGGCCGGACCGAACCGGTCGGAGCCGTCGCGCCGCACGGTGGCTGTGAGCAGGTATTTGCCTGAATAAGTGTAGTTCAAACGCCCGAATTGCGAGAGTAAACGAGTCTGCGGCAATTCCGCACCATTGGTCACGTAGCTGCCGGGATTGGTAGTTAACCCCAGGTTATAGGTAACATAAGGAAAGCCTTGTGCCTCGCCATGCAACGTGCTCAAGTCCGACTTGTAGGCTTCGTAGCCAGCCAATGCCTTCAATTCGTGCTGACCGAACGTTTTGGCGTAGGTCAGCACAAAGTTCGAAGTCAAGTTGCGCTGGTTATTGATATCCCGTCCCAGGAAAGCAATGCGGTTGGCAACAATTCCGTAGTCAAAAGCTTCGGTAAATCTCAGGTTCTTAGCGTTGTAAACCGACGCCCCGAAAGTAGCGCGAAAACTGAGTGCAGGAACGATCTGCCAGTCGGCATAGACATTTCCTTCCACCGCATAGGTCTGGTTCGACATGTGGTTCTGATATTCCTGTCCCACCAGGTTGGGTCCGCCAAAAAAGCTGCCCGTTTTGGCCCAGCCGCCATAGGAATTCGAGGGATCATCAATACCCACCACAGGAGCGGAGCGGAAAGGGTAAGTCGCACTCACCGTCGGGTTCATCTCCGTCATCCAGGCGTACATCGTTTCGCCTACTTTAAGTTTCGAATTGATCCTGTAATCCGAATTGGTGCGTAACCCGTACCTTTTGAACCAGTTATCGATGATCGTGCCACCCTCTTTCTGATAATTCGCCGAAATATAGTAATTACTTTTCGCGGACGCTCCCGAGAGGTCCAGGGAATAGCTTTGCTCTACACCGTTGGTAAAGAGCGCATCCGTCCAGTCGTTATCGGGTAATGCAGCCGGATCTCCCCAGCCGCCGGTGGCCACGCCGAATGCAGTTTTAGCTTTGTAATAATCACTGGTATTCAATAATTTATACAAATTAACCGGCTTTCTCACCCCATAGTAAGCATTGAGATTGATACTCATTTTATCCATGGAAGTACCTCGTTTGGTGGTGACCAGCACGACACCACCCGCCGCCTGGGCACCGTAAATGGCAGCAGCGCTCGCATCTTTCAGGATCTCGATCGATTCCACATCCTGTAAGTTGAAATTGTTACCCGCCGACATCCGGATGCCATCGACAATGTACAAAGGCGACATACCGCCGATGGAACCTGCGCCACGAATAATGATGTCGGAGCTGGCACCCGGCGAACCGTCGTTACGGGTAATCTGTACCCCGGCCGCCCTGCCCTGCAATGCTTCATTGACGCTCCTCACCGGTAGGTTCTTGATATCGTTGGCCTTCACGGTCGACACCGAGCCCGTCAGGTCGGAGCGCTTCTGCGTACCGTACCCCACCACCACCACTTCCTCCAATGCTTTCGTATCGACTTTCAAAGCAACCTCGATGACCGTCCTGTTGCCGACCACAATTTCCTGCGGAACATATCCGACAAACGAAAAAATCAGTGCAGCGGATTGGTCTCCGGTCTCAATGGAGAACGTACCGTCGCCCTGGGAAGTCGTTCCGGTCTGCGTGCCTTTAACCAGAATGCTTACACCCGGGAGGGGCGCGCCGGTTTCGTCCGTCACCTTTCCGGTAATGAATTTATCCGGCACTTCCGCCTGATCGCCCGGCTTTCGCAGCCCCTGATCGGGTTCGCGGGTCAGTATAATGTACTTCCCGGAAGCATTGTAATGGAGTCCCAGCGGTCTCAGCAGCTTATCGAGCACCGAAGCCAGCGGCTCGTTGTATGCCGTGAGGTTAATGTGCCCGCTCCGTTGAAGTAATGCGGGGTCGTAGCTGAATTTCACCCTGGCCGATTTCTCGATCCTCGCGAGGGCCGTCCTGACGTCCTGATTCACGAGCGTCACCGTCACCGGGCGCGTGAGCATTTCCTGCGCCAGGCCATCACCCGCCACGCTGACCCCGAAGGTCAGCATGATCAGAAAGAGATGAAAACAGGAGAATTTAACCATAGCTATCATGATCTCGACAGGCAGTCGATGTTTTTTCATACCTTTGATCGTTTTGTGATTTCCCGAAAAGATTTTGCAAAACCGGTTCCCTGCTCTTGCCACAGATGTCCTGGGAACCAGTATCAGGCCGGCTATGCATCCGCACTGCCGGCTTTTTTGTGGTAATGTCCTATGTCATGCGGTATCCGGGTTTAGGGTTTACAAACTATTTTCAACATCCTGTTTGTCAACAAGTATGCGAGCATCCACGATCTGATACGACATTCCCATCGTTTTACAGATCACATCCAGCTTTTCATACAGCGATTCGTCTTCGAGACTTACTTTCAGCGAGCGGCCTTTGACCAACTCGGGATCGAAGAGTATTTCAACACCATAAGCCTGTTCCAGCGCCCGGAACACATCCTGTAAAGGCGCATTGTCGAACTCGAATATATTTCGGCGGGCAGCTTCCAGGATCACCGGCTTGTCCACCAATGTTTTATTGAAATGCAGTTCTTCCCGGGAAAATTCAGCTTGCTGATTTGCCGTCAGGATCACACCCGTGAGATGCGGGCTCTTGGGGTTCTCCTGATAATCCTTTTTCCCGAAGACCGACACCTTACCCGTAACGACAGACACAATCACTTCCGGAGCACTAACGTAAGCCCTTATACGAAAACTTGTACCGAGCACTTTCGTCACGGTTTCATTCGCATAGATCAGGAAGGGTCTTTCAGTATCGCGCTTCACTTCGAAAAATGCTTCGCCACTCAATTGCACTACCCGTTCCTTTGCCGTAAACTTTTCAGGGTAAATCAACCTGCTGTCCTTACCCAAACTCACGACGCTGCCGTCATCGAGGCGAATCCGCTTGATATCCCCTGCTTTGTTGACTTCCTCCCGTAAAGGCTCCCCCTGCGGGCCATTCAGGCTGATCGTTGTCAGCTGGCGCGCAGTTTCGGATTTCCAGAGCCAGGTTCCCAGCCCGGCGGCAATCAGCAGGAGCGATGCTGCAACATGCCAGGCGGTCAGTCGTCGCCATACACCCAGACGAACCGGGCGCGTCCGGTGCTCGACGTGCTCCCATATATCCTGCGCGAGCAGCTCGTCGTGATCCTTCGCGTCGTCAGCATGCAGGTCCAGCACGAGGGTCCTTGCCGCTAGTATCTTGTCGGTTTGCGCAGGATGGGCGGCCAGATACTGATCCCAGAATGCTTCATGAACCGCATCCGTTTTCAGGACCCAGTGCTGAAATGTTTCCTCGAATGCAAAATCCTCAATCTCAAAATCGGCAAAATCTCCTGCCATGTCCTGTCAGTTCGGTTGATATGACCCAGTGTCAAAACCCGGACGTTTTAATCCATTTTTTTTAGAAAAATTTCAGAATTCTCTGAAAAAAGAAAATAATACCGGGATAATGGACGACAAATGCATGATTTCCCGCAACGTCCTGAGACCGGTGTAGATGAATTTGCAGGCAGACTGATAGTTGACCCCCATAATCCGGGCGACCTGTTCGTTGTTCAGGTCGTTGAAAAAACGGAGATGAATCGCTTCCTGCTGGCGTTTCGGCAGCGTTGCCAGGGCCGCTTCCAGCTGTTGCGACTGCCTGGTCACGGTTTCTTCGTTAACCGCCCGATTTTCGAAATGGTCATGGTCCGCTTCCATATGGTCCTCGTCGAAATCGACGGACTGTTCGAAACGAAGGTGGCGTACGATTTTATATCGCAACGATTTGAGCAGGTAAAACCGCAGGGAACGGATTTCAGACAAGCTTTCGCGACTTTCCCAGAGCTCTACGAAAAGATCCTGGGTACAATCCTGGATGAGGTTACGGTTGGTTGTGATCTTATAGCCGTATCGGATCAGATACTGCACATGCGCCTGGTACAAACGCGCAAAAGCCACCCTGTCGCCCTGTTTGAAAGCTTTCCAGAGTGAAGCGTCGTCGGTCCATCCGGTATGATCCGGGGATATAGCGCTCATGAGCGGCAATTTGAGATGATTAGAGCATCAAAAATACGATTATTTGAATGTTGTAACGAAATTTTATTAAATAAATAAGAAACCCGCACGCCATCATCCCCTTCCGTGCTGCAACCGCCTGATATTCCTGAGGATAACCGCCTTATCCGAATCCGAATGCGCCAGTTTCACCGCGGTCTCATAATGTGCCATAGCCTGCGCGTCGTCTACATCCGTGTAAAGGTTGCCCAGCAGTGAATAGTAAAAGTGATTGCCCGTCAGATTCAGTCGCTGTGCCTCGGCGATGGCTGTCTGTTTGCTTTTTACTTTCGCCAGGGCAAAAGTGCGGTTCAGTGCGGCCACCGGTGAATATTCGAGCGCCAGTAAATCGTCGTACAATTGCAGGACGCTCTGCCATTTTCCCGAAGCATCCTCCTTCTGCGTATGCCAGTAAGCAATGCCGGCTTCCAGATGGTACTTGCTGAGTTTGTCGCCTGTGGAAGCGCGGGCGAGATAAAATGCGCCCCGGTCGATGAGCTCCTGGTTCCATAGTGTCTCATCCTGCTCTTCATACAGGATCATTTCTCCGTTCCTATTGATCCGCGCTTCGAACCGCGAGGAATGGAAACACATCAGCGACAGCAATGCGCTTACTTCCGGTTTATCGATGAGCTCATTTTCGACGAGCAGGAAATTGAGCCGCATCGCTTCCGCGCAAAGGTCCTTCCGAACCGTTATATTCTGAGAAATGGAGTAATATCCTTCCGAGTACAACAGGTAAAGCGTTGTCAATACCGTTTCGAGGCGCTCGCTAATCTCGGTAGTGCTGGGCTGACCGATCCTGATCGTACCTTCTTTAAGCTTTTCCTTCGCGCGACTGATACGCTTATAAACTACCTCTTTGTTGACCAGGAATGCGTCGGCTATTTCCTGCACCCCGAAACCGCAAAGCAGGTTGAGTGCCAGGGCTACCT
The DNA here is from genome assembly GCF_059568735.1 of Dyadobacter ginsengisoli DSM 21015. NCBI lineage: Bacteria > Pseudomonadati > Bacteroidota > Cytophagia > Cytophagales > Spirosomataceae > Dyadobacter > Dyadobacter ginsengisoli. The sequence goes on from NZ_JCANTY010000002.1 coordinate 864,118, forward strand.
GGGAATCGACAGGGATCAGCGGGCTGCATACCGCAAAAATCATGGCCAGCTGGCTATCCGCAATATTTTTCGGCGACATATCGATCTGGATTTCTTCCTCCTTTTCCGTCGTGTACCGGATTTCCGAAGCTACATTCTGCTCGAATATCGCATTCCGTTTCAGGTGGTTCTTCGTCTTGTTTTTAGCCACGGTATAGAGCCAGGCAGCAGGATTCTCGGGCAGCCCCTTAACGCCCCAGGTTTCAGCAGCCGCCAGGAACGTGTCGCTCGCGATATCCTCGGCAATTTCGACGTGCTCGATGCCAAAAAGGTAACAGAGTACCGCCACGAGTTTCTGATATTCCGTTCTGAAAAGATGTGGTAAAAGTTCTTCTTGTTCCATAGCGAGCCCGGCATTGTGAGGTGCCGGGCTCTAAAAATATTAAAAAAGAACGGGCGATCACATGCTGTCACATCGCTTTGCGGATTTCAACGGTTCCCCTCAAATCCAGGATGGGCGATGCTTTGGCGATTTCCACCGCCTCCTCGTAGCTGGCCGCGCGGATGATCGCCACGCCGCCGATGGATTCCTTGATCTCGGCATAAGGGCCGTTCAGGACGGTTTTATGATGATCTACGACCCGGCCTTCGGCATCCCAGCGCGTCTGCGGCCTGGCCAGACGGTCTTCGTCCGCCAGCCCTTTGTACCACGCCTGCCATTTCCGAAAATGTTCCTGCAATTGTTCAGGAGATAGTTGTGCATCCTTTGTCTGGTGATCCCTGCGGAAAATCAATAAGAACTCATCCATTGCTTGTTGTACCTGTTAAGTGATGAAATACCCATTAGCGTCTGTAAGCTACTCAGAATTCCGGAATGCCGGGCTCAACCGAACTGACCTACGCGATACGTCCCTACTCCGCCAGGAAATGCGATGTTGATCCGGTTCCAGGTATTAATGCTGGTGACGGCGATGGTGAGGTCGATCAGCTCCTCGTCGGAGAACTGGGCAATCGCTTCATTATACACGGCGTCTGTTACATGCACCGCCGTCACCGCCTCGGCCCATGCCAATGCAGCGCGTTCACGATCGGTATAGTACGGTGTTTCGCGCCATGCGCTCAATCCATAGAGGCGCTGCTCAGTTTCGCCCATCGCGCGCAACTCCTTGGAATGCATATCCAGGCAGTATGCACATTGATTGATCTGGGACACCCTGAAATCGATCAGTTCGATCAGCGGGTGTTCCAGTGTTGTTTTTTTAAGATATCCGGCCAATCCGAAAAGTGGCTTCATTGCATTTTGTCCTTTTGCGAAAAAATTAATTCTGGATTCCATTTCGAGAAATTTTAAAGTTTAAAAACCCTATGACAATCCAGTTTTCCAATCTGGACAGAAAAGGAAAAAAATTTTCAGTTTTTTTCTGAAACTACTACCCTATGCGAAAAGGGCGTTTTAAATACAAAATAATTATCCCACAATAAAAGATAAAAAAGTCTTTTATTGTAAAAACAGCCATTATCTTTGTGACTGTTTAAAGAGTACGAAACCGAACCGGCCAGATGAGTATTTTTTCAAAAACGTGTGAGTACGCAATGCGGGCTGTGTTTTACATTGCGCAGCGCTCGGAGGAAGGCCAGAAGGTGGGAATCCGTGAAATAGCGGTCCATATCAACTCACCGGAGCCGTTCCTGGCGAAAATTCTACAAAAACTGAGCAGGGATGGCCTGATCCTGTCATCCAAAGGCCCGCACGGCGGGTTTTACTTCGACTCGGGCGGTCTGCTCCGCCCCCTGGCCGATATTGTCCAGGCCATCGAGGGGGACAGTATTTTCACCGGCTGTGGGATGGGCCTGAGCTATTGCTCCGAAGCGAATCCTTGTCCGCTGCACGACGAATTCAAGAAAGTGCGGACCCAGATTGTGCTCATGCTCAAAAATACAACCATCGGACAGTTCAATGAAGCCTTGCTTCGCGGACAGCTCACTTTAAGCAAGTAAAATTTTTTAACCAAATAAAGGACAAAAAAGTCTTTTATTTTAAACCATCGTTTTCATCATGTCACCACAACAAAAAGACCTCGTGAAAGCAACCGTGCCGGTATTGAAAGAGCACGGCGTACTGCTGACCACTCACTTTTACAATCGCATGTTTACCCATAACCCGGAGCTGAAACACCTCTTCAATATGGGTAACCAGCAGAACAAGCGGCAACAAACGGCTCTCGCAACCGCGGTGTTGGCGTATGCGGAGCACATCGAAGATCCATCGGTGCTACTGGCGGTAGTGGATACAATCGGCCACAAACATGCGAGCCTGGACATTCGCCCCGAGCATTACGCCATTGTGGGCAAACACCTCATCGCCTCCATTGCCGAAGTACTAGGGGAAGCGGCCACACCTGAGCTGCTTGAAGCATGGACAATCGCGTACAGGCAGCTGGCCGCATTGATGAGCGGGCATGAGCAAAGCCTGTATGATGAAAAAGTAAGCGTACCTGGCGGCTGGTCGGGGTGGCGGCCTTTCAAAGTCCGTGAAAAAATCAGAGAGTCGGAAGAAATCACCTCGTTTTATCTGTATCCCGTGGATGGAGGCGGGGTCGCTGATTTCAAGCCCGGCCAGTACATCAGCGTTCGCCTGTTCCTGCCTGAATACAATTTGCTGCAACCACGACAATATAGCCTATCCTCCGCCCCCAACGGCGAATATTACCGCATTTCCGTCAAAAGAGAAGCAGGTAGCCAACACCCCGACGGCATGATCAGCAACCGCCTCCACGATTTTGTACAACCCGGCGATGTACTGGACCTCTCGGCCCCGTCGGGTAACTTTACCTTGAACGGGCACGACGAAAAACCACGGGTCTTCATCAGCGGCGGAGTCGGTCAAACCCCGCTGATGGCCATGCTGGAAACGCTCGTCCGATCGGAATCAACTGCGCCCATTACCTGGATACACGGTTGCAAAAATGAGCAGGTCCACGCATTCAAGGCCGATCTCGACGCCATCGCCTCGGAGGTAGCGCATGTGCAGAACCACTTTTTCTACGATAGCGCCGACACGCTCGCCGAAAACGAGTACCGCGGATGGGTATCCCTGGATCAGTTGCCCGCTGACGCATTGCATCCCGAAGCCCAATACTACATTTGTGGTCCCGCTCCATTCATCCGGCAGCATTACCGGTTCCTGGTTGACCGCGGCATCGAAAAGTCGCGGATCCATTTCGAAGAGTTCGGCCCGCTATCCCTCTCGATGAATTAAGTCCGGCGGGGAGGTTACGCCCGCCGGAACCTCCCCCAGGCTACAAAAGCGGCCATAATTCCAAAAATCACATTGACCCCGATCACCGGCGCCTCTCCTCTCGCGATATGAAACAGACCGGCTGCCAGCATTAACAGCACCAGTCCTATCGCAGCCAGCGGCATAAGCGCCGGCCTGATCCCCAGCACCCCTGGCAGCACCAGGCCGGCGGCTGCCGACAGATCCAGCACCCCGGTAAGCTTCACTAACCAGGGCGCTATTTCGCCTGTCCACGGCCACATCGCGGAAAGGTCGTGGCCCGATTGAAACAGTTTCAGTGCCCCTGCCCACACCAGGCTAGCAGCCAGCAACCCCTGCACGATCCAGAGCGTAATATGAAGTACTTTGGAAGGTTTATTGTTTGTCATAAGGTGATGTTTTTGTGAATGCTCAAAACTAGCTACATTCGCTTTCCATCCGATAGCACTATCCACAGGGGAAAGTAATATCCGAATGGGAAGTAATGGCAAAAACGCAACATAACACATATGCTTACAGGAAGAGGCTGCCCGAAAACCGCATTATCCATCCGCGACGCGCTGGAAGCACTGGAAGGCCGGTGGAAATTACTAATATTGTTTGCCCTTTCGACAGGGCCACTGCGTTTCAGGCAATTGTCTGCCGAAGTACACGGCATTACCGATAAAACACTGTCAAAAGAACTTAAAAACCTGGAAATGAATCAGCTGGTAAACAGACGGGTGTATGATACCTTTCCTCCCACTGTGGAGTATTCCATTACAGAGCACGGCGCGTCGCTGGAAAAAGTCCTGGAAGAACTCCATTTCTGGGGCCTTACGCACCGCCAAAAGATCATGGCACGGTAACCGGATTTGCGGTATCTCACCAGCGTTCTTCTTCAATTTCTTTCGCCAGTCTCCCTGTTATATCCACCCGCGCATCACGAAAAACGAAGATCACAGTTCCATGTTCCCTGGCGAACGTGTTGGTGACCGAATCGGCTGTATAGGCGATGCCAAACAACGGACCGGTTCCTGCCATTTCGTCCCCCCGCTCCCACGTATTCTTGACCCGGATGAGGTGCTTGTACTTTTTATCCAGTTCAAACCAGTTCACATAGTCGGCATTAAAAGTGACCGCCCGGATCCCCAGCTTCGTGTAGTAATTGATGGCCCCTGCCTGACCGTAGTTGTCACATAACACGATGGTCGCTTCCTTGTCCGGCATACTGGCATAGGCGGCGTCCACCTTCGCCGCCAGCTCTTTCCAGCCCAGCATATCCGCAAAATCCTGCGGCAGTTGATGATCCTTTCCATCCTCCCAGCGCAGCAACCCTAGCTGCCGATACCGCTCCGGGTTACGGACGATCTCCTCAGGCTTTTTGTTTGGAAAAGCAAAGTCCAGCAATGGAATGAAAAAGAGTATCGGGATCATAACAAATATGGCCCGCAGCCAGCGTGATCTGACTTTTTCTGCCAGATAAACCGCGCCAAAGGCAATGTAAACCGGGTAAATGCCGATCGCATAGTAACTTTTTGCACGGAGAAAAGTAAAAATGGCTAATGTAAAAACGAATGCGAAGAAAAACGGCCTGTATCTCAAAAACGGCCTATCAAACCAAAGCGCATAGAGTCCTGCGGCAATTACAAAAAGAGAGCCAGCGAAAAAAAGCACCTGCTCTTTCAGAAAATCTGCTCGGCTTACATTCACGAGCTGGGTCTCAGCCAGCAACTTCATGTGGTGAAACACCGGGAAACCATTCTGATACTGCCAGACCATATTCGGGGCGATCAGCAACAGCGCGAGCAGCAGGGCCAGATATACGTGACGGTCCAGCAGCAGCCTGCGTTGCGAAGTTACGAGAACTGCCGGCAGCAGACCGACAATCAAAAATGCAATATTGTATTTGTTCAAAAAACCGATCGCGAATGCAGCGCCGAAGAAATACAGCCACCTCGGATTCCCGGAACCCAGGTACCTGATCAGCAAAAAGTAAAGGGTCGTCCAGCACAAAACATCCAGTGAGTTAGGCTGGAACAGCTGGTTGAGTCTCAGTAATACCGAGAAAAGGATGCAGGAAGCCGCCAGCACGCAGGCAAACAAATTCCCTTTCAGCGCTTCTACGGTTTTCCATACGACCAGGATCGTCATTGCGCCAAACAGTGCCGGAAACAATCGCACCACCCAGACCCCGTTCCCCATCCAGCCAATAACCGAAGCCACCCAGGACGTAACAGGAGGCACCGACAGGTATCCCCATGCGGGATGATGCGCCTGGTCCAGATGCAGGTATTCGTCGCGGTGCAGGTCATAATCGGGAATGATCAGGAAGTATTGCAGGAGGAATTTCGTGAAAATGAATGTTAACAGGATGGCTGTTCTGTTTTTCAAGCTCGGCATGGCTTCAGAGAAAAAGGGGATCGATGGACTCTGCTTCAAATCTAAAACAAAACCGACAGCATTAACAGGCCATCAACGACCGTCCGTCAAAAAGATGGCGGCCCGGAACAAACCGGACCGCCATTTCCCGAGAACAGCTTCTCAACACCTGATCTGATGCTACTGCGCTCCTGACGCCAGCACCGCCTGCGCACCCATCACCACCATCAGACTGCCCAGTGCATTGGAGGGATTTACGAAAACCAGGTATACGTCGTGGGGTTTCCCATCCGTGCCGGCCGCGGGTTTGAGCGGCAATTCTAGGGCTACCGGTTTGAAATCCAGCTTGTCCGACGGTTCCAGAAACTCCGATTCCCCGATGACCTTGCCTGTGGGACTATCCAGGCGGAGTTCTACTTTGCCACCGGATGCATTAAGCTGAGGCTTCGGAGCCATGGCCATGACGCGAAATGCCGTCACGCCATTCAGATCCACCTGTCTCAAACCCATATAGGCACCTGATTTGGAAGGAATGGCCAGGTTATTACCCCCATAGGACATTTTGTTTACATTGTCATACACATCAAATCCGTGCACATCCACGATTGAATTCCGCAAGACGAAAGTTTGTTCGGAGCGCAAAGCGGGCAACCCCTTGACGCCCCTGTCTTCATAAGAAGCCCTTACCACAAACACGCCTTTGCCTTTGTCACCGGCGGGCAGGCCTGCTGTGTAATTACCTTTCACCGGTAAAGACGCAGGAGCGGCTCCGTCGGCAGACAGGTTCAGGATATATTTCACCATCTCCGACGCGTCGGTAGCAGAAAGCTGGGGGTGGGCAGCCATGGCCGTCTCCCCCCACACGCCGCCGCCGCCATTGATGACTTTCTTAGTCAGTGTTTCCAATGCCGCACCGTTACCCTTGTATTTACGGGCAACATCTGCATAAGCGGGGCCGATGGATTTCTTGCTTACGCTATGACAAGCCTTGCAGTCACTTGCTTCGATCAGCTTTTTGCCTGTTGTAAACTGCGCTGCCGCATCGGCTGAGCGGTGCCCCTGTGCGATCGCCACCTTGTCGAATCCTTCGGGCAGGTAATCGATATTGACTGCCACACTCGCGGGATCGATTCCATTACCCAAAGTACCATCTTCCTTGTCCTTTACCTTTACATCATAGCTGAATGGCTTGCCCGGCACGAAGAAAGACTTATTGGCACCGGGCATATCCAGGCTCAGCACCGGCGCTTCATTACCCACGGTGATGTCTACGGATTGCGAATTAGTACCCCCTTTACCGTCATTAACCGTAAGCGTAGCCTTGTACAGTCCTGTTTGAGCGAGTGTTAACTGTGCGTTCTGCGTGCCGATGGTCTTGCTGAACCCGCTTTTGGAAGTAATTTTCCAGGAGTAAGTTAGCGCATCCCCGTCGGCATCGTCGGTACCAGCCGCGGTGAGTTTCAATGCAAGTGGTGCCGAGCCACCGGATTTGTTGGCGGCCATCTGTATTTTCGGCTTGCGGTTCCCTCCATTGTATTCGATCCGGATCAGGCGGGCATCGTCGTTGGCACTAAACCAGCCGGAACCATATTCCAGCATATACAGGTCGCCATTCTGCGCGAACTCCATATCCATCGGATTTGAAAATTTATAGCTCGGCATAAAACGCTCCATGGAGGCATAGTTGCCCTCCTTATCCATTGTCACAGCCATAATCCAACCCCGCATCCATTCATAGGCCAGCAGCTTTCCATTGTAGTAAGCGGGAAACGACTGAGGTGCATTTTTAAATTCTTCGGCATAAAACACAGGACCTGCCATGGCATTCCGCCCACCTGCGCCCACGAGCGGAAACTCGGGCGAGGCATCGTAAGGATACCAGATGAATGCCTTCTGCGCTGGCGGCAGTACCTTCAAACCGGTGTTATTCGGCGAGTTATTGGTCGGTGCAGCTACATCCCACTTATCCCCCGAAGTCGATGCTGTGAAATCAAACTTGTTGTAGGCTTTATTGTCGCCTACGAAATGCGGCCAGCCAAAATTACCGGCTTTCCGGGCCTGTCCTACTTCGTCATGACCCGCCGGGCCGCGATCAGCGCCGGGCTTGGCTGCATCGGGTCCCACCTCTCCCCAGTATACGTATCCCGTTTTCTGATCGACCGAAATCCGGAAGGGATTCCGGTGCCCCATCGTGAATATTTCCGGCCGGGTTTGTGGTGTTCCCTTCGCAAACAGGTTGCCTTCAGGAATGGTATACGTTCCATCCGGCTGGGGTTTGACCCGGATGATCTTACCCCGCAAATCGTTGGTATTGGCCGACGATTTCTGTGCGTCCCAGGCCGCCCTGCCTTCGCGCTCGTCACTGGGGCTGTACCCGTTCGATCCGTGCGGGTTGGTATTGTCACCCGTCGACAAATAAAGATTACCCGCTTTGTCCCAGGCAATGGATCCGGCTGTGTGACAGCATTCTTCCCGCTGCGTGGGCACATCGAGCAAAATCTTGCGGGACGTCATGTCCAGCTCATCGCCTTTCAGTTCGAAACGCGCCAGCACGTTCTTCGACTCCGCGGGATCGGAGTAGTAGAGGTATATCCAATGGTTCTTTGCAAAATCGGGGTCCTTGTTCAGGCCCAGCAATCCATCTTCTCCCATCGACTCTTTGCCTTCCCTGCTCACATATTTCGTACTGACGGGAATTTTGGCAATGGTTTTCAGTTCTTTGGTTTTGATATGATAAAGAAGGACTTCGCCTTTTCGCTGTATAAAAAGAATGCGTCCATCTCCGAGTACGCTCAGTTCCATCGGCTCATCGAGCTTCTCTGCCAGGATTACCTTTGAAAACCGGTTCTCTTCGGGCCGGGCCTTGGAAAAATCAATGGCACGGGGTGTTTCCCCTCCCGAAGTATAGCGGATTCCGGCCCATAAATGATTCAGAAACAAAGGCTCTTCAAATGTTTCGTCGGTATGGCCCATCGCCGTGTAAAACGACCGGCCACCATCGAATTCCTGATACCAGCTCATGGGGTGAAAATCCGGGTTCTTGCCTCCTGTATAGGTCTTTTCGTCAATTTTCAGGACTACATTAATTTTAGGAGAAATGTTTTTGAAACTGTAAAACTCATCGCTCCGCTCAAATTCATCCGGCATACCTTGTGTAGCCCAGTGATTTTTCTCTGTCACGATAAACTTGCCTTTCTGGACATTGTTGGGCATCGGGTGATCCAGAAACCAGGCTCCCGCCAATGCACCGTACCACGGCCATTCGTATTCCGTATCCGTGGCTGCGTGGATACCCACATAGCCGCCACCCGCCTGTATATAACGCTCGAACGCATTCTGTTGCTCAGCGTCGAGGATATCGCCGGTCGTGTTCAGGAAAACGACCGTATTGTATTTTTTCAGATTACTTTCCCGGAATAGCGACGCGTCCTCGGTAAAGCTTACAAGAAAATCTTTCTCCGCGGCCATTTTCGTCAGCGCCTTTTTCCCTGCTTCTATGGATTGATGCCTGAATGCAGCCGTTTTGCTGAATACCAGCACCTGCGTTTTGGAGGACTGCGCGAAGGCCTGCCCTATCAGAAGCCACGCACACCATAGCAACAGGCCGGCTCCCGGTATTTTTTTCTTCATCTCGGTAGATTAGTTTGGATTGAGTGATCAACAAATGTAGGCGAAAAATTATTATTGTCTATATTTGAGACAATAAATTTTATTCAATTTAATACCTTTGTAATACAATAATAAGTTACAAATACGTGGGCAAAATCCGTCGTGCACTCCTTTATGAAATGTTTCCCGCGCCTGCTTTGGGCAGGAAGGGACTATCGACGATATTGCCAGCTTAAACTGCCGATCAATTAACCAGGGGATATGCATTCACCCAGCGAACAAGACTACATCCAACAACTCTCTATCGACTGTGTTATCTTTAGCTACCGGGACGCACAGCTCCATGTGCTGGTGCCCAAGCTCAATTTCAAAGGTGATTTCTGGGCCTTGCCCAGTGGCTTCATCTACCAGAACGAGGGGATCGATCAGGCGGCGCGCCGGATCCTGGAAGAGCGGACAGGCATCAAGAACATCTATCTCGAGCAATTCAAAATATTCGGAGACGCCAACCGTACCAATATCCGTTTCCTGGAACGTCTGATCGGACTGAACCAGGACACGCCGGGCGACAAGCGTTTCAATCGCAAGGAGTTTGAATGGATCACCCGTCGGTTTGTTTCAATCGGGTACTACGCCTTGGTAGATATCAACAAGGTCATTCCTCAAAAAACGGAGCTTGATGAGTCCATTGAGTGGTACCCCGTAAAGTCATTGCCACCTATGATCATGGATCATGAGGATATGGTGCTGACTGCCCAGAATACACTCCAGCTCAATCTGGATCAGAAACTGATCGCATTCAACCTGTTGCCGGAAACCTTCACCATGCGGGAGGTTCAGGAACTCTACGAAGCTATTTTCGACCGCTCATTCGCCCGCAACAATTTCCAGAAGAAGATACTGGATCTCAATGTACTGGAACGCCTCGAAAAGAAATTTACCGGGGCTGCCAATAAAGCGCCATATCTCTACAGGTTCCGCAAGGAAGGTATTCTCGCCCCGGTCGGGCCGTGACAGGCAGCCGGAATACGCTGCACAGGTTTTCACAGCCGCCTCCCCACTTTGATCTGATCGCCGCTGTCGTCTATTTCAAACAAGAACGGAATGCGAATGGTACGTCCGCCAATGCTCCTGTGGCTGTGCACAGCCATCAGTAATTTCCCTTCAAATGTGCGAAACAGCATGCCATGCCCGAAATTGGGTGGCGTTATGGGTTTCGGCTCCTGCACCCAGGGGCCGTCGAGGGTTCCGCTTTGGGAATAGGCCACCCCCTGGGTATATACATCGTAAATCCAGCTTGTCCAGAGCATACCCAGCTTTCCGGTTTGCGTGCGGAACAGCCAGGGACCGTCGGTAACCTTGTTTGGACGATCTGTACCATCTTTGTTTTTCTCCCGGCTCCATGGCGAATCGCTGGCCAGAAACAAAACCTGAGGCGCCCCGGTGGTTCCCGTAAAATCGGGACGCAGCTTAATCTTTTCGACAGTTCCGTTGCCATTCTGCAACCATTCATGGCAGTATATCATATAAGGTTGGCTGTCTGTGTCGGTCCACAACGTTGCGTCGAGCGTGAGTTTATCTGCGGGCAAGAAAAGAGAATCTCCGGCGGGTACATATGGCCCCTCGGGTTTGTCGCTCAGGAGTATGTGACATGCGCGGCGCTCCAACCCCTCGCCGACTTTCACGGCCTTGTTCGTAAAAGTGGCGAAATAATAATACTTGCCCCTGTAAGCATGGAGCTCCGCAGCCCAGATCATCGGGGACGGTCCCATCCACGACTCCGGGTCCGGCTGAGCGATTGTAAAAGGTCCTGTCCATTTTTTCAGGTCTTTGCTTTTCCAGAGCTTCCCGCCTGTCCCTGTCATGTAATAGGTTGAACTGCTTTTATCTGCGAGGATAAAAGGATCGCTCAGCCGGATCGAGTCCAACGGGACGTCGTTTTTCAACGTTTGCCCCGCATTCTGGGAAAAGGCATCCATGCCGTAGAGGAGGATGGTCAACGTCAGCAAGATCTTTTTCATACAATTTCCTGATTGATGGATAGCACTTTTGCCAGACAACCCTTGTGTCGCAACCCGGCACACGACAGCCAGACAAAGCCGGGATCGCGTCGCTAATACTTTTTCCGTCCCCTAATATTTTAAACTCGGCGATACATTTACGCCCTGACGTTCCGGTTGTATAAAAACAATCCGGGCAAAATCATCGCCCGGATTGTATTATTCCATTTATTTTGACAGGCTTACAATCTAATCAGGTTCAACGTCGGCAGCGGCCCGCCGGGAAATTGTTGCAACTTTCCGCCCTCATCAAGTCTGCCCAGGTCCACACCCGCGAAACCAATCCTTTGAATTATACCGCCCACTACTTCTTTTGCATATTCGTCATTCCCGGAATAAAAAATAACCCGGTTTCCGCCGTTCTCTACCGGATCGGCATCGAGCACTGCCGGCGTCAGCGTGTTGAAGGCCTTTACCAGACTGGCCCCGGCACATAACCTGCCACTACTTCACTCGAAAGCATCCCTGAAAGATTGGGCAGTACGAATCCGGGCAGGATCGGGTTGGTGGGGTCTATAACGATCTTGCCTGCCCAGGACGGGATTTGTGCCGTGACTCTTTCAAATGCTGCCATGGCAAGCCGAGAAATATAACATCACTCTCCGCTGCTTCCCGGGGCGTTCCCGCCTTTACATCATCACCCCATATCGCTGCAACCTCTTTCAGCGAATCGGCGCCCCGGCTATTGCTGATGATTACTTCATAACCTGCCTCGGCTACTTTTTTAGCAAACGCCCGTCCGATATGGCCGGCCCCGATAATTCCTATTTTCATGATTTCTAAAATAATTAAGGTGTTGAAAGCCGGAGAAACTACTCCGGCACGAACCGTTGTGATCAGGCGTTCTGCCCGCCGTCCACAGTAATGGCGGAGCCGGTCATAAATGACGCGTCCGGACTTGCTACGAACGCTACTACCGCTGCAATTTCGTCCGGAGACGCATACCTGCCCAAAGCGAGCGTCTGCTTCACGTTTTCGGCAAATGCGGTGTCCTCCGGGTTCATTTCAGTGGCAGTCGGGCCCGGATGGATTGTATTGACGGTGATTCCCTTTGCTCCCTGGAAAACATCACCAGCACCGTATCCTCCAATGCCTCGATATTATTCACGGATGGTTTTCCCGTCAAGAGGCTCTCCCGGTCGCCAGCCCACCAGTTTTCGACTGAAAATTTAAGGATATACTCCACCCCTTTTGTCATCGGCACGGTACGTTCGCAGACATCCCTTGCATACGAAAGCATAATGTTTCCAGACATCGCCTTCCTGCAACAGATATTGCCGTCGTCTTAGCCTTTTCACAAAGCTCTTTTCGGCGATTCCGGCTATTTCCTCATCGGAGAAACTGCCTTTTGTATGCAAGTATTTTTGAAAAACATCAACCATTCGGCTGCGCTGTTAGGGTGCAAAAACAACCGGAAGATTATACCGGATACGAACGGGTTTCCCGTCCCTCGCCGCCGGCTTCCATTTGGGCATTGAAGCGATAACCCTTACCGCTTCGTCGGAAAATTCTTTGTGTGTCCAGTCCAGCACTTCGATGTGGGTCAGCGAGCCATCCGTGCCGACTACAAACGACACCAGTGCCTTCCCTGCCATACGGCGGCCAACTCCCGGGTGACGTGTATTCTTCCCGATATACCGGTACATGGCCTTCGTGCCTCCGGGAAATTCGGCACTTTCCAGAACGCTCTCGCTTCCGTCTTCCTTATAGAGCTTTTCTTCCAGCATCTTGCCTTCATCGTCAAACTTGCGGTAGGTATCGAGCTGTCCGTTTTCATAGTAATGCAGATCCTCACCAATGGCTACGCCGATTGCATAGGTGGTCCTTTGTTTCAGTTTACCATCAGCATAAAACCATTCGAAGAGCCCCTGGTGCCGCTTCATTTCTTTCTCGATAAAAGCACCCGACATCTGGACCTGACCGCTTTTGTAGAAATCGCGCACCTTCCAATATCCGTCTTCACCATTATAGGCAATCCTTTTGTATTCTGCCTTCGAAGAATCGGCAATTTCCTTCCAATCGGCATCGTAAAAAATATGCAGCGTGTCTGTCTGGCCAAAACCATGGATTGACAGGCTTACCCAAAAGCAAAAACTCAACACAAAAATGCGGTTCATGAAACTACTGTGTGGCTAGACCTGAATTCGTGCTAAGATAAGGAACGATGACATAAAACGGGATTTTTAATGGATTGAAATAATCTGACTGTACAGCTCAGTTTTATGGTCGGGATCGCTGGTGAAGGAAACCGCGTACTTGCCGGCAGGAACTGCGCCAGGGATATTGTAAGCCAGAAACACCATAAAGCCATCAAAAATACCGTAAGTCTCTCCCGCATATGCAATCGTGTACACTTTCCCGGTCGATAGGTCCGTCAGAACGAGATCGTTTCTGTTGGGAAACGGGCCCTCCCGCTGGACATATATGAGCAACGGCTCTTTTCTGGAAATCTGCGCGACGGATTCGTAATAGGTAAGCCCGACCGCGGGGCCCGATAATACAGGTTTGATGCCGGAAGGCTGGGTGACGATCCGCAGGATGGGCTGATCGGTATATTTCCGGATGTAAACCTGGTCGTCGCCCATATACCGGAGCGGACCAATCCTTCCTTCATAGGGATACACCACTTTGCCATTCTCCCAATAAGTAACTTTATAGTTTCCGGTCGCGATATCCTCCGGCACCTTCCCCGACAATATCCCCGCATTCTTATAGCTAAGCGGTATCCGGCGGCTTTCGATGAAATCATTCTGAATGACCGTCTCATATTTCGCTGTTTTAGAAATATTGTAACCCGGGATCTCGAAATATCTGCTATCCGGCAACATCAGCCATGTCCATCGTGCGAGCTGCGACGGTCCAGACCGCACCGAAATCTGGTTTGAAAATAGTTCCCGTTTTGTTCCCCAAACAACTTCCGCCAGATAATCCCCGGGGGCCACTGTGGCCGGGAATGACAATTTCAGTTTTTGGGTATCATCCTCGTATACCGCGTCGGGATAGATACTGTATGCAACCGCACCCGTCACTTTGTCTTTAAGCACCACAATCGGATTCTCAACAATCTTTCCGCTATCGTTTACCGTGGTGGCCGTGCCCTTCAAGCTAACCGGAAAGGGGATCATAGTCTGCGGCCCCAATAAAACCTGGTGATCTCTGGCTGGCTCCCCCAGCTCAACGGCCTTAAACGGCACCACACAAATCGTGTATGTTTTGGGCTGCCGGGTGTTGCTTTCCAGCGTCAGGCTGAGCCTTTTTCCCTCATAGCTAAAACCATTCACCAGATCCGAGTTGATCTGATAACCGGAACCCAGTACAATGTCAGGTTTAATAAAATCACCGGCCGGATAATTCTCCGGCAACCGGATCACGATGATGTCTTCCCCTACTGTAATATCTTTTGCATCAACCCCGTTAACAGCGAAATCAATGAATTCGATCTCTTTAACAGGGCCCGCTGCGGGCGCAGGATTCTCTTTATCCTTGCATTGAAGGAAAAACAAACCCATGAAAACGGCGAAGCATAATATCCTGTTCATAATAAGTTTAGCTAATGGTCTGTCGCAAACAAAACGGATGTTGTCTTTACTGATCCTAAGCGGTTGCGTCTTTCTGGACACGCATTGCCAGCGAGACGTTGCTTGCAATGGAAAATCGTACAGCGCAAATTTACGAACATCGGCAAGCCAATCAAACCTGCGGTGTGCACGAAAACATTAAAGATTTCAAGAGGAGATTCCCGGCAGACTTAACGATCACCAATATACGAGCTTCAAGCGCGTCAAACAGTAGATTTTTCAAAAACTTGCCCACGTTGCAAGCATACCCTAACTTCACGGCACCCCATTTCGAATTTATCCAGCTTGAACGTCTATGCGAATCCTGTTTTTCTCTGCCAAAAGCTACGACAAACATTTCTTTAATCTCCACAATCAGGAACACGGGCATCAGATCGAATACCTGGAAACGCATCTGGGTCCCCATATCGTCAACGCCATCGACGGGCAGGAAGCGGTGTGCGTGTTTGTTAACGACAAAGTGAATGCACAGGTTTTGGAAGCGCTTGCTGCTAAAGGTGTCAGGATCGTGGCGCTACGCTGTGCAGGATTCAACAACGTGGATCTGGATGCGGCACGCAAACTCGGAATAAGGGTGTGCCGCGTACCTGAATATTCACCTGAGGCGGTGGCAGAACACACCGTTGCCATGATCCTGACCCTGATCCGCAAAACGCACAAAGCTTATAACAGGGTCAGGGAGCAGAATTTTGCATTGAACGGGCTGCTCGGCTTTAACTTGCATGGCAAAACAGTAGGCGTGGTAGGAACAGGCAAGATCGGGAAAGCCTTTGCAAAGATCATAAATGGGTTCGGCTGTAAAATCCTGGCATATGACCCCTACCCGGATGCCACATTTTCGAACGTTACCTATGTCCCGCTGAACGAACTTCTTTCGACATCCGACATTGTGTCGCTGCATTGCCCGCTTACCCCGGAAACGCATTACCTGATCAACGGTGTGACACTTGCCGCCATGAAACCGGGCGTTACGCTTATCAACACCAGTCGGGGCGCGTTGATCAACACGCATGATGTGATAGAGGCGCTCAAACAACGTCACGTCGCCTACCTGGGTATCGATGTCTACGAGCAGGAGGAGCATTTGTTCTTTAAAGACCTTTCGGAAAGTATTATCGAGGATGATACCATCCAGCGTCTGATGAGCTTCCCCAATGTACTGGTCACCGCGCATCAGGCCTTTTTCACCGAAGAAGCCCTTACGGAAATCGCACAGGTAACGCTGGGCAGCATCACCGCGTTATCCAAAGGGATCGAGCCTGATACGCGTGGCGTTTTACTGATTTAATATAGCGCCGGTTAATGTAGTACAATAAACTTTCCACTCGAATATGACTCTTCTTTTGCCCATTCGATGCGATAAAAATAATTCCCTGCTGCATCCGGCAGCCAATATAAATCCATCAACCCCGTGTCGTCAGCCATAAAAGTTCGTTGGTGCCTGATATTGCCATTTTTATCAAAAATCCTCAGGACCGCCTGTCCTTCCGGGTAATCTCTGGGCGTGAATTTCACATATTGCATCGCCGGGTTGGGGGAAACAACCACTGCAACTTTGCTTTCATCGGCGGATCCGATACTGAATTCGATATAAAAAGGCTCCGCCATGTTCCCGGCCCGGTCTTTGATCTGCCTGACGGCCAGCTGATAGACTCCTTCTGTCAGTGTGCTCACTGGCAGCACGGTTCGAGTGGTTTTATTATCCGTTTGTATTGTAGAGATGTTAATACCATTCGCAAAATCTTTTCTGGGCGCGCATTCATTCTCACCGCAAGGGCAATCAGGGTCTTCACAGGATTTGATACTAATCTCAAACTGTTGCTCGTCGGGCAATAGCAGCCGGTCATCGGTAAGTAATAATTCTATCTCCGGTTTCAGCCCAACCGGGTCACGATTCTGTATCGTGCGTTTATTGAAGGTTACCGACAATACAGGTGCCACCATGTCTTTAACTGACTCAAAAGGATAGTAGTGATGCGCACTCGCCTGAGACCAATTGACCAGCAATTCACTGTAATTGTTCGCAATCTTGTCGTCCAGGGATAGATGGCGTGGATCGAGGGTTACCTCTATCCGAGTCAGGTCCGCACCAGCCCTGACATTTTCAAACAACACGGTTTCCTTATATTTTACCCCCGGAACGGTGCGACTCAAATGTTCCGTTTTGCCGCCCGCGAAATGGATCACCACGTCAATGTCCAACTTTTCTTTGGAATCATACATCCCTTTATTTTCAATGACAGCCTGTATCGTCAGGGATTTTACGTTGCCCAATGTCTCACCGTCAGGCGCCACCAGCCGGATCCCCTCGTCGGGGTGAATAGAATAATCGGGTTTATCCAGTGCAAAGATTCTCAGCGCAGGATCGCCCTGCAAGACCGTTTGATGCACATTGGCCACATCCGACGGATTAGTGTTATTTTTCAGGATTGCCTTAGCTACTTCTACCTGGATCCAGCCAATGGGCATGTCGGGATACTCTTGAAAAAGTTTGAGGTAAAGCTGATGGAGATAATTGGCGGATACCGAAAGATACGACTCAAAACTGTTGGCTAAAATCGCAATGGCGCCCCTTCCCGGTGCCAAGAGC
This sequence comes from Dyadobacter ginsengisoli DSM 21015, assembly GCF_059568735.1. Classification (NCBI taxonomy): domain Bacteria; kingdom Pseudomonadati; phylum Bacteroidota; class Cytophagia; order Cytophagales; family Spirosomataceae; genus Dyadobacter; species Dyadobacter ginsengisoli. The sequence goes on from NZ_JCANTY010000002.1 coordinate 881,572, forward strand.
CAATCTAGGGAAAGCGGCATCCTACTTGCTTCGGGTTGCGGTGAATAACTGTGCCGGTCGCTGAAAACATTCCCCGCACTGCATCCATTGAAATACATCAGTGCATATCTGGAATTGACTTCATACTGACGGTCCGGTTCCGTGATGTAGCCAAAATTATAATCCATCCGAACGGGCGAACCATGGCCGAGGTAGCTTATCAAACCCACCCCCGCATTGATCTCAGGTGTAATATTGGCCTCTATCGGTTCAAGGATTCCCCGTGGCTTCGCAAATGCCTTCACATCAGCACCCAATGATCCGTCGGTAGCGATGGGAGCCAGACCAGCAAGCATATTCTTCATCGTGGAAATCTCCTCCGTGGATTTTCCACCATTGACGTGGAGCACATTTTTCCGCCACATCAGGTCTTTCCCACCGACGTTCTCGTATTCTTTCACTTTTTGCAAATAATCTTTCACCTGTGTGTCGGCAAATGCTGCCAACCTGCCAATCGGCACCGCAGGAACATTTTCAGGGACGCCGTCCAATCCGTCCACCAGCAACACATCCGATCCGGGAAAACCAACGGTGGGTACCTCTCCGGGCAATTCCCGCACCATCCGCTCACTGTATGTAATGGATTTTCCGATCAGAAAAATGTATTTGTCCTTCTGATCGCTTTTGGAAAGAAAAAAACTAACAAAACGCTTAATGGCTATCGGACTGGGCTCACCATAATTGAATTGATTATACAGGTCAGCTACATCAACGACCAGGGTCTGGTGCCGGCCGCCGGCTTCCGAACTTCGATAAGCCGCATATTCTGCCGATACATCCAGCAATGCTTTGTGCGTAATAATAATGTAGTCATACTTTTCGGGCGCCAATGGCAACAACGGCACCGGCTTTACTTTTCCTGCCGGGATTTCACGGGCAGGGCCGGATATGATCATTCGCAAAGACATTCCTTTTTTCCGAGGAACCATCAAAGACGGTCCTGTACCTTGCAAAATAACCGGTTCGTCCGGGTCTGTAATGTCGAAGACAAGCGACCCGGCTTTTAGTCCCGGCGTCGAAACCCGGGTCCAAGGGTCATTTGTAGGGTATAATTTCAATACCTTACCTGGTACTCCGTCGATCTTCTGTGAATAGGTTACCTGGTAGAATGAAAGGGAGTAACTGTCTTTCATCGCATTGCTTTTGGTGTCGATCGCCAGAACACCTTTACCCGAAGCATCCAGGTCAGACGGTTTTAGCTGAAACGAACATCCATTACCAACAAAGTTGGAATTAGTTACGGATGCCTCCAATCGCAACGACTGATTATCCTTCCCGACATACAAATTGATGGTCCGGTCGTTGTTACTCCTCCCGTGCAAAAGCATACTGACCGTAACGCTGCCCGACGGCCATTCGGCAGGTTCCGTTAGCTTGATTGCGTGATAAACCCGCTCAGAACCGACCGTACTTGGCCCGGTTTTACTGGCGCCTTTTTCGTAGAAACTGTTAAAAAAATGAGCACGGAGAGGTTTGGCCGTACTCAGGGAATAATCGGAAAAGAAAGTGGTAATGTCCGTCTGTTCATGAACGCTGATTAGTGGGAGTTTGGCATCTGGCGTCTGGTTGACGACTTTGGCACGTTTGCCAGATTTCTCTGCGAAGGTTAAAAAATAAGCACTTTCATCCGAGAAGAGGCTATAATGGGGGTTCATTCTGGACTTCGCCGGCCGATACAACAGCGAATCCGTAGCACCGTCATTTTTAACCGCATAAAAGGTAAGACCGGCTTTGTCGGCAGATATGATGGCTACTTCCCTACCCCGATGCCATAGTTGAAGCAATTCGGGATGGGTAACATTGAACTCTTTCGGAAGTGTTGAAAATGAGAGATGGTATAAACCGTTTTCAGCGATGGAAACCTTGACATAAGGCTTACCGTACCCGATCCAGCTATTTGCAAACGGAGATCCCCACTGGCACAAACCGCTCGGAGAGAAAATAGTGTAAGATATACAGACTAGCAGCCCCAGAAAGACTGTTTTTGACAAATTTATATTCATTCCCGATTGGATTATTGAAGTTGTTGCTGCATCGGCTTCGGCGGGTGTCGTACTTCTTGTTCCGCCATGCCGTCAACGATCAGTCGGGAGTGCTATTATCAAACAATGACCCAGAGGTGCAAATGAGAAACTCTAAGGAGATAAAGATCTCTGCCCCCCGGCAAAATCCAATGCCATGACGTTTTGAACAAAGTCTTTTGGCGTTTTAAACAAAACAGCGTCTCTCTGTCCGGCCCTAGCTTTGTATCAGAAAAAAATCAGAAACACAATGAACAAAGACAATCGCAACGGGGCACTACAACGGCCTCTCCTTTCGGGCTTCAACGCCGGTTCGACCACTCATGACGTAATCAGGGGAATTGACCTGACCGGCCAGACCATTGTTGTTACAGGCGGCTACGCGGGCATTGGTCTGGAAACGGCAAAAACGTTTACGGAGGCTGGCGCCACGGTAATCGTGCCGGCACGTGATGTGAGCAAGGCTGCTAAAAATCTCGCCGGTATTAAACAGATACATATCGAAGCAATGGATCTCATGGATAGCGCCTCAATAGACGCATTCGCTTCGCGCTTTCTGACGGCTTACGACAACCTGGATATCCTGGTCAACAATGCAGGTATCATGTGGGTGCCGCTCCGGCGTGATGCCCGTGGTTACGAATCACAGCTTGCTACCAACCACCTGGGACACTTTCAACTGACGGCACGTCTCTGGCCGGCCTTGAAAGCACGAGGCGCAAGAGTGATCAATGTTTCGTCGTTCGGGCACCAGATTACCTCTTTTGATTTCGAAGACCCCAACTTCAATCAGCAGGAATACGAAACACTTCAGGGGTATGGCCGGTCCAAATCCGCTAACAACCTTTTCACCGTAGAATTTGACCATCGTGCCAAGGATTTTGGCGTGCGGGCATTCTCTTTACATCCCGGATCGGTGATAGGAACGGACCTCGGCAGAGTTGCACCTATGGAACTGTTCCGGCAGATGGGCACCCATGATGCCGACGGCAACCTGTTCCCGGAAGTTGCTGCCCGCTTGAAAAACCTGGATCAAGGGGCTGCCACGAGTGTCTGGTGTGCCACGAACCCGTTGCTCAACGGCATCGGAGGTGTTTACTGTGAAGATTGCGATGTTGCCGAGATCGATAACGGCAATATTGTGCACCAGTACGATGATCCGTCAACGCTACGAGGTGTCAAGCCTTACTCCCTGGATGCGGAAAATGCCGCAAAATTGTGGACATTGAGTGAAGAAATGACAGGGGTACAATTTCCCGTAAATTGATTACAACCAGCCGCATTCATGGAATTCGAAACAAAGTACATCACACCCGACATCAAATTGTCGGAATTCAGTGGCAGGCACTTTAAAACAGAGGTGGTGTTTGAGCATCATATGCTGGTCTGGTTTATATCTGGTGAAACGAAAATCATACAGGCCAGTGCGGTTCACACTTTCAATGCCGGTGATATTTTCTTGATTCCGCGAAACCAGCTGGCTACTGTCATCAACTATCCGACAGAAGGCCGACCGCATAAAGCGGTGGCGATGCACCTTACACGCGAAACACTGCGCGCATTTTACTCCCGGTACAAATCCACGGTGCGGATACGGGTCATGCCCCGGATTTTCTGCTTTCGAAACCATCCGCTATTGGAAAGTTGCCTGGCGTCACTGATCCCGTATTTCGACCTGGGAGATGCCCTGCCCGCGGACATCGCAGCGATTAAAATAGAGGAGGCTATCAGTATATTAAGATCTATCGACCGGGATGTAGACGGCATCCTGGCCGATTTCGACGAACCGGGTAAGATCAAACTGACCGATTTCATGGAGCAGCACTATATGTTCAACCTGCCCGTCGAACGGTTTGCCTACCTCACTGGCCGCAGCGTCGCCAGCTTCAGAAGGGATTTCAAGAAACTTTTCAACACCACTCCTCAAAAATGGCTGACCGCCAGACGGCTTGACCTCGCCTATTACGAAATCATGGAAAAACAACGGAAACCCGTCGATGTGTTTCTCGAAGCGGGTTTCGAAAACTTGTCTCACTTTTCGTATGCTTTCAAAAACCAATTCGGGCATTCACCAGGATTGCTGGCAAGATCAGCTCCTGAACGTCAAAAACAAGATTCCAGGTCCCCAATCGGGTACCCGGAATCGGTCACTACACACTAAACCCTGCCGATACACGGTGCTACCCAATACGCAAGCGTAAACGATAGCAGACAGGTAAATCAAACGCAATATTTAGAAGAGCCCCAAGCTCATCGCAGATCTGGCCAGTGCCTCATCTACTGATTACAATTTTTTGGTTTACGACTTCGCCGCTTTTTGTAAGAATCCTGGCAGTATAGACTCCCGCTGTGAATCCGCTCACCGCAATTCTCTCCTTGGGTATTCTGCCCGAACTGTAAACGCGTCTACCCGCTCCATCGAACAATTCAACCGATTTAAGTTTGGCCAGAACGCTCGCACTGGTAATCAGGTATTCGCTCGCCGGGTTGGGGAACAAAGCGATCCCTTGTCCTTCGAATAAGATATTACGTATAACACTATACGCACTTGTTCCATCCTGATCAATCATGTGCAGCCGGTACAGGTTTTCCCTTTGAAAAGGCTCTTTGTCAGTTGCAGAATAGGTCCGGGTTATTTTGCTCTCTCCAGCTGCGTTTACAGTGGCGATAATCTCCCATTTCTTACCATCCTGGCTTCGTTGCACATCGAAACGTTCACTGTTGATTTCCTCAGCAGTCTGCCAGGTCAATAGAATAGTCCCCGCTTCCTTTTTTGCATTGAAATCAATAAGAGATACTGGCAGAGTAGGTTGCGTGTCCGTCATTTGCGTACCCTCAAGCATAATGGGACGACGATCCTGACCAGCAACGTTGGTCCATGAACTTCCCATTTTTGTCAAGGACCCCCTCGGGAAAATTTTGTTTGCAGGAGAAACTGGTCCTGAAAAACTCACCGTAAAGGTAGCAAGCTTTGTAAAGTCGCTGGTAGTAATGTCGTCTTGCTGCACGTCGCGCGTCACCGTAAAACCTACCTCTGCCCTATTGAGTCCGGGTGCTCCAGGAACGGCGGGCTGTACGCCGGCGCGATTGGCGTGAGCAGGATCGGCTACACCAGAGCCGCCGGTGACAACAACACCAGCAGGAACTTCAACATCCAGCCTCAAATTAATCGCCTGCCAGTTGTCATTATCCGGCCCGTCGTAAAGTGGATTGTTCGTGGCCGACCCCTTGGCAACGAGGTCAAAAGTCCAGGTGAGTCCGTCCGGGCTAACCGCTTTGTTAGCAAAATCTACGATGATTGTTTGTGCTACGCTACTCTCACACATCGCTCCTGCAATACCGAGCAGCGTTAATGTCTTGATTAACCATTTCATATTAATATCTGTTAATTTAAATGCTCAAATTTTCGGCTAACTCTTTCGAATGTAGGGCCGCGTTTTAACGACCGCGGCCCTCATTCTGAACTGGCTAGAATTTGCTGATAATGGAATATAACCCTTTGTAGAAGTTGGCATTCAAATATGATACGTCAACATCATCGACAGAGCCGTCCATATTCAAATCCTCCTTAGCGTATTGATCCATCACACCTCCATGGAATGCATCCAGCATCAGGTCCCGATCCTCAACGGAAAGGGCATCGGTGGCGTTCAAATCGCCTGCCGGCATACACCAGGTTCCTTTCACAGAGATCATCTGCGCAGGTGCAGAGCCGTCATTATAGGCCTGTCCCTCTGCATCTGTGAAATTATAGATCACATCCCCGGTAGCGAAGGAATTGATTACATTGGTCATAATCGGTAAGTGATTCCGGTGTCTTACTACGATGTGGATTGGTTGTAGTTGCGGTTTGAAGCCAAGTTGTGCCGATCCGTTTAATCCCTGAACGTGACCATCCGGTTCCAGCAAACCCACGTTTTCATCCAATAGAACCGATGGATCCGCCGCACTTCGTATTTCGACTTTTATCCAATCAACTAAAAGGGGAAATGCGCTATTAGGGCGCGTTCCGCCCATCCCATATGGATCTGTCAACGGTAGAAGACCGGACTGGTGTAAGTTCGTGTGCATATCAGCCGAATTGGCATCGATCGCACCTTGAAGTTTCACCCGAAGATTTACAAAAACCTTACACTCATTGATTGTGACTATTACCTTCGCTGTTGAATTGTCGGTATTATAACAGTCATTCGCAGCATCGTAGAGAAAAAGATAGTAGGTTCCAGCGGGAACATGGTTCGGATTAGCAACTAGATTGCCTGGCGTATGATTGGGATCGGTGAACCACTGATGAATTGTGTTCGCCGGAGGACCACTTACTATCAATGTGTTGATATCAACACCATCAGAGGGGCAGACATTCGACGCACCGCTACCAGTCAACGGGACCTGTGTAGAAGGTGCATTACAAATTTTCGGACAAGGACTCGTAATTGTCACTACGACTGACGAGGTAGACCATCCAGTATTATAGCAATCGCCATTGATATCATGCAAGAATGCATAGTAAGTTCCGCTTACACCTACTGCAAATGGATTGGCGACTTTGGAACCAAAGCGATAAGCATTGTTATACCACACTACTTCTAGACCTCCGGGAATTATCCCGCCAATCACAGAATTCAAATTGACGGTCAGAGAATGCGGACAATTATTGGCAAGTGCGTTATTTGTGAGGGTCACCTGTTTGGATCCTGTTGCAGCACAAGGCGTACAATCCACAATGATTACTTCTACCGTAGCTGTCGAGTTATCGGTATTGAAGCATCCTGTTGTGCTGTTGAACAAAAAAGCATAATAGGTTCCCATTGTACTAACATTGGCCAGGACAAGCGTACCATTAGCATGATTAGGTGTGCTATAAAAGACTACCTCGTAGCCGGATGGCGCACTGCCGCTATACGCAGAATATAGGTTTACGGTCTGGGAAGGACAAGCGTTGACAAGCGTATCGGTATCTAATTGAACTTGAGTCGCATTGATACCGGAAACGATAACCTGAGCCGTCGAAATGGCAGCATTATAGCAGTTCGCAGCCGGATCGTATACAAACGCATAATAGGTCCCCACAATTACGGCTGTCGGATCCGCAACTTTGGTATTTACGTCGTGATAGGAAGTTGTGAACCATTCGACTGAAGTACCAGGTTGAAAATTGTTATTGCTGGCGATTAAATTATTCAGATTGGCTGTTTGCCCGCATGATAGGACGACACTGTTTGAAGTCAGTTTTACCTGCTCATTACCCGCCTTGCAACATGGCGTATTAATGATCACACTCAAAGAGTTGGTTGCCGTAATTGTGCTGTAACATTGGGAAGTTGTATTGTACAAAAACGGATAATAAGTCCCGCTTTGTGAACCAGCAATCAATGGATCAAGTTGTGGGCCCGAATGATCAGCATTGTCGAACCATCTTACGACATGTCCCGTGGGTAGGGGAGAAACGACATATGACCCCAGCGTAACTTTGGTTTCCGGACAGGCATTGGTCGCCACGGTCGTTGTTAATTTGACTTGCGGATTATCTCCTACCTTAACTGCGGACTTGCTCACTTGCCGGTTGTAACACTCATAAACAGGATTGTATTGAAATACATAGTATGTACCCTTTTGTACATTGGACTGATCTGCTGCTGCTACTTCTGTCCCCGGTAACATCCCCGAGGTCGTAAACCATTTGTTTTCAATTCCGGCTGGCGGAACGTTAACCAGTGTGTTCAAATTAAAGCCTGTACTGGGACATAAAATGTCTACATCCGTCTGGCTAATAGGCACATCTCCCGTCACCGTTGAAGCACATGGGAAAGGATAGTTGTTTATATCGAAATTGACATATCCAATCTGGCCCTGATCCATTTGCCCCGCAGATAACTTAAACACCAGCGTGCTGGCCATCGCTGTAAAAGTAAATGTTCTGGTAATCCAGGTATTATAGGGAGTAGGCTGAAATCCAAACACCGTCTCTTGCTCCCCAACCAGTACCGAAGGTTGCCCGGGCGTACTGATGGTCACCTTGGCTGACTTCCCAAACGTCGATGATGACAACCGAGAAGACAGGACAGCATATACAAAAGTATAAGACTGACCTTGCTTAAATCCACTCACAGTAGTTGAAATAGCCTCCTGAATATCCCCCTGAACGTTGTTCTGACTATACAAGGAAACAAAATGGTGCGTGATATTACCTAGATTATGCGAATATTCGGAGGGAGGATCCGGCAGTGGGGTGGGTTGCCCTAGGTTATTCGTCCAGGTTCCCTGGATCTGTCCCCAATAGGTTGGGCTCGACACAGCGGGTTGATAGCTGGGATCTGCTTTGGAATATCCCTCGGGTACACAGTTACTACATAGTTCATCCGCAGTAGGCGGAAATGTCGGCTGTGCGTAAAGCCTGGTAAATGCTAGCAGCACAAGCAGGAACAGGATGAATTTCAATTTAATAAAAAGTGTGTTCATAATTGAATTGATTAATTAAGTAAAAGTGTGTCCGAATCATACTTAGAAATCCATTAAGCCACCTGATTGCCTAATGCGCCGCAAATATTTCTTTTACTTAGAGGAGGATGCCCGATTAACCGATTAAATGCGAGAGCTCTTCACAAATATTCTGTTATTGATCGTTTTCTTGTAATCCGATGACCCAGAGGCAACCGGCCGATGATTCTGCGGTATTTCATCCGCGCCATTTCTGCGAATGCTGATTTTCAGTCAGCGGCAAAAAGCTACGAACCTGAATATCCCCGACTCTAAACCCAATCAAAAACACAGGGCCCGCAAGTGTTTGCGGGCCCTTATAAGGGACAGGACGTCCTTTGAAGAAAAGAAAGAAACTTGCGAGAAAACAATGCAGGCTAATTTTCCCGCACGTACCTGGTTTTGCTATCGGTACACGCCTGAGTCGAGAGACTGTCACCTTGTAATGTAAGCTGCCATTGCGGACACACGCCGCACAGCACCAGGTAGCAATTTGGGCCAGCCGGCGGCGCAGCACCAATGGTTTTGATTTCAAACGTGTTGCCATTCAAAAGATAGGACGATGGCGGACAGCACGAGCTTTGTCCCAGTTCGTCGAGCAGAATCCCGTCATAGCGGAATTGGATGAAACGACTGTTTTCCTTTGATACTACATCCTTGACTACCGTATCGCCACGGATGTATTCGTATTCCACCAGCCGCCATTTCCCGACCAGGTCTTTCAATTCCGGTAAGGGTTCGGGGTCCTTTTTGTCTTTGCAATCTACCAGGGCGAAAGCCATCAGAAATAACAGCAGATATCTGTTCATAAGTCAATGTTTTTTACCTAAGAGTCATGCAGTACCTTGATCGTTGGAAGCTGACGGCGCAAAAATCTTGCAAAAACTATTATCAACTTTTAATACACAAAAAAGCACCCCACTTTTGTCGTCCAAACCGCTGTTTATTGACAAACAAAACTACCCGAATTTGAATTCTTTTTTTCCCCGCCTGCAAGGATATTGGCATGATATGCTGGGTAACAGGGACGCTTTCACATTACAAAGCCGCATATACCATTTTGCTTGCATCGCCACCATTGTGGTTATGCTGTATGTGCTGATTTTCAGCATTGCCGTTGGCATGAGACCCTATGCCCTCATCACAACGGCACTAATCCCGCTTCAGGTCTCCCTCTATTATCTGTCTCGGGTGAAGCGCCGAACTGCCTTGTCGTCCAGTATTTACTCTCTGCTTTTCCATTGCTTTTTCGTTGTAAGTTATCGGCTGACCTCGGGTATAACCGGTTCTACCCTGCTTTCCTTCTGCCTTGTTTATTTTCTTTCTCTCGCCATCGCTTCACGCCGGCAATATGCGATTCTGACGTTGGTCAATCTGGGTTTCGTAGGAACGTTGCTCGTCTTGGAGTATAACGATCCTGCGTTCATACTCGGCGACTATACAGATCGAAAGGAGCATTTTATTGACATTGCATCAACTTATACGGTCAATATCGTATTATTCCTGATCGGGTTGGGCTTCATTATCAGGAATTATAGTAAGGAAAAAGAGAGAGCCGAGGAAAGAGCCATGATGCTCGATGAGTTGAACGAAGAAAAGGCCAGACTGATCTCCGTCATTTCTCACGACTATCATACACCGCTTGTATCCCTGAAGAAATACCTGGACATCATAGAAAATTATGACATAACACCCGATGAGCGGCGGATGCTCGAAAGTGAAATACGCCAATCTATTGTCAATACCCAGAACCTGCTGATGAATTTGCTCGATATGACAAAATCCGATATCCAGCGATCCGGCCTCAGCAGGTACTTCGACATCCAGGACGCCATCGGAAACACCCTGCATGTCTATAGTGACATTGCCAGGGCCAAAGGACAGCAATTCAACATCTCGCTGCCAGAAGATCTCCGGCTGCGGGGGAATCCTCACCTGTTTACGATCGTTATCAGAAACCTGATCAACAATGCAGTCAAGTTTTCAAAAGCGGGTTCGACCATCAACCTGACCTATGAGTTGCAACAAGGTCGGCTTCATGTTTTTTGCATTGCCGACAGCGGACCTGGGATCCCGGAGGCTGCCCAGAGAGAAATCATCGAAAGTTGGAAAAATCCATCCAGAAATACCTCACGCTCCGGCGGCCTGGGACTGGCATTATCAAAAAAATACACCGAAGCCTTCGGAGGGGAGCTCACATTTATAACCAGTGAAGGCCACGGCACATCTTTTTACGTCAAAATTCCATTGGCTTAACAGAGCAGCATTCTAACATGCAAACTGTGTTGTTTACCGAAATCTACTGCCATTACAGAGAGTCAAGGGTTGAAATAATGGCATTGATCAGCCCTTTATCAATATGGTTCGCGTCTCCGGAAGCATCGATCACCCGATACGCACGATCCTCATCTTTTTCGAAGATCAGTTTACGCCCCTCAACCTGGATATGCAGCTGATAGGTATAGCCTAATGTGACCAGTTCAAGAGGAAATTCGTGCGTAATACCAAGGTAAGAAACGGGGAGTAAAATGGATTCAGTCATGCACAAAAATAACCCGAAATAGCGATTTGGCCAATTTCTGCCTCTGCTAACCGGGCCAATGCCTTCACCATCAACGCGAGAATTTCCTGGAACCTGCCACACACGCGATAACGCCCGCCGTAATTCCCCACATGCCTGCGCTCACCTGCTCGTGAAGCAGGGAAGCTGCCAGCACAAAACCAAAAAATGGTTGCAACAACTGTAATTGCCCAACAGCAGCGATACCCCCCTGGGCCAGTCCGCGATACCAGAATACAAAACCAAGAAACATGCTGAAAAACGACACATAACCCAGACCTATCCAGCCGGAAGCACCCACTTCCGACAAATCAGATGGCAGAAGAATCCAGGTGAGCGGCGCCATAACCGGCAGCGAGAGTACCAAAGCCCAGGAAATCACCTGCCAGCCGCCCAGCATCTTGGAAAGCCGGGCTCCTTCCGCATACCCCAGCCCACAAAGCAGGATCGCCAGCAACATCAGAACGTCGCCAACGGGTGATGCCGAAATGCCCTGCATCGCGGCGTACCCCGCGACGAGTAAACTGCCCGCCAGAGAAAATATCCAAAACGCCGGTCTTGGCCGCTCGCTCCCGCGAAACACGCCGAAGATCGCTGTCGAAAGGGGTAACATACCTGTGAAAACAATGGAATGTGCCGACGTAATATATTGTAATGCCAATGCGCTCAGCAGCGGGAAGCCAATCACCACCCCAAGTGCAACAATCGCCAAAGGCAGAAGCTGGTTCCGCGTGGGCCGCTTTTCCCGGAAGATCAGCAACACGCCAATAGCCAACGTACCGGCGATCGTCGCCCGGGCAACCGTCAGAAAGATGGGCGACATGTCGGCCACAGCCGCCCTCGTAGCCGGAAGCGAGCCACTAAAGATTAAAACGCCGATGAATCCGTTGATCCATCCACCGGTAGCATTTCCCGGGAGCTTGTAAGAAATTGATTGATCACTCATATTGAACGATTACTTTATGGCCCAAAATTAGAGAAGATATCAAGACGACCACAGTATCAGTTTTGAACAAAGTAATGGATACAGTTATATTTGCATGATGGGGAAAAATTTTCTGTATAACGACATCGCTAATAACATTGCCGGTCAGATCAGGACCGGTGTTCTGAAGGCGGGTGACCGGCTACCCTCGGTGAGAATGCTTTGCCAACAGCACAGCGTAGGTATGAATACGGCCAAAAGGGTATTCCTGGAACTGGAAGCACAGTCCTTGATCCACTCCAAACCGCAATCGGGTTACTTTGTTAGTCAGCCGGCGTACCTGAAACTTCCGCTTCCGGCAGCCAGCAGGCCTTCGCCCGTAGCACACCATCAGGAACCGAACGAATTGATCAGCAGGGTTTATGCCAACATGGGACGGAATGATCTCACGCTTTTTTCCATTGCGGCTGCCTCCGGCGATCTTTTACCAAAGGCAAAACTGAAAAAGGAAATAATGCTCGCCATGCAGGGATTGGGGGCCGGCGGTACCGAGTATGAATCCGTGCAGGGAAATGCCAAACTCAGGAGAATGATCGCCGTGCGATCCCTCTCCTGGGGCGGAAATCTAACGGAAGACGACCTGGTTACTACTACGGGAGGCATGAACGCATTGTCCTTCTGCCTGATGGCATTGACCAAACCCGGCGACACAGTGGCGATCGAAAGCCCCTGTTATCCCGGTATTCTGCAACTGATTGTCAGCCTAGGCCTCAAAGTGCTGGAACTGGCGACGCACCCGGTTACCGGAGTAGACACCGACGCCCTGACGCGGGCCATTCCCACTATCAACGTCTGCCTGCTGGTCCCAAACTTCAATACCCCGCTGGGCAGTTGCGTTCCTGACAACACCAAAGAGAAAATCGTGACGCTCTTGTCTCAACACAACATTCCCATCATCGAGGACGATATTTATGGTGACCTCTACTTTGGTACGCGACGTCCCAAATGCTGCAAAACATTCGATCAGGAAGGGAATGTACTCTGGTGCGGGTCCGTCTCCAAAACACTGGCGCCGGGATTTCGGGTGGGCTGGATCGCGCCCGGCAAATACAAGGATCAGATCCTGAAACTAAAACTGGTGCATGCCATTTCAGCTACTTCGCTCGTTCATGAAGCGGTTGGGAATTTCCTTCAGACAGGGCGGTACGAAAACCATCTTCGCCAGCTCCGCCGCACTTTGCAGAACAATTATCAGCATTATGCCAGGGCCATCACCGACTATTTCCCTGAGGGCACCAGAACCAGCCGGCCACAGGGCGGGCTGGCGCTCTGGGTGGAATTCGGAAAGAACATCGACACTGCGGAACTGTATGAGCTTGCCATGAAGAAGTCCATCAGCATAGCGCCCGGCCGCATGTTCACGTTGCAAAATCAGTTCCAAAATTGCATGAGGCTATGCATCGGACTGCCATGGAGCGAGGAACTCGATTTTAAATTGAAACAACTCGGGGATCTTGCGAAAACACTGCATGAACGCGCTGCACCGCAGGTCGCTTCAAATCCCGATTAGCGCAAAATTGATATCTTAAACCCGAAACCATCATGAAAAACGTCGTCTCTATGCGTTTAACACTTGCCTGCCTTTTACTTGTCGCTTTTCAAACCATTGCCCAACAACTACCCAAACGGCCTGTGATTACCTACCGTAACCCGGTCATTGCGGGGGATTTTGCCGACCCTTCGGTGATACTTGTCGGTGATACCTATTACGCAGCGGGCACTTCGTCGGAATGGGGGCCTGCTTATCCTGTTTATACATCCAAAAACCTGGTAGAATGGGAATATGTAGGTCCGGTGTTTGAAAAATTGCCGCCTTGGACGGTCGGCAGCTACTGGGCGCCCGAGTTGTTTTTCCGGAATGGCACTTTTTACGTGTATTACACAGCCAGACGCAGATCCGATCAAAAATCCTTCATCGGCGTGGCAAGTACTACCGACCTCCGTAAAGGTTTCAAAGATCACGGCTTATTGCTGGAATGGACCAATGAGGCGATCGATGCTTATGTGCTCGAAGACAATGGTAAACTATATCTCACCTGGAAAGCATATGGTCTCGACAAGGGTAAGGGAATCGAAATTCTGGGAGCAGAGCTCAGCGCCGACGGTCTGAAAGTGACCGGAAAGGCGTTTCCGATGATCAAAGCCGATGCTGGCAACTGGGAAGATGGCGGGGCGGAAGGCCAGGCGATTTTCAAAAGAGGAAAATACTGGTATATGCTTTACTCAGGCAATGCGTGCTGTGGCGTCAATTGCAATTATCAGGTAGGTCTCGCACGCGCGGAAAAAATCCGGGGTCCCTGGGAAAAGTACACCGGTAATCCGGTACTGTTTGGAGATGAAACATGGAAATGCCCCGGGCACGGTACGGTGGTCGTTACCCCCGACAAACGTTACTTTTACTTACACCATGCATACAATACAGCTGGTTTCAACTTCCTCGGGCGGCAAGGCGTGCTGAGCGAACTGGTTTGGGAGCCCGCTTCACAGTGGCCGTCGTTCCGGTATGGAAAAGCCACACCGATCCAGGCTGAGGCCCCGCTCTCTGCTACATCCATCTCCAATCCAGACCTTTATGCCAACTACGAGCGCGATACATTACGTCTGCCCTGGGTCTTCGACGCCCGTTTCAAGAAACCAGACTATATTATCGAAAGAAGCGCCCTCCGCATTTCGAACGACAATCCGGCCCTGACCGGCAATTTTCTGGGACTCGTGGCGAAAAAAGGCAGCTATACCTTTTCGGCCGAAATGACGGCATCGCCCGATCTTGCCCAGCATATCATTCTGTATGGAGACGCTGATAATGCCATCGGACTGGGTGTCAAAGGGCATACCATCGAGTTGTGGACTTTAAAGGAGGGCAAAAAGGAAACTGTGAAAACCCAGGAGATTCCCGACAGATACCAGGACGTAGAGCTGCAGGTAAAAACCAGGTTCGGACAATTCTTTGAGTTCAGCTGGAACGTTGCCAGGCATAAAATCGATTCGCTCGCAACGCCTGTCCACATGGAAGCGCCATGGCTCCCCCGCTGGGACCGCGCACCACGTATAGGTGTAAATGTATCGGGAAATGGCGCCGGGACAGGCCAGATCAAGTCTATCCGGTTGAAATACGAATGAGTGTATTCAGCTATTGTCCAGGACTGTGATAAAACACCTATAAAGCGCTGGTATCCGGCCACGAGCCGACCCGGAAGTACAAACGGATCTTCACGTGCAGAATGAAGAAAAGGAACCCGGAGAAAGATGCGATGGGCATAAAAATCTGCCATGAATGCGGCTTTGCAAAGAACTACTTTGCGGAAACCGCTGTCCCGACCAGCGAACAATGCGCCCTCTTCCCGGTGATAAAAGATGAAGACCTCGCCGACCTTATCAAGCAAGCTGCTGTTCGACAGCTCATTCCCGGCATTGTCTCCTACATCGGCCCCCGTCAAAGAAATCCCGGCGGGCGGCATCACAACTCTCTCGACCGATTTCAGGTTCATGGGAAAAACCATGGCACAACTGATCGACACAAAGGCGATCTGCACAGTCGGAAATCCCTGGCAGCTGAATACAAGACGGTCGTCGTAAGGAGCTCCATTGCCAAACTCTTTGCAGCTTCAATGCACCTTTACAACCTTTCGGGGTGGCTATTCTTATTTCAAATTTCAAGATGTCCAACAAAAATTAACGCAAATTTAATTCAATAACGATACGTTAATTTTAGACATTTCTGCAAAAAATATTTAATTAAAAACGAATACAATAGAAGTCTCTTTTACCAGTTATATCGATAGTAACCCTTCTAGAAAAATACTATTATTTTTGATAATAGCATAACAAAAAACATCATATTTTAATCATCCATAAAGTAATTCGTTTGTAGATCTTTCTCGACAAATGACGGCAACTCCCTATGCCTATTTTAAATTAGGATTAGCATTAAATTAATATTCAGCATTCCTTAAATCAATTCTTTCATTTCAAAAAAACGACGCTATGCCTGTTCAAGAGTTTGATTCGATCAGAAAAATAAGTACGCTTCCATTGGACGCCAACTCCATGAAGTCAGACGGAACACCTTACACATCGGTTACGGAGGCGCACAACAGTGTCCCCGCGGGACATATCGCAGTGGGTGACATCCGCATCGTCAATTCCGGCAGCGGCATTCGCGAATTCTGGTATAAGGGCGGAACAGCGCTGGTGAATCTGGTAAAAAAATATCCTGACAGCGGATTCGGTGAAACATTCAGCGATATTATTCTGCAAAACAGACAGGCGGGCTGGGGACCATCGATCGTCAGCACGGCGTCCAGCGCCGAAGCCAACGGAGGCGATGTCGACGCGCTTCATAAGACGATTACAATTGGATCGGGAGCAGGAACAGGGATCGGCACCTACCTCATGAAATCGTTCTCCAGTGGCGATTTTGCCGGATATGAGGTAGGAGACGCTATAAAAATCCGCCTTTTGCTAACGGAGAACTCTCCCGTCCTCATCGGGAACATTACCTCCGTAACATTGACCTCCGGAGGCACCAACGTCCCGCTGGCACCCGAGGATGTGGTCACCAGACCCTATCCGGAAGATAATCTCAAAGTGGAAATCATCATTTCCTACGTGCTCCGGGCGGCTAGCGAAGCCCTTGCCGTCAAGCTGTCTATTGTGGGCAGTACACCTCCGATCACCACGCTGCGAATTGTAAGCTGGGAATCGTTGAATGTGATGAACGAAACGCAAAGCTACATAGCCGCTACGAACATCGTGGACCAGGCTGTCCGGAATTTTGAAAAGCTGTACCCATTTTTTGAGCGAAGTGCCGTGATATCCATGGCGGATACCAATGTAGCGGTCGACAACCGTGCCAAGTTACAGGACGAGTTCGAAAATGCCCGCCAGAAAAGTGGTGTGATCATATTACCCAATGGCACCATAACCGTGAGTGATACGCTCAATATCAATGGCGGACTTTATATTAAAGGACGTGAGAATACGGTCTTTAACCCCACAACCACAGTAGCCAATAAATCACTATTTAACGTAAATACTGCGGATACCATCCAATGCGAAAGCTTCACAATCCATCGTGGAAATAGCAACACCTCGCTTACCAGCTTTAAATTCAATTCAACATTTATAAGCAAAGAGAGTATATTCAAGCGGATTGTATTTTCCAACATGGTCAATGGTTTGTTTTTAGATTATGCGGATGGATTTGTCATCGAAGAATGTTTATTCCTGGGTGGTGAAAAAGGATTGATCCTCGGCAATGTTGCACCAGGCTCCGTGAAGAATATAACCGTACGCAATTGCAGATTTGAAGGCAATTCGATTAATGGCATATCATCCCAGTCAGGAAATGATCTGAGGATCACCAACAATATTTTCAGGGTCGGATCTAACGGCCATATCGCAAGGTGCATTTCCATCATTCCCGCAGGAGGGGTAAGCGGAACTCCCGTCACTTTCGAAAACACGGTGATTGGGGATAATGTGTTCGAATCCTTTACCCAACATGCCATCCGGGTAGCAGCTTCCGCAGATTCCAGACTATCCAGTCTGCAAATCAGCGGCAATTTCTTCCGTGATGAATCTACGGCTACCGATTGTTCCCCGATCAATGTAAATGGAGTTCTGACAACCGACTCCACGCCTGTGTACAGCTTAAATTGTGTAAACATTGCCAACAACCAGGTCAGGAACAAAAACAGGGCGGTGTGGGTCGAAAAAGCTTCCAACCTATTAGTATCCGGCAACCTGCTGGTAAAGGACGGAAGTTACGCCGGTGCACAAGGACTTTACATCGATTCATGCCCCGATCCGAAAGTCACCAGCGGAAATGTCATCTCCGGGCAGATTGTAGCCGATCATATCACTTTCTAGACGCAAATCACTTCCACTATGCCTGTCACCATCACTACCACGTCGTCGGTCGTACCCGATGACTATATCAATAACAAGGCGAATGCGATTTATCCCGTCTTTGTGGACAATCTGCCATATAGTTCATGGGTTTCTGAACATGTCATGGACAATTCACCCGATCATCCGGAAAAAGACCATTTTCAACTGAAAGCTACCGGGGCCACCACATTCACATGGTCGCTCGTTTCAGGCAGTCTCCCAACCGGGCTGACACTGGCAACAAATGGAAAAATTTCCGGAACGCCGGTAGAGGAAGGACTTTTTAATTTCAGGGTTAAAGTAGTAACAGATGCCGGCAACGCAGAGAAAGACCTTTCCGTTACCGCATTCCCGGAACGATCCCGCTGGCTACGAGACGCCCGTTTGGGTGTCACCGTTCACTGGGGTAGGTTTACGGATCCTCAAATCAAAACACTTCCACCATCCGGGATTACAGATTTTCAAGACCGGGTAGATCAGCTGGATCCCATCGCATGGGCCACGCAATTTGGTCAGTGGGGTGCTGGCTTTATCGAGTTTTCCGGAATTTGGCAGGACAGTTTCCGCAACTGGAATTCTCAGACTGCCACCAGGTATCAATTACATGTTGATTCAAGCCATGACTACCTTAGCCAGATCGTAACAGCATTTCATAATGCTAACCTAAAGGTACTGTCTTATTTCCCGCCGGATTACAATGGCAATATCATCGATAGCAAAGATCCTGTCGTCAGGTATTCCCTGACCGATGGGGATGCCAACGGAAACTGGGGGGGACCTAACCTGGGCTTTGTCCGAGAACTTGTTGTGGACAAAAAATTGGACGGCCTATGGATCGATATCGGTGGAGCTTCAGATGTATATCCGCCCGTCGCGATAAATCCCGGTTGGTTTTACTGGACAAGTGTGTTGCCGGTCATCCGATATAACAATCCCTTCTTCATTTTTGGTGTTAATCCGGGTGTCAGGGACTCTGTTTTGAAAGTAAAGAAAGGTAGTACACAAGTGAGGTATCCTTATGCCGACTTCGTTATCTATGAGAGTCTGCAAACAGATTCCACAAGTGCAACACTTCTGGAAACCGCGACTCCCCTGCTTTCAAAGAAAAAAATGGCGGTTTACGTCTCCAACCAGATCAGTAATCGCTTCGCCTGGGGACCACTCGCACCAAGCGCGCCGATCAAAAATACACAGGGGACACTCGATAATATCGCCAAAAACTGGGAAGCCGGAGCGACTGTTTCGGTGGCTTTGCCTGTGCAGAAGAGCGGCTTTTTGCTCCACGAGCATTATCAGCCTATCATGACTGCCATCGGGCAGTACGTTACGGATAATAAGGCTTTCAGTGCCGACCTGAAAATCGAGTACGTCGATGGAAAAGTAGTCATTACCTCGCCGGTACCTGCCCGGATATTCTACACTTTGGATGGCAGCAATCCCGACACCACCAGGCACATTTACTCTGGCCCTATTGCCTTGACACATAACACCAAAATCAAGGCGCGAACCAAAGAGGTCGGAAAATTCATCGGATTTGTAAAAGAGCTCTATGTTGAGTCGTTTCCTAATCCCAATTATGGCTGGAAGCTATTCAACGGCACGACAGGCGACGTGACCAAGAAGGAGGTTGCCGGAAAGCCTTACTACCGCGGGATGCAATTCACCGTAGGCAGTTCGCCCATTGTCCTGACAGCCGTAGGCAGAAAATCGTCGGGTACGATAAGCGGTCCTCACGACATCATCATCAAGCGGTATTTTGACGAATATCCGGTCTACTCAGGCTCGATCAAGCCCTCGGACACGGAAGATGATGGCTACCGTTACAGCAACACTGCAGAAATCCGCCTGGAAGCAGGAATGACGTACGTGGTTTGCATCCAGGAAAATGACGTGGACGACTATAAATCCAACGCTTTTGGTTCTGTTCCGTTCAGCCAGGATATACGGATTACCGCTCCCTTCATTCTGAGCATTAACGGAGATTTCTTCCCTATTCCGACCGATAAGATCGGACAGCTGATCAATCTTAAATATCGCGTCATAGAATCCGAGCGAAGTACCAATTTTGCCTTGGGTAAGCCAGCAGTCTTTATGAGCAACAACACGCCCACCTATGAGCTGGGAGCTTCGTCGCTGTATTTTGCCAGCAACGCGACCAACGGCAACCCGGAAGCGTGGGCGCGCGCGGGCGGTGAATATGCATACACATTGGAAGTCGACCTGATGACGGCAGTACGGATCGACCGCATCGAGATCCTGTTCAGAGAGGAGGCTTTCGCTACTCAGTTCGTTGTGCAGACGTCCATGGACAAAATCGCAAAAACAACGATAGCCGAGCGAAAAGACAACAATCAAAAGGCCATTACAATCACTTTTGAACCGGTTGTAGCCCAATATATCCATATCAAGGCATTGCAACCCAGTGCGCAGAATCAGCCCGGAGGCCAAATGGCCATTGCCGATCTCGGCGTTTTCTGTGACAATCCATCATTTAACTGATCAATTCATGAGTTTACCTGTCAGCGATTTAGATTTTCAGAAAAGTCACACCAAGTTTATCATTGGAAATGAGGATGTGATTATCATCAGCAAAGGCCTGCACGCGACCAACGGTATTTTTTACCGTATTACACTCACCGCAGGGCTCAATGTTTTCGACGAGCGTGGTGGTTACAGAAGTATCGCTCAAACCAGTATCGATGTTTATAACTATGAGATTCTTTGCCTGTCGGGCAGCATTGGATCATATAGTGACCCTCAGATTTACATCAAAGGCTCTGGTCAACAATTGTATCTATACAAGTTCCCATTTAACGAACTTTCCCAGACAGAGCCATTGGAAGGATATGCCGAAATCGGCGCGGTACTCAATTTCGTATGGACATCACAGTATCCCTCTT
This sequence comes from Dyadobacter ginsengisoli DSM 21015, assembly GCF_059568735.1. Classification (NCBI taxonomy): domain Bacteria; kingdom Pseudomonadati; phylum Bacteroidota; class Cytophagia; order Cytophagales; family Spirosomataceae; genus Dyadobacter; species Dyadobacter ginsengisoli. The sequence goes on from NZ_JCANTY010000002.1 coordinate 902,446, forward strand.
TCGACGGCCGAAAGACCAGGTTCCAGAAAGCGCACGCCAAATTCATCATTGGAAATCCGCAGGGCATTTCCATTATCGATAAGGGCGATACAGTTACTGTCAAGGTCGAAGGAGTATATGTTTTTGATGAAATCGGTGGATACAGAGTCGTTCACTCATCGAGTATAACACTGAGTAACAATGAAATACTCTGTCTTTCAGCCGCCCAGGGGAGCTATTCAGATCCCAAACTCTATACCAAAGGTGCCGGTGAAACCTTGTATCTCTACAAGTTTCTATTCAATGGGACGACCCAGCTGGAAGCCCTTCCCGGCTATGCGGAGTTGGGGGCTGTCATGAACCGCGTTTGGACTCCCTACAATCCTTCGTTTACGGAAAAGGTGTACGACCGCTTTCGTGATTTCGAAGAAAAAGGCCTTTTGATGAAACGGTCGGACGAGCACTCTCCATTTCGGGACAAGATCCCCAATTTTGTAAAAAAATGGAGAAACCGCCGAGAAGACATTAACATCGTCATGCTCGACGGTTCCATCAGTACCGATATGGGTTACAGCGTCAAAAGGACCGATGAAGCATACAGGCCGCCGTGCTGCACGGAAAGAAACATTCCGTCTTTCATTGAGGAGAAATTGAGATGGAAGCAACAGCAATACCGAAGATACGACGCCAAGGTAGAGAATAGCCCTTCAAGCGATCCCGTTTTTACTGAGGATTTCTCCGGCGGAACCGCCGTTGTTACCAACAAGGATAAGGCATGGGACTGGGTTTATAAAGACAGCAATGGCAACTACATCGATCCCCCGGTCGCGAACTACAATGGACTTACCCGCATTCTGTCGGGGGCCAATCCCGAAGTAAGCTATGCTTTCAGGAGTACGTGGAAGCGATGTGATTTTGTGCACCGGACTGATTACCTGTCGTCAGCAAATCTTCAGATTACCGTATTGAATGCCAGCCAGCAACCGGTAAACGGGATTATCAAAGTATACATCGAAACATCCGACACCTGGATTGAAGCCAATGGCCATATCTTTTCCGCAAAGGAGACCGACGAAATATTGGCAGGGAGCTTCCAGATGACGACATCTTCGGGACTCATCACGTCGACCGGCCTCCGGAAAACAATATTTCAGAAACGGCTCAAAATGCTGAGAACAGGAACGGGCGAGAACACGATTTCCATCAGGAGTACCGATGGAGGACGTCTTTGCTACTGGGGCATTCAATATTCCAACACCGAGCAAATGTTCAACCTTATCGACTATGCAAGGGGCTCTCACAACATTGCATCTTTGAAAGTGTTCGAGTCCTGGGCAGTCGACTACTGGAAGCCGCAACTGATTTTATATGCGTGCAACACGATTAATGAAGGCGCTAGTTGCGCCCTCCCCACATCATTAGATTCGCCTCAAACTTTTGCTGGAAAATTCAAAACGTTTATAGATAGTCTGCTGATAAAACCTTATCAACCAGAGATCATTGCTTACATACAGTTTTGCATGCGTAATCAGAAACTGGTTGATGCCAGCGATGCTGTGAGTTCGACGTTCATCAACGGTTATGGTTCCGCTACCGTGTTTGACTACCATGATGCCCTGTTTCAAACGCTTCAGGAACTGCCTATTGCCTCTGCCAATGCATTCTACGAATTCTGGAACATCGCAAAGAGACGGTCCGAGTATTATGGCACGTCTATTTACAATGAAATGCATGGTGCGGCAGGCGCGGCGAGCGACAGTTTCACTATCGATACCACCCATCTCAACGAATATGGTGCGATGGTAGGATGGCGGTTTTTGGAGAAATATTTCAATTTTTAGAATCTTCTGTTCCCATAAAAGTAAAAGGTCCATTCTACGGATGGTCCTTTTACTTTGACTGCTACCCGGCTGTTCAGCGGCGCCTCTCATCATAAAAATAATCGCTTTTTTTATCAGATATTTCCTATTCAATTAATTTATCATACATTTGCCGCAATGGTCTCCGCGTTCCCGGAGACTAGCTAACCGCTTTATTTGAGACCTTATCTTCCTGACGATGTCTGAAACATCATTGCTACATGAAGACGTCACATTGCTGCACCGTATTGCGGGCGGTGACGAACAGGCTTTCAGGATCATTTTCAACCGGTATCACCACCGGCTCGGTGCGCACATTTACAGGGTTACGCAGTCGCGCGAGCTCGCGCAGGAAATCACGCAGGATGTTTTCCTCAAAATCTGGATCAACCGGGAGACGCTGACCGACATTGCGAACTTCAAAGCATATCTGTTTACCGCTTCCAAAAACCAGGCCCTGACCTATTTAAGGAAGATGGCGATGGAAAAGAACCGCGTTACGGCTCTCGAAAACACGATGGATGTACAGCACGACGACGATGCCGACGAAAATGCAAGGTATCTGCTCATCGATGAAGCCATTGACCACCTGCCGCCCCAACAACGCCAGGTATACCTCCTCAGCCGCCATGAACGTCTGAAATACACCGAAATAGCCAGCCGCCTGAGCCTTTCCCGCGAGACGGTGAAAAAGTATCTGCAACTCTCATCCGAGTCGATCAGTAACTATATTCGTAAAAAGTTAATTATCAACACATTACTAATAATCTCAATTTTTATTTAAAAAAAGCGACGGGACACTACCCCCTTTTTTCCTACTTCTTTCGTCTTTCATACAAGATTCTGATTTTTTCAGCTTGACTAAACCATTGGCGCGATGGCAACATCTCCAGAGAGGCTTTCTTTGCTGTTCAGGCGTTACTATTCGGGCATTGCGACGTCCGGAGAAACGAACGAGCTGTTGGACCTCATCCGTTTTTCAAAAAGTGATGAAGCGCTCGCCGATGCACTCAGGCAGGCCTGGGAACATCTGAACGAGCATGAGAAACAGTTTTCGGAGGCTGAAAGCGATAGCATGCTGAATGCCATTCTGAATGATATCGAAAACGATGAGCCCGCTCCGGCGACCTACCGGCTGCGCTGGTGGCGCTACGCTGCCGCGGCCGTTGTTTTGATCGCCGGTGCATTACTCTTTTACCAATACAAACACCGTACGGTATCGCTACCCGGGGTGGTTGAAACGCCCCGCATTACCAACGACGTTGCTCCCGGTGGCAACCGCGCCCTGCTGACCCTGGCCGATGGCTCCAATTTTGTCCTGGACAGCGTACCCAAAGGGCTATTGGCGAAAATCGGTTCTTCGGAAATCATCAAAACGAACGAAGGACAGCTTGCCGTCGCCACGGAAAACGCTCTATCAGGCATTGATTTACAAGCAAATACGCTATCTACTCCCAAAGGTGGCCAATACCAGCTTCTGTTACCGGATGGTAGCAAAGTATGGCTGAATGCCTCGTCATCCATTAAATTCCCTGCACTTTTCTCAGCTGCGGAACGAAAAGTCGAAATCACCGGGGAAGTTTACTTTGAAGTTTCGAAAGACAAAAAGAAGCCTTTCAAGGTCAAGTTTGGCGATTCCGAAGTAGAAGTACTGGGTACCAGTTTCAACATCATGGCCTATCCCGAGGAAAAGAGTTCGAAAACCACGCTGGTGGAAGGCTCCGTGAAGCTGAGAAGCACCGGCAAGTCCAGAATGCTGGTGCCCGGGCAACAAGGAGCTATCTTTTCAAACGGAACAATCGTGACGGCAACGGTGGATACCGAGCGGGAAACGGCATGGAAGCAGGGGCTGTTTTATTTCCGGGATTCGGGGATCAACGAAATCATGCGGGATGCCTCGCGCTGGTACGATATAGAGGTTGTATACCAGGGCAAAATGCCGAAGCGACAATTTACCGGGAAGGTATCCCGGAATGTCAATATTTCCGAACTACTTAATATGCTGCGCTATGCCGGGGTCAACAGCAAGATCGAAAATAAGAAAGTGCTGATCTCCATGTAGTGTCGTATATAGCAATGCGTTAACACTGTCATTCCTGAACCCACATCCTTAAAATCATGAAATACACTGGAAACTCTCCGCCCCGCCAGTGGCCGGCATAGACGAATAGATAATAAAACAGGGAAAATGCTGCGAACATCTCCCCTGAAAACGTCCGGGCTATGCACTAAGCTTCCGTCAAGAAAGTCATTGTTCACTTACCCAAACCTTACAAATATATGCAATTAATCCACTTACTCCGGAGCCGGGGGTGCCCTCGCGTATCCATACCTCCGAAACTGATCCTGACAATGAAACTGCTCACGTTTCTCCTTCTGGCAACACTCTCGCAGGTTTCGGCCGACGGTTTTAGCCAGAAGATCACCCTCGACGAGAAAAACGTTCCGCTGGAAACAGCGCTATCGGCTATCGAAAAGCAAACCGACTACCTCTTTCTGTACGATAAGCTCGATATGCCCAGGGGGCAGAAAGTGAATTTGCAGATCCGGAATGCTTCTATTCAACAGACGCTTAATCTGTTGCTCCGAGACCTGCCGCTTTCTTACAAGATCTTCAATAAAAGCATCGTGCTCAGAAAAGAAATCAAAGGGAAAGAGGATACACCGGTTGGCACCGGCAAGAAACCCGAAGCCCGGCAAACCGTTAACGGACGGGTTACCGACGGTCAGGGAGAAGCATTGCCCGGCGTGAGCATATTGATTAAAGGAACGCAAACCGGTACCACTTCAGATGTGCAGGGCCGGTACAGTATTGAAGTCGACGGACCTGAGGCCGTTCTGATTTACAGTTTCGTAGGCTACATCAGCCAGGAGTTGCAGGCCGGCAATCAAAGTGAGATCAACATTAAGCTCATCGGGGATATCAAGGCTCTGAATGAGGTGATCGTGATCGGCTATGGAACGATTAAGAAAACCGACCTGACCGGCGCTGTCGGCACAGTAACCGGAAAACAAACTGAAAACCAGGCAGTACCCACATTAAGTCAGGCATTGCAAGGCAAAATGGCCGGCCTTACCGTACGTCAGGAAAGTGGAAATCCGGGTGCCGGTGCCGAAATACGCATTCGCGGAATGGGTAGCTTCGGAGCGAAAGCTAACCCGCTGGTCGTCATCGACGGCATTATCACCAATGGCGGGCTCACCGACCTCGATCCCAACAGCATCGAATCGGTCACCGTTTTGAAAGACGCCTCGTCTGCGGCCATTTACGGTTCCCGGGGCGCCAACGGAGTGGTCCTGGTTACTACCAAACGAGGCAACACCGGCAAGGAAGTGATCAGCTTTCAATCTTTTTACAGCTTCGACAAGGTGATCAGCAAAATCGGCACGGTAGACGCCTCGACTTATGGTTCGATGGTCAATGATTTTTATGTCAACCAGGGCAAGGAAGCTCCGTATGCCAATCCCGCTTCGCTTGGGAAAGGCACCAACTGGCAGGATGAGATTTTCAGGACCGGGGGCAAACAGAACTATTCACTTTCGCTTAGCGGCGGGACCGAAAAGAACCTGCACGCCATTACCATGAGCTATTACAAAGGCGACGGGATCGTGATCAATTCCAAATACAGCCGCGCCAATTTTCGCGTCAACAACGATATCAAACCACTAAAAGGACTCAAACTCAGCAGTAGTTTCGGGTTTAGTTACGGCGCATTGAAACAGGGTGACCCGCAGGGGGCCGTGAATGCTTCACTGATCTACGCGCCCAATGTGGTGCCCTACAAGGAAGACGGCAGTTACGGCATCGCCGACCGCGCAGGCCAGCCTACCACCATGACGGCCCCGCTCGTGTACGCCTACGAAAGAAACAACCGTGAAAACCGGCTGGGCTTACTCGGCAATCTCTTTGCGGAATATGAGATCCTGCCCGGGCTGAAATTCAAAACAAGTATCGGAGCGGAATATATTAATCTGGATATCAAGAACTTTGTACCCTCCTACAACTTCGGCCTCGGCAACTCCAACGGAATCGCGACGCTGAACCGGGAATTGAGAAGTACCAAAAACTACATTCTCGACAACATCCTGACTTACAGCAAAACCTTCGGCACAGCGCACCATCTCGACCTGATGGCAGGATACACTTTCCAGGATGAACGTTACGAATTTGTGCGCGCGTTCCGGAACACTTTCAGCCGAAATGATGAAAACCTGCAAGTGCTCGACGCAGCGACTTCCAATGATCTGGCGCGGGGAAATTATACAGAATGGGCGTTGCAATCGTATCTGGGCCGCATTAACTATACATTCAAGGAAAAATACCTGCTTTCTTCCAGCATCCGGATCGACCAGTCGTCCCGTTTCGCCAAAGAAAACCGCACAGGGGTGTTCCCGTCCCTCTCAGCCGGTTGGGTGCTCTCAAACGAAGACTTCATGGCGAATAAGCTTGGGCCGGTCAGTTACCTCAAATTGCGGGCCGGTTATGGTGCACTGGGCAACCAGGATGTGGGAATCTACCCTTACCAATCTCTGATCGACTATGGCCTGAGCTACGATTTCGGTTCATCCCAGAATGTAGTGGCCGGAGCGGCGCCAACCGCGTTGGCAAACCCGAATATTTCCTGGGAGAAAACGACCACCACCGGCGCAGGATTGGAATTCAACCTGTTTCAGGATAAGCTCTCTTTCATAGTGGATTATTACGACCGACGCACCTCCGATGTACTCGTACGCGTGCCGCTGCCGGGCATTTCAGGGATGGCTACCTACCCGTATCAGAATGTCGGCAGTGTCCGCAACAGCGGGATGGAATTCACCGTCGAATACCGTGGCAATGCATTGAACCAGGAACTTAACTACAATGTTGGCTTCAACCTGACGGTCAATAAAAACAAGGTAACCAAACTCGACAAGGGATTGGATATTATCCAGGCAGGTGGTGGCCAAGGAGGTGTAGAAACGCGCACCTCACAGGGCCAGGGCATCAATGCGTTCTACGGCTATGTGCAGCAAGGCATTTTCCAGACCGAGGATGAAGTAAAAAGCTCACCCCTTCAACCCAATGCAGCACCGGGTGATATCAAGTTCAAAGACCTTAACAACGACAACGTCATCGACGATCGTGACCGGACCTACATCGGAGATTTTCTGGCCAAACAGATTATTGGCTTTAATGCCGGGGCACGTTACAAAAACTTCGACCTGACCCTTTCCATCACCGGTGATTTTGGCAGATATCAGAACATATTTGCAAGCGGATTTGCCGCCGCACGCGCCGCTGAATCAACCAACATCATGTGGGCCGACCGCTGGACAGGGCCGGGAACCAGTAACCATGTTCCACGCATCATTGGGGGAGACCCGAACAACAATTCAAGATCTTCGGACTTCTGGGTAAGAAGCCAAGACTATGTACGTCTGCAAAATGCACAACTGGGTTACGACTTTTCGGGCAAGGCAGTCAAAAAGGCTGGCCTGGGCAAGATAAGGCTCTACATCGCTGCACAAAACCTGCTGACTTTCACCAAGTACCCGGGCTTCGATCCTGAAACTACCGCTACCGCCTATCCTATCCCACGTTCGGTTTACATGGGTTTGAACCTGGGCTTTTAACCACATCCGCATTGAATGTAAACGGTCATTATCATGAAAAAAAATAGCTATACTTTATTCCTGCTGGCCTTCCTGACCTGCGCCTGCAACGGGAAACTCGATATGGAACCGATCGGCTCGGTTTCTCAGAATTCCTTTTACACTACTGCTGATGACGCCAATGCGGCGGTAGTAGCCTGCTATAATGCCATTCTCGCGTATCATACGGGCGGGAGCGGCAGCAACGTCACAGGGATGGACATGTGGGGAGATATCCAGAGTTCGGACGCGGAGCCACACCCGGACGGCGTGGCCTGGAACCAGATCTATCAATACACCCTCCAACCCAACAACGGCGAACTGTCCAACCAATGGTTCCAGATCTATGAAGGCGTTTACCGCTGCAATCAGGCCATGGAGAAAATACCAGGGATCACGATGGATGAAAAGATAAAATCCCGACTGATCAAGGAAGCCTATTTCCTGCGCGGCTGGTGGTTGCTGCGCCTGGCGAAAATGTACGGCAATGCGCCATTGGTAACCAAAACCCTCGGTATCGACGAGTTGCTCGTTCCGAAATCGACCCGCCAGGAGATTTTTAACCAGGTTGAAAAGGACCTTTTAGAAGCATCGACCCTCCCCGACTCCTATGATGACGCCAACCTGGGCCGGGCTACATCCTTTGCCGCCAAAACCGTACTCGCCGAGCTGTATCTCTGGGAAAAACAATGGGCTAAGGCCAAACCCCTGCTGGAATCAGTAATCAATTCGGGCCGGTTCAGGTTGCTGGACTCGTATGCTGCATTGTTCGACGGGTCGGTTGAAAACCATGCGGAATCTATTTTTGAGATTCAGTATAAAGCCAATACCGGCAAAAACCTCGGCAACTTCTCGACGACTTACAGCGCACCGAATGGCGAAGGTTATGTACCTGGCGGAGGCTGGGGCTGGATCAGACCTACCAAGGATCTGATCAATGAATATGAAACAACACCCAAGGAAGATCCCCGCCTAACCTATTCCATCTTCCGCAAAGGCGACAATTTCGAGGGACAGGTTTTCAAAGACGTGGTGAACGGAACCGGTTTTGCGATCAAAAAATGGGTGATATCCGGCAAGACAGGTGCGGAAATAGAGCAGAATTATCCATGGCATACCTCCGCTAACTTTGCGCTCTACCGCTATGCTGAAGTACTGCTGATGTACGCCGAAGTATTGAACGAAACCGGCGATCCGGTTGGCGCTGTGGGCTACATCAACAAAGTCCGCGCCCGCCCTTCGGTAGCCATGCCCGCATTGGCCTCCGGCCTCAGCAAAGCACAGGTTTTTGAAGCTATCCGCCACGAGCGCCGGGTTGAATTCCCGTTTGAAGGCAAAATCGCTTACGATCTGCGTAGATGGGGCATTGCCGGCAGCTTTTTAAGGTCAAAGGAACGCTGGCAGAACGATGTCAAGATCAACCCGCAATGGGGTGGCAACTTTTTCAAGTATGTCGACGGCAAACATGATATTTTCCCGATCCCGCAATCGGAAATAGATAAATCCGGAGGGACATTAGTACAAAATGAAGGGTGGTAATCAATAGGAAGGAAATGATGAAACAATTGAGATCATATAGTCGGATGCCCGGGCAGGGACTGTTTTTACATTTTGCCATTCTGATCGTCTTCGTCATGGGCATCCCGGATGCCGTCGGCCAGGAACCAGGCAAAACAACTTCTCTTTTTGACGGCAAAACGCTCAAAGGATGGAAAACAGCAGACCCGGCCGAACTGAGCCAGTGGCAGGTAGTCGACAGCGCCCTGGTCAGCGGCGATGGCGTCAGTAAAATACCGGCTAACCGCTACCTGTTCACGACCGGGGAATACCAGGATTTCGAATTCCGCTGTCTGTTCAGACTCACGGGAGATCCTAAAACGGGCCTCATTAACAGCGGTATCCAGTATCGCTCCGTCGTCGAAGGAGGTAAGGTAGTCGGTTATCAGGCCGACATCGGTACCGGTTACTGGGGCGATATCTACGACGAACACCGAAGGGGTAAACTCGTAGGCGGCGACCTGAAAACGCTAAGCCATCTTCTCAACGAAACCGGCTGGAACAGCTACATTATCCGTTGCAGGGGAAACCGGCATGAGCTCTATATCAATGGCGTCAAAACCTGTGACTATGTCGAAACCGATTCCAAGATCCCGAAAAAAGGGTTTATCGCCGTTCAGATCCACAGCGGCGGGCTGGCAAAGGTAGAATTCCGGGATCTGGTCATCACTGAACTATGACCTTTTTGATCTAAATAACACAAAATCATTACGATATGACGCTTAGGAGTATTTCGTTAGCACTGATTTCACTGGCACTTTTGGGGGGTTCTGAAAGTACATTCGCCCAGCGAAAAGATAAAACACAATCGATCCGGACGGGCGTGTACACCCCTGAACAAGAACTAGCCGGTTTCAAACTGGCGCCCGGGTTCGTCATCGAACTCGTGGCCAGCGAAAGGGACAGCATTGTCAATCCGGTGGACCTCACCTTCGACGACGCGGGGAGGCTATGGACACAAACCGCCCGGATGTACCCGCTCGACCCCATTGCCGATATTCAATGGAACGACTTGCTGCGGCTGATGGACGACCAGAATGCGCAGAAAACCCATCCGGCCTTCAAACGCATTCTCGATCTGTACCAGGGAAAAACGAAAGGAACAGACAAAATTCTGGTCATTTCCGATCTGTATGGAAAAACACCTGCCAAAACCGCGATTTGGGCTGAGGGGCTAACCATTCCAATGAGTATTCTACCCTACAAAAACGGTGTTTATGTAGCGCAAGGCTCAGAAATGTTCTTCCTCGATGACGCCAACAAGGACGGCAAAGCCGACCAGCGCGTTCCGCTGCTGACCGGTTTCGGGTTCACGGACACGCACACGATGGCGCATACCCTCATGCGGGCACCCGGCGACTGGATCCATTTCAGCCATGGCGGCCTCAACAAAGGTGAGGTAACTTCACTGACCGGCCCCGGCAAAGCCAAGATCGATTTCAGCAAGATCGGCCGGTTTTCGCTCGATGGAAAAAAGGTGGAGGTCGTCAGTTCCGGCCTGAATAATATCTGGGGATTTCAGCTCAGGCACAACGGACAATGGTATGGTTCCGAAGCTAACGATCTCGGTTATTCAGTCGTGCAACTGGAACCGGGTGTGGGCTTTCCAGGCATTGGTAATGACCGGATCCGGCCTTATCAGCCATTCATGCCGCCTTTGCACCAGTTTAGGGTCGGCGGGACCGGCATATCCGGGACTGCGTTCCCCGACGATGCCTCCGGCTCCTTCCCGGACGAATACAAAGACGTCGCGTTTCTCGCCAACCCTATTACGAGCTCCATCAATGCGGTGAAAATGGTGCGTAATGACGACGGCACCGTCACTTCCAGCCATCTGCCCGACCTCCTCACTTCCGAAGACGACTGGTTCAGGCCAGTCAATATGGAATTCGGGCCCGATGGCTGCCTGTACATCGCCGATTGGTACAACAAAATCGTATCCCATAACGAGCTGCCGACCACGCACCCGGATCGGGACAAAACCCACGGAAGGATATGGCGCATCCGCCACGTGAGCCAGAAACCGCGGGAAGTACCTGATTTTTATCAAATCAAAACCGTGGACCTGCCAGCCTACCTGACCTCCCCCTCCCTATGGCAAAAACGCGCCGCCTGGCACCAGATATCCGATCGTCCCACGGCTGAAACATCGCAGCTGGCTCCCCGGCTGGTCGCTATCGCTTCTGACGAAGCCAATGATCCCGTCTCACGCATTCACGCTTTGTGGTCGCTTGAAGGTGTCCGGCATTATGATGCCGCATTACTGGCTTCATTACTGAAAGCCAGCTCACCCGACCTCCGCCGCGAAGCAATCCGGTCGCTGAACAGTTTCGGCTTAAAAACGGCTGCTATTGCCACTGCCGTCGCATCCCTGATCGAAGATCCGAATCCGGCAATCCGTTCGCAGGCGATCCGTACGCTGGAAGAAGCAGAACCAGCCGATCAGCAGGTGATCGCGCTACTTGTAAAAGCGGCCAAACCGGAATTGCCCGGCAACAATATGGGCGGTAGCTATGAGCGGCGTTTCGAAAGATACCTCGTGCGTAAGGCATTGGAACAGTCGCCCGACGAACTCCAGAAATTCATCGCTTCGCCGGCGGCGCAGGCAGTTCCGCCCATGCATATGTTATGGGCCGTGCAGGCATTGCCCGCACCACGGCGTGAGCAGGCGTTCGCGCAATTCTGGCCGAAAGCGAAGCTGACGGTACTCGACGAATCGACATTTGTAAGCATGGCAGGCATGCTGGCCAACAACGACATCGATCAGGCTATGAAACAAATGCTGGATAACCGGGCGAATGCGAAAACCTACCTGACATATGCATTGCAAAATCAGTCCCAGGTGCAATCGCGCCAGATTTCAAAGCTGCTGGCGAGCCCGGTAAGTGCATTGCTGGAAAGTCCTGCCCAGGGTGACAAAGACCTCGCACTGGACGTAGCCGGGCGTTTCCGGGTCGCGAATGCGAGAGATGCCGCCACTGCATTGATCCGGGAAGAAACGCCGGAGCCTACTTTGAAACTGGCACTCAAAGTCCTGGAAACTGATCCATCGAAAAGCGAGCCGACCTACAAAAAGATAGTCACCGACAAGAAATTCAGTTTCGATATGCGCGCCGCGGCCCTCAACAGCCTGGCCAAAGCCAATCCCGCTGCCGCACAACAGGCCGCCGCCCAATGGCTTCCCGGTCTGAACGAAACGGAGAAGAAGGATCTTGCTAATACCCTTTCCGCTTCTCCCCAGGGATCTGACCTGCTGCTGACCTTGCATGAAAAGAAGCTGCTTTCATTGTCTTCCATTGACCTGCCTGCCGCGGAACGCATTGCCGGTTCCAGCAAGAACGACGCCCGGAGCGCGGCGATCATGAATGGCGTAAAAAAACGGGAAGAGACTAAAAAGAAGGAATTCAAAGGAAAACTGACGAAATACATGACCATCGCCGGAAAGCATAACGGCAATGCAGAAGCCGGAAAGGTGCTTTTCCAGACCTGTCTGCTATGCCATCAGGTAGGGAATCAGGGGCAAACCATTGCCCCGGCGCTGGACGGATCGGCCAACCGCGAAAACGAAGCGCTGCTCACGGCGATCCTGAATCCTGACGCTGCCGTGGAGTCCGGATATTCGGTGTACCGGGTCACCAAGAAGGATGGTACGAATGTCGAAGGTTACCTTGTCAGTAAAGACAACCAGGGCACGACTCTCGCATTCATGGGTGGCAGCAAGGTTTTTATTGAAGCCAGCGCCATCCGGTCCCAGACCTTCCTTGGCGGCCGGTCATTCATGGTGAGGGGCCTGATCGACGGCTATTCCGACCAGCAGGTCGCCGACTTGCTGTCGTACATCAAAACCCTTAAGTAAGCTTTTGATCTGTTCCATTTAAATTCCTGAAATAATGGTGAGACATTTTGGTGTTTTTCAATTCAAACCGGCCGTGACCGACGACCAGATTGCCTTTTGTTTTAAAACAATGAAAGAAATGGTCGGACAGATTCCCGGCCTGCTCGATATGGAGTACGGCCCCTACAACAGCACAGAAGGGCTGAATGAAGGTTTCACGCACGGTTTCCTGATGACATTCGACAGTCTAGCGTCCAGGGATGCTTACCTGCCCCACCCGGTACACGAGCATGCCAAGGAAATCGTAGTGCCGAACCTGGAACGGGTGGTTGTTTTTGATATCGATGTTTAGTTATAATTGTATATGTCACTTTCAGATCAAAGTATTCTGGTACTCGGGTGTTTCGACACCAAAGGGGATGTCTTCTCGTACCTCCTGGAATGTATCCGGGCGCGGGGCGAAACCGTCATTACCATCAACACAGGCATTTTCGGAACAACCGGCGCCTTCCCGGTCGATTTCGAATCGGATAGCGTCGCCGCCGAGGCCGGTCACAACATTACCGACATCCGCAGGGACCGCGACCGCGGCAAAGCCATTGATGTCATGGGTAAAGGAGCTTCAAAGCTGGTGTTTCGTTTGTACGCCGAAGGCAAGATCAAAGCCATGATCGGAATGGGCGGAGGAGGAGGCACATACATTGCGCTTTCCGCCATGCAGCCAATACCGTTCGGAGTGCCCAAGCTCTGCCTTACCACCCTGGCCACCAAAGATTTGTCCCGGCAGATCGGCGACAAGGATATCATGCTGATCCCGTCCGTGGTGGACGTGGCAGGCATGAATCATATTCTCAAAATGCTTATCGAACAGACTGCCGCCGCGATCTGCGCAATGGCCAATGTGGAACGGGCTGCCGAAAAGAAAACCACCGGAACCATTGCCATCAGCATGTTTGGCAACACCACTGCATGCGTAGACAAATGCACGGAGCTCCTGACGAACGCAGGCTACGAGGTACTGGCTTTTCACGCAACCGGCGTGGGTGGGAAAACCATGGAATCGCTTATACGTGAAGGTTTTTTCGATGCGGTTCTCGACATTACCACCACGGAACTCGCCGACGATCTTTGCGGGGGAATATGCAATGCAGGTCCGGAACGGCTGACTGCCGCTGCCGATATGGGCATCCCGCAGGTAGTGGTCCCGGGCTGCATGGATATGGTCAACTTTGGGCACCTCGACACGGTTCCACCCGCATTTGCCGACCGTCACCTGTACAGCTGGGCACCCGACGTGACGCTCATGCGTACCGACGAGCGGGAAAACAGCATTCTTGGCGAGCGGCTTGCGCGGAAAGTAAGCCGGTCGCCGGTGCCGACGTCCGTCGTGCTCCCCTTGAAAGGCATCTCGCAGGTCGATTCCGAAGGCGGTATCTTTTACCACCCTGCCGCGGATCAGGCGTTATTCGAAGCAATCAGGCGGCATGTATCCGGACGCGTGGAGGTGGTTGAATCCCAGACGCATATCAACGACCCTACATTCGCCCACTTGCTGGTCGAAACCCTGCTGGAAGTAATGCAAAAAGCAAATAATGCATCGGTAGCTGAAAGGAGATAGCCGTCATCCGCTACTTTTGAAACGCAAACCAGTTTATCATTTTTATAATCACATCAAGAAAACGTTATGCCCAACCCATGGACAGGTAAGGGAAATCCCTACACCAAACAGGAAGTAAGAGACCGTTTGAAAACCACAACAGACCAGGGAAAAGCCATTATCGCGGCCGGCGCCGGTACGGGTATCAGTGCCAAATTCATTGAAAAGGGAGGTGCAGACCTGATCATCATATACAATTCAGGCCGTTTCCGGATGGCGGGGCATGGCTCCACGGCAGGCTTAATGGCCTACGGCGACGCCAATGCTGTGGCCATGGAGATCGGCGAGTTTGAAGTGCTGCCGGTTGTGGAGGAAATCCCGGTGATATGCGGCGTGCACGGCTCGGACCCGCGTCGGCGCATGTGGCACCATTTGCTGAGGGTAAAGGAAATGGGCTTTTCCGGCGTCAATAATTTTCCGACACACAGCATTGTGGACGGGCATTTCAGACAGGTACTGGAAGAAACCGGCATGGGATTTGCGAAAGAAGTAGAAATGATCCGGCTCGCGACGATGATGGACCTGTTTTCCATTGTGTATGTGGCCACACCGGATGAGGCGCGGCAAATGGCCGAAGTGGGTGCGGACGCCATCATTGCACACGTGGGCACTACCGTCGGTGGCTCAGTGGGTGTGGTGGATGCTACCTGCAGCATGGATGAGGCCGTCGAACGCACCCAGCTGATTGGCAACGCCGCGCGGAATGTCAATCCGGATGTCTTCATTCTTGCACACGGTGGTCCCATCAACACACCGGATGATGTACGTGCGATTCTATCCAGGACCGATGCACACGGCTTCGTTGGAGCATCTTCCCTCGAACGCATGGGCGTAGAGCAATCACTAACCAACCTGACGCGGGATTTTAAAAGTATCACGCTGAATAACTGACAGATTTTGTCGGGCTTGCGTCATCGTTTAAAGCGAAATGTGCGCAAGCCCGAAATTCGAATCGCCGCCATTCTCATCGCAAATTCCCCCTTAATCCAGATTCCCATTTTGCCAACTTGGTAAAGAAGCGTAATTTCCGGCTTTGAAATCTTCCTATTAGCCGATTGACCATTGATGAGTTTTCGAAATTTCCTGTTAAGCGCTTTTACTAAAAAATCCCCCGCCGGGCCCAAAAAGTCGTCTTTTTACCTTAGCATTTGCGGCATTGTAAAAGACGAAAATGATTACCTGGAAGAATGGATCAATTATCACAGGCTCATCGGCGTCGAACATTTTTATATATATGACAACGGTAGCCAGGTTCCGGTGAAGGATACGATCGAACAATTGGGTTTTGGCCCTTTTATAACAGTCATCGATTTTCCTGGAAAGAACCAGCATGTGAAAGCTTACGCGCACTGCCTGCGACACTACGGAGAATCTTCCCGCTGGATCGCCTTCATCGATATCGACGAATTTATCGTACCTAATACTCCCGGACATTCCCTGCCGGAGTTCCTCATTGATTATGAGGAGTATGGTGGCCTGGGCGTAAACTGGCTGATATTCGGATCAAACGGGCATCAGCACAAACCTGCATATGCACAGCTTGAAAGTTTTACGAGGCGGTCGGAAACGGGATTCCATCCTAACAAGCATATCAAGAGTATCGTCCAACCGAAGTTTGTGAAGTCTGCTTTCAAATCGCATTGTTTTCAATACATCCCGGGCAAACATTGCGTCAATGAACATTTCCTGCCAATTGCCGACTCTTTTTCAGAAAACAGCACATCAAAAATTCAACTGAATCATTACTACTGCAGGTCTTTCGAAGAGTATCAGGCCAAAATCAAACGGGGAATCAGCGACACCAAAAGAAAAAGAAAGATCGAAGAATTTCACTACCACGATGCTGAATCCAATAAAGTGGAAGATACGCTCATTCTGAGTATCCTGAACAGCAAGAAGCCAACCTGATCGGAAAACGAAAATAGCCGGGCTCCTGGTCACGAACTCCGGTCGGAAATGGCAGAAATTGCCTGAAGAGTAGATCTCCGTCTTTTACAACTTCCCCAACCGAGCCCGGCAATTTTCTGACTGTGTATCACCGAATCGCGGGGCGTCCAGCAACCAAAACTGACTCGGTTATGAAAAAACTCGCGCTACTCGCCTGGGCGCTTCCCACGCTCGCATTCGGACAATCCCCCTCATTACAACAAGGCTTTCAAACCCCTCCCGATGCCGCCAAGCCCCGCGTATGGTGGCACTGGATGAACGGAAATGTCACCAAGGAAGGCATTACCAAAGACCTCGAATGGATGAAGCGCGTGGGAATCGGCGGTTTTCAAAACTTCGATGCCAGCCTTTTCACCCCCAATGTGACACCCAAAAAGCTGGTGTTTATGACACCCGAGTGGAAGGACGCATTCAAGCACACCACAGACCTCGCTCAAAAACTGGGCCTCGAAATGGCCATTGCCGGATCTCCCGGATGGAGCGTGACGGGCGGGCCGTGGGTACCGGCGAGCGACGCGATGAAAAAATACGTCTGGACTGAAACCCGCATAACCGGTGGACAAGCATTCAACGGGAAACTGGCTCAGCCGCAGGCCGTCACCGGCAAATTTCAGAATATACCTCTGCCGGCCAACGACGGGATAGCAGGCCCCACCGGTGAGTTGCCGACCTTCTATGCCGACGCCGCCGTGATCGCTTACCGACTACCTGCTTCGGAAAGACCAATGACCTCCCTGAACCCCAGGTTAACTTCCAGCGGAGCTGCATTCAACGTTTCGCAACTCACGGATGGGGATCTTGGCAAAACCACATTGCTTCCGCCCCTGGAGGTAGGCCAGGACATGTGGATCCAGTATGAATTCGATAGCCCGCAGACATTCAAGGCATTAACTATTGTAGGGGCGAGCAGCGGAGGTGCATTGGCCGAATTTAACGGAGCACCCAACAACCGTACGCTGAAAGTAAGCGACGATGGTATCAATTTCCGTGACGTCGTCGCCATCAAGGGTAGCATTGTGCCCGAGAATACGGTTGGCTTCGCTCCCGTCACCGCCAAATTTTTCCGGATCGCTTTCAAGACATTACCACCGCCGTTCAGTCCGTTTGCCGCGATGTTTGGCGGAAATGCGCAACCAGCCAAGCCAGAGGGTGTGGAAGTAGCCGAAATCATATTCCATAATACCGACCGCGTCGATCAGTTCGAAGAAAAAGCGGGATTCAGTCCCTGGAAGGAAAACACGGCATCGGTAATCGCCGCAAATGCGGATGCGATACCCGCCGCCGACGTGGTGGACCTGACTTCCCAAATGAGCTCTGACGGCACCCTCAACTGGACACCGCCTGCGGGCAACTGGATGGTAGTGCGATTGGGCTATTCGATTACCGGCCGCAAAAACCACCCCGCATCGCCCGAAGCGACGGGGCTGGAAGTAGACAAACTGGACAAAGACGCCGTACGCAAATACATCGACACCTACCTGGACATGTACAAGGACGCTACGGGTGGCCAAATGGGCGCGCAGGGACTTGGCTACATGGTCCTCGATAGCTATGAGGCCGGTCATATGACGTGGACCAAAGCGATGCCCGAAGAATTCAGGAAAAGACGTGGCTATGATCTCACACCCTGGATTCCGGTACTGACCGGCCGGATTGTGAAGAGTGCGCAGGCCAGCGAACAATTTCTATGGGATTTCAGGAAGACGATCGGTGAAATGATTGTTGAAAACCATTATGAAGTAATTGGCGACGCCCTGAAAGCACGAGGAATGAAACGCTATACGGAGTCGCACGAAGGCGGGCGCATATACCTGGCCGATGGCATGGATGTGAAGCGAAAGGCGGATATCCCGATGTCGGCAATGTGGACGCCGGGCAGCCTGGCTGGCGGAGCGGACGAGGAAGTACGTAGCGAGGCCGATATCCGGGAATCCGCGTCGGTGGCGCATATTTACGGCCAGAATCTGGTAGCTGCGGAATCAATGACCTCTGTCGGAAACGCATTTACCTGGTATCCCGAAAAGCTCAAACGGACCGCAGACCTCGAAATGGCGTCAGGGCTCAATCGTTTTGTTGTGCATACCTCGGTACATCAGCCTTTAGACGACAAAAAACCGGGTTTCTCACTCGGGCCATTCGGCCAGTATTTTACACGCCAGGAAACATGGGCTGAGCAGGCCCGGGCATGGACGGGCTACCTGGGCCGGAGCTGCTTCCTTTTACAGCAGGGCAAACCGGTCGTGGATGTGCTATATTACTATGGGGAAAACAACAACATCACCCAGCTTTGCTCGCAGAAACTGCCTTCCATCCCCGCAGGCTACTCATTCGATTTCGCCAACGCGAATGTGGTCAAAAACGTGCTCAGTGTCAAAAACGGATCGATCGTCACCACGGGAGGCCAGGAGTACCGCATACTGGTACTCGATTCATCGGCAAAGACTATGACGCTGCCTGTGCTTCAGAAGATCGGGGAGCTGGTGAACGCGGGCATGCAGGTAGCGGGTGTTAAACCGGAGAGCTCGCCCAGCCTGAGTGACGATCCGGCGGCTTTCAGTGCATTAGCCAGTAAAATATGGGGCAATCCCCTCGTTTCCAGTCAACCTCTGGAAGCCGCATTGCGCAATATTACACCCAAGGACGTCGATATTACTGGTGAAAAAGCCAGAATCCTGTTTGTACACCGCCAAACAGCCGATGCCGATATTTACTGGCTCGATAACCGTAGTGATAATACCAACGAGGCGCAAATCAGCTTCCGGGTCGCAGATAAAGTTCCGATACTGTGGAATCCGGAAACCGGCAAAACGCAGCAGGTATCCTACCAGATCAAAGACGGCCGGACTACGATCCCATTGAAATTCGATTCCTGGCAGGCGTATTTCATTGTCTTCAGTGGAAAAGCGGCCGGTGCGACCCATACCGAGCCGGCAGTGAGCGAATTGGAAGTCTCGATCGTAAAGGGCACCTGGACGGTCAGATTTCAGGAAGGACTCGGTGCGCCGGCACAAGCCACATTGAATACGCTGGCCTCACTCGCTGATCATACCGATGCCGGTATCAAATACTTTTCGGGAACGGCCACCTATGAAAATGCATTGAACGTACCGGTGCTGGCCAAAAACAGCCGCTACTGGCTCGACCTGGGGGATGTTAAAAACCTCGCCGAAGTAATTGTGAATGGACAAAACATGGGGATCGCGTGGAAAAAGCCTTTCCGGCTCGACGTCACCGACGCATTGAAACAGGGCGGCAACGCCATTCAGATCAAAGTTACAAACACATGGGTCAACCGCCTGATCGGCGATGCCCAGCCAGGGGTAACCAACAAGGTCACTTTCACCACCATGCCTTTCTACAAACCCGATTCTCCATTGCTGCCGAGTGGTCTGCTCGGACCTGTGAAATTGATGAGTGCGCCCCGGAAGGCTTCCGGAAAGTAATAGCCTACACCAATAAAAGCCGAACGCGGCCCCGTCATGGGGCCGCTTCGGCAAAATGGGTGCTGGGTTATTCTTAACACAGGCAATTAACGCAAGTTTGAAATAACCTCATGCAGGTAATTCGATACTTTGTGGCCAAAGTTGGTATTCCTGGGGTGAATAACCGGGATCTGCGGGTATGCATTCTCAGTGTAGAGAACAGGTTACTAACCGCCGCTTTGTACCGCCCGAATGCTTGTCTGATCGGAATTGAACTGACCAAAGCCAACGTTAATGCCAATTTACACCCGGGTTTTGCCACGGTATTTCCGCCCGATTAGCGAGTCTAATTGCTCCGACTTTTTTATATCTTTATGATAGTCTGATATTTAAACCCGAAGAGTCCCCATGCGCCGCCGAAATTTCCTGGTCAGAACCGGGCCAATCGCACTAGCGCCATTCCTTAGTTTTCCGGACGGATGGCCCCTTCCTCCCTACCGCGACGAAGTTTTCCACGAGGATAAACTGGTCACGGATCTGAAAATGATGATCCCCAAACTAATGGCGGAAGCCATTGTCCCCGGACTATCCATTGCACTGGTCAGGGATGGAAAGTTGTTTTGGCATCAGGGCTTCGGAGTGAAAGACATCTCGTCAAAAGAGCCGGTCGACGAGCATACCGTGTTTGAAGCGGCGTCGGTGAGTAAGACTCTATTCGCCTATGCTGCCATGAAGCTGTGTGAAAAGGGGATTCTGGATCTGGACAAACCACTGAACAGGTATGCGCCTGTCGAACTTTTAACCGGCGATCCGCGACTGGAATCAATCACCCCGCGGACGGTACTATCCCACACCACAGGCGTTCAGAATGTACGCTCTGGTGACGAACTGCTGAAAATCCATTTCAATCCGGGTACGCAATTCCTTTATTCGGGAGAAGGATATTGGTATCTGCAAACCGTGATTACGCATTTGACCGGGAAGAGTAATTTCAGTGAATGCGCCCAGTATGAGGCAGGTATGAAAGTCTGTGCCACCGATATCGATGCTTTCATGGCGCAAAACCTGCTGAGCCCGTTTGGCATGACAGCCAGCGGATATGTGTGGCGGGATTCTTTTGCCCGGCACGCAGCATCCCCGCACGACACCAGCGGCAAATCATTTACCAAAAGTAAGCCCACCGCTACGGACGCGGCGCGTTACGCCTCCATGGGCGGGCTCCACACAACGGCCACGGACTATGCCAAATTTCTGATCGAGGTAATCGATCCCAAACCGCACGATGCGTTTAGATTAACCCTAAAAACCCACGACGAGATGCTTCGTCCACAGATTAAACTCAAAGAAGGCGAGAAAATAGACGGCGCCGACGCATGGGCCTTAGGCTGGGCCATCCAGCAGCGAAAAACAGGAGACGTGATCCTGCATTCAGGTGGGCAAGCAGGTTTCCGCTCACTGACGATGGCGTCGGTGAAACGCAAATCCGGCTTTGTAATGCTGACCAACGGCGACAACGGAGGCAAGGTTATTTTCCATCCCAAACTCGCTGTATTGCTGAACATGTTACTGATTGGATAGTATCGGCAATGATTGTCCAAAAATTGAGGCACTAAACTTATCTATCGGCAAAAGATCGGCTTTCACGAGTTATATATTTACAAAATACAAGACCCTCAACTCGTACCGTGGAAACATCCGGAGATCTGGCCGAAGCAAAATTAAAAGCCGAAATTGCCAAAATAGAGGCAGAAACGGCTGCCATAAATAAACCCTGGTTTCAGCAATCATCCTTTACCAATATTTTGGTATCCCTCCTGGTTCCTATTTTCACCATACTAATTGGATACTATCTTGGCGGTGGAAAAGAGTTTTTCGATGCCGAGAAAAGGAATTTAGAAGCGGACAGAAAAATTCTGGAATACGATATTCAAACTGATAAAGAGAAAAGTGAATCATTAAAAAAGGCTCTGAGTGCGATCACGTCCAGGTACGATTCCATTGACAAGCAAAACAGACTGGCTAAACAAGAGCTTGATTCTACACACAGGCATCTTACCAGTATGCGTAAAGAAGCGACCCAAACCCGTCAAAAATTGGACAAACTTCGAAACGATCTCAAATTTCTCAATTCACCGAAAATAAAAGTCACCGTAAAACAAGAAAAAGAACATCTATATCTCAACGCAAGCAACATAGGAACGGGGAGAGCCACGCTTACAGCAATAGTTCTGACTTATCAAAAAGAAACATACAACATACTGATCAAATCAGAACTTGAATCTTTGAGAAATAAAAAATTCAGAAGTCAAGACTTTAACGATTCATATTTTGTTATGCCCTCCGGTTTTCTCAGGTCTGAGGTTCCAAGTGGTGTAACCCGGAATCTTTTGCATATATCCAGTGAAAAGTTTAGTTCACGGATACCATTAAAGGTCTTCGAAATACAGGTTTTATTAAAATACAAGTCGGATGATACCAAGACTTTCCAAACAGATTCAACTTTGACCATAGACTTGACAAAAATTCCGGAGAACCCGTGACATTTGTGAACATCTCGCAGGTTGTTGCAAAATTGCACTGATGTCGCTTCGTTTCTTCATCCAACTGCTATGCCTCTTCTCCTGAGATAAAGCCTTGCCGAGTCACTCATCGTGATCAGCGTGCCCGCCAGGATGACCACGTCCTTGATCACCAGCCTGCCCCGGCCCGATAGGTAGGGAAAGCCCCAGTCTTCATCACCGAGATTCGGCACCCAGGATTCGGGCGTCGTAATGAGGAAGGACAGCGTACCGAGGGTCATGATAAAGATGAGTATGCTTCCGATCACGCTGGCCAGTGGTGCCACCGGATGCAGTGCGACCAGCAATGCTACACCAATCAGAAAAATGCCTAGCCCACCCGAAACCACATAGGTTCCGTTATCGATATGCCATTGATGGTTGGCGGCGATCAGTTCTCCTTCCTTGTTTACGTGTTGGCGATATCCGGTCGGATCGTGGTACAGGAAGGACATAAATGGACTGTTGGCAATAAAAGGCACAATGCCGTCGGCCTCATAGGTAAAGAATTTCAGCCCTCCGATCCACAGGAAGACAATTACAATAGCCACCCGGACCAGTTTACGTCCTGTCTGATCGGCGTTGGCGATAAGGGTTAAGAGCTGCGTTTTCATTGTGATTCAA
Source organism: Dyadobacter ginsengisoli DSM 21015 (assembly GCF_059568735.1). Lineage (NCBI taxonomy): Bacteria > Pseudomonadati > Bacteroidota > Cytophagia > Cytophagales > Spirosomataceae > Dyadobacter > Dyadobacter ginsengisoli. Next base: position 925,515 of record NZ_JCANTY010000002.1, read on the forward strand.
ATTGTATTGTTTAAACAGGCGGCAGAAATCTCCGCCTCCTTGTCGATCGACAATACAAATGTCCTCCGGAGAAGTCGCCCGAAACATGGACGTGGATGGATGTTACATGGACAAATCTGCCACGATGGAGATGCCCGTCTGATCGCGGAATGTCTGGGGCGACACCTTAGTGAATTTTTTAAAGACCCTGCTGAAATAGAATTCGTCTTCGAAATGTAGTTGCCAGGCTATTTCCTTGATACTTTTCCGGGTGAGGTGCAACAGCTTTTTAGCTTCCATGATCAGCCGCTCCTGGATCAATGCGGAAGGCGTCTTTTTAAAATAGCGGCTGCATTTTTTGGAAAGATTATTCGGCGACATGGCCAGCAGCCGGGCATAATCCTGCGGTTTGTGCAAGTCCAGGAAATGAGTGTCCAGCAGTTCCCTGAAACGCTCCATCTGCTCATCCACCTGAGCGGCAGGACGATCCTGCAACTGCCTGATCTTGATATGGCCCGACTTCGCCAGAAGCAATTGCAGATAAGCCTTCAGTACAATTTCGGCAGGATCGGCACCAGTCATTTCGCGGACGATATCGTTCAGGATCTTTTCTATCCAGACGGCGTCATTCTCGCCGAGCAGCACCAATGGGTCGATATATATATATTATTGAACAACAACCCGTTACACGCTACTTCATTCCGATGAAACTCGATACAGTAAAAATCGCCATGAAACCGCATTTCGTACACAGTTCCTTCGTTTTCGTGATGCAATTCCATGTGCTGGAGCGGTGTCGCGAAAAGCAGAGCGGGAGCCTGGTACGGAAAAGCCCCATAGTCGGACCAGAACACGCCCTGCCCTGATTTTACAAACAGTACCGTATAACCTGCATGAACAGCCGGTTCAGCCAGTTTTTCAACGTCTGTTGTATCGACACCCAGCAGAAAATCCCCGGCGGAGCTTGAAATGGCAGGCATAAACGTGGGTCCCGGTTGATTTGCGGCAAAGCTATACATGAAACCACTCTAATACCAATCCAAAAAGGCCAGTTTCACTCCGCAATGGAATTCCCTACCTCGCCCAGTTGATCTCTTTGAATACGATAGATTTGTACCCATCCCGCTCGTACAATACACCAACCGTATTGGTGCCTGTTTTCACAAGATCCGAATAGGCCGTATAATCCGGCTGGCCGGCATCGCTTCGGTCGACCGGAAACTGTTTAGTCCACGATTGCCCGTCGTCGAAACTGATCCGAAGCGTAAGGTTATCGCGCTTTTGCGTGTCCGCTGCATTGGCAAATGCGAGGATATGATGTTTTTCGCCTTTCCCAACGGTCAGGATACTCCCCTCACAGACAGGATCGGGCAGATTATGATCAAAATAAGCAGTATCCCACTTCGCCCCGCCGTCGGAGCTGACGGCGACGATCCTCGCCCGAACGTCGCCTTTCTGGTTTCGCGCATTGAACATGAGACGTCCGCCGGAGATCTCCGCTGCCGTGGATTCATTGGAGCCTTCGATCGGGATGCTCTCACCGAGCCGGAAAGTTTTGCCATGATCATCCGTGTAAAATCCGTGCGCCTGGTAGTCGGCAAACGCGGGTCTGGGCGCGCCTGTGGTGTGGTTGGCAGCAATGTAAATACGCCCCTTGTACCTGCCGTTCAGTAATTGCAAGCCGTGCCCGGGCGTGTTGGCATAACTCCGCCAGTCTTCCTTAAATTTATAGTTTGCATTGCTGCCAGGTTGCCTGGGACGGTGAACCTGCGTCGTAATATTCACGGCTTCGCTCCATGTAAGCCCGCCATCGGCAGATGTTTTATACCAGACTTCCCGCAAACCTTTCCCTTTCCGGACCTCTCCTTCATGATTGTTACCGGTATTGAAAAACAGGAACATACGGCCTTTGGGGTACGCAGGATCGGTGAGATCCATGACAGGTGCGGGGTTTCCGGCCTGCAATGCGTCGTAGGTTGCGACTACCTGTATCGCCGACCAGGTTTTACCGCTGTCTTTGCTACGCTTCATGACAATGTCGATATCTCCGAAATCGCCGCTGCCCACTACACGTCCCTCAGCAAATGCCAGCAGGTCGCCCGCGGGAGTGCCGATAATGGCTGGTATCCGGAACGATTTATAACCGTCACTCCCCGAAACAAACACCGGCGTCTGGCCGGAGGCCATCACGCAGACTAACAACAAACTTTTTAAAACCCCATATTTAAGTGCATTCATAATTCAATATATGGGTTTTTATTCTCAAAAATTTGAAACAGCCGTCAAGACATCACAGTCGAAAAATTACCGATAGTAAACCCGCTTCATCAACCAGACTGCGATGCGTAATAGGCTGACAGGCATGAAAAACCACCATATGGTTATTGACAGACGCTGCCGGCATTGAAATCCCGCAGGAAGTAACCGGTGTCCGGGAAATTTTTAATCTTCCCTGCTATTGTAAATTGAAATTTTCTTTAACTTTGAAATACAAAGTACTTTTTAAAACATCATTACTTGTTTTATGCGCGAAGAAATCCTTTTGAATCTGGACAATCCGGGGCGGCTGGAAAAGCTGTACCGGGCGAACAAGCCGACCTTTAAATCGGCCTTTAACACCCTTTATCCCCAACTTCGGGACAACCCGCTGGCCGAGGGGTGGTTTCAGCGTCTCAACTATGCCGACGAGAGCCCGGTCTGGGGCACACCCAACGAACGGGTATTTGTGGTAGCCGCTTCGCTCCTGTCCGCGCTGCTCGCAAAGTTGCCGGAAATCCTGTCCCTCGACGATGAGCAGTTTTACACCCGCAATACCGGGTTCATCGTTTTCCCAATGCTCATGGCCTATTTCGCCTGGAAAAACAAGATCTCTTGGAAAACCTGCGCGTGGATCTCGGGTATGATCCTGATCGCAGCCGGATTTATCAACTACCTTCCGCAGGGCAAACCCGACGATCTGCTGAACCTCTCGTGTATCCATCTTCCGTTACTCTTATGGGCATTGCTGGGCTTTGTATTCGGAGGAGGAAAGCTTGGCAGTGGTAATAATTGGCTGGGTTTCCTGCGATACAATGGCGAGCTGGTCGTCATGACCGCCCTTATTTTAATGGCCGGTGCGGCAACCACGGGAATCACCGTGGGACTGTTCGAACTGATCGGCTTCGATATTAAAAAGTATTATTTCAGCTACGTCGTGATCTGCGGATTGGCCGCTTTGCCTATCATAGCCACGTTCCTGACGCAGGCACAACCCACCCTGGTCAACAGGGTTTCGCCGGTGATCGCAAACCTGTTCAGTCCGGTCGCCCTGGTGATGCTGACCGTTTACCTGATTACCACCGTATTCTCTCAAAAGAGCCCATACCACGACCGGGAATTTCTCCTGCTCTTCAACATATTGTTAATTGGTGTGATGGCCCTCATTTTCTTTTCCGTAACTGAAACCAGCCCGACCGGCAAAAACCGGTTCCAGATCATCATTCTTTTCCTGTTATCCGCAGTAACCCTCGTCGCTAACGGAATTGCCTTATCGGCCGTCCTGTTCCGGATCAGTGAATGGGGCATTACGCCCAACCGTGCGGCGGTAATGGGCGCGAACATACTCATGCTCATCCATCTGCTATACATGGGCATCAGGCTATTCGGTGCTGTAACCCGGAAAACAGATCTTTCGCTGGTCGGTAAATCCATGGCAATCTTCCTCCCGATTTACGGTTTATGGAGCGCAGTGGTAACTTTTTTATTCCCATTATTCTTCGGACTTGAGTAAGATACAATACAACTAAAATCCTGCATTCTTCGCCATGGCGCATCGGCATTTTATGATCCGGTGCGCTATTTTTTTGTTATTCCAGCTATTTATCTAAATAATTAGCCCAACAATTATTATTAGGTAATTATTAATTCCCGGCATTTGTTTATTCGAATAACCTAATTGAATAACAATCCATAAAAATTACAACTACTTCTAGGTAGTTTGTAAATCTATTTGCTTTTTGCATTCACAACCCGCTTCTTAAAGGCAAATCAAAAGCTTACCTGCCGCTAAAATTCATTTCGATATTTTATCAATACATACTAAACCGTTTTGCATTTCGCAAAATGGAATACTGCTTCTATATCAAAAACTCAAATACCATGGACGAAAAACAATTAAGGAAATCGCTGATCAATCCCATCCTGGATTGGGCTAAATCCAATCAGCAACGAAAGGAACATCATTTTAAAAGTCTGCTGAAAAAAGCGGCACCCGACGGTACCGGGTCAGTTAGCGGAGAACCCGTAGAAATTCCCTTTGTAGTGCCCGAACAGTTTACCGGGAAGGACTACATTACCATGCTGTTGCATATCGACGCGGAAATAGAACACGGTCTGATGCTGCAATACCTGTATTCGGCGTACAGCATCGGTGGGCCGCAAGTCGGAGAGGCATACCGGGAACGGGTACATAATTGGAAAAACATCATTCTCGGTATTGCCAAGGAAGAAATGGGCCACTTTATCTCTGTACAAAATGTGCTGAAAATCATTGGCGCCCCGCTCAATTTTGGCCGGGAAAGCTATCCCTGGGACATTCCGTTTTACCCTTTTCCGTTTACGCTGGAAAAATTCACCCTGAAATCCCTGGCCAAATACGTATATGCCGAAGCGCCCACCGAATGGCTGAACAGCGACAAACCGATTGCGCAAGAAATCAACAAATCGGTGCACGCGCAGGCGTCCGACCCGCATACCGTAGGGGCGTTGTTTAAAGTACTGTTGCAATTGATCCAGGATCCCGATGTGATCGCTGATGATGTGTTTCAGCCAGGCACTTACCCGTACCAGGCCAAATTTGACGAATGGGGCCGCGGGTATGTGGACGGCGAGCGCGGGAGTGCGGGCAACAAGTTCATGAAGAGCCCCGATGTATTGGTAGCGCCCCTGCTTTCCCGGGATGACGCCTACAATGCATTATCAGAAATTGCGGAGCAGGGTGAAGGCGACGAAGTAGATTCCGGCACGCCTTCCCATTTCGAACGGTTCCTGTTTATTTACGAGGATTTCAAAAAAATACTGGAAGAAACGCACGGGAATTTCGACCCCTCCTATTTGGTCGCCACCAATCCCTATGCAGGCGATGCCGATGACGCCGCGACGGGCTCCAACGCGAATGAACCGGCCGACGAGACCGGGGAGAATGCCATTACCAACCCGGAAGGCATCCTCTGGGCCAACCTGTTCGACATCCGCTACCGGCTACTGCTCAACTTCCTGAACCACAGCTTCCTGCTCGACAATGGCAACAATAATACGGGCTCATTTACGCCACGTGGCCTGATCATCAATTCAACCTTCGGTGAAATGTACAACCTCCGGAGCCTTGCCACCATTCTGGTGCAGACACCGCTGGCCGTCGGCAGCAGGCTCATGGCCGGCCCACCGTTCACGTCGCCTTACAGTTTTGATCTGCCGTTCGGAGAGCACAACCGCTGGCGATTGCACCGCGACCTGCTTGACGCATCGGGCAAGTTGATCGATAAACTGAAAGTGTTGGAGCCGCAACCACACAGCCAGTATTTAAATGCATTGCAGGAAATTGACCGCAAGCTGTTGCAAGCTATCTCACAACTGATGGAAGCCGAACTTGCCTGATCTCATCACCTTGTTAAAGCCAAAAACATTTACCCGTTATGAAAATTCTAGCACTACGCATACTCCCTCCCATCGCCATCGGGCGCCTGGGCGAGTCTGACAAGCCCATGGCCGCATACGACCTCGAATTATCAAAGGAAAAGCCGTTAGATTTCCGGAAAATCACACCCCGGGAAACACTCATCATAGATCCCAGAACCGGAGAAATAGAAGCCACCCAACCCGAGCGGATTCAGTTTAAAGACGCCGAGAATCTCGATGATAAAACCGGAAAGGCACATCCCGTCGCCCCTTTTTTGGAAGTATTTGCCATTACCGACGACGCACCGGGCGAATTGGTTCCGGTGACGGTAGACCTGCTAAAAAAAGCGGGGTACGACCTGGCGGATATCAGCTGGAATGTGGAATTGGGTAATATTAAAATATTCAGAAGGACTGCGGATCCGAACGATAAAATGTATGCGGTCATCCGAAATATCCGATCGCATGACTTGAAACCACTGCTGGCCGAATGCAATAATTTTATTAAAGGCAAAAAGCTACCGCTCGGGTTTATTCAATTTATCAAACCAACTCCTGAATTTCCGGAAATAAGGCTTCGTTTCACGCCTGCGGCCGGCAAAGTTTACGGTTCCAGTTTGAAAAGATTTGATAATGGAAAAGAGGAAATAGACCCTGTTTTCGCGGGCAGAAGAGACGATCCTATTTTATATGATATTAAAAAAGGAAAGTGGCGCGGCTATTCCGAAACAAGCACCCCCAATCCGCTTTACACGAATCCCGCGCAGATATTCGCCGGGTACTCCGACAGCAAGGGAAACCAGATCAGCTGGGGGTATCTCGATGATGAATGTGACGGGTTTGTAACGGTAAATCTCACGGACCCTTCGGGCAAGACATTGTCTGCCAAAGCACACATCAGCGCCGGGCCACCCGCCTACGCACCCGACACGTTGCCGATCCGCGTGGTGACCGACGAGTTGGAGCAAATACTGCTGAGCACGGATGTAGACGGAGAAGTAACGCTCGACGAGGCCGAAGAAATCGTTCGCCGCGCATTTGAAACCATACGGCTGATGAACACCGCCATCATGAACGGCAATGCCTATGAAGGAAAACTGAATATGGCCAGCACCATGGTAAGGCAAAACACCAATGATTTCGGTCGCCTTTATGAACCTATCATGGCTACTTCACTGGTTGACAACCTAGCTTTGCAGGTGTTGCATGAACGGGTTTTCACGGGGCTGAGCACGGGGGCATCGCCCTGGTTTGCGGACCTGCTGCGCAGGCCGACCGAAATCGGTGACCTTTCGGCCAAAGCCCTCCGTAAAATGCCGGCACTGATGCGTGGCGCCGATGGCCGTTCGCTGACTTTTACGTATCGTCAGATCAACATGATCATCAAGGCTGCCTCCACATCACTGCTCCGGAACGATGATTTTGCGACTGAGCCTTACGGATCACCACTGAAAGCATCCAACCTGACCGCGCAGCTGCATTACCGAGGCAAAGGAAACCCGATCAGCGTGTTGCCCCGGACAGCCATTTCGAATTGCTTCCCGGGTCTTGAATTCGATTTCAGAAACCTTTGGCGCAGAGCATTCCAGGGCCTGGTACTCATCGAAAACAACAATTATGTGATCGAAACAGAGGATCCGGCGCTAAGCCACCTGCTGCACCACCGGCTGGTTGCGATAGAAAACAAACCAACAATGGTTGCGACGGCCGGCCCGGTGTTCCCGGACGGGGACAACACGCCATTACGGACCATCGCTAATCCGAATGGGGTGTCCTTTATGGAATGGTCCAACTCGATGGTAAGCGTGTTGCAGAAACAGGGGCAGGAAGTATGGTGCCATTTCACGGCCCAACCCAGCACGCTGGAAGTGGTGGTGGATGTCAAAGAACTTGACGACCCGGCCAAATACACCAAGGTGTTGCTGAAAGTCAATCATGTTTTCGATGGTGACAGTGCTTCGCTCTCGGATGAAATACTGAAACCCGGCGAGCTCACCCAGGGTCTTTGCGCCCCCTGGCAGAACGACTATCGCGAATGCGCCTGCTATTACTGGGCAGCCAGCCGGCCGGATTATGTGAATGTGGTGCCCGACGAAAAGGGATTGAGCACGGGTGACAGCTGGATGGCCAAAAAACGCACAGGAAAGTATATCCCGGACGACCGGGTCAATACGCGATTGCTCTCCTATGACGACCTTTTCATCAATTGGCAGGGCGAACTGAACTTTATAGTCGAAGGAAAAGATGCACTCAACAGCTGAGGCCGCCCCGCGTTCTATGGTGTCCGGGCTGGCCCGGACCGTAGCAGAGCAGTCGGGGCCAGGCTCCCCGTCGGTGCATCTGATCAAAGGAGGCCGTCAAACGCAACTCTTCATTCCAAACGGCAGCAGGCTGTATTCCGTGTCCGGCGAAGTCGAACAACGGATTGCCTCGCTGCTTGCCAACCGGGATGAAGCGCGGTTGCAGCAGGAACTGGTCCGATTGGGGCTTGCAGCCCCGGACCACATCGACGATACACCTCTGGAAAGCCCTCGTTTGTATGCGCTCTCGCTCGCGATCGCGCAAAAATGCAATATGGGTTGTACCTACTGCTATGCCGATCAGGGGAGTTTTGGAGGTCAGGCCAAAAGTATGTCGCTGGAAACTGCTTTCAAGGCGATAGACCTGCTCATGGACGATTGCCCGGAAGGCGAAAAAGTACAACTGACGTTCCTCGGCGGGGAGCCGCTCATCAATCGTAAGGCCATTACCGAGGCTACGGCCTACGCCGTCGATAAAGCAGGTAGAAAAAACATTCAGGTCAATTTTTCAATCACCACCAACGGCACGTTGGTGACCGAAGCAGACGCCCGGTTCTTTGAGGAACATAGATTTGCGGTCACGGTTAGCCTGGATGGACTTGGCAAAAGCCACGACTCCCTGCGGCCCATGAAAGGCGGTAAAGGCAGTTTTGACCTGATCCTGCGAAATCTCCGGCCGCTGCTTTCCCTGCAAAGGAAAATGCAGGTATCGGCACGCGTTACCGTCACCCCCGGCAACCTGGATCTACCGGAAGTGCTCGACGAGTTTATCCAAATGGGCTTTCACAGTGTAGGTTTTTCGCCTTTGCTCCGGTCGTCTAACGGCCGGAATGAAATGGATAAGGAAGATCTTGCCTTGTTGCTCGAAAACATGATCGCTTGTGGCCTGAACTTTGAACAAAATGTCCTGGCGGGCAACCGCTACCCATTCCTGAATATGGTGAATGCATTGAAAGAGATCTCCAAAGGTACTCATCGCCCCTACCCTTGTGGTGCCGGCGCAGGGTACATGGGCGTTTCCGCAGATGAGGAATTGTTTGCCTGCCACCGGTTTGTGAATGAGGATGCAGGCCGGATGGGTGATCTGACCCAAGGCATCGACTTGAGCGTCCAGAACCAATGGCTGACTTCCCGGCACGTGCACCAGCAGAACCCGTGTACGCAATGCTGGGCCCGCTACCTGTGCGGAGGCGGCTGCCACCATGAAGTGATCGAAAAAGGCAGACTGGCCTGCGACTACATCCGGTCTTGGCTACATTATACGATCCAGGCCCATGAACGGCTGTCTCGGCTGAAACCCGACTGGCATATGCAATGATCTATGGCTGAACACTTTGAAATTATCATTGCAGGCGCAGGACCCGCAGGTGTCACCGCGGCCATCCGCCTGCTCGAAATGGGACATTCCGTCGCGATGATCGAGCAGGCGGTTTTTCCTCGTCCGCAGATCGGCGAATCCCTTTCCCCCGGCGTTCAGCATATCTTCGGGTATCTGGGTGCCGGGCATTTGCCCGACGATCCCCGTTACCTCCGCAACATTCCGGCAAGGGTCATTTGGAATACCATGGAGCCAACCTATCTCAATCCGCAACAACGCGGGCCGGGGATTGTCGTCGACAGAGGATTACTCGATCAACAGTTGCTGGCATTGGCGCTGAGCAAAGGGTTGCGTCTCTTCCAACCGGCCAAACTGCTTTCCTCTACCTTTGATACAGACACCTGGAAGCTGACCATCCAGTTGGACAACTTTCCCAAAACGCTTCACGCCAACGTAGTGCTGGACGGCCGCGGACGGAAAGGGACGCATTCCAGCGAACGCATTGAAACCGCCCCTGCTTCGGTGGCGATATGGACACATATCCCCTGGGGTCCGATGCCACATGAGACATGTATCGAAGCCATTGAGGAAGGCTGGTTATGGGGTTCACCGGTACTTGACCAACGCTTCCGGCTAATGGCCTTCACGGATGCGCAAGAAGTAAGAGGAAAAGATCTCAGCGCGAAATTCCGGCAGATGCTGTCCGGGACACAGCTTTTCCGTGGGGTGGCCGGTCATTGCGCGGATAGCGGGATACAAACTTGTCCGGTCAATGCATTTGTCCATGCACAGCCCTGGCATAACCGGTATATCAAAATTGGTGAAGCCGCATTTACGCTCGATCCGCTATCGTCCACGGGTGTTGAACTGGCGATGCGCTTTTCTCTGCAAACGGCTATTGCCGTCCATACCTTGCTGCACTATCGTGAACCTGCCGTGGCGCAAGCTTTTTACGAGGACAAATTGACCGACTCGGTTATCCATCATGCCCATTGGACATCGGGTTATTACGCAGAAGCACACGTTGCGGACAAGCCATTTGCGTTTTGGGAGAAAAGAATCCACTTCCGGCCGGATATAGCAGGGCTATCCAATGACTTTGCCCGGCTACTGGCCCGGAAACTTATCCGGCCGGCCCAGCGGACAGAACCAAAAAAACTCCCCGCTATACCCATTGATCCGCTCTTGCATTTTCTTTGGGATAAGCCTGTCAGGTTATCGCCGCAGCTGGCATTCAGCGAGGAATTTGCGGTAACCGGAAACCGTGTGGAAATGAAGCGGGCATTGATGCATCCCAGTCTGCCCAGGCCCGTCGTGTACCTGGATCAGATCGAAGTGATCCCGCTGCTGGGCTCGCTGAATGAGGGTATGACCTACGGAACGCTCATCCAAAACTGGAACCGGTACCTGACGCCCGATGCATCCAAAAAGATGGTCGCATGGCTATGGGGGGCCAATATCCTCATGGCGGATTAGTCAATCCTCTGCAGGTGTGCATTCCTTGAACCGGACCGGTTCCGAAAGTCGTCCCGAATTCTGTGTAACCACTTTATTTCCGGGCACGACAAATTGCACTTTATCAAACAGGACATTCCGGGCGTCCACGACATTGATCAGTGAATCTTTTGTTTCTATCCGGGCGTTCCTGACAATCAAACCATTCACATCGGCGGCCGAAAACAGCTTCGCCGACCTAACCGAAATATTCTCGATCAAGACATTGCTTAGCGGACTTTCGGGAATGCCGTTGGCCTTCACAAACTGGCTGGCATTCTCTATCACAAAGTTTCGCGCAACGATGTTTCTGTAAACCGGGGTAAGGCGATCGATCTCCCTGGCAGGCAGACGATTGGCAAGCTCACCTACATATTGGGCACTCCCCAGCATATCCCAGTTGAAGGCCGATCCGGTGAGGTTCATCCGGATACGTTCGTAGATCAGGTTTTCCCCGCCCCCACCCCGCGGCCGGCGGGTTTTGAAGCGGATTCCGACACCTGTATTGTCGAAAACGCAATCGTGAACATACAGGTTACGGATCATACCGGCCGTTTCACTGCCACAGGTAATGCCGCCGTGCCCTTCCCTCGCCAGACAATACCGGACCACCACATTTTCGGTAGGTTTATTGACACGCAATCCATCTTCGCCGCGTCCCGCTTTGATCGTAAAGCAATCGTCCCCGCAGCTCAACGTACAGTACTCGATCAGCACATTCCGGGAAGACTCGATATCGATCCCGTCTCCACGCGGTATCCCTACTGAATTAACCGTCACTCCCCGGATAATAACGCCGTCGCAATACACCGGTACAATGTTCCAGAAAGCGGTATTTTCGAGGGTAACACCTTCAATATATACCTGTTTGCAGTTAATGGGGGAAATGAACATCGGCAAGAAGATGAAGCTGCCGTTATGCCCCTCGAAAACCCGCTCGGAAACCGGTTGGGTATGCGGAATGAAGTTTTCGACGACATCGGCGTTCATCACCTGTTTCCGCACGGAACCGTCTTTGGCCGGACCAATGAGTTTCCCCCTACCGGTAATGGCGATATTTTCCTGTCCATTGGCATAAATACAGGCTCCCAGCGACATCACTTCCACGCCCTCGTTCCGGGTGAAGACCGCCGGGCGGTAGTCTTCCACCTCCCCGCTAAAATGTAACTCCGCTCCTTCTTCCAGATGCAGGTTCACGTTGCTTTTCAAGCTGATGCGCCCCGTGTTCCATTTGCCCCGGGGAACGATCACCGTCCCGCCGCCCTTATGGCTCACTTCATCGATCGCCGCTTGTATTACTTTCGTAATTCTCACCCCTTTCCTGGCACCTCTGGATGCGATATTCACCGAACGACTGGCAAAAGAAGGTTTCTGAAATAATGGCATTGGGAAAGGTGCTTTTACGGGTGCGATGACATCCGGGAGGTTCAATGCACCCACTTGTTCCTTGTGCGGGATTGAGTCCGCCGCGAAGCCGAACGCGTATCTGACCGTCGTAACGAGGAAGAAGAACGCTATGCCCGGCATGGTGAAAATGTATCTGTTCATGATGACTTTCTTGTTCATTTCGACTGAAAGCCCTGGGCGGGAAAAATATATCCGCAAATCACCGGGTAATTTTCGCATTGCCATTTTCGCTGCTGCCGGTTCATAAGGCCACAAAATGTCCGTTTCTACTGCATAATTGTCCTGAGGACTTCTCCGTAATTGCTTGCATTCCCGGCTTTTTAATGAGAAATTGCGCCCCCAATTTTTCAAAATATGACAACTCCTCTTTTTTGCGGTATTGATTTCGGTACTTCCAATTCAAGTCTGGCGGTAGCAAATCAAGACGATGTTTTCCTGATTCCGGTCGAAAACGACCATACTACCATTCCCAGTGCCATGTTTTTTGCCCGGAAAGACAATCACGCTTTTTTCGGACGGGAGGCGACCGAGCGTTTCCTCGACCGCCAACCGGGCCGGTTGATGCGGAGCCTGAAACGCGTACTCGGCACGTCCGTCATGCGGCAAGGCACAATGGTGAATGGAGAACTCATGAAATTCGACCAGATCATTGCCGCATTTCTGGACCAGATGAAGCGGAAGGCAGAAGCCGATTGCGGCGCACCGCTCAAACATGTTGTCATGGGGCGCCCCGTTCATTTTACGGATAATGACCCGGCAGCAGACCAACGGGCGGAAAGCGAGCTGAAAGCGGTAGCACTAAGCCTTGGCTTTGAACATGTCGGCTTTCAGTTTGAACCGATTGCGGCCGCATTTGCGCACGAGGCGAAGGTTACCGGCGAAAAACTGGCTATGGTTGTCGACCTCGGAGGAGGAACTTCCGATTTTACGATCATTCGCTTATCGCAAAAAAATACCAGAAAACACGACAGAAGCGGTGATATCCTCGCCAACACAGGTGTCCGTCTCGGCGGAAATGATTTCGATAAAGACCTGAGCCTGGCGGAAATGATGCCTGAGCTGGGTTTCAGGACCCGCTACGGTGCCAAAAATCTCGAAGTACCTTCGTATCACTACTTCGACTTGTCGGAATGGAGCAAGGTGAATCTCCTTTACACCAACAAAACTATATTCCAGGCCAAACAGCTCCTACGCGAAACGCACGACCCTGCGCGATATGGCAGATTGGTGAGCGTGCTGGAACAGGAAAGAGGGCATGCGGTACTGGCTGAAACCGAGCAGATTAAAATCGGTTTAACAGAGAGTGACAGGTATGTTGCCAATCTCGACTTCCTGGATCAGGATTTACGTATTGATGTCCTCCGCGAAGATTTCAACTCCGCTATTACCACCAAAACGGAACGCATTGTGCAGTCAGCACGGGAATGTTTGCAAAGTGCCGGCATTACTCCCGAATCGATCGGCCTGGTGATCATGACCGGCGGATCGACGGAAATTCCGCTGATCCAGGAACGTTTCCGGGAATTATTCACCCAGGCGGAATGGTCGGAAGAGAACAAACTGTCCAGCGTCGGACTCGGACTGGCATTCGACGCCCGCAACCGGTTTTCCTGAGGAAGGAAACAAGGGTTCAAAAGCAGGGAAAGCCTTTCATAGTGTTTTCCCTGCGCCAATCAATCCATTTTCAATATCCATATTTATTGGCATCGTGCAGCAGCAAAGCCATCAACAGGTTTTCTCTGTCCTCTTCCCGTGTTGATTTCGCTACCCAAAGGCTTCCAAATGAAGGATCATTATAATAGTATTTTTCAAGGCATCTTTCTTGGAACGCGCTGAGTTCATTCAGTTTATTAACGATTAGTTCCTCTGTTTTGTCCGGGAGATCAAGAAGCTTACCTTTCAGATACTTTGCAGTGGCTTTTGTCGGTTTATCCACCGTATGTTTGAACCGGTAATATGCTGGAACGACGCACGTCAGTTTGTGGCGTAGCAGCGCGGCATTCAAAGTGTTTGGCATAAAAGATCTGTTGAGCCTGAAATGGTTTGCCAAGAGCTCACTTCGGGTATCGTTGAGAAAACGGGAATATTCTGCTTTCAAAAAATCCACTTTTGCCTGATCACCGTCCAACCGGGCCCGGAATAAACGCGTGAAATGACCAGTAAGCGTCGGGAGAAAGCTAGTTTCATAAAAGTCCAGCATGTCTTGCAGCTCCCCCATATTCTTCTTTTTAAGCCCGTCGTCTGCCACGAGGCCTTTTTTAAATTGGGTAACCACGCGTTTTTGATATTTTTCAAACTCGGTGAGCTGGCCCGGTAGCAAGATTTCCCTGAATGTCGTGAGTTCGAAGTCCCATTCTTCCCAGGGTGAAAAAAAGTGCTTATGAGCATGTGAATCTTTCATCTGTTCATACTGGTAAATCTTCTCCGCTTGTTCAATCGTTAGTTGAAGATATTGATATCTGGCCAGAATGGCGTTAATATCCCAGGTATGCTCTTCTGATATCATAGGTATATTGTCAGGTAATCCTAATGTATGACTTTCCAGTACAAATTAGTATTATAAAAGCCCAAGTATTTAGATTTCAACTGGTTTTCCAGCGAAAACGCCTGTAATTTTTAAGTTACAGACGTTCAAATTCCAGATTACCGTTGTCAGCTACCCGGGTAGAAAAGTCCCTTGTTTTTTCACTGGTTACCGCAATCCAGGCTCTGTGCTTTCTTTACATGCCGCCAGCATCAGCAGCCCCAACAGGAAATAGGTAACGTGTTTCATCATGGCTCAATAGCTATTTGTTTGATCTGAAATAGGATTTCTTGCCACAAAGATCATATGCGGTCCATGCCGCCTCGCTCCTGGTTCCGGATGAATTGCAAAAATTGAAACATCAATCCGTGTAAAGCGCGGTCAAATTGTGAATGGGGCTTCCCGGATTATCGGTGCAGAAAATCAAACAGATAGCGCTCAGCACGGCATCATTGACAGCTACCTGTCTGTTGACCCGCATCGACAATTACTTCCGCCATCTCGGATATTGCCTTTCCCGGATTACCTTTGATTATTAATTTTCAGATCAATGGTTGCTATCCCGCATTTCGCACAATTTTTAACCCGCATGGCCCTCGGGGCCGGATTTATTCTGCCCGTGCTCGACCGGCTTGGATTCATGGGCGCACCCGGCTCGGCACAAGTAGCCTGGGGTGACTGGCAGCATTTCGTGGATTACACCCACACGCTGATTCCCTTCGCTGGCCCAGGCGTAGCCCAGGCAGCGGCCCTGAGTGCCACCATAGCGGAAGTGGTGCTGGGCCTATGCCTTATCGCGGGATTCAAAACCAGATGGATGGGACTCGGAACGGCTGTGATCACCCTGACGTTCGCACTCTTCATGATCGCATCCCTCGGTATCGGAGCACCGTTCCAATACCCGGTGTTCGTCTTTACCGGTGCCGGGCTCCTCCTGTCCGGCCAGAACACCTTCAAGTGGAGTATCGATTCTTATATAAATTAATATGCAGGCCTAAAAACAGGTTTACTTTTCACTGATCCGGTACGCACAGCGGCGCGCGCCGGCCAGTATGTGATCCACCCGTTTGATATCGACCTCATCGCCCAGCACAGCCTGGAACGTTTTCAGCTCATAGCGGCAAAAATCCTGACAGGCTGTGGCGGCAGCGCAGATCGGGCAATGGTTCTCGATGAGCAGATAACCTTCCGCATCTTTCACATATTCAACCATATAACCTTCCTGATCGCGAATACCGGCCAGGCGGGCGATACGATCTTCCAGGTGGGTGGCCCCGCTTGTTTCATTCATATATTTACGCAGGCCGTTCTGGCTGTTCGCCTCGATCACCGCATTCAATGCGTCCTGCCCCAGGGTTTCGCGTATCGTGCTGATCAGCTTCACGGTAAGTTCGGCGTGTGCATCCGGAAACCGGCCTTCTCCTTCCCTCGTCAATGCCCATATCTGCTGCGGGCGGCCCCGCCCCTTCGAAACCGTCGACGACTGTACGAGTCCCTCTCCTGCCAGCTTCAAAAGCTGGAACCTCGCACCTTCAGTCGTAATATTTAACTCCTCCGCAATAGCTGTTAAAGGCTGCGGTCCGGTCGTTTTAAGCATCCAAATTACTTTATCAGAGCCGGTTAGAGTATTTTTCATAATAAACAAAGTATTTATTTGGTTTAATAAGCAAAGATAGTACTTTTGTCACGAAAACAAACCATCATTACCATGGCACTTCATTACCAAATCTGCTCTTCCTAAGCTGCCAGCCAACATCAGCCAGGCATTTAACTCTTCCCGCCAACCGGTTTTTCAGAAAACGGTGACCAGGGAAACTACGTTCAAATTAACATCATATCATGAAAAAGCATACCCTGTTGCAGACGGCCTTATTTGTCGCCGTGCCGATCATCTTCTCATCCTGCAATACCAATCCCACCCAGGCAGTCGCGACGGAGAAACCGCAGGACTACCCGGTCATGACGATCCGGCCTGAAAGCGCTGTATTGAATATGGAATACCCCGCCCGGCTGGAAGGCAGGCAGAATGTCGATATACGTCCGAAGGTCGATGGCTTTATCGACAAAATATACATCGAAGAGGGTGCGGTTGTCCGGAAAGGCCAGCTGCTGTTCTCCATCCACGCCCCGCAATACGAGCAGGAGGTAAAAACGGCGGCCGCTGCGATCAAAAGCGCCGAGGCAGAAATGAACCTTGCCCGAATGCAGGTTGAAAAGACCGTGCCTCTTGAAAAAGAAGGCATCATCAGCAGCTATGAGCTCAAATCAGCCGAATATACCCTGCACGCCAGGGAAGCCACACTGGCCCAGGCCAAGGCAAGTCTGGCCAATGCAAAAAACAATGTTGGTTACACGCAGATCACCAGCCCGGCCGACGGGGTGATCGGCCTGATTCCCTATAAAACGGGGAGCCTCGTAAGCAGCGCCTCCCCCCAGGCGCTGACGACCGTTTCGGATATCCGCGAGATGGTCGCCTACTTTTCCTGGAACGAGAAGCAGTACCTCGACTTTACGTATAGCCCCGATGGTAAGCAGCTGGGCAACAAATTGAAATCGATTCCGCCGGTGCAGCTGATCCTGGCCAACAAGCAGGAATACCCCCTGAAAGGCAAGGTCGAATCTGTGGGCGGGCTGATCAACACCAGCACGGGCTCCATTCCCGTCCGGGCATTGTTCCAGAATCCGGCCAGGCTGCTCCGTACGGGTGCCAGCGGCATCATTCGCATTCCCACACAATTACGGGAGGCTATTCTGGTGCCTGCCAGGGCCACGTTCGAGTTGCAGGAAAAGACTTTTGTGTATACTGTAAAAAAGAACGGAACCATACAAAGCACTGAGATTCAAATACAAAACACAACACCAGACGGGCGCTATGTCGTGGACAAAGGACTTGCCGGCGGTGAACAGATTGTACTGGAAGGGCTTCCGACGCTTCAAGACGGTATGAGGATCAGGCCGGTGGAAAAATTGACCGCCGCGCGGTGATCTCCTTCATCATAAACATTACCTATCATGTTGAATAAATTCATTGAAAATCCGGTACTATCGACGGTCATATCGATCATAATCGTCATTCTGGGCTTGCTCGGGCTTTTTTCACTGCCCATATCTCAGTACCCCGACATTGCACCGCCTGCCGTGGAGGTAAACACTACCTATCAGGGCGCAAGCGCGGCGGTCGTCATGAAAACAGTGATCACGCCATTGGAAGAAGAACTGAATGGCGTGGAAAACATGACCTACATGACCTCCAAGGCGAGCAATGACGGCAGCGCGACCATTACCATTAATTTCAAACAAGGCACCGACCCCGATATGGCGGCGGTGAATGTGCAGAACCGCATTACGAAGGCCACCAGTCTGCTTCCTGCCGAGGTAATTAAAGTCGGCATTACGACGAGCAAGCGGCTCAACAGTGAAGTTTTCAGCTTCCTGCTGTACAGTCAGGATGGGAAATACGACCAGGAGTTCCTGGACAATTATCTTAAAATCAATGTAATGCCCCAAATCAAACGGATTTCGGGCATCGGCTCCGCGCAGGTGTACGGCAGCAAAGATTACAGCATGCGTATCTGGCTGAAACCCGACGTCATGGCCGTGTACGGACTGGTGCCGCAGGACATTATCCGGGCGCTTTCGGAGCAGAACATCGAGGCTGCACCAGGCAAGGTGGGCGAAAACAGCAACCAGGTTTTTCAGTATACCCTCAAATATACCGGACGCCTGGAAAAGCCCGAGCAGTTTGAAAATATCATTCTCCGCTCCAGTGGCAACGGACAATTACTGACATTGAAAGATGTGGCCGACCTCGAAATGGGCTCATACACCTACGCGAGCACCATCACCGCCCAGGGACGGCAGGCGCCTTACGTGGCCATTACGCAAATGGCCGGCTCCAATGCACACGAAATCATCAACGAATGCGAGCGGATTCTGGGAGAGGCTTCCAAAACTTTTCCGAAAGGAATCCGGTACAGCGTCTTCTCCAATGCGAACGAATTCCTGGATGCCTCTATCTCCAAACTGATATGGACGCTGGTGGAAGCCTTTGCACTGGTGTTCATCGTCGTTTTCCTGTTTTTGCAAGACTTCCGTTCCACACTTATTCCGGCCATCGCCGTGCCCGTGGCGATTATCGGTACATTTTTCTTTCTTAAAATTCTGGGTTTCACGATCAACCTGCTGACCCTTTTCGCATTGGTTCTTGCGATTGGGATCGTGGTGGATGACGCTATCGTGGTGGTGGAAGCCGTCCATGCCAAACTGGACCACGGCTACCGCTCAGCCAAAAAGGCGACGATCGACGCCATGAGCGAGATCAGCACCGCGATTGTCTCCATTACACTCATTATGGCGGCGGTTTTTGTGCCGGTGACATTCGTAACGGGATCAGTGGGAATCTTCTACAAGCAATTCGGACTGACGCTGGCCGTCGCGATCGTTATTTCGGCTATCAATGCGCTCACACTCAGCCCGGCATTATGCGCCATCCTGCTGAAACCCCACGGCGACGGACACCACGCGGGCAAAGGTTTTCTCCAACGCTTCTACCGCGGTTTCAATGCTTCGTTTGAAGCCATGACCAGCCGGTATCGCCGATCGGTCCGCTTTCTGATCCACAAAAAATGGATCGCGGTGGGTGGAATCGCCGCATTCAGCGCATTGCTGTGGTTCCTGATCAGCTCCACGCCTACCGGATTTGTCCCCAACGAAGACAGCGGTTCCATTTACGGAAACGTCATTCTCGCGCCCGCGACCTCGTTGGAACGAACGGAGGTCATCGCCGACCAGATCGACAGCATTGCGCGGACCATCCCGGAGACCGAGCTGGTATCCCGGCTCGCGGGAATGGACCTGATGAGCGGTGTCGGCAGTTCCTATGCCGCGATTTTTATTCGCCTCAAACCCTGGAACCAACGGACGCACGAAGGGCAGGACATTAAGAGCATTGTAGGCACATTGTTTGCCAAAACAGCCGGTATCCGCGATGCGAGCATTATCTTTTTCGCGGCTCCTACCCTGCAGGGTTTCGGGAATAATGACGGCTTTGAATTCCAGTTGCAGGATAAAACAGGCGGCAGTTACCAGGCATTCGACCAGGTAATCGGGAAATTTATGGGAGAACTCAACCAGCGGCCCGAGATCATGTATGCGGCCACGTCCTACAACACGAATTTCCCCCAGTACGAGGTGCAGGTGAATGTAGCCAAATGCATGGAAGCAGGGATACCGGTTAATGCGGTCCTGAGTACATTACAGGGTTATTTCGGCGGCATTTATGCTTCGGATTTCAACCGATTCGGGAAGCAGTACAAGGTCATGATCCAGGCCGAAGCAGGCCAGCGGTCCGGTACCGACGCGATCCACAAGATTTTCGTCCGCAACGAAACCGGCACCATGGCTCCGATCTCCGAATTTGTGACTTTAAAGAAGGTGTACGGCCCCGAGTTTATCAACCGCTTCAACCTTTTTACAGCCGCCGCCGTGAATGGTGCCCCCAAACCCGGTTACAGCTCCGGCGATGCGATTAAGGCGATCCGTGAAGTGGCCGCCAAAACGCTGCCGCAGGGCTATGCCTACGAGTTTTCGGGATTGAGCCTGGAAGAGATTTCCAGCGGTAACCAAACCTTGCTGATCTTCCTGCTCAGCCTGGTATTCATCTACTTCCTGCTCAGCGCCCAGTATAAAAGCTACATTCTCCCGTTCTCGGTCCTGTTGTCACTTCCAATCGGGCTGGCCGGAGCTTTCCTTTTTGCACGGCTCTTCGGGCTCGACAACAATATCTTCCTCCAAATCAGCCTCATCATGCTCATCGGCCTTTTAGCCAAAAACGCGATCCTGATCGTCGAGTTTGCATTGATGCACCGGCTGAACGGCGAAAGTATCGTGCGCTCGGCTGTGGCGGGAGCGGTTACCCGCTTAAGGCCGATCCTGATGACGTCGTTCGCATTCATTTTCGGATTACTGCCTTTAATGCTGGCAACGGGTGCAGGTGCATTGAGCAACCGGTCCATCGGAACTGCGGCAGTAGGTGGTATGCTGATCGGCACGCTGTTCGGGGTGTTCGTGATTCCCGTCCTGTTTGTCCTGTTCCAGACATTGCATGAAAAAGTGAGTGGTACCCTACGAAAAACAGCAGAAGAAGAACAACTTATCTATTAAATAAAGTATCCATGAAAAATAAGTATATCGGTGCGGTCTTTTTAACGATCCTGGCAGCTTCCTGCCAGGTGACCAAACCTTACGAACGGCCCGGGTTGGACACCCGGGGCCTTTACCGGGGACAATCCTCCCAGGACACCATCAGCATAGCGGGGATTCCGTGGAGAGAGTTCTTCTCCGACACTGCGCTGACGACGCTGATCACGCAGGGGTTGGAGCAAAACCCGGATCTCCGGATTGCGATGCAAAATATAGTAGCGGCAAAAGCGTCCCTTCAACTGAGCAAGTCGGCCTTTTTACCGGATCTGAGCGGAACTTTGTCGCTGAAACAATCCAAACTGGCTTTCCCGCAAGGGTATGGCATTATCAGTTCGACCACGCAATATGACCTAGGCCTGGGTTCGTCCTGGGAGGCAGACATCTGGGGTAAGCTCCGCAGCGCCAAACGTGGGGCGCTGGCCAGCCTGCTGCGTACGGAACAGGCCCGGCAGGCCATCCAGACGCAACTGATCGCCGACATTGCCAGCAACTACTATACGCTGCTCGTGCTCGACCAGCAACTGGCGATTCTTGAAAAGACGAAGAACAATCGTTTTGCCGATGTGAAGGCCGTGACCCTGCTGAAAGAAGCAAACATCCTCAATGGGGCGGCCATTTCACAAAGTGAAGCCAATGCCTATGCCGCCGAGATCGCTATACCCGCGGTTAAAAGGCAAATCCGTGAAACCGAGAACGCATTGAACCTGCTGCTCGCCCGGCCATCCGGCCCTGTAGCGCGAACGACACTCGAACAACAGAAGCTAGATATCCCGCTAAGAACGGGCGTCCCTGCGCAATTACTGCAAAACAGGCCGGATGTAAAACAGGCTGAATACGGACTTTGGGAAGCCTTTGAAAATACCAACGTAGCAAGGACTTTCTTTTACCCGTCGCTCGTGATTACCGCAAACGGAGGTTTTACCAGTTTCAATTTCCAGGATTGGCTAACGTCGCTGGGGCTATTCGGAAACGTAGCTGCCGGCCTGACGCAGCCGATCTTCAACCGGGGTGCCAATAAAGCCCGACTGGCCACAGCGAATGCCCGGCAGGAACAAGCCGCAACCGAACTTCAGAAGTCTATGCTGGTGGCTGGCCGGGAAGTCTCTGACGCGCTCTATGCATACGAGGCCGCCGGCGAGCAGCGCGACATCCGAACCAGACAACTGGCATCGTTGGAAAAGGCTGTCGACGCGAATAAAAAGCTGCTTAGGTTCAGTTCAACGACCAACTACACCGACGTGCTGACCTCGGAACAAAACCTGCTGGCCGCGCAGCTCGACGGTGTGAACGACCAATACCGGCAATGGCTGGCGGTGATCCAGCTCTACCGTGCATTGGGGGGTGGAACGCATTAGAAAACCTCAGCCGTATCCCGGGATTAACCGTTAGCCGGATCCTTGGCTACCGGATTGTTTGAGCATTGTTATTGCAGATGCTACCGATTAGCGCAATTAATTCAGAAGTCCTTTTTTACCGGCTACAAACCTTTTTGGTCCTTCGTGATCTATTTATTTATCATAAAAAGTAAACGAATGCCGCTTCTGGTATCAGAAACGGCATTCGTTTACTTTTTCACCAAGGCAAGGCTACCTGCACGATGATCCTATTGTGCGGCAGATGGTTCGCTGTAAAAGAAGTCGTCCATTACAACCAGATCATCATTCCCATTATAGTTATACTGGCCTGAAATGCCCGCCGATCCGGAAACGATGGTCACTTTAGTCACCTTATGATCGGGAAAAACGACGCCCAGGAATGAGAAGCCGTTGGCATCGGTTCTGGCTGGGGCGTTGAATTTGCCCAGGCTTTTTTCGCCTTCAAAAAATTCAATGCTGGTCGCATTTGCCCGGTCCACATCCGAAAATATAGCTCCGAAACCTTTTACGAAGGCGGCATCGACCGAGCCCGGAATTCTGAAAACAATATCCATCTTATTACTTCCGACGGCGGCAAATGTCCGGGCAGGACTAAATGCCTTGAATTGTTCGCTGTTGCCGGAAACCACATCGCTGAAATCTTTGTCACTCACCCGAAAGCCTTTACCCGGAGTGGTGAAGACCACCCCGCGCTTTCTACCGACAGCAACGGCAGGATCGGTGCTGTTAAAGAAGTCGCCGGGGAAATTGTCCGTATTGGTCTGATTGTCGGGTACGGCATCCCAATTGATCTCCCTGCGGCCCGTTTGATTTACTGTAGTGTTCAGGGGGTCGCCCAGTAGCGTTCTGAATGCGGTGACTTGTGAGGTAATCTCGCCACTTCCCTTGACTTCCGTGAAATTAATCGCCGGGGATGGTGTCTGGTCGTCCTGCCCGGAATCGCAGGCGTACAAAAATACAATGCATGTAAAGAGTGCGGATTTGCTGAGCAATGTGCTTAACGATTTGAAATTTTTCATGATTAAAAATTGAATGGAATTTTGAATAAGTGTATGATTGATAAAAGGTATTGGAGGAAGTTCGATATCAGTTCATGCAAAGTCCTGCCTGAGCCGCCGGTACCGCGCTTTGGATTCTCAGGAACAGGTTGATCCCGAGCGGTTCTTGTTCTATGGAAATGTGCTCCGCCTGGACCCCGGCCTGCAACGACAGGCTGGTCAGTTTTTCTCGGCTGCGATGAATCAGGAACCATTCTCCGAAAAGCTCCATGTATCCACGGCTTGGATTATCCTCCGAAAAATTGCCTATCAGGATTTCGCCGCCGGGTTTGAGAAACGTAAGCAATCGTTTCAAAGCCAACACAAACAGGCGGTCTTCAAAATAGTCGAACAATCCTGCCGACCAGATTACGTCATATTTTTCGGCACTTGCAAAACGTAGAATGTTCCTTTGCTGAAAATTGATCTGTTCGGCATACGACCCGCACAGGTCTACGGCAAATGCAATGGCATCCGCATCGATATCGACACACGTTGTCACGAGCATGTCGGGATCAATCTCGGTGTACAGCTCGTACAAATCGCGGGCGGGACCGCTGGCAACATTCAGAAGGTGAAGCGGTGCTGGTTGCGAGGAAAGCCTTCCCAGCATTTGCTGTTTGAAATACGCTTTCCGGTTACGGACAGCCCTGGTGGCAGCATGATAATGAAAGTAACGGTCCCAACCCTCATAACCGCCATCCTCGAAAAGATGATAGGTGTAGATCATATCGATTAGCCTGAAGTCACCTGCATACCCTAACGGTTTAATATATACGTATCCGTGAATAGTATTGGCCAGGAACTCGTCATCGAAAATGCTTTGCAGGTAGGCAATTTCCTGCTCACGCAGTGCATTGGACTCTTTCATCCGGAACAGTTGCTGCATCAGCCCGTCCAAAATCGGATATTCGGCTTCCTGCGGGCCACCTGCCGCTACCATACCACGGAGTATACGGATAGCATCGTACTGCAGCATCATTCCGGTAGCAGTCGGTTCAGTCAGGACAATTGTATCCCGATCAGCGCCCCTGAGGGACGCGAGGTTTTGATTTTTCATGTTTCAGATCTGGTTTCCTGGTGTAAGATGTATACTTAACGATCCGGAGGGGTCACAATACGGCCGAGGCTGGAACCATGGTTTTATGGGTCAGGTAGTCACGGGCAGCTTCTGCATCATCCAGCCAGGGAAACAGGCTTGGCGGATGATTGAATCCATTTACAAAATCAGAAGCCACTTCGGGGTAACGGGTAGCGGCCTGGAGTATCTCCACCACATGTGGTGCGGGCGGCGCGAGAAAAATGTCACAAAAACGATTGACATGCCGCGAATACTGCCAGAAGTCTTCAAAAGTCCGGTTCATCCACGCCACATCGAAGGGTGCATCCGCCCGGTTGATGATTGCCTGGGCATAAGCATTAGCCATTTTAGAAGCATTATTCCCACCCTGGCCGACGATGGGGTCGTTCAGTATCACCGTATCGCCGATACCCAGCACAGCTGCCGTCGAATTGAGCTGCACCACCGGCTTTCTGACGACCGGGGTAAATGAGCCTTTCAAAAAGGCGTTGTCACCCACCACTGCCGCATTATCAAAAGCGGGGTACCGCCAGGGCAGTAATGAACGGATCATTTCTTTTGCCTTGGCCAGAATGTCAGTGGCGGAATCCGCTTGGTCAAAGACGTCCATCGGGCCGCCGGGAATGCTTTCGATCAGCAGGAATGCGCATTGAATATCATCTTTTTGATAAAAAGGTGCGGTAATGATCTCCCCCGCCCCCATCACCGCGTCGAGCGTGATCGTGTTGAACCGGGTCTTTTCAGTATGCTCGAAATCATTGATGTGGATCTGCACCAGTTTACGCGCCGGTACATCGTGTGTAGATCGCTCGTTGTCCCTTGTAAAAAGCTTGGCCAACGGCCCCTTGCCCGATGAGACAACTACCAGGTCGAAATGTGCAGTACACGCCAGCAGGTCTGACGGCGTGGTATCGCTGACGGTAAATTTGCCGCCCAGTTTTTCAAAAAGTTTGATCCACTGGTAAAATTTGAGCCGCTGATCGATAGACGCGCCCGGCTTACTGGTACGCGACTTGATCCCGAACGCGAAGTCGCCGGCAGGTGTGCCAAAGTTGATATTGAAGCCGGTCGAATGAAAAGCGGTGTCGCTCCAAAGGTCAAGACCGAGTTCCTTTTCCAGCTGAAGGGTGTCGTTGAACAAATAGGTGGCGCCGGTCGGGGGGCCATTGAATATCTCTTCCGCCGAACGTTCCGAAATAATGGTTACGTCATAACCGCTTCTGACCAGCCTGATACCGAGGTGTAATCCCGACTGTCCCGCACCCATGATTGCTATCTTTCTCATTGATCCGATGTTTTTGGGTTTTCATTTGATGTCGACAAAGGTACTGCGCAGGGCAGGTGTCAAATGGTAAGAGTTCCTTAAAAAGTATAAAAAATTATTAAAATACACCAGCTTCGATTTGATGGCATTTCGTGAAGATTACCTTTGCATGGCTTTGAAACAGAACATTTTAAGATGTTATGGGCTTTGACACTTTACAAATCCCCGATTACGGGATAACTCAGGAACTTTACAAGGAAAACAACCGGTCGTACTTCCGTGCGTTGCGTGAAAGCACCGCGGAACAGGTGATTTTAAAAGTTGTACCGTCCGCTGCGGGAAGTGATATACCCTATGACCAAACCACCCCGGGCTATGCCTGGGCAAAAGCTTTCAGGTTTGACCGTGTCCTGAACCACCTTCGTTTCAGCCATACAGAAAGTCATCTGGTGATCGAACTGGATGATTTTGAAGGCATTCATCTGGAAAAATTCCTGAACAACAGTACAGCGGATACCCTAACCCATATCGCTATCGCGGCGGAGCTGGTACGTGTGGTGGAAGAACTGCATTACTTTGATATTGCACATCAGGACCTTCGCCCCGCGCACTTTCTGATCAATCCCCATACCAATGAAATCCGTCTGGCAGACCTGACACTCGCACAACCCGCCAGCCGGACCGGAAAGAGCATTCCAAATAATCAAACCGCCATTGCGCTGGATTACATTGCTCCGGAACAAAGCGGCCTTACCGACGTTCCGGTAGACTATCGGTCGGATTACTACCATTTAGGCGTGCTGTTTTACCGTCTTTTCACCGGCAAACTGCCATTCGAAAACACAGACCCGAATGAACTCGTACACGCGCATATTGCGCGTATGCCTGTATGGCCTGTAACACACCCGACACAGTTGGGCGCAATTGTGATGAAGCTTCTGGCAAAAAAGCCCGAAGATCGCTACCAGACGACCCGCGGTATCCTTACCGACCTGACAACCTGTAAAAATGGGTTGATGGGCCGCGGAAACCGCGAGGAATTCTCACCCGGCACCCATGATCAACCCGGCATTTTCCGAATATCAGATTGCCTTTACGGGCGCGGGTATGAGCTCACGTCAGTGCTTGCCGCTTACGACCGGATCTCCGAAGGAAATGAATTGGTCCTGGTCTCGGGGCAATCGGGGATCGGTAAATCCTCCCTGGTCACAGAAGTTCAAAAAAGAATTGAGCCAGCCGGAGCGCTGTTCATTACAGGGAAATTTGACCAATATATGCAGAATATTCCGTTTGAGGGGGTCATCAAGTCATTTAAAGAGCTGGTATGTAAAATAGCTCAGGGAGATCTGGCCTATTGGGAAACAGCCATTTTGGATGCTGTGGACCCGCTGGGACAGATCATCATCGAGGTTATCCCGGAGCTGCAGAAGATCATCGGTCGTCAGGCCCCGGTGGAACAGCTCCCGCCGTTGGAAGCACAGAACCGGTTTGTGAATGTATTTACGAATTTTATCAATGTATTTACAAAAAAGGAACACCCGTTGGTTATATTCCTGGACGATCTGCATTGGGCCGACGTTTCCAGCCTGCGTTTTCTAAGTCGCGTTACTCATTCGGTAGAAGGCTGCAACCTGCTCATTATCGGCACCTTCCGTGACAATGAAGTGTCGGCGGCGCACCCTCTCAAGACGGCCATACAAGACCTGAATACCCATCAAGCGAAACTCACTCAAATCCTGCTTTATCCTTTACACAAAACGGATATTACCACGCTTCTGGCTGATACTTTTTCCTGCCCGTGCAATGCGGCTTCACCCTTTGCCGAGGTCATTCTGGCAGGAACATTAGGTAATCCGTATTTTATTTCAGAAATGCTCCTCGATTTTTATCAGCGAGGGTTAATCCGGTATGACCCCAAGCTCCAAAAGTGGAATTGGGATCTGCAGGGCATGGAGCGTAAGACAAAGTCGGCTTCCTCCCAGCAGTTACTTGCCGCAAAAATCAACAATCTTTCGGAGCAGGCGTGCAAAGCATTGACAGTCGCCTCCTGTATCGGTTCCGAGTTCGATCTGGTGGTACTATCGGCCCTTCTTGACAAAACACCGCAGGAGACGGGCGAAGATCTTTATGAAGCGGTAGCCGAAAACTTGCTGCGAATAACCCTCGGCAAGCAGCCCGGCGACCATTATCTGGCTCCAAGCAAGTACATTTTTGTCCATGATCAGGTGCAGCAGGCGGCCTACGACCTGCTTTCGCCGCAAGACCAGATTGACACCCATCTCAGCACAGGCTACTTCCTGCTCGAGAGGCTTTCGCCACATGATCGCAATCGGCAGCTTTTCGAAATCGTCAACCATCTCAATTACTGCGTCGGGTTCAGCAGCGCTTTGGAAAGGCGCAGGATCATTGGCCTGAACCTGAACGCCGGAGAAAAAGCCAAGGCATCTGCTGCTTACTCTGTGGCATTTGCCTATTTCAGAAAGGGGAAAGAAATGGTCATGCCGGAAGACTGGCTGGATGATTACCCTTTGGCGCTTGCGCTCCACATTCAATGTGCAGAAAGCGCTTACCTAGCCGGGCATCCGGATGTTTGTCTCGATATTGCTGCGGAAGCACTCTCCCGGGCGAGAGGATTGGAGGACAAAATCGAAATCCAACTCGTGCAAGTCCGGTGCCTGATATTAAATCAACGCGATGAAAAGGCCATCGAACTTTCGCTTTCTGTTTTGCGCGGGTTGGATATAAATTTCCCCCGTCGACCGGCAAACACCCACATCATCGCCGCCTACCTGAAATCGAAATGGTTGCTCAGGGGCAGGGAAACCGGCTCGCTGACGCAGTTGCCGAAAATGGAAGATCCACGTGCATTAGCTGCCATGCAGGTGCTTCAAAACATCACCGCTGTTGTCTACGGAAAAGTGCCAGTGCTGTATCCGCTGATGGTTATTAAAATGGTGGAATTATCGCTCAAATACGGGGTTGCGGCTGAATCGGCGATCACATTTGCTACGTTTGGGGCGATCGTCAATGCCATAGAGACCGATCCCGGGGCCTGTTACCGTTTCGGCAGTGTCGCCTTGAAGCTTGCGGACCAGGTAGGCGGTGTAGTGCGCGAGCGGACTTTGCTTGTTTACAATATCGTCAACCGGCCCTGGGGCGAACATATTAACAATTCCCTTGAAGCATTACGAAAATCCTACGAGAAAGGCATCGAAATGGGTGATCTTGAATACTGTTCTTATGCATCGAGCTCGTATGCTTTCCACCTACTTTTATCGGGGAAGAACCTGCATTGGGTCAAGCATGAGATGCTGCGGTTCAACGAGCCCCCGCGTGCCCTTGCCAAAGAACATATCACCCACGCCAACGAACCGCTCATTCAGGTGACTGCCAACTTGCTGGGCGAAAATGATGACCCGGCAAGACTTTCAGGGGCATATTTTGACGAAAAGCCCGATTTTGAAGCGATCCTTGCCCAAAAAGACCGGTCGAGGATGTTTGCGTGTTTTGCCTATAAAATGATACTCGCCTACCTAGCTGGTGATCATGAGCGCGCGATGGCGCATGCGAGCCACGCAGCACCTTACCTGAACGATGTAAAAGCCTCCCTGTTCGACCCGCTGTACGCTTTCTATTTTGGACTATTAAATACCGCCCTGTATCGCAGCTCCGATCGGAATCGCGGACGGATGCGTGTAGCCCGTATCCAGCACAAAAAATTGGCCAGGCTGGCACAATTGGTCCCGGTCAATTTTGCGCACCGCTACTATTTGCTTGATGCCGAAATCCTGGCCATCCAGGGAAATAGCGAAAAGGCGATCGGGCGCTTTGATCAGGCTATTCTGACCGCTCAGGAGAATGGCCACATCCACGAGGCGGCGCTGGCCAATGAGCGTTGCGGACGATATTGGATTGGCAAAGGGCAGTCCAGAACGGGCATATCTTATCTGAGAGAGGCACTGGCAGGTTACCGTGAGTGGGGATGCCTCCTGAAGGAACGACAGTTGTCGGACGAATTTCCGGAAATCATGCACGGCGACGTCGAGCATCGGAAAGCTTCTTCACCTCATTCCAGGGACAGTATCGCGTCGACGCTCGACCTCTCGACGTTGATGAAGGCATCCGCAGCCATTTCAAGTGAGGTTGTTTTTAGCCGGCTGATGGAAAAGTTAATGCAATTCGCCATCGAAAATGCAGGAGCTCAGTCGGGGTACTTCATACTTGACTGGGGCGGCGAACTGGTGATCGAGGCCGCGCGCTCTGTGGTGAATGAGCTGAGTGATATCCGTAAAATACCGCTGAGTGAATCATCGGAAGTGCCTGCCTCCATCATCGGGCATGTTTTCGGCAGCAAAACAGATGTGGTATTGCACGATGCCCAGGCCAGCGAATTTAAAAGCGACCCGGTTGTAACGACCCGCGGCGTTCGCTCCGCCCTATGCATTCCTGCGCTGAACCAGGGGAAGGTGGTTGGGGCGCTTTATCTGGAAAATAATCTGGCCACTGCTGTTTTCACCCCTGAGCGGACGCAATTAATCAAACTTCTGTCCGGCCAGATTGCGGTGGCCATCGAGAATGCGATATTGTATGAAAAACTGGAACAGAAAGTGGCTGTCCGAACAGCGGAAATCCAGATCCAGAAAGAGGAGATCGAACGTCAAAAGCAACTTGTAGAAGAGAAATCCCGGTTCAAAGAGCAATTTTTCGCTAACATGAGCCACGAGATCCGTACCCCTATGACGGCCATCCTCGGCATGTCCGAACTGATTTTCGATACGCCCCTTAATGAAAAACAACTGGAATACGCAAAAGGAATACGCTATTCGTCGGAAAACCTGCTGGCCATCATCAATGACATCCTGGATTACTCCAAAATAGAAGCAGGCAAATTCTCATTCGTGAACAAACCTTTTCAGGTTCGTGACCGGATGGAGCGCCTGGGATACATTCTGCGGGTGATTGCCGAGGAAAAAGGCCTGAAACTCAACATCGCGGTGGATCCCGATGTGAGCCAGCAGCTGATCGGCGATCCTATCCGGTTGCACCAAATCCTGCTCAACCTGGCAGGCAATGCTATCAAATTTACGGAGGATGGCTCGGTGTCCATTCTGGTCAGCGTTTTTTCCCGCGACGGGCTGCATGAGCAATTGCAGTTCAGGGTTACGGATACGGGTATAGGCATTGCGGCGGACAAGCTGGAATATATTTTCGAAACCTTCACAAGAATAGATGATGATTCGAACAGTAAGCAATCCGGTACGGGCCTGGGCCTTTTTATAGCCAAAAAACTCGTGGAAGAACAAGGTGGCCGGATGCAGGTAATGAGCCAGTTGGGGCAGGGAACCGAGTTCAGTTTCGACCTCACATTTGAAATATGCCATCCGTCGGAGGATCATGATACAGACGGCGACGAGGTAATGCTCTCCGGATTAGCCGTGCTTCTGGTCGAGGACAACCTCTTCAATCAGGTGGTGGCCGAGGAAACCTTGAAGAAAATGATCCGCGATGTGCAGGTAACCATCGCCGACAACGGAGAAATTGCGCTTCAAAAACTGGATGAAAAAGAGTTCGATATTGTCCTGATGGATGTGAAAATGCCCGTCATGGATGGTTATAGCGCTACGCGCGCCATCCGCGCCCGCGAAACCGGAGCCCGGCTCCCTATTCTGGCATTTACATCCAATGCGAATCCTACCGAAGCGCAGAAATGCCGGGACGCCGGAATGGACGATTACATTACCAAGCCCATTGAAGTCAAAAAACTGAAATACAAAATCCGCAAGCTACTGCAGGCGCGCGATGGCGGTACTTTGCCATAATGTCGTTTATCACGGCCCTGGAAATGCTTTCTCCCAAAACTGATTGAAATCTTCCGTAAATGAGCGGATCTGCAGATCGATCGAAGCCGTTTCGCCACGATCGATTTGCTCCTCCATACTGCGCAGCTGCCCGGCAAGCACAGTTAGACCGACATAGCTGAATTGCGTTTTGAGACTATGGAGCGCCGTGGAAAGTGTCTCCCATTCCCGGATTTCGCAAAGCCAGGAAAGTGCAGCGACCTGACCGGGTACCTGCGTTCTGAAAATGGATACAAAACGGTCGACCAATTGCCGGTCACCACCCATCAGATCAGTGAGCAGCGATAAATCCATGGCTATGCGACACCGGGTTTGAAAATGAGCTTATAGCCTTCGCCATGCAAATTGAGAATCTCTACGGCGGGGTCCGGTTTTAAGAATTTACGCAGCTTGCTCACATATACATTGAGGCTGTAACCACGGTAATGTTCTTCGTCGCCCCAAATGCCGATCATGGCTACGTCACGCGTTAACACCTTGTTCTGGTGTTCGCAAAACAATTTCAGAAGTTTAGATTCAATGGAGGTCAGCTTAATAACCTGCCCCGAGACGGTCAACTCCCGCAGATCCGGATCGAACCGGGAGTGGCCCCATTGGTACTGACTGGCTGTGCGTACTTTTTCATGCATTTTCACCCGTTTCAGAATAGCCCGTATCCGCAGGTAAAGCTCTTCCATACTGAACGGCTTGGTCAGGTAATCGTCGGCACCCAGCGTAAGTCCTCTGATCTTGTCTTCTTTCAATGATTGACCTGTCAGAAAAATAATCGGAATCGTCTCATCGATCTGCTTGATTTCCTCCGCCAGGGTAAAGCCGTCCTTTTTGGGCATTTTGATATCCAGGACACATAAATCAAATGGCTTGGATTTAAAAGCTTCAAGCCCTGCCTGCCCATCGTGTTTGAGCAGTACCTGGCAGCCTTTCATTTCCAAATACTCCTTTGTTAGTTCGCTGTATTGAATCTCGTCGTCGATCAGCAGCAATTGTGGCTGTTCCATAAATCATCATGTTCGTTGGGATCAGCAAGAATTGGGAGGGAAAGGGTGCAATATTATTGAATGTCGGTACGGCGGGCAAGAAGATTCTATTTAGCGGTAAACCAATGGCTTACAAAATTCTTAATACGGGGTGCCAGCCCGGATACGAAATAGGGCCCGCTGGTGAAGCGAGCCTTATTTCGTATTGTCGTGAATCACGAAATATTTTTCCAGGTATCCGGGACATTATTTATCAAAACGAGACTTTCTGAATAACCCCATCGAAAGTCTGGGCAATGTAATAGGTGTTCAAACCGACCCTTTTAATTGAATTGGGAAAATTGAGCCCGTTAACCCAAATCGTATTCTGCCCATCAACAGGGCTTACTATCGTTCCCGACTTCTCAGTGAATGCCTCTCCCGACCACGTTCCGTATTCTATGGCTACCGGCCTCCTGTCTGAGTCCAGTTCTATATCGGCCAGGCTCGAGAGTCCGGTTTGGTAAACAGATACCGTACCGTCCAGTTCGACCTGATAAACAGGTGCTTTCTTTGCAGGAAACGGGTATCCGCTAAAACTGCATACCAGGAATTTCTGACCATCAAAAACAATCCCGGTTGGCACGGATTCTATCTGCTCCGATTCTCCGCCGGGATTGGCAATGGGTGGAATGACGGCAAAAACACTCAACTCTTTTGTGGATGCCTTACGCCGGATCACTGCATTGGCAGCTGCATCGACTATGAACAGATCCCCGTCTGGCCCTATGGTCAGGTTAAACAAATCGGACGCGTCGGTATCATGTTCAAAAACATGGTCCTTCACAAAAGTGCCAATATCTTCAAATTCCAGATCTGCCGCTTTGAATGGCTTGTCGCCCAGTTTGAAAGACGAAATGTCCAGTTTATACAATCTGCCTTCGACGCCGTGAAGCATCCATAAAATACCATCCTGAAGAACGACATGGTTTAGCCCGAAAACGCCTCCTTCCGGACTTACTTCGGAAACAAATCCGGTCACAACAGGGACTACATTCCCCTGCGTTGTAATCAATGAAAGCTGCCCGTTGCTGGCTTTACCATCACCGGCCTCTGTCACCCACAGTTGACCTTTTTCGTCCGCGTCCATACCCAGCGGCGCTATCAACCCGGATGTATATACCTGCATCTGCGGGAGCAAATGGTCGCGCATGGTACAGCCATAGCCTGCAAAAATTATGAAAAAGATAAAAAGCCGGTACATAAGTTTACTGTACATACATCAGTGGTTTAGTTAAAAGTTTACCCTTAAGTCATCGTTTCGCCTATCCACAGATCTGCATTATTCCTGCGCTTATGGGGCGATCGGAGGATCAAAGCCATCATGGTAGGCGGCTGGCGACGATCGACTTTTTAAACGCAGGAATTATCTGATTTGCAAGACCAGGGCAGGCTAGTGACCACCGTCAAAAGTGACTTTTAATATGCATTGAGTCAAAAAATAGGGACGAGCGTGTCTGAACAGGGATGAAACCCGGGAAGTTTGGGATGCCTGCGTCCGGGTGCAGGAGAATTTACAGTTCAGCGGGGCGTGCTATCCGTCGTGACCGGCAGGTATTGGGCAAAGGCATTTTTGAAACTCCCCGCCTAGCCGATCGGACCTGCCAATCGTTGCTCACCGGTTTCTCACCGGGAGACGTCTGCGGCCGTTCGGTCGCAATTCGCATATAGCCTGCTATGAGTTGGGTATTTACAGCAAACGGGCTTTCTCAGAATTCAAAGTTTGTAAGGGCATGGCAAATTATGCGATAGCCGAGCAGACTTTCTATTTAACCGCCGCCACGCCCGCCATTACCTTGGGGAATTTTTCAAATACCCGGCCGTCATGTCCCGGCAGTATGTATTTCGGGCTGCTTGCAAGTGTTTTCATGCGTTCCATCGCCCTGACATGTCCGGCCGGATCATGCGTGCCGCCTTGTGAAGCGGGCACAAGGTGATCCAGGCTATAATAAATCCAGACATTATCCGATGCTATAACGATTTTGTGTTCGCCGTTACCGACAAGCACATACTGCGAATCAAACGTGTGCTTTGAGCCCGTGAAAACCGTAATGCCCGGAAGTATCTCTTTGTTATCACCATCAATCAGGTTAAGCCGCCCAGCCAGATTCAGCTCCACCAACAAACGGACATCTCCTTTTGCAAATCCCCCTTTGTTCCCGTCTTTTTGCCAGGCAGTGCCGACAAAACCCTGAAAATCGAGTTTCTGCATCCACAATCTGGCGTTGGGAAAAAGGCTCGCACCTCCCACGTGATCCCAATGCGGATGGGAAAGAATGATATCCGTGATATCTTCTGGTTTGATACCAATCTTCAAAAGTGCGGAATCAGGACGAACATAGTCGACGATCTGGAAGAACTTCTCTTGCTGTACCTTTTCTTCCAAAAAACCGGCATCGACCAGAACATTTCGTCCATCACTTTGAGCAGCCAAAACATAAAGTCAATGGCAACAGGCACATCCTTGGGGCCATCCAAAGCCCAGTCACCTTCTGTAAACGGGTGCGCACTCCCGGCAAATTTTATCACAAATACCTGGTAGGTATTTCCCTGTGCACTGAGAACACCGGGAACGCACAATACTGCCAAAAAGAGAAGTCCCCAGGTCTTTCTCATTGCTTTCATACATCTGGACATTCTGGTGATGGTTAGCATCCGTTTCGATAACACATTGATAATGAATGCCAACCTGCCGATCCGGCCAGTTGAACAGCTGGTACTCCGTCATTACTTCGCTAAAATGTAAATATTAATCTAAAAAATATAACTTTGTTAAAAATGTAAACTTGACACCTATTGAACGTGATGCCGGATAGCCAGGAAGTTTCTGACCAGCAACTGATAGAAGCTTTGCGCTGTGGACATGAGTGGGCTTTCACTGCAATCTATGACCAGTACTGGTATGCATTGTATCGGGTGGCGCTGCACAAGCTCGGACAAAAACACATTGCCGAAGAGATCATCCAGGACATATTTACCCGCCTTTGGAACGAACGCCAGAACCTCCAGACCACCGCGTTGAATTACTATCTGTTTTCGGCTGTGCGCTTCGAGGTTATCGACTATGTCCGGAAAGCGGGTCCGAGAAGCCGGTACCTGGCCTATTACCAGGCTTTTGCGAGCCAATCCGAGCATAGTACCGAAGACGCCGTCGCCTACAACGAGCTCCTGCATAGTATCGATGAGGGACTCAAACCATTCTCTCCCAAGACACGCGAAATATTCAAACTTAGCCGGATTGAAAGCTGGACTGTCGGACAGATCGCAGAATTCATGAATCTGTCGGACAAGACGATCGAGTACCACCTCAGCAAAGCTTCGAAAGCCGTGCGTGAATATCTCAATGAGACTCTCCTCGTGTTGCTACTGAGCATTTTCTCCTGATCAGGGGAAATACCATTGCATTTTTAGAAGAAGCTTGCCCCAAAAACATCGATTTCGTATAAACTTTCCAGTTTATTTTAAAAACATTCAGGGACAGCCAGCACCCTGTACGGTTTAGTGGTTGAATCAGACATGACATTGTCTGCGCCAGCCCCAAACCCCGATAAAGTGAATTACGACGAAATTGAAAACCTGCTGTCCAGATACCGCGAGGGGAAATGCACCCCCGTGGAAATGGACCGTATCCATCAATGGTACGAGCAGGTACAGAGCGATTTGCCACAACCAGAGCTGACCGATACTGAAAAATCGCTGCTGAAAGCCCGAATGTGGACCGCCGTTCAGCAAAATAAAAGACCGCCCCTGCGCACGAAAGTCCTCCCACGGCTTTCCTGGATCTCGGCCAGGATGTATTCGTCGGTTGCCGCGATCCTGATCGTGTCTCTTTCCTTATGCTATTATTTCATGAGCAAGCCGTCATCCGAATTATCTGCAAACGGCACATTGCTCCTGAAAGCCGGCCACGAAGATCTGGTATACACAGATAACCATACTGCCCGGCCGATGCTCATCAAACTGGATGACGGCAGCCAGGTAAACCTCGCCCCCGGTGCCGGGTTGACCTATCCCCGCAAATTTTCTTCCGGCAAACGGGAAGTTCAACTTAAAGGCGACGCTTTTTTCAGCATTACAAAAGACAGTCATCGCCCGTTTTTCGTGTATAGCGGGAAGCTCGTTACACGGGTGCTTGGTACGAGTTTCTGGGTAAAAAACGGCGAGGAACAGCATCAGATGCAAGTCGAGGTGGTGTGCGGGAAGGTATCCGTTTTCGAAAATGAAAATCTCGGCACAGAAGAAGCGCCCTCTCAAATCAAACATCAGTTCAACAAAGGCGTAATTCTGACGCCAAATCAGCGAGTGACCTATTTCGAAGAAAGCGGACATCTGATGACCAGCCTCGTTGACAAGCCGCTTTTGTTGATTTCCCAGGATCAGCAGCCAGCTCCGATCTACAAAAACGTTGCGCTGCCCGACATTTTTCAACGCCTGGAAACCGCATATGGCGTGGATATCGTGGTATCCGGGGAAGCGGTGAATCAATGCACATTTACAGGCGACCTGACAGACATGTCGCTGTTTGAACAGCTGGACTTGATTTGCCAATCCAATGACGGCTCGTACCAGGTCCAGGGAACGCGCATCCTGGTTTCTGCTGCAGGCTGCAAATAAATTATGTTTAACCAAACCACTGTTCTATGCATTAACCCGTCCAAAGTCCAAAAAAGAAAACCGGCAGAGAGCTACCCTGCCGGTCAGTACTTTCCTGCTGCTGGGAATCCGCCAAGATACGGCAGCGGGAAGGTTTATTAGTTATAAAAAACCTTTCTAAACTATGAAAAAAAACCGATACCGAAAAAACCGGGCATCGCTCTGCTTGCTCATGCGAATTTCTTTAGCCCAAATGATCTTTTCCATTGTCTTTTCCAGTCTTACCTACGCGGCCCATGTCAGTAAAGCGCAGGAGGTACTGGAACGGAACGTGACGCTCCACGCCGATAAAGCGGAGCTGGCGACTGTGCTCGACCAGCTGGAGCAGAAAGCAAATGTCAAATTTGTTTACAGCAATAAGGCCATCCGCGCTGAACGGGTGGTTGTCATCCATGCCGTTAACCAAAAATTATCGGCAGCACTTCAAACGCTGCTGGCTCCTCTTCAAATTTCCTATCAGGTCACACCATCGGGCCGAATCCTCCTCAAAGCCAGCAAGGAACTGCAAACCAAAGGTACCGGCCAGCTCTCCGTTCAGGTCAGGGATCTCCTGGCCCAGACGCTGAAGGGCAAGGTCAGCGATGAGAATGGCTACGGTCTGCCCGGTGTAAGCGTTCGTTTGAAAGGTACTCAACTGGGAACGTTGACCGACGCTTCCGGCAATTTCGAGCTGGATGTAAACCATGTAGAACCCGTGCTGGTATTCAGTTTTGTAGGTTACAAAACACAGGAAGTTACTGTGGGCGACAAAGCGACCCTCAACGTTTCGTTGGTGCCGGATGACAAATCACTCAATGAGGTGGTCGTGATCGGATACGGAAGCTCGCGGAAACAGGATGTGGTCGGCTCGGTCGATATTGTTTCTTCGAAAGACGCCGGTGCGACCACAGCGACCAACCCGTCCCAGTTGCTGATCGGAAAATCGGCCGGCGTGCAGGTCCTGCAATCCAATGGAACGCCAGGCTCGGATGCACAAATCCTGATCCGCGGTACCGGATCGTTCACCGGTGTTGATCCCCTTTACGTCATCGACGGGATTCAGGGGAGCAAAACCATGTTCAATACGCTGGCGACGCAGGATATCGAAAATATCACCATTCTAAAAGACGCTTCATCAACAGCCATTTATGGATCGGCGGCGGCCAATGGCGTGGTCATCATCACGACCCGGAGAGGAAAATCCGGTGCGCCCCGCATCAACTTCAATACCCAATGGGGCGTAACCAAGGCGTGGAAGACGCTGGATCTGCTCAATGCCTCGCAGTACATCGACCTGCTGAAAGACTTTGCAGCAACAACGAACTCAGCCCTTCCCGAGAAATTCAAAACTTCGGAGGTGACGACAGATCGTACCGATTGGCAGAAAGAAATATTCAGGTCGGGGCTTGTTTCGCAAAACGACTTGAATATTAGTGGCGGAGGCGAAAAAGTCGCTTACAACTTCTCCTTGGGATATATCAAGCAGGAAGCGATCGTGAAGAATTTCACAAATAGCAGGCTGAATGCCCGTTTTGCGTTGGACGAGACCCTGGGCCGCTTTCATTTGGGACAAAGCCTGAATGTCCGTTATACCAAAGACGACGGCCAGTTGGCCAGTATTTCCGACGCGGTTTACTATGCCCCCTACAAGCCCATTTTCGATCCAAGTGTACCGGGTGGCTACTCCAATACCACCAATGTGGACGATTTCAGTAATGGGAACAACCCGCTTGCAGCCATCAACCTGAACCATCCCGTTAATACCGGTTTTGTTTTCTTCCCGCAGGTATTTGCCGAAGTCGATCTTATTGCCGGTCTGCGGTTTCGCACACAGTTTTCTGCCGAGATCGGCGGTAGCAAGAGCCGAAGCTACCAATATGGCTACACCGGGGGCAATAACCTCACCAATCCGCAACAGGCTACGCTGGGTTTTAACAATTATTCATTTTACACGTTGGAAAACTACTTTTCCTACAACAGGGTATTTGGAAAACACAGTGTTTCGGCGACGCTTGGTAACAGCTATCTGGATCCGGGAAATACATCCGGCCTGAATGCGACGGGGACCAAAATTCCAAACGATGCCATTCAGAACATCAGCGTAGCCCAGTCACAGGCCGTTACAGGTTCCAATTATGGCTATGCCCGTTCGTCGGTCATTTCCTATTTCGCAAGGCTCGGCTATACTTTCGACGACAAATACATCCTGACGGGAAGCTTCCGTCGTGACGGCGCTTCGAACTTTGGTGCCAACAACCGCTTCGGGAACTTCTACGGCCTGGGAGTGGCATGGCGCTTTATCGATGAGGAGTTTGTCAAAAACAACCTGAACTTCTTGAGCGAAGGCAAATTGCGGCTCGGACTCGGCAGGACCGGGAACAATACAATCCCAACAACCGGGGTAACCTCCGTGCTGACTTACAGCGGCAGCCCTAATGGCAACCTGGTTTATTCACTGGGGACCAATGAAGGATTTTACCCGGGAACAACCATCAACACATTGTCGAACCCCGATATTCGCTGGGAGTCGACGGACCAGACCGACGTCGGTCTTGACCTCGGGTTTCTCAGTAACAGATTGAGCCTCACTGTCGACTGGTATAATCGCAAAAGTTCCGGATTGCTCGTGAGCGTGCCTGTTTCCGGGAGCACCGGGGCATCAGGCAGCGGCGGACAACCCAGCAAGTACGCCAATGCAGCCAGCGCGCAAAATAAGGGCGTTGAGTTTTCAGTGGGCTACCGTGACCAGACGAACGGAGGATTCCAATACAATGTAAATGCGAACATTGCTTACAACAAAAACATCGTCAACTCCCTGGGAAGCGAATTTGCTGCGCCCATCCAGGCCGGCGCATTCAGCAATCTTCCGACATTCACCTACACAGCTGCCGGCTCCGCGATCGGGTCGTTCTTTGGATATATGGTAGATCATGTAGCCAAGGATCAGGCCGAAATCGATGCGCTCAACTCGAAGGCGGCCGAGCAGAATGGCGATGCCTCCACTAAATATCAGGCGGGTCTTTTGCCGGGAGATTTCATTTTTAAAGACCTCGACGGTGACGGGAAAGTGACCGCCACCGACCA
Source organism: Dyadobacter ginsengisoli DSM 21015 (assembly GCF_059568735.1). Taxonomy (NCBI): domain Bacteria; kingdom Pseudomonadati; phylum Bacteroidota; class Cytophagia; order Cytophagales; family Spirosomataceae; genus Dyadobacter; species Dyadobacter ginsengisoli. The sequence goes on from NZ_JCANTY010000002.1 coordinate 965,741, forward strand.
GAAGATCCTGGGAAACCCCATCCCGAAAATTGTTTACGGTTTCAGCGCCGGTGCCAGCTACAAGGGCTTTGATCTGAATGTGGTGGTCTCCGGTGTAGCGGGCCTGAAAATCGTGAATGCTTTCAAATTCGTAACCGAAAACGAGTCGACGGGACACAATGCTTCCACTGAAATCCTGAAAAGGTGGCGCCAACCCGGCGATGTGGCCGAACTCCCACGTGCAGGACAAAGCGCGACCGGCGACGGGAACCTCCGTCCCTCCGACTGGTGGCTTGAAAGTGGTGCCTATCTGCGCCTCAGAAACCTGACACTGGGCTATACTTTACCACAGAGCGTAATCGGCAGTATCGGCGGCGGCAAAGTGTTTAAAAACATCAGGGTGTACGTTGCAGCGCAAAACCTCCTGACCGTCACCAAATACAAAGGCTACGACCCCGAGGTAAGCACTCAGAATGGCGGCAGCTACATCTTCTCGCGGGGTATCGACGACCGTCAGCAGCTACCCCAGCCCAGAACGTTGCTTTGCGGGTTACAGCTAGGGTTTTAGTGGTTAGGAGAAAAAAACTTATTTGAAGCTAACATGAAAAAGATCATATATTATTTGACCGGACTTATGGCCGTAATCCAGCTGGCCGGGTGCGATGAATCAAAACTGGACTTAGAAAGCCAGAGCAGTTACGATTACAAGACCTACTTTACATCGTCCGAAGGGCTCAACCAGGCGGTGATCGCTACCTATGCTACTTTGTTACATAACGGGCTTTGGTCGCGCGAGTACTACTTCATTTTCGACCTGCTCGGGTATGAGGCGAAGAAAACGACCAACCTGCAAGGCGATATGGCCCAGCTTGCCGACTATTCATTCGGCACCAGCCAGGCACAGATCGGTCAGCTCTGGAACAGTCTTTACCGGATGATCCTCCGTGCCAATGTGGTTATCGACCGGGCGGGCGTATGGAATCCCACGGGCGCTGCCGATCAGCAGAGCGCGAAACAATATATTGCAGAGGCGCGCTTTTTGCGATCTTATGCTTATTTCAATATCGTTAATCTGTGGGGCAAGGCACCGTTGATCACTGCTTACGACAGCACCGTGACCAACAATTATCCCTCGCGCGCCTCTGTGGAAGCGATCTGGAGCACCATCGAAAACGACTTGAAACTGGCAGCGGCCGATCTACCCGTATCATATGATGCGGCGACTGGTTTGGGCAGGGCTACCAAGGGTGCGGCGGTTGCTTTGCTTGGCAAATCGTATCTGTACCAGAAAAAATGGGCACAGGCCGAAACGACGCTGGCCCAGCTGACGAGCGCTCCCTTCACCTACTCGCTGGATCCATCGTATGAAAACCTGTTTAGCTCCACGAATCAAAGCAGCCCGGAAAACATCTTCCAGATCATGAATGCCAAATGGACCGATTGGGGAATTGGCAACCAGTATTACGTTTTCGGAGGGCAGGAAACCTGGGGCGGGAAAGCAAGCCATTCGGATCGTGCGCAGGAATATGGTTTCAAAGACTGGTTTAACGTTTACGTGCCGACCACCACTGTAAAGGCATTTCAATACGCCAACCCGGCCACTGGCACAAATTATGTGGATCCGCGCGCCAAGTTCACCTTTTACGGTAGCAAGGAAAGCGGTGGTGACACCCAGTATTGCCAGAAATGTGCAGGCGGGCCAATCGATTTTCCATTCAAGGCAGATGACCCGCAGGGCTATTACGTTTGGAAAAAATACCAGTACTATAACGAAGTTGCCTCTTACGGAGGGCCGCAAAGTTCGATTAACGGACAGGTGATCCGTTTTGCCGATGTCCTGCTGATGCTTGCAGAAGCTTATATTCAGCAGGGAAAAACCAGCAGCGAGCCCCTGACGCTGATCAATCAGGTAAGAAAACGCTCAGGCGCACTTGCTTACACCGCGCTGGGATCGCAGGCAGATGCAATGAAAGTCCTGATGCGTGAGCGCCAGGTTGAACTTTGCGGAGAACAAAGCCGGTATTTCGACCTGATCCGGTGGGGAATTGCCAAGCAGGCGATCAATGCCCAACGTGCCGCAGAGCCTGGCGATGGCAAACAACCTTTCCAGGACAAAAATGTTCTTTTCCCGATTCCCGATGTTGAAAAGAATTACAACCCTAACGTTGCCAAAGATGTAAACAACGCCTGGAACTAAGTCATGCCATTCTATTGAAAGGGGGTGCCGGAAAAAACCTTTCCGGCACCCCCTTTTTGACTTCCCCAGATCTATTCCACTATAAATTTCCTCGTCACCGCCCCGCGGGCTGTATCCAGACGGAGAAGATACACGCCACCAGACAAGCCGGACACATTCAGTTGAACTACATTCGTGCTGCGACGGATTACAGGAACGGTGAGCCTTTGACCTGAGCTATTCCAAACGCTGATCTGCTCCTGGGACAAATCGGTCTCGACCGTAACTGTTCCTGCCTTTCGCACCGGATTAGGATAAACGTCTGCTTGCAGGGCACGATCGCCGCGACGAAGCGAAACAATCCGGGTCAAACTGAAACTACCGTCCTGATCCACCGAGCGCAGCCGGTAATATAGTACCGGTGCCAGGTAGCCGAATGCGTGATCGACAAAGGAATAGCTGAGCTCGCTGTTGCTGGTGCCGCCGGCAGCCGCCTCCCCTATTTTCTCAAACCGTTTCGCATCAACACTGCGCTCAATCTCGAAATGCGACGCATTAACCTCGCTGGTCGTACGCCATTCAATGATCGCTTTCCCCTCTGCCTCCCGGGCGGTAAAGCTTACCATGGTAACGGGTAGCGCGCGCTCGGGAATACTTCCCACCGTGAAAGGGCTCCATGACGACAGCGCCGCACTCACTACACTCCCCGCACTGATCGTACCCGAGGCAATCGTGCCTTCATTGGCCCATCCGTCGACGGTTTTGTGTGCTACCCTGAAAACCTGCACGGTATCTGATGTCGTAATGGACGGGTTACGGTAATCGTCCCACGTAATCGTCACTGTTCCCGTAGCTGTCCCGATCGGGTTAAGATCCCAATACTCCTCATTGTTATAGGCGTCCAGCGCGATTGCTGAAGCCCCGGTGGTCGTGAATGAGGCGGTACCGGCGTCAGCAGCCATATACCGCACCGACAAACCGGCGCTGTTATCGGTCAGGTCCACTTGCACAGGCTGATACCGAACGCCGTCACCCACCGGATAAGTGAAAGCCCCCGTACCTTCTCTGACCACATAGCCATTGACATGACTTGCATCGGATATCCCGGTCGCTACACTGCCATCGGCAATAACCAGCGGCTTGGACGGATCTGCGGCCCCGACTACGCCGTTCGCAAAAGTGACTGTCCCCGTGGTCCGCACCGTATTGTCCAACATCACGCCTGCCGCATTATCAATCGTCAGGTGGTGCGCCAGGTAAGGTTCTGTTCCGTTTATGCTCTGGACTGCATTTCCCTTTAATACGATCGTGCCGCTATGGGCTACCGTCATCGCCTGGTGGTTGGTCAGGTTTCCGCCGAGCAAGAGATTCCCGTCGTTGGCAAGATCGCCGCTATCCATCTGCATGGCGCCCCTGATCAGCAATGTAGCTCCGTTTTTGATGGATAAGACGCCTCCTTTATTGACCAACCCCTGCCCATGCAATGCCGCACCCACCGTGCTCAGGGCTGCCATTAAGTATATTTTTTTCATCTGGATCTGTTTTTTTACACATTAGCGTTAAAATCCGGACTCAATACGACGTTGCCGAACGGCGACGTATCAGCAGGCCCATCAAAGCTGCCCCGGCCAGCAAACCAATCGCCAGCGCCCCCGGACCTATCCAGGGTTTGTCGTTCTGTTTCAGCAGCTGCCGGAGCTCGGCATTGTCGGCTTTCAGGCTCTCCATCTCGCCTGCCAGATTACGTGTACGTTCCTCCAAAGCCTTGATTGCTACCAGCGACACCCCCATTTCATCCACCGTCCCAATGCTTCGATTGTCAGCCCCTAAGCCAAATGCCTGGTAGAAATCCTGCGCCATGGGGCCTATATGCTTGATATTGTCGGCCTCAGCCTTGTAGGTCCAGCGGGTAACGGGCATTTTGCGGAGCTTCTCCAGGACGTCCTCACCGGAAACCTGTTCGAAGTAGTGCTTGCGATTTACATCCGAACTATTCTGCCAGACGCCGCCGGTAGTCAGCATAGCCCCGGTAGAAGTAGAAATAACAGCACCGGATTGTCCCCAGTTACTGACGGAAGCCCCGCTCTGGATTGTTACCCCGGTACTGAGGTTGGACGAGGTAAAAGTCCGGAAGCCACCACTCACACGCCAGTTTGCAGAATGGTTGACACCCGCCCGCAACGTATCGACCGACGAGCGATCGGAAAACACAAAGCTGCCTTGCCTGGCATTGGTGTGGGAATGGTATCCCAATGCCACGGACGCCGTACCTGTGGCGGTTGCATGTTCACCGGCAGCGAAAGACGAAGAGCCGGCTGCTACGGCCCGGAGTCCAAAGGCCGTACTATTGTCACCCGACGCCCGCACGTCCTGTCCGATAGCAACACTATACAGGCCGGTGTAGCCTTCGTCCCATTGTGCGCCGGTTACTACACCTGCACGAAAAGCCGCCTTTTCCGGATACCATAGCATACGCGTGCCGGGCCCTGTCGCTGGAATCGTCGGACCGAGACCATCGAATTGTCCGCCAAGCAAAAATGCGCCGGTTTTGAACACCGTCATCCGCACATTCTGGTCACCGTCTCGCACACTTACCAGCGTATCAGGCGTTTGTGCACAAGAAACCGATAATGCAAACGGCACAGCTATCGCTCTTGCAATTGTCTTTACAAATGAAGATCTCAGATCATTGAGTGAAATCCGCCCCGAGGCCAGGCGGCTGCTTTGTTGCGCTTTCATAGTAAATATTAGGATTAATTGAAGTTCCAATATTACCTAAGAAACAACATAGTTCACTAGTGGTTTTCGAATTACTTCTTATGTGGTCATTAAAGTTTAAGTTCACTGACTTAAATTTCTGCCTTAGGAAAACGTTTTGCAAAGATGTTTCCGAAATTCATCATCTTCATAGTACTGTTTTTGAATGGAGCGATTAAAGCCATTGTGCCATGACCGATAAGCATCAAATAACATTTTCGCTGATTTTCAAAGGGCAGCAATATCCTGTGAAGGTCATGAAATCGCAATATTTCTCCGTAATGACCCTTATAGCAGATACTTTACCTATCACTGGTTTTGGACTGTGCTCCGGAATGGGCAGCTGCGGGACCTGCCTGGTACAGCTCAATGGGAAGGATATACTTTCATGTGAACTTGCTGTAAATGAAAGCCTGGCGGATGCATCTATTCGGGTAAACGAAGCTTAAACAGGGCAGTGACCCCAAAACCATCCTCCAAGCTCTTTCCTGCTATTCGCCAGCCGGGTTCAATTTGTTTGCGGTATAACAAATGATATTATGGGCAAGGGGTGTGCCATCCGCCGCCTTGATATGGTCGAGTGTCAATTCGTAAATGTAGCCTTCCTGTAACTGTTGCAAACTTACATATACTTTCTTAAAATCTCCGGAAACACGGATATCCTTCACAGGAACAAACTTCACATCAAACTGATCCGATCCGTAAGCTTTGTGGTATTTGTAAAAGTAACTGCGGAATCTGTAATTATTGGGATCGATCGCGGCGTTCGGATCCACCGGTTTGGTAAACGTCAATTCAAAGCCTGTCTTTGTCAAATGCATGGTATGTATTTCCATCGGCGCCGAGCCTGTAAAAGAAATCCGCTGAATGCCCTTATCACCCGCCCAGCCATGTTCGGCCTGCCCTACCCACAGGCTGCCATCCGGGGCGAATGCCAGACGGTTATTCCCCTTCCGCAAACCATTTTCGTCAAAAAAAGGAATGCATGCGCCCTGAAACTCCCCTCCGACTTCTTCCAGCATCACACGAACGATCCTTCCCCGGTTCATTTCCCCAATAAAAAACTGTCCGGCAAAAGGCCCGAACTTTCCATTGGTGGTGTCGCATAACGGTTGCGTAATAGAATTCGCGATGATATTATGCGGAAACAGCACGCTGGGTTTGGTGCGCATTTTATTCAGTTCCTCCGGTGTAATATGATACGGGTCGCCCCGGTTCCAGTCGCTTTTCCATACCAAACTGCCCGGATGTCCGTAAAATCGGTCTTTAACCACGTGATACAATGGTGAAGTGCCCACCCAATCCCCTTGGTTATCCGTGGCAAACAAGTTTCCTTTCAGATCGAATCCCATGCCGTTCGGAGAACGAAGCCCGCTGGCGTATGGAATCAGGCGGCCTTCCGGTGTGAGCTGCATGATCCAGCCGCGGTATGGCACAGGAGAGAACATCTGTTTGGAATATGCTTTGCTGATCGTATCAATTACGCCTCGCGACTCTTTCATTACCTGCCCCCTGTGTGAGGCGGTGTTGAATGCCAGGAAGAAGTTGCCATTTCGGTCCTTTAACGGGCCGTAGTTGTATTCGTGATAGTTGCCGGAAATGCCAAAATCGTCTGTGACAGTTTCATAGAGGTCCGCCTGCCCGTCAGCGTCCGTATCTTTAATGCGGGTCAACTCGGGACGCTGCATGACCAGAAATTCAGAGCTGCTGACAACGCAGATGCCCAGCGGCTCGTGTAAGCCTTCCGCAAATAGTTGCCATTTTTTAGTTTGAGGCGAATAAATCATTACTTCTCCCCGCAGGAAGCAGGCTACCAGGCGGCCATCCGGCAGGAAGTCGATGGCACCCGTCTCACCAACAAGCCCTTCGGGCATCGGAATGGTTTCTATGCGGTACGACCCGTTGTCGCCTTCCTGCGACATTAATCCTGATATCGACAGGGAGAAGGTTATCAAAACAATGATAAACTGGTAAATCATGGCTCGGAGTTGTTCTTTTTAGTCATAATAATTGAAAACTCCCGCGCCGGCGTGAGTTTGATGCGCTTCCTGATTAGCTTACCTTTTGACGTGGTATAGATCACCCCATCCTCAAGATAGAAAGTGAACCAGACTGCCTTATCCGATTCAGGTATTCTGAATTTCCGGATCAATCCCGTACCATCCTCCTTAGGGATCAGCATTTCGTAGATTTCAATGCCGTCGAGCTCATAGCAAAACTCGGGGTACCGGTTCACCAGCCGGTAGCCTTTGAATTTTGATTTTGGGATCTTGTCAAAACTGCCTACACGCAGCGGAAACGCCGATTGGTCCTGATAAAAAATCTCACCCATTACCTTGGCCTGCGCATCCTGATGTCCTTTCCAAAAATCAGTCAGATCCAGAAATTCCCCGGCCCAGGCATAGCGCAAACGGCAACTCCCTGCGTCCCAGCAATAGGATAACCCATGCGGCAGCCTCACTGCAATCGCGGCCGGCCCTGCCCCCTCGATGAAAACACGGTACATATAGGGTGCAACCGGGTTATAGGGATGCCCCGATCGGGTTAGCTCGGCTCCCGTCACGGCTTGTCCATGATCGTGCCCCGACTTGCCGGTTCCAGCTGTCGATTCCGTGCGGCGGCTGGCATCAATATGCTGATCCTCCCCGATCGGCGGCATATCACCATTGGTCACGTACATCGCCCCATACATGATAAACCCGTGGCCCGGATACGTACACACATATGGGTAAACACCTTCTTCTGCCGGCGCGTCGAAGGTTACGACCTTGCTTTCCGCCGGCGAAAGCACCGGAACAGACCATAAGATTTTCGGGGACTCAGGAATAAAATGCTGCCCCGGCCCCTTATCACCCAGATTGAGTGCAGCATTTACGACTTCCTCCCGGGCGCCCGGGAGGGTAATGACAAGATTATGACTCATATCGTCATTGTTGGTAAAGATCAGTTTCACAGAGCTTCCCGGCTTGACTTTAAACCGCACCAGATCAAATTGCAGGCCTGCCACCGCATTGATCGAAATCACAACCGGGTCTGCCGCCGAGGTAAATGGCGTGTGGATATGCGCCATCAGGACGACAATAAGAAACATATATGCTTTACGGGCTCGCATTATTTTCATGCTTTTTTGAACATATTCTGGTAATGTACCGATGGCTGAAATATACCGCCGCTTTGCGCAAAAAAATCAGCATTCAGGTGAAAAGCGCCCTCCCTGGCAACAGTCCAGGGCGCCTGCCTGCGCGGATGATAGCTAATCATCTGCTCCCAATTGAGGTAATTCAGGTTTCCATTGGTTTCCATAAGCCCCATTCCCAAATCAGGAAAAGGCGCGAGCCGCGCCGCCAGGTTTTTGTGCCAGTCGATCAGGATAGGATTTACGGTAAGATCCGCACACAAGCAGGGAATTCCACGGTCGTGTGCGAGCCTGGCCATTTTCATGGACAGACTCAGCGTTTTGGCGATACCTTTCAACGCCAGGGCTCCATAACCCTGTTCCAGTCGCCGTAAGACACCTGCCTCATCGTGGGCACTTTCATCCGCGGCGATCCGGATTCCCATATCCGCCACGTTCTCGTCATTAATTTCGGTCAACGGCTCTTCGATCAATAATATCTGTTCCCACGCACCGATCTTTTTGGCATGATCGAGCAGGCGCAGGAACGTTTCTTTCTTTTCGTACCGGGCATTGGCATCCAGCGTGTAAAACAGTTTCCCGGTTTTGGTTTTAGGAGTCCGCGCATTTTTTATGGCATTGTGAACCTCCGTCAAACGAGCCTTGTCCTTTTCAAGCATTTCAGCTTGTGTTCCGGGCTGGCCGATTTTAATTTTTATGACAAAATAACCTTGCTGCACAGCCTCTTTGAGTTCTGCTATCGGTAAGCCATACGAAGCCAGATAAATGACCGCGACCTGGTCATTATAGTAGCCAAGCGCCTGCTTGTAGGCCTGCGGCACCATGGCGTCGAAATCCCGGAAGCCGTTTTCAGCCGCATACAATAGCCAGGCGGCATTGTCTATCCCGATCAGCGCATTTAACGCGAATATTTTGTTGAGCCCACGTTTCCCTGTAAGCCGCTGGCCTTCCATGTACACCTCCGGCAAAATGGTATCGATGAGCGAGACCGGGTCCCGAAATCCTGTTTTTCTGATGATTTGCAAAGCCTTTTCCGTCAGACTATACATGAGCGCGTTGCCACCCGCTTCCGAGTGGGCCGCAAACACATCGGCATCGGCGTACAACACATTCTGCGTGCAGACACCAATCTGACTGATCCCGGATTCTGATTCCAGGCGAACAGCCGACTGCCACATTTCGGTCATATACCCACCTTTAAAACCGAAAGGGCGGATAAGTTTTTCCCGCTCAAAATTCGAGTCTACCGATTGGATCGAGATCATTTTTAAATCTTCTGCTTTTTCCTGCCTGCCCCATGCAGGTAATGCGGCCAGGCCGGAAAGTCCGGCTACTCCGGCCGGAACTGAGGTGGTGAGAAAGTCTCTTCTGGATAACATGCCGGTTGATCTGAAAACAGGATCTGATAGCGCCCGTTCAGGGCCAGTTCAGATGTTTGTGTAAAAATTTAAAAACCCCTTCGTTCCGCGACGCGTGCCCGCCATTGAAATACTCTATCTCCGTTTTTTCACCCAGGTTAAGTTGGTCGTACAGATATTTTACTTTGGCATACTCATAGGCGACCCACTCATCCGGCTGCACCAGGTCGTCGTGCCCCCGCTCTACCATAAACGGCCTCGGGGCGATCAGATAAGCCATTTCGGCATAACTGAATGTACTTCCCATATTGAAATACGGCATCTCCCATTCGATGGTATTCATAAAGCTGTTGTGCCAGTAGGTGTCCGTCACTTTACGGCTCCAGTCTCCGAAATCGCCCGAGCAGACAGACAGGCAATACCCTTCCAAAATGGAAGGAATGCGCATCGCCATTTCGCCCCCGTAACTTTTGCCGTAGAATGCAATCCTGTTTTTATCCACGTAAGGAAGCGTCGGCAGCCAACTGAGAATCTGCCTGTGTTGCGCGAGTACGAATGAGAACATCGTTTTTTGGAGCGTATTTGCCTTACGGCCAAGCCAACGATATCTGTCTTCGCCGTTGTAAATACCAAACGGTGCAAAAACCACAAAACCCTGGTCGGCCAGGCGGGCTCCTATGTCGTTATAGCTGGTGTTCCCCTCAATCACCGTGCTCGGCACGCCGTTTCGGCCATGCTGCAAAACCACGACAGGCCGTTTTTCTTCGGGCCGGATGTCTTTGGGAATTAATAAAATCCCGGCGGTCGATAACCCGTCAAACACCTTCAGCACCACTTCATATCCTGTCCACTTTACGGTGTCATAGATCTTGCGGGTTTGGGGCTCCGGGTCTGTCAGTTTATCACCAAATTCCCCGATGATCTCTTTTTGGAAAATGGTCCTGAAAGGTTTTGATTTTTCGACGAACGGGGCAACAGGATAATAGGGATGATAACTTTTGGTACTCCACGTTCTGGTGCCGATCTCAGGTATTACTTTGTATAAGAAAAAATTATTTCGCTCGTAGTCCGACACCCGCAGCAACCATTGCACATGATCGTCTATTTCCTTGGCCTGCCGGTATTGCCGGTCGGCCGGTTTGAATGAGTTACGGCTGTCTTTGGGAATTTCACCCGACATCGCCAGGAAGTTAGCTTTTCCCAGTTTCTTACAAAAAACAGCAAGTGCTTCCTTCGACCCAAACTCGGCAGGCCTATTTGTCCCATTGCTTACCAGTTCGCGGAACTGAAAATTGGGCTTCAAAAGCTTATCTATCCTTTTGAATTCATTGCCCACATTTTCAAAATCCGGTGTTTTTAAATGGCCCTTGTATGCCGAGTATTTATACAGACTGGCTGAGTCAGGCTTTTTACCATCCCAGATTTCCGGTATGCCGCTATATTCAACAACGAATGGCCTGGGGGCGATCAGACTGGCTATTTCGGCGTCCCCGAATTCCCGGAGCAGCCCCCAAACATTGCGGTAAATGGGCTCATCCCATACGTTTTCACGCGATTGAAAATATCCGCTAACCAAAGTTACATCAATGCGGGGGTCGACTGCCGCTGCATAAAAAGCAATCAGTCCGCCTTCGAGATAGCCGGCAACGCCAATGTTTTCATCAGCTCCGTAAGTGTGTTCAATCCAATCCACCACCGCGGATACTTTCTGCACTTCAAAGCCGATGAGGTGCTTGCCCATGTGATAGGATTGCCGGTAGAGCCATTCGCGCTTAGTCTGCTCTTTCGGCTCACCGGGAAACACGGGTGACCTGTCGATCACGGTAGGAACCAGCACGCGCATGCCATTTTCGGCGAGGTGGCGGGCGAATTGTGAATGCGGGGCGATCCCCTCAGCCAAGCCGGCGAGCTGCTCGGGCGTCTGATCGGCATCGGGAACAGCGATCACAGTGGCAGTTGCCTTACCCTTCGGTTCAAGCAGCAGCCCCTCCCCCGAAATCCGGTTCAATACCGGCCATCGCACCTGGTAAACGCGATATTTTGAAGTCTCGGCCACCAGGACCGAATCACGGTAGTAAGCAAACCGCTCCATACCAACGTCGGAGCGCCTATCGGGCAGTCCAAGGTTATAATTGGTATTTTCAAGGCCCTTTTCGTCTATACCCAATGCTTTTCGGAAGCGTTTGCGGTTGGGTTCGACGGAGGCTTCGTAGGCATTACGTGAAGTGAAGTTGCGATTCCAGTATTGCCCGCGCTTTTGGCCACTTTCCACAATTTTCTTTTCCACAAAACGGTGCGCCTCGTCCAGCAGCGTGTACGAAAGATCTTTGTCGAAAATCAATGGAGCGGTGCCCGGCATTTCGCTCCTCATTTTCATCACATCTTCCGGCGAAACCCTGGCCGACACATGCGCGAAATTGGCCCGGACATAGTTGGCAACTGACGAAATCTGCGCATTGTCCAGGAAAGCGAACGACGGCATTTGCTGTGCGGATTTCGAAGCGGATCCATGGAGCAATATTTTTAAAAGATCGTTCTGGTCACCCGCGACTTTCGTAGAACCGACCAACGAAGGGAATTCGCCTTCCAATCCCTTTCCGTCTTTTTTATGACATGACTCACAGAACTGGGCATACAATGTCGCTTTTTCCGATGACGCTACCTTTGCGGCCCGTTCGCTCCTCTGCATTTTTGTCATTTTACCAATGGCTGAAATGCGTATGATTTTATCATCCGCTGCGACCGGGAAATGCGCCGGAGGATTCCAGTCCCGGTTGCTGGTGGAAACGTAAATATCCCCATCGGGCGACACGCAAATGTCGCGAAGCCTGCCATACTGGTTCTGAAAATGAATCTCTTCCTCCACGATTTTCGCGCCTGCAGGATCCAGTTTGAGTACACGTAAGCTCTGATCTTTTAAGGTGGTGAGCAGGAGTGCATTTCCCCACTCCGGGATAGCATTTCCGTTGTAATAATCCATTCCGGCCGGCGCGATGGTCGGTGTCCAGGTTTTTAAAGGCGTGGTCGTGTGGTGTGCCCGGGCATAGCTGGCCTCTGCGGGTTGATCGGGATTCCCTGCGATTTCCGGCCAGCCATAATGGCCCGCGCGGGTTATCAGATTCACTTCGTCATCAGTTGCATCACCGTGTTCGGCAATAAACAGGTTCCCTTTCGGTGTAAGTGCCAGGCCTTGCGGCACACGGAATCCCATGGCCCAAACCGGACTTCCCGGAAACGGGTTATCGGATGGAATGCTTCCGTCGAGGTTCAAGCGCAGCACTTTTCCATTCGCGAACGCAGGGTCGAGTACTCCCTCCTTTTTTTTCAGATCACCAGTCGCCCATAATAGCTTACGATCTTTGCCGATCACCAGTCGGGAGCCGTTGTGCCCCAGGTAACCCGGAATTTCTTTCAGCAAAAGCGGCTTTATCAATCGTTTTCCGTCATACGTATATCTGACGAGCTTTGAAACAATGGACGAATCCTCTTTCAAGTGTGAATAGTTGATAAAAACATGCGGGTTCGATTTCCAATCGGGGTGCAAGGCCATGCTCATCAGTCCCAATCGCTTCCGGTAATAATCATCGAGCTGCAACACCTCCCTGATTTCCCCGGATTTTGGGTTAAGTCTGGAAACCTTTCCATCCTGTTCCGTAAACCATATCCAATTATCGGGCCCCCAAACCAGCTCCCAGGGCACGTTGCGCTGCCCGGCAACGACTTTCAATTCCAGCTGCGTGGAATCCAGTCCGTATGTTTCTGACGTTTGCGAAAAGTTGTGTTTTCCCGGGGTTTGCTTTTCTGGGCTTTGATAAAAAATAACGTTGAAAAAGAGCCCCAGGATCCATATCAATTTGTTCATCTTATACCGTTATTGTTTTAAAAATCAATTCTTTATGATCATATTAGATGCATGACTATCGCACGGTCATTACGGGGTTTTGCAAAATATTGCGATGCGCTGCACCTTCCTTTTGTTTCACTTTGGTGATTTCTACAAATATTACGGTGCGCTGCACCTTCTCTTTTGTTTCACTATGGTGATTTCTACATATGTTGCGGTGCGCTGTACCTGTATAACTCAGGTATATTGCCCCAGGCTATTTTTCAAAATAGTTATAAAAAACCTCGGGCAATTGGTCGCCCAGCGATAGCCAGTCGGCGGCGAGCGGGGCCTTGTTGAGTCCCGCAATCCATTCGTAGTTCAGTTCGTAAACGACCGCATGTACGCCGTACCTGTCCAGCAGTCCGTCGCCTAGCGAACCTGGATTTCGAAAAGTAGCTTTCGTACTTCCCTCGGTAAACCAGGTGTGCTTTCGGAGCAGCGTTTCGAGCTTTTCCATGTTGCGCAGATAGCCACTGTGATCCCCCTCGCGACGGGTAATGTGCAGTTGCCCACCGGGGTCATTGTGCAGATCAATCGCCAGATCGGGCTTTTTGTTGTTCTTGATCATTTGCCCCAGCCACATTTCCAGGGCATAATTTTCGGGAGCAATTTCAGGGTCCGCGGGCTTGTCCCACTTTCTGTTCAGGTCGAAACCATTGGCATTGAACCGCGTCTTGCCTCTCACGACGCCGTCTTTGTTCGCCATCGGCATAATGTACAGGCAATACCTTTTTAGGTACTTTTTCACCTCAGCATCATTTTTCAAAATGCGTTTGATCAGGCCCTCGACTGTCCAGTTCCCACCCGATTCAAATGCATGTGCACGAGCTCGGATGAAGATGCGCTTCGGAGCAGATGGGGAACCAATCCTGACAACTTCCAGCGGCCGACCTTCCACCGTCTTCCCAACCCCCGTTATTTTCACCAGCGGGTGTGATTTGATCGATTCCAGAAAATTGGAAAGGTCGGTTACCGTATAAGGTTCCACACTCGCGATCCAGGCACTTTCCGACTGCATTTTAACATTGAAAGTCAGCTTGCTGTCTTCCAAAATCTTTGTTTCACGGCTTTCCCAGTTTTTCCTGTCAAAGGAAATACATACCCGCGAACGTTTCGAGATAATTCTGGAAGGCTGATTGTTCCACACATTCTCAAAATTCCGCAGCACCACAGTGACTTCCGTTCCTACCGGTGCCATTACTTTAAAATGCCAGTGATTGTTGGCGCGGTTAGGCGAAAATCGCTCATGATCGTATACCAGGCTCACTATCACACGCCCGGCGGAATCGATCTCCCAATTGGCCGGCGAGGCGTTTTCGAAACCGGTATGGACGAAAACCGAGGGTGGCTTGATTGAATCCGTTGCCGGTACCCTGTATCCGGCAAACAGGTGGAAATTCGCAAATGCTTCTCCCGGGGTGCCGAGGATCAGCACAAACAAAAATATTCCCGGTAAATTCTTCCTGAAAAAATAGCTATACATATGCCTGACGAAAATTGCGGGCCTTCTCCATTTTATGGAATCCTTGATTCCGAAAAGGCTTTGGATGAAAAGGTTAGAGTATGGACCGTTCTCCTGGCCGGCTCCGTTTTAAATAAAGCCAGCCCGGGAACGATCCATCCATGAAGGGTTAGGGAATAGTTTCAAGCGGTGGTTCATTCAACTCTGCGCCATCATAGCCAAAGTTTTGGTTGATCCGCCCCAGTGTATTGGCTGTGATTACGCTCTGCGGGATGGGCCACAACATATGCTGAGGCAGCAAAGTCGCGGTGTTGCCGAAAATCTGGAAACGGGGTGTTTTGTAAAAATGGTTGACCCGCATAACACGGTCGTGGTACCAGTTTTTTGCCATAATTCCTGAAAGACTGTATCCCTCCCGGCCAAGTTTGGCCAAAGTAAACGACACCCGTACCATTTCCGAATGGCGCGGCTCTTCCATATAAAGCTCGCGCGCACGTTCGTCGAAAATATAGTCAAGTGTGACGTCCGAGGCGGCGATCAGGGGCGCCTTTGCCCTTTCCCGAACAGTGTTAATGTCCGCAGCCGCCAATCCGGTCTGACCTTTCCAGTAATACGCCTCCGCCCTGAGCAGGTAGGTTTCGGCCAGGCGGAAAATATACCAGTCACCCTGTCCGCCGTGCGGCTGTACCCAATAAGGTGTTTTAGGCGTTGGCGTATAGGTTTTATAATAAGGCCAGCTATACCAGGTTTCCACCGTGTCTGCCAGGCTCGCGAGGTATTTTTTGCTGAGCGGTTCTCCCAGATTCGGCGAACCTTCCCTTACCGTCGCGATTTCGGCGGTGGCAGTTCCCATTTCAATCCAGTTGCTGTTGGATCTCCTCAGGTCGGGCGTGTTGTTCCACACGACGTTCTTTCCCGTCCATATTGAGTAGATGAAGTAGTTATTAGTCCGGACTGCCGCATCCCCGGAACCAAGCGAGTCTCCGGAGACTGTATTCCAGTTTGTCGCACGATTTCCGGTAGCATCCAGGACCCGCCAGTAAGATGGCCCGAAGTGGCGCATGGAAAATGTACCCCTCAAATCCCACCAGGTGCCAGGCGCCTGGTCCGCCCTGTCGACGGTTGCGTAAATGGTCTCGGTATTTTCGGCCGCGTTCTTGTTCTGTATCCTGTGGAGATCCCACATCAAATTGTAATATGCCCTGCCCTTATCGACACCAAACCGCTGTTTCATGAGTGCGTATGGACCGTTAATTACCTCGGTGGTTGCTGCGATCGCTTTGTCAAAGTCGCCATTGGCCAGGTATATCTTCGCCAGGAGGTGATTGGCAGCTCCTTTTGGGACGTTTCCTAACCTGGCTGGTGTGGCTGGCAGCCATTCCCTGGCGAATTCGAGGTCTTTTTGCAACTGACCGAGGATCGCCCAACGCGAAGTTGACCGATAGTCCAGTTTTGCATCCGTCAATTCTTCCCCGATCCAGGGAATGTCGCCATAGGAATTTACCAGCCTGTAATACCAATATGCCCTGAACCAGTACGCTTCGGACAATATCCGGTTGCGCACGGCCGGGTCCGACCAGGTGATCGCATCGATCCGGGAAATGATTGTATTGGCATTTTTGATATACACATAACCTCTCAGGAAGAGATTCTGCAAAGCCGACCGGCTGCCTACTGTGCTGGGCGTATTTTTGGTAAAATCGCATTGCTCGATGGAACAGGCAATGTCCGTGTACATAAAATCCAGCGCCAGGAAGTGTACCGCGCGGTCGCCGTGGTTATCCGCATTCATCTCCTTGCGGCAATTCACCAGTCCGGATTCAAATCCAGCCTCATCGACATACACATTTTCAGGCGCATAGAAAGAAAGTGGCTCGGGTTTCAGCCAATCCTGCGAACAGGATGAGAGCATGAGCAGTGCAAAAAATAGAAATGACGAAAGTATATTGCGTGGTTTCATATGGATGTCCTTTTACTTCAAATGTCTTACAGTGACAGACTTAGGCCCAGGGTATAATTGCGCGGCATGGGGTTCATGCCGGATTCCGGATCCCAGCCCGGCCATTTCGAAAATGTAGCCAGGTTTCTCACAGAACCGAATACCTGTGCACTGTTCATTTTCAGCTTTTTGAGCACCTCGCGCGGGATGTCGTACGCGAGCGAAACGTCCTGCACTCTCACGAACGACCTCGGCTTGTAGATCATGATCCCGCCTCCGAATGCTGCCAGGTAAGTGTTGAGCCTCGGATATTCGTTGTTCGGCCGGTCGGCTGTCCAGTAGGGAACCGGTCCTACATTCCGGTTGAACCTGTCGTTCTGGTCCCAGCCACCATTCAAGGCCGGACTGTAAGCGCCTAAATGCCCCAGATCGGCACGCACAAAGACGGAAGCCGTGAAATTTTTGAGAAAACGGAAGTCATTTCTCAGGCCCAGGCGATACCGCGGTGCGTCATAGCCGATGAACCTTTTATCCTGTAAATCAACATATTTCCCATCGTTGTTTACATCGACCGCCTTGTAGTCGCCCGGCTGCATATTGTATTTGGCCGCCTCCTGCGATCCGTCTGTCTGCCAGATGCCGACCACATCATAATCCCATATTACATCCAAGGGTTGGCCGGGGAACCATTGGTTGGAGAAATCAGGGACTTCCCCATTTCTCTGCTCGCCCAGTAAAGTGTATTTCCCCATGTCCCCGAACAATTTCTTAACCTTATTTCTATTGAATGAGAAGACAAAGTTGGAACTCCAGCTAAGTTCCGAAGTCCGGACGTTCACGGTATTCAGGTTTAATTCCATTCCCCGGTTTCCAAGTTCTCCCAGGTTGGCAGTCAGGCTCGTAAAGCCTGTAACCTGCGGCAGAATGCGGTTCATAAGAAGGTCCGTGGTCCGGATATCGTAGGCATCGACGGTCAGATCGATCCTGTTTTTGAGCAATGAAATGTCGATCCCGCCATTCAATGAAGTTGTCCTTTCCCACCTGAGGCCGCTATTGGCCAGTGTGGAATTAAAAACGCCGACCCGGGTACTGCTGCCATCGTACCACAATGTAGAATTAACGGTAGCCTGCGCTGAATAAATTCCAATGTTCCGGTTGCCGTTTACGCCCCAGGACAGCCTCATTTTCAGCCGGTCAACCGCCGCGGATTTGAAGAAATTTTCATTTGAAATGATCCAGGCAGCCGCCACCGCCGGGAAAGTGGCGCGAGGATACCGGTTGCCGAATGCCGAAAAGCCGTCGCGCCGGACCGAAGCAGTCAACAGGTATTTACCCATTAAGGAATAGTTCACCCGGGCCATGAGCGCGTCACCCGTACTTTTCGTGTCGTTGTTGACAATGGCTGCATTGGAACCGAACTGAAGTCCGTGGTAACCCAGTTCCTGGTTTGGGTTAAAATTCTGGTTGCTTTGAACGGTCGACCAGAACTGGTTTTTCTCAGCATTGGCCAGCAGCGTCACATCCACCGTGTGAATGCCCATTTCCCTTTTCCAGGTTAAAACATTGTCGATCATCCAGTTCAGGCTCGACGATTCCCTTCTTTCGCCGGATGCCGTTTCATTGGGAAAACCGCCCAGCTTCTCGCTGATCTTCTTGAATGCATAATACTTGGTATTCGCATACTTGGGCTGGAAAGAAGTTTTAAAAGTAATACCAAAAGGTAGCAGCAGCTCGGCATACATATTGGAAAACAAGCTGTTAGTCTTGTTCAGCAGGTCGGTGCGATAATATTCCAGCAAGGGATTATCAGAGTGACCGTGCGGAAGTCTTTTCAGGTTGCCTTTTGCGTCGAACATCTGGCCGTAAGGGCTATTGACATAAAACTGCAGACTTGCCGGCACCGAACTTTCATCCCTGTCCGAAAACTGGCTGCTCGCCCCTACCTTGAGCCAGTCCACCACCGTGAAATCCACATTCAGCCTTGAACTCACGCTGGAATACTGATCGCCTACCAGAATACCCTGATTGTTGTTGTAGCCGACCGACCAGTAGTAGCTCAGTCTGTCGGTACCGCCGTTAATGCTGAGGTCATAATCCTGACGAAGGCCGTTCCTGAACACTTCATCATACATGTCCATGGTTTTTCCGGCCAGGTAGTTTTCCCTCTCTTCCGGAAACAGTCTGAGGCGTGACATCCATTCCTGGGTATTATCGGCCTGCGGGTTAGGGCTCAGGCTCCGCCATTTTTCAATGGTCGTCCCCTCGGGCAATTTGTCCGGATTTGTAAAAAAACTGACATCCAGGTTAGGGGAAATTTGTCTCAAATGGTCTTCCCGGAACTGCAGATACGCTTCCGGCCCGAGTCCGCGGCGCTGGTTATTCGACTGGCTCATGCCGACTTTCGTTGCGAAATTAACCGTCGGTTTCCCGACTTTCCCCCTCACCGTCGTGATCAGGATCACCCCTGACGCAGCGCTGGAACCATACACCGCGGCGGAGCTCGCATCTTTCAGAATATCAATGGTTTGAATATCGCTCGGATTGATTTCGCGGAGACTGCCCCGAAAAACGGCCCCGTCCAACACAATGAGAGGTTCTGTTCCCGCCGAAAGTGACTTAGGTCCCCTGACTTCCATGGAAGCGCCGCCCGCCGCAGTGGTCGCCTGGTTGGTATTGAGACCGGCAACAGTACCCGACAGCATTTCCGTAACCTGCACCATCGATTGTGTTTTGAAATCCTCTCCTTTCACGCGTACGACCGAGCCCGTCAGATCGCCCTTGCGCTGCACGCCGTAACCAATCACCACCAGTTCATCCAGTGCTTTCTCGTCCGGCTTCAAAATTACTTCCAGATTGGTCCGGTTGCCGACCACTATTTCCTGGTTTTCGTAACCTACAAAAGAGAACACCAGAATCGCATTTTCGTCGGGCACGTCCAGGCTGAAGTTACCATTGACGTCCGTGATCATACCGCTCTGGGTACCCTTGATGCGGATGCTCACGCCGGGGAGTCCGCTTTTTTTATCATCGGTCACCTTTCCCGTAATCTGCCGGACGGTCACTTCTTCCTTTTCCACCGGTGGCTTTGCCGGAGCGACCGCCGATGGCTCTCTTTTGACCGGCGTCTCCTTCCGGATCACGATATTCTTGTTGAATATCTTATAAGTGAGCGGAAGACCTTCAAACAACCGATCAAGCGTTTCTTCAATGGACCCGTTCCTGATGGTGAACGTGATACGCTTCTGTGTCGGTAATTCGAGTTTATCGTACAGAAACCGGTATTCCGTTTGTTTCTGTACCGCCTTAAGGACCGTTTCCACCGAAACGTTTTGTTTGTTTAATGTGATTTTCTGACTGTAGCCCGTGGCCCAGACCTGAGTAAGAGCCAGGAAAATGAAGATGGTCAGCAGTTTCATTTTCAAAAAAAGGTTAGTGGGCTTGACACAATAATACCCTTTCCCGCATTGGGGTAGAAGATCTAATCGCATATATTTGTAAGGTTTAGGAATAGTCTTAGAATACTTTTTCGACAAAGATTTTCGTGACTGGCCTGAATGTAGAGGGGAAATGTTTGCAGCATTTCTCCTTTTTTTGGCCTGTTTTAGTCAGGGAGGATTAGGCTTCGCTTTCATAGGGTCAGGGTTTATGATGATTTTCCGATTTTGAAAAATATCTGGCAGAAAAAAAAGAACGCTATTCTATATACGACTACTTAGATATATGAATCCTCCTGCCATCTATCCGGTAATTCACACCGGCATATTGAAGCATGGTCATCAATTCTGAAATATTCAGGTTACGTTCGATCGTTCCGGTAAACTGTCTTTTGGGAACCGGGCCTTCATAGGTAACCTCGATATCATACCAGCGCGCCGCCTGCCGCATGACTTCCTCTATTCCCGCATCTTCAAAATGAAATAGCCCGTCTTTCCATGCAATGGCCTCGCTGACGTCAACCTGGGCAACAGCCAAAGCACCTTCACGCGCGATGCTTGCCTGCTCCCCGGGTTTAAGCTTACTTTCCTGGTTTCGGGATCTGACAATCAAGGACCCTTCTTCCAGTGTAGTTTGAGCGGCGTGCTCATCCTTGTAATTCATGACATTAAAGCTGGTACCCAGCACTTCTATTTCATTGGTCCCAAAATTCACCCTGAAGGGACGCAATTTGTCTTTCCGCACTTGAAAGTACACTTCCCCCTGTACTTCAACTCTACGTTCGTTGTTGGCAAAAGCTACCGGAAAACGAATTGATGAAGAGGCATTTAACCATGCTTTGGTGCCGTCCGGCAGGGTGATCTGATACTGTCCTCCCCTGGGCGTCGCGATCATGTTCATTTGTAAACCTTTGTCAGGAAAGGATTTACCAAACTGCGCGTCTGCGGACTGCGCGTCTGCGAACGCGGTTTGCTTGTACACCAACTCTCCTTCACCAGCCTTGGAAATTTTCGCCGTGCCCTGCTGTATCACCGCACCTTTGGCCGTACTATCCAGAGAAACCACGGAGCCATCTGCCAGCGTCAATGTCGCCCGGTTGCCTCCGGGTTGAATATCTGACTGCCCTGCAACGGGTTTGACTCCGCCCTTTTCGCTCGCATT
Organism: Dyadobacter ginsengisoli DSM 21015; assembly: GCF_059568735.1. Lineage (NCBI taxonomy): Bacteria > Pseudomonadati > Bacteroidota > Cytophagia > Cytophagales > Spirosomataceae > Dyadobacter > Dyadobacter ginsengisoli. The sequence continues at coordinate 987,030 of NZ_JCANTY010000002.1, forward strand.
CCATTGCCATAAGACTCCGAAACAGCCCAGTATAATGACCGCCGCCGCCCAGTATCGCAGCCGAAATATACTTCTTTCGGAAGCCGGATGAGCTCGTTCTTTCCCCGCCGGATTCGAGTCTGCCCCGTGTTCAGGACGCAGGATGTTACTGATTATCCGCTCATGCACTTCATCGGGAAACACGGGCTTATCTACGTTCAGGTCCCCCCATGCCTCTTTTATGAGTGCTGATAGCTGCGCATCGCCATCCGCCTTTCTGATGAGGCCCATCATTTCCTTTATTTCATGCTCCGTGGCAGTCCCATCGTAATAGTGATGGAAAAGCAGCGATAACCGGTTGCGGGTGACGCTCATGCGCTTTAAAATTGAGTAAAATAAGCCTTTTTATATAAGACAGTTCAAGCGCCCGAAATGGGGCTATCGGATCAGCAGTTTTTTTATTTTTTATTGAAAAAAAATGAGAAGAAGTGTAATGAAGCCTTTTCGGACATAAGCAGTAACCGATTCCGTGGCTATTTGCAGGTACTTTTTTACCGTTTCGCGGGACAAGTTGAGGCGGGAAGCGATCTCATTGTATTTCAGCCGCTCGTGCCGGCTGAGAAGATAGACCTTTTGCTGCTGCGGCGGCAAAAGATCGATCGCTTCATCGATCAGCGCATAATAATCGTTGTCGTGTTCATGGTCAGATATATCAATATCCTCGACGGCAACCTTATCCGCGTCTAACTCGCTCAGCATTAGATTCGCTGTTTTTTTGAGGTAGTTAATCGCATAATTCCTGGACAGGACAAACAGATAAGCTCTGAAATCGCGCACTCCTGCCAACTCCTCCCGCTTGGTCCAGATTTTCAGAAAAACATCCTGTACCACTTCCTCCGCTAACTCCTGGGATCTCGTAATGCGAAGAATGTGTTTGCCCAGCAGGTCGGCATAACTTGTGAAAATGGCACGAAAAGCTCGCTCATCACCCCTGGCAAGGTCACGCAACAATTCTTGTTCACCGTGTATCGGCAACTGTCTCATGGGAAGTAACTGTGATGGAGCACTGTACATGCAACATAAATAATCTTAGCTACATAAGCAAATACCTCCGGGCCGGACGCGGTGTGGCAGCATACTGTAAGTGAAAAAATAAAGGATCCCGGGCTCCTTCTGACAGAGGAACCCGGGATTTTGGAAGATTGTATTGATATGGCTGGTGAAATGGTCGTGACAATGTCACCACATACAGGGTTTCCGTATTGCTGCAATATCATTTTCTATCCCGTTGTGATAGGCTTTTTGATAGCATTGAATGCAACCGGCCATTTTTCCCAAAACTCATTACAAAGACCACTTCGTCACAGAAGCAAGCGAAGGCTGTTTTTTATCAAGATAATGTAACCTCAGAAAACCTGCCAGCATCAGACTGGTGCCTAGTTTGGATTCGTAATAAGGATCATTGGGCTCCCTTATAAAAAGCTTTCCGCTCCACAGTTTTTTGATACCTATATCCGCCAGCTGCCTGGCCCGCTGGTACATTTTTTCGTTACCAAGGATTTCGTAGGCATCCAGCGAAAATTGAAGGTTCGAGGCAAGGCTGTTGATCACAAACTTGTCCGGCCACTGGTGGTGTTCCACCGCATCCGCCACTTTTTTTACCATCCCGAAATAGGCTTTATCCCCGGTAGTTTTGTAAAAATATGCGGCTATGCTTCCGAAAAGCAACATATCAGCCTCGCTGTACCCCGTAGAAACCGTAGGGATCATCTCAGTGCCGTCTGGTTTTCCGTCCGGTTTCACCAGCAGATAGTACCCCTTGTTGGCAGCGTTCCAGGAATATTTCTCAGCGGCTTTCAGCATGGTTTCCGCCTGCGCCTTAAAATGACCGAACTCCGGATTGAGCTCCCAGGATTTCAGCAGATAATAACTCAGCAGAGCAGTCCCGTTCAACGAGGAGTACATGCCACTCGGACGCGGGTCATCGATGCAGCCTACCGTCAGATCGGTTTCAGGATTGCGGTATTTCCAGAACAAGTTTCCTGCACCTTCCGCCCATCTTTTCCATTCCGGGTTCCGGGTTTTGGTATACAAAAAAGTGAAAGAATACGCCTGAAGACCAGAATGCTTGATCCAGGCCTGGCCACCGTCCTGGTACTGCTCCAGTCCGCGGTACTCAGGCTTTTCAATTTTGTTCCAGCGGGCATGCCGGTTAAACAAAAAACTCTGTGTGACCGGCGAACGGAAATGGCCCCTTACCCCCGTGATAGCCCTGTTTACCCTTGCCGAATCCATTCTCCAGAGATAATCCCAGGGTGGAGTGTTTTCTATAAACTCATGGGTAAAGAACGTCCCGGGTTTTTCGAGATCTCCTTCCATGATTTTCTCATTGAAGAAATTGTAATACAGGTGCTCACCCCAGCCCAAAAGTCCCGTATATGGATTCTGGCAAAGGGTCAGAAAATCACGTGTATAGTCCGCCGCGGCCTGTTTGTATTTGGCATCACCAGTCAGTTTCGTCAGGTTTTCGAGCAGCCTGATGGTTTCCACATCATGGTAATAATTGCTCCCGCCGACAGCCCTGTCCGATTCCCGCGTTCCTTCCGTAGGCGGAACGCGGGATTTTGGAACACTCATATCCCGCGAATCGATCACAGAGGCGAGCATGCTGGATTGCTGAGTACCGTATACATCTTTGCCATGGAAGATCAGATTGTCGCAATGTGTTTTTACATAAAACAGATAATCCTTGTTCTGCGCAAAAGCTCCGGTTGCCGACAACCCAAAGACCAGGGATAATGTGACCAGGTATTTCATAGATGCACTTTGAAATTGGTTAGCAATATACTGTTACTTATCCCACCATACGTGCGTTTTGTAATTATCAGCACCCTGGCGGGCCACCGACGCATTGTAATTGTCTGCATTTAAAACAGGCTCATCGTCGGGATAGCGCAAGCGTCGCGGGTAGGTGCCGCCGGTCTCATTGTCGGGATAGTTCACGGGAACCAGTTTGGGATATCCCGAGCGGCGGACATTGGCAAACGATTCATAACCGTTCAGGAAAGTGGCTACCCAATATTCCGAATTGATCTGCTCAAATGCCTTTTCCTTGTCTGCAACGCCAACAAATGGAAATGCAGTGAGATATGCAGTAATATCTGCATCCGGTATAGTGGCGGAAGCATCATATTGCGCAAGCGTTTTCATAGCGCCTGTTACCCCGTTGCGGTAAAACTGGGCAGCGTCCCCGGTGATCCAGCCCCTTACTGCTGCCTCGGCCAGCATAAACTGAACTTCTCCATAGGTAAGAAGCATTCTTGGTCCGTCCAGCTTGGCGAAAACGTCCCTGTTCACACCCGAAAACTGGTGTTCCTGACCCGGTACATTAGGATCGTAACTCGGACTGCTGGGCAGGGTAATTCGGTCCAGTCCGTTCGGCATCCCCTTTTGGACAGCCGGGTCGGTGTTTTTGGTAGCAACATTGGTGGGATCAGTATACACCGCAACCGTGTATTTCAGCCTTGGATCGTTGTGGCTTTTCATGTAGTCAAAAAACGTCTTGGCGATCTTACCCGGGCTCCTTCCTGACACGGCTAACGTCCAGCTCTGACCGTTGGTCAGTACTTCCTGGGTACCGGCCTTGTCAGTTCCTCTTATAAAAAGATTGTCATCGACCGAAGAGAAAACACCGCCGGCATAAGCCTTTTTCACCCAGGCCTCAGCTGCCACAGGGTCTACCTTGGACATACGCATCCCGAGGCGGAGCATCATAGAGTAGCCGAATCTTTTCCACTTAGCAATGTTACCTGCATAAACGATATCCGGCGAAGTAAAAACAGTCTGCCCTGCGTCCAGCTTGGCCGTGGCATCTTCCAGCTCCGACAGCATATTGGCATATATGTCTTTTTGGGCGTCATACTTGGGTTTGTAGATCTGTTTGTAATAACCCTGGTTCGCCTCGAAGTAAGGGATATCACCATACATATCAGTCAAGCGGTGGAAAATTACCGTTTTCCAGATCCGCGCCATATGATACAAGTTGTGGTACTGAGGTTTGTCCTTTGCCAGTGTGATCACATCCTCGATGAGTTTGGAGGAGCCTGAAACGGCATTGTAAGTAGCCTTCCAGAGTTGCTCATTATTCCCTTTGTGATACACATATTTATCCCCCTGAAAATCAAAAATCCCTACGTTGCTGAGCGAGGCCATATGTTGCACAAACGGCTCGGCGTAGTTGAGGCTGTTGCTTTCATCTCCCTTGGCCGTGTTGTACTGCCCGGTTGTAAAAAGATAGGCGGGATTGAACCGGTCGGCGGTAACAGCATTAGGATCTTTGTTCAGTTCTTCAAAACCGTTGTCGCAGGAAGCCAGCAATAAAAGGCCGCTGGCGAAGCATATATTAAATATCCTTTTCATCTCCATTAAATTTAACCTTTGCATGACTAGAATTTCAGATTTACGTTGAACCCGTAGCTCCTGGTCGGAGGTAAAGCAGTCGACTCGATTCCCTGGTCGTTCCCTGCGGATAAGTTCGTTTCGGGATCCAGACCGGGGGTATGTTTCATCAGGATCTGAAGGTTTCTTCCCACCAGCGACACGCTCGCGCCTTTCACGAACCCGATCTTTTCGTACAATGCTTTTGGCAGATTATAGGTAAGCGATACATAACGCAGTTTGATGAAGCTTGCATCATAGATATAGTCGTCCAGTGCATCCCTTCTTCTCACGATAATGGCCCGGTTGTTTACCCGGCTGGCCGAAACCAGCACCTTGTTTTCCTCTCCCTTTTCGGTAACACCCGGAAGTACCGCGCCCGAGGCCCGCCCCATCAGCGAATGCGGCGACATGCCACGGTGGTCGAGGCTGTAATTGGTTTCAGAGTAGATCTTTCCCCCAAACTTCCCGTCTACCTGAGCGGAAAGCGTGAAAGCCTTGTACGAAAAATTGTTGATGATCCCGGCAGTGTACCTGTTGATCCCCGACCCGAACGAGACCACGGATGCAGGAATGATAGGCAGACCGGTTGTATCGATCACGTCGCGCCCTTCTTCGTTTCTGAGGATCGTTCGCCCGACGATCTGCGAATACTCCTGCCCTTCCACATGCTTGATGAACGCCTTGGTCGATGTGGCCAGGATCAACTCCTTGGACGTATTTGATATCTTCATGACCTTGCTTTTGTTGTAGGCAACGTTCAGGGAAAGATCCCAGCTGAAATTCCTGGTCGTCACCGGTTTTACGGTAGCCAGGAATTCAACACCCCTGTTGCGGATTTCCCCGACGTTTACAGACACTCCTGAATAACCGGTGGTGGAGGATATGGTCTCTACTGCAATATCATTGGTAGTCAGCTTATTGTAAGCCGCTATATCAAAACCCAGCTTGTTGTTGAACAACCGGAGGTCCAGACCTGCTTCAAACTCGTTCACACTCAACGGCCGCAAGCTGCTGTTGGGCACCGTAAACTGGTTGATAGTACCCAGCGAACGACCGTCATAGTTATACGGTAACAAACCATATGTAAGATTAAGAAGATAAGGATCCGTGTCGCCGCCCACTGCCGCATACGCCACGCGCAGCTTTCCAAAGCTGATCGCTTCCGGCATTTCGAACGCCTGCGAGAACACGAAACTTACTCCGGCCGACGGATAAAAGAAATTGTTTGATTTCGGATTTAAAGTAGAGAACCAGTCGTTCCTTCCCGTCAGGTTCAGGTACAGGTAGTTTCTGAAACTCAGCTCGGCAGTGGCAAACACCGAATTGATCTTCTTATCATAGGTAGCCGTCGTGGTATTTCTGGTGGATGTGTTGTTGATCACATGCAACTGGGGCACCACGATACCCGAACCCACAATGGTGGTCGTATAGCGGTGCTGCGACATCAGGTTACCCCCCAGATTTACAGCCAGGTCAAAATCCTTGCTCAGACTTTTGTTCAGCCCGATCATCCCTTCGTAGTTCCGCTCCCAGAAATTCTGCTGGCTCTGGTCGATCTGCCCGCCGGGGCGGTAGCCGGTCCCTTCCGGAACGATCTTGTTGGTCATGAAACTGTAATAGTCCTGCCCGACTTTCCCCTGCACAAAAAGCCAGTCGAAGATGTTGTAACGCAAGTTGACGGTAGATATAAACCGGTCCTTGCCCGTCCGGTTTTTGATCCTGTTCAGGGTATAATAAGGATTTGTAGCGTTCAAATCCGTTCCCAGGACTTTTTCCTTGAAGGTAGTTTCATCATAACCCGGCGACAAGGCGCTGGTGGGCATATTGCTGTTGACATACAGAATTGTGCCCGCACTGTTTCCCTGGTTACCGGTAAACACATACCGGTTATCCACGCGCTCGTTGATGTAATCGACGTTGGCGGAAAGCGTCAGGTTTTTGGAAATACTCTGATTGAGGCCCAGGCTGATGTTGTCCCTTCTCATCGTTGCATTGGGGATAATACCCTTATTCCGCATGTCGGTGATGCCCAGCCGGAAGCTGCCCTTCTCATTACCGCCCGAGAAAGAAATGCTATTGCTACTGGTATGGCCGGTGCCATAAAAATCTGCCAGCACCTGGTCCTTTACGTAAGAATAAGGTCTCTGAATCCCGTCCAGCTGAACGGTCTGGGATCCGTCGTACAGGGCGCCCCAGTGATTTTGCCCGTGGTTCGCCGCATCCTGCTGGCTGGCAGGCTTCACACCGCCATAGCCCTGGCCGTATTCCTTTTGTAATTCCCAGATAAAAAACGGCACTTCAAAAGTGTTGTTGGTATTGAATTCAACACCTAACCCTTTGTTGCCTTTGCCCGACTTGGTTGTAATGACGATCGCACCGTTTTTGGCGCGTGAACCATATAATGCGGCCGCAGTAGCTCCTTTCAAAACGGTAATATCTTCGACGTCATCCGGGTTGATGCTCGAAATGTTGTCACCAAAGTCGGGGTTATCGTTTTTCGGACCTCCAAACTGAGTGTTGTCCATCGGCAGCCCATTGATGATATACAGCGGCTGGTTATTACCTGAAATAGAGGTATTTCCCCGGATCGTGACCCGGCTGGAACCCGCAGGCCCCGTGGCAGCCGGACTGATATTAACCCCTGCAACCTTGCCGTTCAGCGAGTTGGCGAAGTTGGTTTCTCTGGTCTTTGTAAAATTCTCGCCGGCTATTTTGGTCACCGAATATCCCAGAGACTTGGTTTCCCGGCGAATACCCAATGCGGTCACCACCACTTCATCAAGCGCCTTGGTTTCTGTAACCAGCTTGATATCCAGTGTAGTCCTGCTTCCTACCTGCACTTCCTGAGCCGTGTAGCCTACAAACGAAAACACCAGCACTGCGCCGGATGAAGGAACATCGATGGAAAAATTTCCGTCCGCATCCGAAGATGTCCCCTGCTGGGTTCCTTTCAGCAAAATACTTACACCGGGCAGTCCGTCCCCTTTTTCGTCTGTTACTTTCCCTCTGATGTTCTCAACTGCTCCGGACAAACTGCCTGTCAGCCTCAGGTGAGTGGTGTTAAGTTCCGGACTATCCGGAAACATTGGCATTGCTGCCTGGGTGGTGGCCGGTACGACGGCAATGGCAGCTAGTATGGTCCACCGCTTGCAGAAAATGGCGAAGCGCGTACCATTGTCTGGTAATGTTTTCTCTTTCATGCAAAAAAAGGGTTTGGGAATATTCATCACGGATTTTTGACAGAAATCCTACGTCAATCCGATAATTACTGTACGCTGCAAGCCTCATATCGTACTACGTTTATTTCAACTAAATGTGAATAAACTGCAAAAGTGTTCGAACCATGATGATACTCCCCGCGCGTTTCCCGTCCCTGATTGTTCAAATTGCCCTGTTCTACCCAACAGGCTAGTTTTCTGTGTTGCTAAAACCAAAAAATAGTCATATTCCTAAGCGTACTAATTGTACAATTCGGAGTAAGTATTTGACAAAACCCAAATCCCCCCTAAACCTCTGAATTTTAAATGATACTGAACCATCCAATTTCGAGACGAACGTTTTTAGGGCAGCTGACTCCTGCCGCTATCGGCCTGGCCGCTGGTGCCGGTGCCCTTACCTCCTATGGTGCGGGCTACCTGGCACCCGCTGAAAAAAAGTTTGTCCCTGTGATGATCACGCCTTTCAAAAGCGACCTGAAGATTGATTACGACAAAGTGTCCATGCTTACCGATTTTTATCTCGCAGCCGGTGCAAAAGGCTTTTTTGCCAATTGCCTCAGCAGTGAAATGTTCTTTATGAACGATCAGGAACGTATTGGCCTGACCCGGCATGTCGTGGATTACGCCGGAAGCAAGGTGCCGGTAGTATCTACCGGTTCATTTGGCGATACCTTGGAAAACAAGGTGACTTTTGCCAAACAAATCCGGGACACGGGTGCCGACGGCGTCATTCTTATTTCGGGCCATTTTGCGGCGGCCAGCGAAAGTGACACGGTTCTAATGGAAAATTTTGAGCAATTCCTCTCCCGCACCGGCGACATGAAAGTGGGAACATATGAATGTCCGGTCCCCTACAAACGTCTCATTTCACCGGCTGTGTTCAAATCGCTCGTATCCAATCGTCGTTTTATCTATCATAAAGACACTTCCGAAGACATCAAAAATATCAAGGTGAAGCTGAAAATTGCACGCGGCACACAACTGGAATTTTACAATGCCCATACTGCCAGCGCCGCGGAATCCCTTCAGAGAGGTGGCCGGGGAATGTCCCCGATCTCCGGGAATTTCTATCCCGAAATACTCACATGGCTCTGCAAGTACGCGGGCGACCCTTCCAAATCGACGGATGTTGCCTGGATACAATCGGAAATAGCCCGCACGGAGCCACTGATTTCCAGGTATTATCCGCTCAGTTCCAAATATTTTTTAAGAAAAAGAGGATTGCCCGTTGAACTCGTGTGCAGGTCAAAAGCGAAATCCATCCCGGCAGAGCAAATGAAGGTACTGGACGATACCTACCATGTCTTTCTGGGCTGGTGCGACCAGCTGGGCATAAAAGCTGTGAACGCCCGCTAATCGGGTGGATCCGGCAAAACCGGCGATTTCAAATCGTTCGTTGGCTCCCAACGGTGAAGCAATCAGCATCATCCATCCGAATTCAAGTTGGGACTTGTAATTCCGGTGGATGATGCTGATGCACTCATACTACTACTATACTAACTGTACGCCAATCTTCCGCTCAATACCCGTCATTCTGTTTCAGGTTCGAGTTTTTGTTGAGTTCGGGCCGCGGAATCGGTAACAAGCTGCGGTATTCTCCGTTGGGTTTGTGGGAGAGCCATGATTTGGTGGTGAAAACACCAAACCGGATCAGGTCCTGGCGGCGGCGGCCTTCCTGCGCAAATTCCCAGCCCAATTCATCCAAAAAGCGTCCGTACTTAATATCTGCCCCTCCTTCCTGGGTCGATGTGCTGCCACTGCGAAGTCCGTAATCATAGGAGCTTCCCTTCATCAGGTCGGCACCGGTAACGGTGGCTTTGGCAGGGGCCGCCTTGAAATTCCGTTGTCTTACGGTTGTAACAATCGCCGCCGCCTCTTCGGCTTTACCGCTCCTGAGCAGTGACTCGGCCTTCATCATCAGCACGTCGGCATAGCGAAAAAGTGGCCAGTCATTGCTTAGATTTACGGTTGTACCTTTCTCAATTTCAAATTTTCCAAGTCTGAAACCATGGATCTCTTCAGACTGATCCACGCCCGGCAGTTCATTGATATAGCTCAGCGGTTTTCCGGCAAATGCGCCCAGCGTACAATTGAGCGGCGTGCCTCCCGCAGAATACTGAGGCCCCTGTATCCAGTTGCTTGTCAGGCGCTCATCGTTTTTGTCAAATGAATTGATAAACTGCGGAATAGCGCAAATTCCTCCCCAGGGCGTATTTAAGAGATTATAAGTGGCCTGGTTCGCGGGCTGCAGTGTTTCCATGTGAATGGAGAAACCGTTCCAGTCGGTCACATATTTGATATCAAAAGGAATGGCAAAAATGATTTCCTTCGACGATTCATTATTGGTTTTGAACACCTCCTTCTGGTTGGCTTCCAATGCATAGCCACCGCCGGAATTGATGACAGCATTGCAATGCTCGAGACACTTGTCCCAGGCAGCCGTTCCCGTAAACACTTCGGCATTCAAATACATTTTAGCAAGTAAAGTGTGGGCCGCCCATTTGTTGAAACGTCCGTAAGTGGTAGGGTCATTTTTGTCGGATAAAAGCGGCAGATTATCTGTAATGTCCTTTACGATAAATTCAAATACCTCCTTACGGGTGCTTTGCTTCGGCAAAAACCCAGCCGGAACATCAAACTGCGTGATAATAGGCACATTTCCGAAAATATCGCAAAGCACATAATAATAAGAAGCCCTCAGCACCTTCAATTCGGCGATCACCGCTTCCTTACCGTCCGTAAACGGAATGCTGCCGGATTCAATCTGATAAATGATCCGGTTGCAGTTTGCGATCCCGGCATAGGTGCGGTTCCAGTTGTTGACCGCAATATCGTCATCCGCGGTCCATTTATGGTCGTGTATGCGCCGGTATACGCCCCCATCTACCCAGCCGTTGGGACGGGCGGGCATCACCAGCTGGTCGCCCGACACCTCCTGTGTCCTGAAAAGCCCGTTCCACTGTTGCAACACGTCCCGCCAGTTGGTATACGCCGCGCCAACGAGCGACGCCACGTCTCCCGATGCAGGCGTGAACTGGCTTGCAATGATCCTGTCAAAACTTTCGTCCTTTAATTCGGTGCAGGCCGTTGCCCAAAGCAAAAACAGTAATGCAATCTTACTTTTTATGATTAACTGAATGTTCTTCATGATCGGAGATGTTTTAAGAATTTTTACAAAACAAGGTTCAGGCCGAGGGTAAACGTGCGCGTAGTCGGATACTTGTCACGGTTGTCATTCCCTGGTGTCAGTCCAAGCCGGTCCACTTCCGGATCAATGCCCTTGTACTTTGTAAAAGTGAAAGTGTTCAGCGTAGACCCATAAATCCGGATGGATTTGATGAACTTGTTCTTGAACCCATTGATATCATAGCCCAGCGTAATGTTGTCTATTTTCCAAAAATCGCCGTTTTCTACGTAATAGCTGTTGAATTCCTGCGGCATGCTGGGGCTGAGCACGGCTTTGTCGAATACCTTATCGTAGGCCGATTTGATGTTGTTATACTGCTGCAATCCGGTGCTTTCGAAGAACATGCGCTGGAAATTCAGGATCTGATATTTGAATGCGCCGCGCATGGTCACGCCCAGGTCGAACTTCTTGTACCGGATATTGTTGTTCCAGTTCAAATAGAATTTGGGAAGCCCGTTTCCCAGCACCCGTTTATCTTCAAATGCATGCTGGTAGTCCGCATATACTTGCGGCTTTCCGTCCCTTCCCTCATAAATCCACTTCCCGTCTTCCGAAATATCGACCACCTTAAATCCGTAAAAGTCACCGACCTTATCACCGATTTTCACAATATGGGTAAAGGTTTGCACCGGATCGCCGGTGGCTCCTGTCACGAAATAGTCGTTTGTAGACTTGTAAAGCTCGTTGGAGAGACTGACAAGCTTATTGGTATTGGTGGAATAATTAATGCTCGAATTCCAGACCAGGTTTTGGGTCTGAACCGGAACAAAATTGACAAGCACTTCAAGCCCCTTGTTCTCCATGATCCCAACGTTCGCCCGGGTGGACGTGTACAGATTAGGCGGGCTCGGAACCTGGAAATCATACAGTAGCCCATTGATCCGGCGGTTATAATAGTCGATGCTACCACTGATCCTCGCTTTCAGGATGGAGAAGTCAAGCCCGATATTGGATTCGTGCTTTTCCTCCCAGCGCAGGTCCGGATTAGGGTTTTGTGCGGGCACCAGGGTCTGTATCCATTTCCCGTTCGAGTAAAAATATTTTTGATAATTCAGGATGGCCACCCCCAGAAACAGGTTACTGGGCTGAGTACCGGTCACGCCATAGCCTGCGCGCAGCTTCAAGTCGTCAAACACATTCTGACCTTTCATGAAAGCCTCATTGCTGATGCGCCACCCCAGCGAAACGGCCGGAAATGTTCCCCAGGGATACTTGCTCCCTACCAGCTGGCTGGCTCCTTCGTGCCGAACGCTGGCCAGCAACAGGTACCGGTCATCGTAGTTATAAGTGGCCCGTGCAAAAAAACCGATCAGGTTCGTTTCCGCTTTTCCGCTTCCCATGGGTGCAAGGCCCGTTTTGATAGCATTTCCTATGCCGATGTTGTTGTAGGTGAATTTATCGGTCGGGAAATCCCAGTTTTGCATCCAGAAATTCCGGTTGGAGTTATCCTGATAACTGTAACCGCCCAGTACTGACATTTTGTGCAGTCCAAGGTTTTTGGAAAACTGTGCCGTCAGTTCCATTAATTTATCTACGGACGAATTCGACCCATTGGAAGCATAACCATTCCGGCCGTCACGCAAAGTAGAAATATGGTTCTTGGTCTCGGAGTAGCCGCGGGTCTGATTGTACCGGTTGTAGGAGATCAAAGCCGACAATTTCAGGCTGTTAATAGGGTTGTAAGTCAGGTTACCGGTAATCCGCGTGTTCTGCGAATCGTTTTTTCCGTCACTTTCGTGCAGACGCGCCAGCGGATTGTCATAGTTGAATATCCCGGTTTGCTGAAACCATGTTCCATCAGGGTTTTTGGTAGGAGCTGTCGGATTTTGGATCAATGCCTGACGGTACGCATAGCCATTAAAGCTCACACCGTCGCCGGTTGTGGGATAGGTATTGTAGGAATTCAAAAACCCGATATTGATATTCAGTTTATCATTGAGCATCGAATGATTCACATCGGCGCGGCCATTGAAAGTGGTATTTTCCGATTTGATAAATATCCCGTCCAGAAAGCGGTAATTGAGGTTCACCAGGTAGTTCGTTTTGTGGTTGCCGCCTCGAAAGGTCAGGTTGTGTATCTGGCTGAGGGTCTTTTTGGTCACCTCTTTCATCCAGTCGGTATCCCCGCCGAGGTCCCAGGATTTGTCCCTGATCCCCTGTGAAATATGTTCCCGGTAATCCGCGGCCGTCAGAAGGTCCAGCTGCCGGGCGATCGTCTGGGTGCTGAAAGACGTATTGTATTCCACGGCACTGTTATAGTTGCCGCTGGCCCTTTTGGTGGTCACAATAATCACCCCGTTGGTGCCGCGTGTGCCATAAATAGCGGCGGCAGAGCCATCTTTCAATACGTCGATCGCTTCAATATCTTCGGGTGCTACCGTCTTTAGATCGCCCGGCACGCCGTCGATCAAAACCAGCGGATTGGAATTCGCGCCTAAAAGCGTCGTATTTCCGCGAAGCAAAACCTGCGAACCCTGCGTAGGATCGCCGCTCGGTGCTGAAATGGTAAGCCCTGCCACTTTTCCCTGTAAAAGCTGCCCTACGTCAACAGTAGGCGCCTTCACGAAATTTTCGGGGGTTACGCGCACCACGGCACTGGTAACATCCGCCTTCCGCTGGCTTCCGTAACCTACCACCACCACTTCTTCCAACGACTTGTCGTCCACCACCAGCCTGACGTCCACCACGCTCTGGTTACCGATTTCTTTCTCCTGGGTCACATAGCCGAGAAAGCTGTAAACAAGGATGCCCTTCTCATCGGGGATATTCAGGCTGTACTTGCCATCAATGTCGGTGGCGGTCCCGGTCTGTGTTCCTTTCAAAATCACATTCACGCCTGGTAAGCCGTCACCTTTTTCATCGGTCACTTTGCCCGTCACCAAAAACCGGCTCGGTTGGGACTGTGTGAAATCCGGTGCGGGCTGCTCGATGCTCCCTGAGTTTTGAGGCTCGTTGTCGCTTAAAATAATGTGCTTTTTATTAACCTGAAAAGATATGTCCAAAGGTTTGAGAAACTGGGCCAGGACCTGGGCAAGCCTTTCGTTTTTGACGTCCAGCGTCACCTTCCGGCGCGACCGGATCAACTCAGGACTGTACATGAACTTGACATTGGCCACCGCTTCAATTTTCAATAAAACGGTCTTGATATCCCGGTTCTCTACCGTCAGCGTAACCCGCTGTTCGAGTATCTCCTGTGCATGTCCGGGCCGCGCAACCGCAAGGGTTGCAAACAATGCAATGGTGCAAAATTGTATCAACGTCACCTTCATAGAAAGCAGTAGTAAGCGTTGGAGGACTGGGTTAACTTTCATACATTTGATTTGTTTTGTGTCAATTTTTGAGATGATTTGGGCAAAGCAATCCCCCGAGGTTTTTTGCAAGAAAACCTTATACGTAAAGTAAAAAATGGGGAACTCCTGAAGACCAGCAGTGCCGCAAACACTGCCGGTCTTTTTATGGGGTAGAGGTTATGTTTCCATACAGACGAAATTGAGTTTGGAGATGTTTGATTTTATCGTTTGCAACTTCTGACATTCATGACGATCTGGCCATCAATCATCTCATAGCTCGCGTGAATGGCCTTGCACATCAGGTTTAATTTTTCTGTCAGCGACTCGTCGGCCATGGAGGCCGTCAGCGTGCAATTCTGCACCTGGTTTTCATCCACAATGATTGGGATACCGTAAGCTTTTTCAAACTTTCTGAACACTTCAATCAGCGGTGCTTCCTCGAACACAAAATCCTTTTCCTTCACCGTACGGTCCACAATGACCGGATTGGCGATCAGATTTTTCTCAAACTGCCTCTCATCCTTTTTGTAATAAATTTCCTGATTGGCTGTCAGCACGATCCCATTGAGCGTCGGATTGGGTTCCTTCCTGGTTTTGGTCAGCTCTTCATTGTCGAATACGGAGACTTTCCCGGTTTTCACGGTTACAAGTACCTTTTCCTCATTATCGAAGGACCTGATCGTAAAACTCGTCCCGAGCACTTTGACCACCAGTTTATTGAAGTGCACCAGAAAAGGCTGCTCCGGGTTTCTTGCTACATCAAAAAAAGCTTCACCTTCCAGCCGCACCACGCGGATCTTCCGGTCGAAAACGGCAGGGTACGTGAGTGAACTATGCGGTTGCAGCGTGACTTTACTTCCATCTTCCAGGCTGACTATTTCCGCAACATTGGATTCGTTGGTCTTTTTAATGAGTTCGCCCTGCCCCTTTGTGATTTCCGGAGAAGAGACGGATGTAATTTTATTTCCCGCCAGATAGAACCAGGCAAAGCCCAGAACCAGCAAAACGGATGCGGCGACTGAGAATGTGCTTACTGAGTACCGGTGCCAGAACCGCGATGGCTTATCCGGCTGCCATTCGGTGCGTTTCTGGTGTTTGAGTAAAATTTTGTTCGCGAATTTGTCGATGTAATCATTGGTAACCGCGGGTTGGCCGTCAGCGATGTTGAGCAAAAACAACCTGGCTACCTCCATTTCGGTAATGAGGGAAGGATACTTTTCGGAAAGGGTATTCCAAAACAGCGCGGCGTCTGGCTTTCTGTTAAAGATCCAGTCCCGGAATGCCGGATCGTTTACGAAGTCAATCGACTTGAAATTTTCATACTTATTCATGAAATAGAAGTATTATTTATCCCCTGCTACGATTAGAAAAAACCGCATCATTTATACCCTTTTTCACGAAAGTTTTTTTGAGAAATTCTAACTATTATTATGCAATTGATTAAATAACAGAGACTTGTACAGGAAAAGAATGAAGATAAATACCCAGTTTTCCCGCAGGACATTGATACTTTTGAGAAGCAGGTTTGAAACGGATTGCTTACTGATACCCATCATTTCGGCGATCTCATCGTTGGTCAGGTTCTCATAGTACCGAAGAAAAAGTACTTCCTTTTGCCTTTTGGTCAGAAAAGAAAAGAAGCGGGTGATTTTTAAAGCGAGTTCGGCAGACTCGTCCAGGCTGATTAAGAATTTTTCAATGTTTTCGAAATCAACAAACAGGTCATCCTCTTCCGGCAGTTCAATATGTACCCTGTTCTCCTTCATAGCCCTGATCAGGTTATTCCTCAGGCACTTGAAAAGGTAGTTTTTGACGGAAACGGGATCCCCCAAATGCGTCCTTTTTTCCAGAAAATCAAGAAACAGATCCTGAATAACGTCTTCAACCAAGGACCGGTCTTTACAGAATTTGCTTCCGTAGAGTAGCAGAGGGCGAAAATAACGCAGCAGAAGGGTATTCAATGACTGGTCATCCCCGCTCTTGAAAAAGGACCAGACCATAGCGTCCGGGATATCTTCCTGATGGTTTTCAATCACCTTATCCATCCCGTTCTGTCGTTGTCTGTGGTTAATTGACTGAGTTGGCGGCAGACATTCCGGGCGCAGGCCGATTGCCTGACATGCCTTTTGCGCCACCATTTATACTTAATGCTACAAATATTGTAAATATTTTAATAATAAATGTATTTCTTACAATTATTACTGATTGCCGGCTGCCTGCGTCTTTTCGATCCCGGGCACTTTTGCCCGGGACCTTTACGCCATTTGACTTTACAGGTCCCAGAACCTTCGGCGGAAGTAACTTCCCGAAGGAAACCACCGTTTGGAATCCTCGACCCGATACAGAGAAGTCATACCGCAGAATGTCCATCAGGGGACATTAACTGTCCGGTTATGAACACATTAACAAGCCAACAGCCCTCTTTCTGCTATTTTGAAGTCGGTTCAATATCTGGCAAGACATTTATACTGCAAAACAGCCAAATGATGCCCATCGGTGCGGCGACAAGGTTCGTTCGATCTACCAACCGTTTTGCACCTGTAAAAGCAGGAACAGCAGTACAAAAACCCTTCAAACAGCGATCCGCCATGATCCAGAACTACTTTAAAATCGCATTCCGGAACCTGTTGAAAAGCAAAGCATATTCGGCCATCAATATTTTCGGGCTGGCCATTGGCTTTACCTGCTGCATTACGATCGGCCTGTATGTGCAGGATGAGCTTAGCTACGACAGGTTCCATCCAAACGGAAAGGATATTTACCGGGTAGTTGAAAAGCAAAATATGAGTGGCGAAGAATATGATATTGCCACTTCGCCCGGACCATTAGCCGCAGCATTAAAAACCGACTTCGGAGAAATTTCCCAGACCTGCCAGCTTAGAAGACTGGGGAACAGGATGTTTAAAATTCAAAATAATTTAGTCGAATCCGGCAATACTTACGCGGCAGACAATGGCCTTTTTTCGATGATGGACTTTAAGCTTCTCATGGGCGACAGAAAGTCGGTTTTGACCAACGCCGATGAAATTGTCATCACGGAGTCCGTCGCAGCGCAGTTTTTCGGGTTAGACTGGCGGAGCAAAACGGATCTCCTGGGAAAAGCCATCAATTTTAATGACGACCGGGAGCTGAAACTGGTTGGCATCGCACAGGACTGTCCGGAAAATTCGCATATCCAGTTTGAGGTATTGTTACCGATAAAAATATGGGAAGCCGAACCCCGGTCCTTCCGGTGGGAGAACAATGATTATCATACCTATATTCAACTCCGTTCCGACGCATCCCGAAATGCGTTACAGCGCAAACTTCATAATTACTATCAGAAATACGTCCCTGTTTCGAAAACGCAATTTCATTTACAGCCATTTTTTGATATTTATCTAAAATCTGAATTTGAATTTAACACCGAATGGAGCAAAACGAGCAGTTTGTCCACCATTAAAATATTCGTGGCTGTCGGGCTTATCATTCTGATAATTGCTGTTTTCAATTTCGTCAATTTATCAACTGCCCGCGCATTAAAACGGGCTGGCGAGGTAGGCATACGAAAAGCCGTGGGCGCCGTGAGATTCCAGTTGGTGATACAGTTTTTGAGCGAAGCCATGCTCATGGCGTTTCTGGCGCTTTTTATTGCCTGCATTCTCCTGACGGTTTCCGTGCCGTTTTTGAATGAAATTGCTTCAAAGCACATTCAAAGTCCGTTTAATAGCCCGTGGTTTGTTTCGGTCATTTTGAGCTTTGGCTTCATCATTGGGATGATTGCGGGAAGCATCCCATCCGCCTATTTGTCTAAATTTCAGCCCATTCAACCCCTGAAAGGCGCATTTACTGCCGGTTTAGGAATAAGTCTCAGACAAGTGCTGGTGGTCTTGCAGTTTTCACTTTCGGTTGTGCTGATCATTGGAACCCTTGTTGTTTCCCAACAGATGAATTTTATCCAAAATAAGAACCTGGGTTTTGAAAAATCACAGCTGATTTCTGTCAGGATGAGATTCAATTTGCGGGATAATCCCGAGGTGATGAAAGCAGATTTGCAAAAAGAAAAAAGCGTCGCCAGTGCTTCATTATCCACCAATAACCTGATTGACGTCAACAATGGCACCCACTCCATCAAATGGGAAGGTCAGAAAGAAGGCGATACCTTTTTGATAGGATTGGCCAATGTTGACTCGGACTATCTGAAAACCACGGGAATGAAGCTCATCGCCGGACGGGATTTTGACCCAAAAATAAGTACGGATACCGCCGCATCGGCATTCATAGTCAATGAGTCGGCCGTGAAGAGAATGGGCTGGACGCCAAAACAAGCCCTTGGAAAGAGTTTTACCATTTGGGAGTATAAGGGACAAATCGTTGGCGTGATTAAAGATTTTCATTTTCGCAAATTAAATGCTGCCATAGAGCCATTTGTGTTGTATAGCAAGCCAAAAGATGGCTTTTACGATCTGCTTGTAAAAACTTACCCCAACCAAACCCGCGAGGTGATCAGCGCGATAGAAAATACCTACAAAAAATATGAAAAACAGACAGCGGTTGATTATCAGTTTGTTGACGAGGCGTTGAACAGGCAGTATGTATCGGAACAACGGACCGGCAGAATAATACAGTACTTCTCGATTTTGGCCATATTGATCTCATGCTTCGGGTTGTTTGGCCTGGTTACATTTTCGGCCGAACAGCGTACCAAAGAGATCGGTATCCGGAAGGTACTGGGTGCCAGTGTGGCCGGTATCATTGCGTTGCTATCCAAAGATTTCCTTAAACTCGTACTGATCGCCATTGTCATCGCCAGCCCCGTCGCCTGGTATGCCACCGGGGCCTGGCTGCGGGAATTTGCTTACAAAATCGACATTGAGTGGTGGATATTTGCATTGGCGAGTGCAATTGCGGTAGGAATTGCGCTGCTAACGGTTAGTTTTCAAAGCATTAAGGCAGCTTTGACAAATCCGGTTAAAAGCCTACGCAGCGAATAACTTGCCCGAAACCGACGATTACACATTACATTTTCAAAATGATCAAATCCCCGGGCTTCTGCACTTCTTTGGTCCTTCATCGAATTTATTCTAACAATCAACTACCGATCTCACAATAAGTTATTTTTTTCGACTTGCATCTACATTTTTTAGTCTTTGCATCTGAGAGCGCCACAATATATTTACTCAGCTACTATCATCGTTGTCGGCGATAATCATGGCGACGAGAATAAGATAAGTAACGGGTGCTGCCCTACATAGTAGGCAATTCTTAAATCCGCTGTCCGCTGGGCAACGGGTTTTTTATTTGCCATAGCAGCCGGTGTTCTGCCCCAAAACGTGTTCACACCATCCCGGATCCGCCAGCGGAAGGGGCAATGTGCCCGCCGGGATCAGCGAAAATGCTTCCTCACAAAAGGATTCGGGCCCTGAAGTTTGGGATGTATATTTAATTCTTAAATTGTATCAAATGATATACTAACGTGTCCTCCTGCGGGAGCAAAAAGGGTTCCGTATTGTAACTATCCTGAATTTATGGCCAGATTTTTAATTGCCGACGATCATCTAATTGTGTTGATGGGTATCGAGCGCCTGCTGGAAGAGCAATTTCCCGGCGCCGAAGTTCACCTGGCCGAGAATTTTGACGATGCGCTCGCATTGGTACAAAAATTACGATTTGATCTGATCATTCTGGATATCAACCTCCCGGGAGGTAACCGGCTTGCCATGATCGAAAGCCTCCGGTTGCGACAAACGGGTTTGAAGATCCTGATGTTTTCCGCTTTTGAAGAAACGCAATACGCGGCTTCGTATATGAAGGCGGGTGCGGACGGGTACATCCCGAAACGTAGTCCGAGAGAAGAGATCTGCAATGCGATCAATGCGGTAATGCAGAACAAAAAATACCTGAGCCCAAACATGCAACAGGTTTATATAGAAAAGCTGCTGAACGACGAGGACCCTTTTTCCAAAGCGCTTGACAAACTGTCTCAGAAAGAACTCGAAGTAATGCGATTACTGGTTTCCGGATTGCCCACCAACGAGATCGCCACCAAACTTTCAGTTTCGGCACCCGCGGTGAGCAGTCATAAATCCAAGATTTTCGAAAAACTGAGTGTACGCAATATCGTGGAACTGAGGGATCTCCTCGCCAACGTCGGGCGCTAGTGTTTGTCAGATTTTGCGGTTTTGCGGCTTTTGGGACCACCCCTGTGCTGGCTGTTACCATTTTCAACGAGCACCTTGTAGATGACATCGACATTCAGGTAAACCCCGCCCCGCATGACCTTTTTGATACACGCTGCCAGCTCAGCGACATCTGCCGTTTTGTCCAGATAACCCTTCACGCCGTTTACCAGGTAACGATGTATCGTATACCTTCTTAAATCACCGCTGAATAAAATGATCCGGCTGTCCGGAAATAAGATCCTGGCTTTATGTACAAATTGGGTGATCACCTGTTCAAACGATTCGCTTTGGCCGACAATTTTGAGGATAATCTCCGGATCTGCCTTGGGATAGGTTTCCATGAGTTGGATAAGTGACTCGGCCCCCAGAAGGTTTTTCTGATCCGTGATATTTTGAACAACATGGGACAGTGCCTGCCGTACAAACTGGTTCTCTTCTATGATTGCTATCTTCATCGTCATTCTGTTGATGGACATCGAAAACAAAACGTCTCCTGCCAGACAAATGTGAAGAACATCCGTCGATTCCACGACTTAGATATTTTTGAAACCCAGCAAAAACTAATAAGAACAGTGATAGAAGTAGTTTTATGCAAAAACAGTTAAGCGGCGCTGACAACAATAAATTCAACCAGAAATGTGCCAACGGGACGCCGTGGTCCATGGCCGGGTGGTGATGTCCGTCAGACTGTGACGGCCTATAAAAGCATGCGGGAGATTGGTATAAGACCGGTGTTAATGCCGGTATCGGGATGGAAAGCCAAATCAACGGCCAAATAACTGCCTATCAAGCCTCTTTGCGGGATTTTAGCATAATTAGTTCTGGTCAATTTCCATTTTGCAAAGCCGCCAGATAAATACGTGTTCCATTCCCCGGCCGGGATACTACGTCCAAATTTATCCCTGAGAGCTGACATAGATCCTTTACAATGATTAAACCCAAACCACCGGTATGGGACATCCGCGAATCTACGTGATCGCGATCCGCGGGTTTGAAGATTTCCGCATCAGCCATCAGAAAATCGGAAACCGCGGCTGGCATACCCCGCCCGGAGTCCTCGATCAATAGTTGCCGCTTGCCTTGGTGCATGGTGGTAGAGATGGTTATCGTCCCTTCCTTGCTCACTTTTACGGCATTATCAATCAGATTGTGCAGGATTACCGAAAAAACCTGGGGGTTCAGAATCACCTCTTCGTCCTCTGACACCAGATTGGAAACATTAATATGATCCCGTGCAATTTTTGCCGAGAACATTTCGACGATATCGGAAATCAGCGGACGCAGCTCAACCGAAGTTGTGGCAATCGAATGCTTATTCTGGTAGAGGTTGACTTTTAAATAGTGTAATAAATTATTAGTCAAAGCATTTATCCTCCGCAACGACGACAGCGCTTCCGCTCCTACTTTCGAGTACCTGGCATCGGATTGGCCGGGAGACGCCAGGTATTCATTGATCTGCTCGAGGGAATAAATAACATAGAGCATGGGGGTTTGCACATCATGATTGATTGACGTGATAATATCCCCGTACAGCCGGGCATTGTTTAGCAGATTTTGGTTGTAGCTCATTTTCGCCTGGTACTTCACCCTGGCCTTAAAAAAGAAATAGATCACAATCAAAGTCAGTAAAATCAGCACGGCAGCGAACCAGCTGGTTTCGTACCAGTAGGGAGGCACAAGGATCTTTACTGAAGTAAATGAAGCATTATCTTTCCCAAAACCATCAATCTTCTTGATATTAAGCACATTATCACCCGGATTCAATCCGGAAAGATAGATCCGTCCCTGATCTGTGACGGGAATCCACGGACCACTTCCCTCGCCGTTGGAAACCTTGTAGCTCAACCGGATATTTTTCTTGTTTTGGAAAAAGGGCGTTGAAATCAGGAGCTGCATCTGTCCGAAATTCCTTTCGACCGTGATACTCCCGCCAACTTTGACAGGCTTTCCATCTACCAGGATCTCACTGATCAGAATTTCTTTGTCCGGATACTCCATCGTGAGGCTGTCCGGATTGAAATAGACGACCCCGTTTATCGAAGGGAAAACAATGTTGCCTGACTGCAATCTAATACCGCAAGGTTGACAACCGCCATTGAATTCATTGGTATTGAAACCGCTGGCCTTGTCAAAGTAATAATAATATGGAGATGGCGCTTCCCCGGCGGCATAGCGCAACAGGTCGGCCTTGCTAACAACGAACAGTCCGTTATTGGTGGAAAGCCAGAATCTTTGCTGCCGGTCGGCTACAATGCAATGTACCGAAGACAGGTACTTCTCCTTGTCCAGCGGAAAATGAGTAAGCCGGTTGCCTTTGTATAAATACAACCCGTCACCATAAGTGCAAATCCATAGTTCATTGCCTGCGCCGTAAATATTGCGGACATTTTTTCCGATCAGGTCCTTAAAGGTAGTAATGGCCTTTGACCTGATATCGACCGCATAAAGGCCTATCGACGTTCCGAGCCAAAGCTGATTACTACCACTTCGATAAAATGAATTGATACCGCCCAGTTTGGTCGTGACAAAGCGCCTGGGGGTTGTTCCCGCCGACTCCTTCGATGAAAGATAATACAAAACGCCTACGTCGGTCTCAAACCAAATGGTGCCGGACGGATCACAATACGTGCCTGCGACTGCCCCGGGGACATCCCAGCGAGCCAGCAATTTTTTGCCATCTGCCGTATACTTGCTGAGCTGCCTGTCAACCGGCGAACTGGTCTCGGCCATCCAAAGATTCCCCTGCTTGTCCTTGGCCAAAGAACTCCACAACCAGAAATGTCCCAATTTTGACTTGTCCTGTCTGATAGGAGGACTGTCAGGGCTCAGATTGATCCGGTAGCCCTGGCGGGTAATAATCGCATTATCCCCGGCAGGCGCAATCGAATAAAAAACGCTGCCTATTGAATCTTCCGGAGCTACGGCCACCTGAAACTGTTTCTTTCTGAAATAGTAGAGTCCTTCCGTCCTGCATCCAAGATAAATATTTTGATTATCATCCTCATAAATACAGAGGACCCCATGTTTCTCCAGGTCCATTCCTGTCAGGAGCAGTTCGGTGTCCGCCGTGTTTTTGTGGATCGTGTTAATCCGGTAGAGATTCCCTGAAAGGTGCGCGAACAACTGAAAGGATACGTTGTTCCAGAAATAAGTTATCTTACTTTTCTTTTGTTCAAAATCCGCGTCCTTCAAAATATCCCCGCGTAATGCCACCATTTGGCTTCCGCCTCTCTCTATCCTGATCAGGCTGCCGTCTTGCCGCGCGGCGAATAATTCTCCGTTTCTGTAAAATATCCCCTGATTTTCAGGAACATTCACAGAATATACCCTATTAGCTCCCCGATAGTACGCAACATTCCCATTGCGGCGAAAATAGTATTCGTTATTGCCTACCGCAAGAATACCCATATCGGGGCTTTTGAGGGTGTCTATGTAAAATGCAAAGTGCCTGGGCAAACTCAGAATTTGATGGATCTTGGCCTCTTTTGCAGCATTAGTGAGGGCATTTCGGATTTGCTGGTCGGGATAGTGGTCAACCTTCCTCGGATAGGAATCCGGAAAAACCCCGACATAGGTGTTGACGCCGTCACAGGAATAAAACAGTGGCTTCTCTGGCCCTGGAGTGCCTGTTGCGGGGAGAAAGTACCTGATCCTGTTACCCTGGGTACCGAGGGCCGCTTTGTCAAAAGCAAAAAACGACTGCCCGTCAAATCTCACGAGGCCGGATTCTGTGCCAAACCATAAAAAGCCCTTGGAATCCTCCGCGATCGCATTGATGCTGTTTTGGGGCAAGCCATTTTCATCCGTATAGTGTTCCATCACATACGGATTGACGGACTGCGCCAGGGAGCACGCAACGGAGTTAACCAGGTAAAACCAGGCAGTCATCAGCGCGATGCTTGATAATTGGGGCGGGAAAGAAAATAGATCCAACGGTTTCTCTAAGGCTTATTTGCCCATTAAGATAAAAAACCATGGTGACTATTGTTCCTTCCCGACCCGGTTTATCTTTCCTAGGCTAATAAAATTATTATGGTCTTTATTTGTTGGTTACTCTTACCGCGATCCTCCGATTTTGAGAACGGCCGTTCTCCGTGTCATTACTTGCAACCGGGTGCGCGTCGCCATAGCCCTCTGCATCCAGCCTTTTGTTGTCAATTCCTTCGGATATTATCGCGGTCTTGACGGCCTCTGCCCTGTCCTGGGATAATTTGAGGTTCGATTTCGGATCGCCCGTATTGTCGGTATATCCCCCGATTTTTAATGTCACATCCGGAAAAGCTTTCAGGATTTCTGCGATGTTTTTAGTTTGCTCGCGCGACTCTGCGCTTAGTTTCGCGCTTCCAGTCTCAAAATTAATCCTGTCAAAATTGAACCACGTCGTTTTGTCTACGGGTTTGGAGGAATCCTCGATAAATGTTACCAGCTTATTTTCAATCCCCAATTCAGGAACGTTCAGCTCCACGCCACCCGGTAATTTTAACTTGAAGAAATTCCCCAACGCCTCTAAGCCTGCATTGGCACGCACCGCAACAGAATCAAATGTATCGGAGACCTTGCCCGCCATAGAGTCCGCCTCGGTTGCCGCTTCCTGTATCGTTACACCATGGTCGTTCCGGCATGCCCTGAAAGTCAGAAAGGCCCCAAGCAACAGCAGCCCTCCCAAAACCCAGAGCAACCACTGAATCGAATGCTTTTTTTGCGGTTCGTAGTGATAGGTAGGGCTATCAAAGGTTTTGGCAGGATTTACCTCCTTTCCTTTGTAATCGCCCAGGCCGGCAAAGCCCAGGGAAGCCAGTAACCCGGCGGGAACCGCAGCATGAAGGGCTTCTTTTTGCTGCATGAGAAGACTCACAAGACCGGACACTCCCATTCCCGACATTTTGAAATGCTTGCTGATGACCCCTACCAAAACCGGGGCGGCGATGTTCAGAAGAGATGAGGCTCCTGCCTTGCTGATCCCGCTTTGCACCGCGACCGCCTCTTCGACTTTGTCCACCTTCAATCCAAAAAGAGCAGAAAGGATCTTAGCGCCGTATCCCGTCAGATCTTTATACTTCCCAAATTTCGACTGTAGATCTGAAAAATTGGTGAGGATGGAATCCCCGTCATGTTCGGTCAGCAGCGAAACCAGCCCCTGAGCGCCGTTCGCCGTGGAAGCTTTTTCCATAATACCGGCAAGTATGGCAGGTAAAATGACATTAATTGATTTTTGAACTATTGTGGGCTCCTCTCCGATACCTTCTGCGATAGACACCACTGTACCCTTGTTAAAATATGCTTTGGCAAGATCAAGAATTTCCATTTTTCAGTTGATTTAGTTTAGTGTAAAAACCGCTTTTATAAAATAATATAGTCGATCTCAGTATAATGATTTAATTAAAAAATGAGGTTACTTAAAATCAAGCAACCTCATTAAACTACTCGCCCTCTTAGTCGGATACTAGCATAGCCATGCATTAACGTATTACACAATCACCCAGCTTCAAAACAAATTATGCGTGTATAGAAAAATATTTTTTGGAGACCTAAAATGTGACATATGCCGGATACAAAAGTATATAAACAGCATGTTTTGGAGGCATAATTAGCGTGGTTAATTTATTTATTTATATCAAAAAGTAGTTCTACAATTCTACACTCAGCAGCGCTTCTGTTTCCATCTATTTGTGATATCAACAAAACGAGAAGTTACATCATGGAGCTCCATAATGAGCCAAATTGGCCACAATTGAGGTAAAACATAGACATTCCAAACGAAACCTTATTGACCTAGCGACCTTCATTGTATTTGGAATTTAAGAAACCTTCTTAAATCCTTTCCGCTTTGTCGACTCTTGTTTGTTGTTAACATGTAAAGGAATCGGTTCTAATTATATTTAAATAGGTAAAAGCAAAAATTGATCAATAAAGTATGGAAGTTATTCGTCATATTTCACAATAGATCAATCATATATAGAACTACTTTACAAACATTTAGCTAAATATTTTTTATTGATTTTAACTTAAAATAGTGTAGCTTTGTATCGGGAAATAATACTTCCTAAGCGACGTTGAGCAATACTTGAAACCCATCTCTTTTGAGATGGGTTTTCTTTTTGTGGGCACAATATGTTCGTCAAATACATCGGTTGAGGATGGACGACGATTGTCCGATTCAAAGATTATTTGAGAATACAATAAAAAAGGCAGGCACGATTAAGTTTACAGTAAACTTATTTTCGGCAGCTGCAGCATCGATTCAATATGCGGCAAGTATTTTAAAGGAACGATTGTATCAAGTCGCCTGGAAGCTGCTACGCCTCCGTAGTTTTCCGGGATTGCAGGTTACCTTTACCTTGCCCTCCTTTCTCCCTTAACAAATTGAATATGATTTCTACATTCAGATAAGTGTCCCCTTTGGCGACTTTCTCAATGCAGTCCTGTAATTCATTGACATCAGCGGCTTTGTCCAGGTAACCCTTTACGCCATTAGCGAGGTACTTTTGAATCGTGGATTTTCTCATGTCTCCGCTGAGAAGGATAACGAAAACTCCCGGAAACAATGCCCGGATTTTATGTACAAACATGGTAACCACCTGGTCCACCTGTTCGCTCTTACGCACTACCTTGAGCACAATGTCTGGCTGTACGCCAGGGTAAGCAAGCTGCCAGTCCGTCAGTGATGCCACGCTAACGAGGTCAGCATGGACGACGATCATTTGGACAATGTGGGACATCCCCTGGCGGACAATTTGATTTTCTTCAACGATTGCAATTTTCATTGTTCTATATGGGTAGATGGTTAAAGCATAAAATGCGGGGAATAGCATGAAAGCAAACCGGCAATCTGTGAAAACCCACAGGTACCGGTTTGCTCCAAGCTAATTTCATTTGATGCGGATAAATTTCTGGGCGCGGACCGTGCCGTCGGTATAGCGGATTTGTAATATATGAATGCCATGGCCCAAACCGCTCGCATCCACCATCCCCGATGCCACCGGTCCCGAGCTGTAAACCTGCAAACCTGCCAGGTTGTAGATCGTAACCGATTTGACCAGTTTCCAGTCACTCATGCGGATGAACAGCTTGTCGGCAACAGGGTTGGGGTAAATACTGCCCGCTGAAAGGTCCCCGAAACGTACTGAACGCATTACACTATACGAAAAGCTACCATCCGTATCGACCATTTTGAGCCGGTAATACAACTGTGAACCATAGTCGGCAGCCGCACGGTCGCCGTACACATAGGTACCCGCTGCCTCATTGTTGGAGGCCACCTCACCGATTTTGCCAAAATGCTTGCCGTCCAGCGACCTTTCTACCTCATAGCGGTCGAAATTTTCCTGATCGGTAGCCTTCCAGTCGAGCTGCACGTCACCTTCGGAGACTTTGGCCTGGAAACTCACCAGACGCACAGGCATAGCGTCGTCGAAAGAGAATTGATAGTCTTCAATCTCCCCGTTGGCCAGGTCGGTATTGAAACCTGTCGCCTGCGTGAGTGCTGTCGGGCTCGCTACCAGCCTCACATTCACCACCGATCCTTTCTGGAAGCTGGCAGGTACTGTTACCGATACCGTCTGGCTGGCCGGTGAGGCAGTGGTGATCGTACCCGAATAAAAATCATCGAATGTCCCGTCAGGCGCAGTTGTGGGGGTACCCCAATCCACCCACATGCCGTAGTGCACTGTACTGGGTTGATTTGAATTCGCTGTAATTGTCCAGGTTGATGTACCGGCTTGCATCAGACCATTTACCTTCAGGCCGTCCTCATCGGCGACACCGCTCTTGTCATCGCCCTTGCCATAATCCGCCGGATCGACAGGGTTGGTAAAACCATCGGCTTCCGCGTCGATCAGGGTTCCAAGCCATACCGCGCCGGCATCATCAGGGACGTGGTTGTTGTCCGCATCAGTGAATGCCGCTTTTACCTTCGGATAATTGACCGTAGCACCGCTATAAGGCAAATCACCATAGTCGGCCAGTATTACCTGATCATAATCCACCGTCACATTTGCAGTGTCGGTCAAGCCGGTGGCTGTTTCAGTCAATGTGTAAGAGATCGGGGTCGGGTCGCCGGTAAAGCCTGCATCCGGGTTAAAAGTCAGATCGCCGGTCGCTGGGTTATAAGTCCATACTCCCTGACCGGGGACAGTTACGGTTCCATCCGGGTTCAAAGTACCGCCCGCCGGGGCAATTAGGGCTACCGAGGTATTGGCCGGTGTAGCCTGGCTGCCATCGGAAAGGTCATCGTTGGTCAAAAGGTTCACCACTGCATCGCTGCCGGGTGTGTTGCCGGCGTCTGAATCATCGGTGGCAACCGGAGGCGTTGGAGCATTATAATCCACGGTAACATTTGCATTGTCGGTTAA